>JBOFEZ010000059.1:0-4066 GCA_051648365.1 Fusobacteriaceae bacterium
TGGTTTTTATCTCAAGAGGAGTCAGATTCTGAGCTTCATCTATAATGATAAATCCTGCTGGGATACTACGTCCTCTTATATATGTTAGGGCCTCTATCTTAAGTATTCCCATAGCTTCCAATCCCTCTACAACTTTTTCCCCCGAACCAGCTTCTTTGGCATCGGTTAAAAAATCTATATTATCATAAATCGGCTGCATCCATGGTCTTAGTTTTTCTTTTTCTGAACCTGGAAGATACCCGATATCTTTTCCCATAGGCACAACTGGTCGAGCTATCAGTAGTTTCTTATATTTTTTTCTTTCTACTACCTGCTCTAAACCTGCTGCCACTGCTAGAAGAGTCTTTCCTGTTCCAGCTTTCCCCACAAGACTTACAACTTTTATATTCTCATCCATAAGAAGGTCTATTGCATATCTCTGTTCGTCATTACGGGCTCTTACTCCCCATGCATTTATATCTCCCAGTTGAAGTTTGGAAATTTTACCATCCATGTACCTACCAGTAGTCTCATTGGTTCCATTTCTCATTTTCAGAAAACAGTTGGGCTGTAGCTCGATCCCTACTTCTAAGTCTATGGCTTTGATTTTTCCTGATTTTTCATATTTTTCAAAATTTTCTTTGCTTATCTCCACTTCATAATATCCTTCATAGAGATCTGAATACCTCACCATATCCGTTTCATAGTCTTCTACCCTTATTCCTAGAGCATCTGCTTTAATTCTCATATTTATATCTTTAGTTATGAGAACAACATTTTTTTCAGGATTTTCTTTTTGTATTCCTAAAATAGCAGAGATTATCTTATTATCCCCAATATCCCTTCTCAAAGATTTTGGTAATAATTCAGGATCATTTTTTATTTCCACACGAAAAACTATATCTTCTTCAAGTTTTATCCCTTTAGCTATACAACCTTTTTTTCTTATCTCCTCAATCACTCTGGATGCCATCCGGGCTTGAATAGCAGTAGTTGGTTTTCTTTTAAGGTCGTCTATCTCTTCAATCACAAATATGGGTAAGACAACCTCACTTTCTTTAAAACTGTAAATACTTCGGGGATCATGAATCAATATATTGGTATCCAAAACAAAGATTTTTTTCATATAAAACCTCCTATTTTTTCTCCCTAATCTTTTTAAGAACAGCTTTTATAGCTTCTTCAATAGACTGGAATTCCTTCATCTCCTTTTTACTTACCAGATTATCAATTTCCTTTTTACTGTATCCCAGACTTTCCAAAGCCAAGAATAGCTCCTCTTCTATAATGACACTGTTATCTATCTCTTCACTATTTTCCATAGCCATAATATTCAATAGTTCTAATTTGCTCTTAAGATCCAAAATAATCTGCTTAGATTTTTTTTCTCCTAATTTAGGTACTTTTTTTAATTTAAGATAATCCTCTTCTGAAACTATTCTTCTTATTTCACCAATTTCAAAAGATGAAAGTATAGAGAGTGCCAGGCTCACTCCTATTCCTGAAACAGAAAGAAGAAGTTCAAATACTGTTCTATCACTCTCTTTTAAAAAACCTATGAGTTTAAAAGCATCCTCTTTTATAAAATTATATATGTATAATCTATTTTCCTCTCCCACAATCAATTTATCATAAGTTTTTAAAGATATATTCACACGGTATCCCAATCCATTCACATCCACCACTGTATACTCGGGTTTTTTATACTCTATTTTTCCTTTTAAATATTCAAACATATTCCAGCTCCTTTTTTCTATCTCTATTCGAATCTCATTTTTATGCAAAAACAATTTCCAAAATTTCTATTTTATTATACATAATTTATCGAAAAAAAGCTCATAAAAAAAAGCCCAGTTGAAATATCAACCAGGCTTTTTTTATAAAATTATAGTGATTTTATGTTTGTAGCTACTAAACCTTTAGGACCTTTAGAAACATCAAATGTAACTTCTTCTCCTTCAGTTAATTTTTTGAATCCGTCTTTTTGTATTTCAGAGAAGTGTGCGAATACATCTTTCCCGTCCTCACCAGTGATAAATCCAAATCCTTTTTCCTCGTTAAACCATTTTACTGTACCTTTCATTGTGTACCTCCATATTATTTTTTTTGATGATAAACCACAAATCTAATATTTGTACAAAGATACCCTAAGGTACTGTAAAACATTTAACCCAAATTTGTTTTTTTCATTCATATAAGTATTATACACTACCTTACAAGAAAAGTATAGTATTATTTTTAAGATTAATAAATATTCTATTATTTCACTTCTATTTGAATCTCATTTCTACGCAAAAAAGGTATTGTCCATGGCGGATCATATCCAGCAGATTGTGGTAAAGAAATTTCTTTGTAATTATTTTTTTCTATCCACTCTCTTAGAAGAAGGGTATTTTTTTCTATCTTCTCTCCACCCAATATTCCAGAATATCTTATTACAGCAACTTTTTTTCCTTCGATTACTTTTATAGTTATCTCTTCATCTATAGGTTTAGGTAGATTCTCTATGGTGTATCTTTCCGGCATAGTGAACCTCATCACCCAACCTAACCCTAATTTTTCTTGAAAAACAGGGGCTGTCATTCCTATATTTTCGCCCTTCTCCTCTTGGAAAACAGGGGCTGTCATACCTATATTCTCACCTTTTTTGTTCTCTCCAAAAATATATTTTGCAAGTTTATTAAATCCCTTTTGGCTACTTTTTTCATAATCTCCATCTGTAACAACCTCAGCTACAATAATAGGCTCATACTTTCTAATCTCTATATTTTTATCTTTTTTCAAAACCTCATACTTTGGTTCCTCTGTTGTTCTATAACCTACCACAGAACATCCAGTAAACATGATCGATAATAACAGCATTTTTATCTTCATTTAAACCTCCTAGTATTCTTCCTCTTCCCAACTATCATAATATCCTTCTAATATCTTATCAATTTGATACATAGATTGAAAATGTCTAAGATTCGGTTTTTCATCTGCTTCACCTTTTAAAAATTCAGAATTATTTATACGTCTTTTTATTTTTTCTAAATCTTTTATGGAAAGTTTCTTTGCCGGAAATGCTAACCTCACATCTTTCATTACTCTACCTGTTGCTATAGCTATATCTTCATGTATCAAATTTAGCAGTTGTTTTCTCCACTTATAATTATCTTGGCTCTCTTCCTGCTCTTTTTCTACTCTCTCTTCCAACTCATCTTTCAATACCGCTTCTATTTTTTCTTGCTCCTTAGAAGGCAGATACTTATTATTTTTTCCTGGAGTTCTATATATTACAATAAGTTTTCTTTCTTCAAGGGCTTTAATAGAGGCTGAAATTCTTCTATTAGAGCAACCTATTATCTTTCTCATATGCTCTATAGATGGAAAAGCCATTCTTCCTCCATTGCTATACCTCAAAATAATCGTATAAACATAATATTCTACAGCATTCGTAAATTTCATTTTGTCAATCACATCATTGTCCACTTTAAAAAAACCACCCATTCCAAAACCTCCTCTACCCACTCCCATAGAACGGTACACCACCTTCCCTAAAAGTGGTACCCAGTATCAATTTTTGATATATCGCCCGTCCCCATGGTGCCTAATATAAAGAAATATTATAAAGAACAAATAAAAAGAACTTACTAGAACATGCAAAAACCAATTCCCGATAAAAACCAGTAAGCTACAACTCTATTGAGTTTACAACCTCTTCTGTATCTTCATCTATATACAGATCATCCAACATATCTTCAGCCCAACCAAATTTTCCGCTTATATTTTTTAGAAGATATATAGAAAAAGCTCTTACCATCAGAACTTCGCTCCAAATCGAGCTAGAAAGAAATCTCAAGTCATTCTCCTTAATTTTTTTCAATCTATCTATTTTATCTTTGCAATCGTCACAGATAAAGATACATCTTTCTACTTCTGGCTCCTCCTGAACTGGTGGAACCTCATATACATGGAGTTTTACCCCTGTTGCTTCACAAAGTTCACACTTAGACTTTGACCTTCTTGTAAGCTCTTTTCCAAACCATGTTACTTTATCCAATCTCTCTTTGTAGATATCATATCCCTTTGCCATTTCTTTCTCCTT
>JBOFEZ010000060.1:0-25918 GCA_051648365.1 Fusobacteriaceae bacterium
ATTTGTAAGCTTCACAACTCTCACCAAAAGGAATATCCTGGTGGTAGAAATGGAGAATGTTCCTATGCAGGATTGAAAATTCATTTCATAAAAGATTTGAAGAGCTCTTCACCTGTCCATATAGAGATATCTCAAGGTACTAAAAATGATTTTAAAATTTTGCCGAAATTGAAGAAAGTTTTGAGGAAGAATGACTTAATATTGAATAATTTAGGTTACTATTCTTTAGATTTCTTTCAATATATCATGAAGAAGAAAGCACTAGAAAACTGAAAAAAGAGAGGATAGAATCACATTTTTATGGGAAACTGATAAATATTTTGGTAAATAGTGAAATTTCTAATATTTTAAAAAATAAAATAGCTGAGAATGATATTATTTTGAGTGAAAAGAAAATCTTTCAGAAAATCAGTTACTATCTGAATAATTTTCACCATTATGGTTACAAAATTTCCATGGTATTGAAAAAATTATATATATTAGTTCCTAAAACATGCCTAAAAAGTAGAATGAAGGTAGTTCCTTGTCCGATGAAATACTGAGAGATCTAGCTTAACAAGGAAAATTCATAGTTTTTTTTGAAAAGCTAAGGCTTTTCTATTTTGTGATATCTAAAAATTGAGTATTCAAGCTTTGATAAAAGAAAAAAGATCTGAAAATTAGATTGACTAAATTCCAAATCTTTTATATATCTTAAGTTGATGGCTATGGACGCTTGGCCTTTAGTAAGAAAAAAACATTGTCGGAAGATATCCATCGTGTACAGATGAAAAATCAGACTCATCTGTTATTTTAATTTTCTTTTCCGGAATAAAATTTTCATCTCTGAATGGACAGTAAGGATCTTTTTCACTAAAGTTTTTAAACCATAGGTATCTTCTATCGATTACTCCCCCATTACAGCTTTTTATAAATTTGCAGGAATCACAAGAAACAGGTGTTTTCAGATTACTTAGAAAGTTAATGTATTCATTTGTCTCTATTTTCTCGAGTATATCCTTTTCCTTGATAGTATTTAGCCTGAATTCTTCAGAAATCAAATATGTAGAAGGAGTAATACTTCCATCAGAAAGTACTCTTAGGCTTTCTGAACCTGAAGGATCTTTTTTAAAGCTGTTTTCAGTAAGTATTGAACTGAAAAGAGGATCACAGATGGCTAGTATTTTATAATTTTCATCTATAAAGTAAAGGATGTCGATTATTTTTTTATAATCAGGAATGAAGATGTTATTTTCTATAATTCCATTAGTAGGTCTGTACAGATTCATTCTGAGTTTTGCTCCATATTTTTTAGCAATTTCAAAAAGACCTTTTATATTCTCTTTTTCTAAAGTTAAATTTATTCCTATAAAAACTATTGTACTTGAAATATCATGCTTTTGACAAAGTCTTAAAGTTTCTAAAACCCAGTCAAAGGCCTTTTCTTGACCTCTAAATTCATTGTGTAGTTCACTCTGGTAAAAATCTAATGAAACATCGATTTCATCAATAGATTCTTTAACAATTCTCTCGTATTCTTCATTTTTATTCATCTGGTAGCTTATATAGCCATTTGTAGTAAGTGCTTGAGTAATACTCGGATAATTTTTTCTTATGTAGTCAACAAGTATAAACCAATCATGATCTAGACTATTTTCTCCTGTTCCGTAGTTTAGAGAATCTATAGATTGATGATTTTCATCTATGAATTTTTTCCAGTCCTTAAATTCTAAATCTTCAACTTCTGACCTGACTTTTGCACTGTAACAAAAAGCACATTTCATATTGCATTTTGAAACGCATCCCCAGCCTATTTTCCATTTTTTTTTCATTCTAATTCCCCTTTTTTAAAAATTTATTAGTTCGATTTTTAGTAGCTCCCTCCAAGGCTGAAGCTTTAAAATCTTTTTGACATATTTTTTATGCAACTTTTGTAATGATTTTTTTTGAGAACTGTTTCTCAATTTTATTTGTATATCTGCGACAGCTTTCGTATATTCTTGGAATTCCTCATATATTCGTCCTGTATCTTTGTTTTGGAATTTATATTTATAATTAAGATAATTCCCTTCTAAAATTCCCTGTTCCTTTAGACTTTCTGCAATTGGAGTTCCTGTAACTACATGAACTTTTTTTGTTAATTTGCTGAGTTCAAAATGCTCAAGCTGATCAAAAAGAAAAGAAATATTTCTTTCCACCGTTTTAGGAGTTGCAAAAGCATCGAAAGTAATCAGCCCGGGAACAAGGTTTATATTTTTTTTTCTTAGAAGCTGAGCTGCAAGATAATTATCCTCTTTTTTCTGCATTTTTCTATATCTTTTAAGCTGTTCATCATCAACAGACTCAAATCCTATACAAAGCTGTTTTAATCCAGCTTCTTTTAATATATCTAGACATTCTTCCTGAATAGCTGTAAGAACAGAAACAGATGCCGAAAATTCGATATTTAAATTTCTTTTTTTTATCTCCTGAAAAAATTCTAAAGCTCTCTTCTTACTTTGTTTAGGAGGACCTAAAAAGTCGTCATCAATTATTGTAAATTTTTTAGCTCCATAAACTTTATTCAGATATTCTATTTCATCAGCAGCTTCTGAAAGGCATCGAGGTGTCCAATATTTTTTATAATTTGTTATACAGGACAGGCTACAAAAAGAACAGCTAGAATGACTGCATCCACGGCTAGTTTCTATTCCATAGACACCTTTATCTGCTAATCTTTTAGGCATGTAAATAACTTTAGGCCATTTACCCCATGTGAAATTTTCTTCGAAGTTTGAAATATATGTAAAATAGTTATCTTTGGTGACAATTCCTGATACTTCGGTTTTTTCATTTTTGAAATATCTGCTTAACCATATATCAAAGACACCTTCAGCATCAGTAATACAGGCTGCATCTACAGGCCAACCCTCCTCAAAAATGTCTTTCCATGCATTTTTTACAAACCATCCTCCGATTATAATTTTAATCTCAGGATTTTTTTCTTTTACTTCTTTTATAAAAGAGAGTGCATTTTTTGCGGAGGTCTGCATTATAGAAATAACAATTAATTTTATTTTTTTAAAAAAAAGTTCTTTTTTAAAACTTTCAAAGGATGTATTTTCTTGATATCTGAAGACATCAATCCCTAAATTTTCAGAAATAGTCTGAATAATATTTATTCCTAAATACTCCTCATCTATAAAATCCCATTTTTTGTCAAACTTTATATATTCCTGCTGATCACAGGGCATGTTTATCAAAGCTAACTCCAAATTAATCCAACTCCTTTATGCTAAAATCTTCAAGTATCTGATTAAATATTTTCTTTTTTTCTATAATTTCTATATTACTTGAAATAAATATTTTATTAAATGAAATATCTATTTCTGTTCTTTTTTTTAAATATTCTTTGTAAGAACTGACTGCGGAATCTTCTTCACTAAACTCTATTTTCACATTAAAAAATTCTTCATTATTATCAGATAAAAGAATTTTTATTTTTTTATCGGTATAAAAATCTCTATTTTTTTTGTCTGAACAGAACAGTTCTTTTCCCTCAATCAGATTTTTTATCAGAATAGAATCTTTTTTATCACAAATAATTAGGGGAAAAGAACTTCCACTTTTAGCAAACCATCCTTTTAGCATATAGTCTTTATTTACATAAGTTTGTAGTTCTATGTCAAAAAAATTCCCAAAATTCCACCACATCCAGTCACTATTTTCATCTGAAAGAACAACTTCTGATTCTGATATATCTGTTTCCCCTGCAATCTGGAGGACATGGAGAAAATCTGTTCCATTTTTCCCAGACCAGGATGAACATGTTTCATAAATTTTAAAATCAGTAATGCCCGTTTCTTCATATAATTCACGTTTGGAAGCATCTGTAAGAGATTCTCCAAATTCAACTCTCCCACCTGGTGGTCCCCAGAGTTTGTGGTCATTTGATTTCTTTACCATCAGAATTTTCATTTTGTTAAACAAGCAGATATTTGTCGCTATTCCTACTTTCAGTCTTTACCACCTCTTTAGGAGAATATTCTCTTTCTGTCATATTTAAAATATTTTTGACAATTGATAAATCCTCAGAAATTATTTTTTGATATAATTCCCACTGATTTTTCTCAATAAGGCTGTCGGGAGCCATTAGGGGATCCACAGCAGAATAATAAGCTTTCATATTCTGATTACAATAATTGTCAAATAAAATTTTGACTTTTTCTACTTTCAAGTCCCTGTACCGATAATCAACATACGGGAATCCTTCTTCACTTACAAGCCCCAATTTGATTAATTTTTTTACGATGGGATCTGTATTTCTGAGCCATAAATGGGAATTTATTCTGTGAAAAATAACATCTTTAGAATATTTTTTGATAAATTCGAAATTCTGTTTTAAGTCTTCAAAAGAAAGAGTAGGGTCAAAAACTATAAAATTGAGAAGAACTTTGATATTATGTTTTTTTAAAATTGCAATAGATTTCTCTGTTATTTCTACAGTGATATTTTTATTGAAAAGCTCAAGAGATTTTTCTATAGAAGATTCTCCTCCTATTGCAATTACCTGAACTCCAATGTCTTTTAAGAGCTTCGCACGTTCTTCTGTGATATCATCGGGTCTTGCCGAAAGTCTAATCAGTGGTTTCAGTCCCCTCTTTTTTATTTCCGTTTTCAGTTCTTTAAGAAATTTGTTTTCTACATCATTTATTCTAAAAAAATTATCATCCACAATTTTAAAAGATCTAGCATCATATTTTTTTGCTAGAAGTTCCATCTCGTCTGCGACATTTTTAGCAGAACGTGCTGTCTGGATAGGACCTTCATTATGAGAATAGAAGGATAGCATACTGCAGAAACTACAGTTCCCGAAACAACCTCTGCTTGTAACTAAACTATAGGGCTGTCCCTGCAACTCCTCTTTAGAAAGATACCTTGTCTGAAAAGGAAGCTCATCAAGCTCAATAATTCTTTTTCTTTTTATAAATTGATTTTTTCCATTATAAAAACCAGTAATATTCTCCCAGTTTTCTTTTTGACACAGTTCTAGTAAGGTATATTCTCCTTCTCCTGCAATAATCCCGTCAATCCACTGTAAATCTTTGATTAGAAGTGAGTGATGAAGAGTTCCGAAGTGCCCTCCTAATATGATTTTAATATGAGGAAACTCTTTTTTTAAAGTTTCTCCAAATTTAACCAGTTCAGGATAAGAGGTCACATAAGGACTTACGCCAATTATTTTTTTTGAGCCTATATCATTTAGGCACCAGTCTTGAACTTGAGCAATAAGTTCTTCAACTTTATTTCCTCTCGCATAAGCATCAAAAATTTCAGTACTATAGCCTTTTTTATTTAAAAATGAATGCAGTATCGCCAGTCCGTTATGTTCTTCTCCTCTTCTTACAGAGCTTCCTGGAAGATTTATTAAGGCAATTTTTGTCATGATTTACTCTCTCCCTTGATTAGTTCTAATATTTTTTTAGCATCTCCTTCCGGATTCATTTTCTCTTTTTTGAAAAGAATTGAATTTGAATTAAAAAATTTGTTTAGAAAAAAATACAGCTGATTTTTAAAGGAATCAAAATTATTTTTATCTGAAAACAGTATGTCATCTTGAGCAGAGATATCATCTTTAGTAATTTTATAAAAAACTGAATCTTCAAATGTTGTATCTAAAAAAATTACTGCCTCCGGTAAAACAAATTGTGATGACAGATTCTCAATAAATTTTCTTATCTCGATACTGAGATTTTCACTTTTATCAACCTGACTATAAAGATGTGCAAGACTAGAAACCAAGCTTTTATCTCTCACAATATTGATGCCCTCATTGACGAGTTTTTCTATTCTGTATTCATCTGAAATCAGATCTGCTGCAAATAATAAATTTCTTAATTGCCGTCTATCTTTTTCTGAAACTCCCTTGAATTCATCTTCAATGGAAATTATAGTTCTGTCTGATGGAAGAGATTTTATATACTGCCAACCAGACTGTTTGGCAATTTCTTTTCCTAATGTAGTCTTTCCACTGCCAGGCATTCCTTCTAAGATTATATATTTTCCTTTTTTAGCCACGCATATCCCCTTTCATTATTTTCAAAGCTTTTTTCATGGAGAGATTTTCTGGGATATAGTATTCACTGTTTTTGGAAAACTCAGGAGCTGTAGTCAAATTCCCTTTTAAATATAGAGATCTTTTTATTTTTTTTGAAAAAAGAATTTTCTTCATTGTCTGGCTTTCAAAAACTATAAAATCCCCCTGATATCCTTCTTTAATTTCTCCTATATTTTTTAAATTCAGAATTTCTGCGGCTCCCCATAAAAATCCTGAAAATAAATTTTCTAAAGTAATCTTTTTTTTATTCATTAAATAAATTTTTTTCATATGGTATACCGGATCGAGATTATTCCCTGTCCCGGCACCGTCAGTACCCCAGCACCAGCTTATTTTCATTTTTTCAAGCAGAGATATGTCAGGTGTCCTTGTCCCAAATTTTTTATTGGATATAGGACAAAGAACTATCTTGCTACCTTTTTCTCCGACCTTTCTTAACTGGGACTCATTAAGAAATCCGCAGTGGACAAGAATAGTATTTTCATTAAGAAGTTGAGTACTCTCTAAGACTGAGATTTCATCGCTTTTCCATACAGAGCTGACACTCTCTGTAACGGATAAAGTTTCGGCTATGTGAACGCTAAGAAATTTAGCACCATTCTTAACTCCATAAGCTGCTTTTTCAAGACTTGCAGCATCATTTGTATAAAGAGAGTGAAGAAAAATTCCCACAGTAATTTTTTCGCTTGTTTTTTCAGTATTCTTAAAATTTTCAAATTTCTCATAAAAATTATCTAAAAAGAATGAGAGTTTTTTTGATTTCATCACAGGATATCCCAAATAACCTATGATATCAAAATTTTCAATAACCTGTTCTCCTCTTGCAGTACATATGACAGAAGTGCCACTTTCCATAATCTCTGTTAGAGCACCGGCAGCTGAATTATTCCATGCATCGTCTTTTTTATCTTTCAATTTATAATTCCACCATTCTGTAAATTTCAGATAGTTTTCAAGACTCCATTCTCCTGTAAGTCCTCTAAAAAGAGACTCTCCGAGGTGAACATGGCAGTTTATAAAAGAGGGAAAAACTATTTTTCCTTTTAAATCTACTACTTCCTCTCCTGTTTTTGGAGGGATAGCAAAGTCAGAAAATTTTCCGTTTATGACTTTAAATGAATGATTGACCAGTTTTATCTGGTTGTTTTCTCTTTTTAAAATTTTACCGTTGATATAGACTTTTGTTCTATTCATATTAATTACCTTTGCTCCTAATATTTTTTATTCTTTTTTCATGTCCCTATCCTCACTTTAACTTTTAAGACAGAGTTCGATTCTCACTATAACTTATTTTTTTATTAAATGTTAATTAATGTCCACTTCCACCATATATTTTTGCCGCATCTTCATAGAATTTTTTAAAACTTTCTTTAAGTCTTTCAGTTTCAATTATTTTGCAGTCAGATCCAAAGGCTAAAAAATAATATTTTACGGCATCTTCTGTTGCTTCGAATTCCATTCTGACTCTTCCTTCTTCTCTTTTATCAATTCTGAAATTTGCTGTCTGAGTCGGTCTGTTATGAACTATGATTTTGAATTTGCTGTATCCTTCTTCAGTGAGCTCGAGTACTATTTTTTTTTTCTCTCCCAGTGTAATTTCACGGTTTTTTATTCTCATATTTATATCTTCAGTCTGAGCTTTCCCCATTTTATTTTCTTTTAATTCTTTCTCTGTCAAATTCCTGTCAGTTATTTTTTTGAACCATTCCCCTGTGGGCATAACTTTTCTTATATTGGAAAGTCTTGTGGGATAGATATTTTTTGTTTTTTTATCTACCGAAAGTAAATAGTTAAAGTTTTCGTTTCTTGAAGCTATAAGGGCACAGGGATAAGTTTCATAAATTTCTATTTTGCCCTTGTTCCATACCCGTATCTGTACCACACGGTGTTCTTTAGCAGCTTCCAGCAGTTTGTTATAATTTTCCATACATACAATTTTCTCTCTCTCATATTTTGACTTTCTTCTGTACCATTCAAAGCATTCCCTAAAAAAATAACTATTAGATGAAACAACTGTATTTAGGTATAGAAGAAAATATTCTGTATTTTCCGTACTGAGGCGGAAATTCAGCTGTATGGTCTCAGAATTTTTCTTCACATCTGTTGAAGGATATATCTGTTTTCTCAGAGGTTCTAAAATTTCTCGGAGCTGTTCATTTCTCTTTACTCTATCTGAGCTTAAAATGTTTTCTCCTCTTGCTTTTCCTAAGATTTTTTCTAGTCCGGTCTCAAGAACATTCTGTAGACTGTTTTTTTGGTATTCTTCTGCGAAAGATTTAAAAATACGGTTGATTAAAGTGTTTATTTTCTCGATTTTAAAATCTATGCTGTCAGACACAAGAAAATCATATGTTTTTCTGTCTATTTTGACATTGAAGCTTTTACTTTCGTTTAGTTCCATCAGTTCCCCTTTTTATCTTTTTTATATTTCATGACTAAATCATACAGTATATTTATATATATATCAATAGAAATTTAAAAAAAATAAAAATTTACAAAATTGCATTTAAAAAAAATATATAAAAATAAAAAAAATATTATTTATTAACATTTTATTATAAATTTATGCATTTTAAAATTTTTTTTAAGTGTTTATTGAAGTAAACTTAATTGTATTGGTATAATTGAAATATAAAAATAAAAACACAATAATAGGAGGAAAAAAATGAACAATTTTTTTAATGATGGAAAAATAAAACTCTACCAGAAGGATAACAGAGGACAGTTTCAGATAAGTGAAAGAAACAATGATCTGATGCATATATCAAATCTACGTGAAATGAAAGAATACGGCAATCTTGAAAATTACTGCACAAAAATAAACGACTGGTATATGCCGGTCAATGTTTTGGCACATATTACAAAACATTTTCCCGGAGATTCCAATCCTAAAAAATTAGCTCTTATAGAAGATATTCTGAATTTTAGAAAAAAGGATTACTCTTATGTTATTTATACCACTGCTGATGAAAGATACCGTATGCTCAAGGCAAAAGTAAAGTTGAACCTCTATTTTATACAGGTTATGAGGGAAAACGAACTCTTTGAAATCTGTATAACAGATTCGGTAAAAATAGGAAAAAAAGAACCTTTAAATATAAATCAGATAAACAGCTATTACAAGGTGGATGCTTTTCATGAGGAAAGACTGGAAAAACTTCAGTATTCCAATATAAAGGAAGCATCTTTCAGAAACGAATCGGAGAAATACCATATTTTTCAGCTTACTCAGGACAGTAGACTCCGTACAGAGAAGCCTCTTGAAGTTTTCGAGAAGGAGGATAATCGTCTGGCAATAGAGCTTCTGAAAGCCACAGGGAAAAACAGCATAGATCTTAACCTAAAAATAGAGCTTAAGGACCCTGTAGAAAATCCTTCTCCTACCCGTCCTGTATCTGAAACTATTTCTCCTCTGAAACTCACTTCTGAAGAAATACGTGATTTTTTCAGAGAAAAGGACGGACAAATTACTGTAGAAGAAGTACTGAACATCTATTTCAAGGATACTCTTCCTCTGAACTCAAATAGAAGCTATACCCTGAATAAAATTCTGAAGAGTTCTGCCGTTAAAAGGTTTTCTCCTCTTTATTTTACTCTGAATGTTCTTTTCAACAGTGGTTCTGATTCTTTTGACTGCAGATCCCTTGTTTCCGGTGAAGAGGAGTCAGGTCTTCTCTTGAATGAGATTATTCCAGGGTTAAATGCAATCAACTCAGAATTTAAGCAGGAGCTTTTTTCATCAGAGGGATCTCATATTGTTTTCAATATTAAATTTTAAAAGGAGTGAAAATAAGAATAAACCTGAATTAGGATACCTATCGATATAAGGGTCATTTAAAAGAAATCAAAAGATTTTGGGAGATTATTTATCTAGCTCATAGTTACCTTGCGATAAAGTTATGGGAATTTAAAAATCTCCTAACTCTCGGCGACGTAATGCGAGAGGAAAAATTTCTTAATTCTAAAAGTCTGATAGTTTTTATCTGTTATCTCAAAGATCAGCAAAAAATATCTTTTATAAAATTTTTAAAAAAATATAAATTTAAGCATTTGAAAAAAATTTTTTTTATTAAAATAATGTTAATTTTAAAAACTTTATTAATTTAAAATGCATTATTTTTTATCTAAAATTAATAAAAATAACGAATGCTAAAATCTTTACAAAATAAGTATGGCGTGGTAGAATTTAGTAGAGATAAAAACAGATACTAAATAAAAATTTAAAAGGAGAGCAGAAAATGGAAAAAAAAAGAAATTTCGTAGTTGACACAAACGTATTACTGGTAGAAGGAATTAGAATGGAGGACATTTTTAGTATTTCAGAGTTGCTACTGGATAAAGAAAAAATTGGAAAAATGGTTATTTTAGATGGAGTTTCGGGAGAAATTGAAGGGATAAAAAAGGGACCCAAAAATGGGGATAGTGATTGCAATAATTTTAACAACAAAACATACCAGGCGAGAAAAATTTATGCTAAGATATATGAGTTTGCTTCTAACGACTCAAGAGTAAAGTATGAGGATTTTGAAAAAAATGGAAAAACAGTGGATGAAAGCTTAGTTGAGTATTGTGTTGATAATGATGCAATATTGATGACTTGTGATACAAGGCTGAATCTTCGTTATAGAACCAGAATGGAAAAAGATGGAAAAGATCCTGTACTGAAGGCGTTGGATTCGAGTGAAATAAAAAAACTTGTTTCTGTACATCAAGCACTGGAAAAACTTACTAAAGAAAATCTTTGCGATTTTTTAAAACAAATTTTTGGGTTAAATCAAAAAAATAAGGAAGAAAAAAGAACAGATTTGATAGATTTTATTGCGTTTTCCGAAGAAAAAAGGTATTATCATGTCATGGATTCCATTGTTGATGCTTATCTTGGAGAAGAACTTTCGGAGCAAAAAGAAAGAATAAGAGAAAAAATAAGAGAAACAAAAATTGGAAGAATAAACAACAATGAACTGAAAAAAGCTTTGAATGCTTTAAAAGGTGTAAGTGAAATAAATGTTGGTAAGCTGAATATTCAAGAGGAATCTCTTTTTGAGAAGAATAAAGATATAATAAATAAATTTCTTCAGGAAAAGGAAATTGAATCTTTTGAGGAATTGAAAAAAAGGGAACTTTTTAAGAATGAGGAACAGCTTATTGAAGGAATTTTAAGATATTACGAAATTAAATAAAGGAAAAGCAGATAATCTAGAAGACTCATGGTGAGTATGATTAAAAGTAGTTTAATCATAGAAATATGAAAAAGGGGGAATAAATGAACCTGCCTATAATACTATTAATAGACACAAGCGGTTCAATGGAAGAGAATATGAACATTTTGAACCGTTCTATCAGAGAGCTGATAGAACGGTTCAAAAAAGAACATTCTGAAGAAATTAAAATAGAGATAATGATAATAACTTTCGGAAAAGAAGTGAAAACAAGAGTCCCACTGACCCGCCCAGATATGGTGGTTTTAGAGGAACTCGAAGCAGAAGGAGGAACTCCCTTCAAGGAGATGCTGAAAGTATTAAATACCGAATTAGAAAAAATAGAAACAGATAATTTTCTGGCACCGGTTTTTCTCTTTCTTACAGATGGATATCCTGATTTTAATGACTGGAGAGAAGAATTTAATCTCTTCCTCGAGAATAAAATGGTAAAAAAAGGAGAAAGATTTTCTTTAGGAATAGGTGATGGCGTTAACGAAGAGATACTTGAAGAATTTGCCTCAAGCCCTGAAAATATATTTAAAGCTCATGATGCCTTTGAAATTTATGATTTTTTTAAGATTTTACCACATAAAGTAGCACAATAGGCCTGGAAAAACTTTTGTTCAAAAAATATTTATAGATTAAGGAGAAAAAAATGGAAATAATCAGACAGAAAAAAAGAATGATGCCACTGATAATACTGGCAGATGTAAGTTATTCAATGGTTGATAATATGGAAATTCTCAATCAAGCCATAGATGAAATGATAAATTCTCTTAAAAATACGCACTCCCTGAGAGCAGAGATTAACCTATCAATAATAACATTCGGTGGTGAAGTAAAAATACATACCCCACTTCAGGCAATAAGAGATGTAGATTTTAAAAAAAATTTAGTGGCTTATTCGAATACTCCATTGGGAGGAGCATTGACTAAAGCGAAAAATATGATAGAAAGTAGAGAAATTGTACCTTCTGATGGATATAAACCGGTGGTGGTTCTTTTATCTGACGGATACCCCACAGACGATTATAAAGAGTGTTTGAGAAAATTTACATCAGAAGGAAGATCTCAAAAGTCCGAGAGATTATCGTTAGGAATAGGAGAAGACTTTTCCAAAGATGTATTAGAGAGTTTTACCAATCATTCTAAAAAGAAGATATTTTTGGCAAAAGATGCTGCCGGAATTATGGATTTCTTCAAATTCGTAACTATGTCAATGAAGGAAAAAAGTATAAGTACTAATCCTGATGAAGTAATGCTTGAAGAAGAGAAATCATTTAAAGATTTTTTAGATAATATCAAAATCTCAAAAAAACCAGTAGGGAAATTTAGTGAAAAAAAGGTTGGAATCAGTTCAAAAAAAATTACAGAAAATGATATAACAGAAGATGACATAGACGAAATGTTCAACGACTTATAAAAAATTCATACTATATTGTTTTTGCAGAATAATAAAAAGGAAATCAAATATTTTTAGTAAAGGGGTAGAGAAGTGAATAAAATTTTAGATGAAAATAGCTATTATCATTTCTTTGACATAGATGATCTTATAGGAGCCGGCGGACAGGGAAAAGTTTTTAGAACAGAAAATAAAAATATACTTCTGAAAATAATTGGAGTAGAAAATGGAAAAACAAAAAAATCAATAGAGAATAAAATTGAAGGGATAAGAGCTTTGAATATTCCCTCATACTGTAAAGTTGCAAAACCCGTTTCAAAAATCAACACAGGAACAGACTGTACCACGGGATATATAATGAGAATGATGGAGGATATGGACCCAATCAGTAATTTATTGGAAGTTGATTCTTATCATATAAATGGAGGACTGAAAAGAAGGCTTATGCTCCTAGCAAAAATGGCGTATACTTTATCCGGTCTCCACGGAGAAGATATAGTTTACGGTGATATTTCTGACAGTAACATATTCGTTTCGACGAATCCACAAAGTTTTGAAGTGTGGCTTATAGACTGTGATAATATGGCATACACTCCTAATGTAGACGGAACTATTTTAACAGAAGTATATGCTGCTCCAGAGCTCCAAAATTTTGAGAATAAAAACAGTATTAACAGTGACATCTATTCCTTCGGAATACTTGCATTCTGGACTCTTATGGTGGCAGATCCCTTTTACGGTGGAACAGTAGCAGACAGTTTGAAATCAGAGGAAAAAGAAGATTTTTCAGAGGATTTAACCCTGAAAAATAAAATTATTTCCGGAGAAATCCCCTGGGTTGGCGAAGGTAAAACGGAAAATAGACCATATTATGGAATGACCAGGCAGATGGATAAAATTTTTTCAGAGTCCATAATGAATTTGTTTGAAAAAACTTTTAGTAGAGAAGGGAGAATAAATCCTATCTCTAGACCAAGCTCTAAAGAATGGTACTATGCTCTTTCAGAAGCAGGAAATTCTGCAATAACCTGTAGAAAATGCGGTGCAACATACTATTACTGGCATGATAGCTGTTTCAACTGTGAAACTGGTAAAGGAGACTATTACAGAGTTGAGGTTTACGAAAATCTGAAACTTGAAAACAAAGATTTTCAAAAATTGAAAAAAGTATCTGCAAAAGAACTGATATCACCTCAAAACAAATTCTCCATATATATGAACGAAATTGGAAGCAGATTCCATGAAAGTGAAGAAACAGCCTTTAAATTATACCTGAAAAATGAAAGAAAATATATTGTAGAAAATATGCTGAAAAAAGATATTGAAGTAAGTGACAGCTCAGGAGAACTCATAAAAATAAAGACCGGTCGGAAAGAAGAAGTTCTAAATTTCGAGAATCTAAAAATTAGAATCAGTTCAGATAAATCCGGGCTGAAAAGTACAGAAGTAAAAATAAAAAAGATGAGGTCATAGCTATGGAATTAAAAGACATAAGAGATTTCAGCGAAGAAAAAATCATAGCTCTCAACTGCCCTGAAAAAATTGAGAGATGGAAAGAATATAATAAAAATTATCCTGCTGAAATTTCAAGAACGGGAGAAAATTACTGCCTTCATACAGACAGAAGTCGAAGGATTTTTCCTTCGCAAAATAATCAGGAGTTTATTGACAGGATTCTGGACAAAGGTCAGCCCTATATAATGGAGTTTCTATCTCCGGAAGAGATCCTTATAAAAACTTTTAATCTCGGTGAGAGAGAGTTTGAATTAAATCTCTTTGTAGATGAAGAGTATTTTGAAAAAAACAGAGCTTTTAGCTTAGAAGATCAAAATAGAAGGCTTGCGTGGTTAAAAAGAAATTTTTTGATGACAAAAAAATATAAGAATCTTTCTGCTGAAGATGAAAAAAACAGGGAGGATTTTTCAGTTCTCGGAAACTGTAAGGATGATAAAGATGAATTTATTCTCTCGGGAACAAAGAATTACATAAAAATAAAGAAAGTAACTGTCCAAGAAAACGGAGAGAAAAGAGAAGTTTTTAAAGTTGACTCAGGTCTCATAAGTGAAGAAAATTTAAAAAACAGTGGCTCAAAATACAATTTTTATCTCATGAGAGGAAAAATTAATTTTGTCAACAATACAAAAGAAGCTGTTCACAAGAGGGAAACCGAAATAAAATTAAAAAAAATAAAAGAGTCATCAAGTTCATATCTTAAAAGCTGGAAAAAATATGAAAAGGAAGAGAAAGAAGCAACTTTAGAAGAATTTATTTCTTTCGGATATGTGACGGTTGAAAAAAAAGAGCCTTCTTTTTCAGAGGGTAAAGTCACACTGTATCTGAAAAATGGTATTGATACAGAAGTATTTGAAAATGTAAGCGATAAGACACTTCTTGTGATAAATAAAAATCCTGAAGAGCTACTGGCTGAGTTCACAGAAGAAAAATACGTATTTTTTTTAGAAGACAAAGAACTTAGAAAAGTTCCAATAAATTTTAAAAAAATAAATCAATCTGCAATTTCTGGAGAAACTTCTATTGAAGCTGAAATGGAGAAAAAAGAGTTATCAAAACTTAAAAATATTATAGAAAAAGAAGAGGGGTATCTTATTTTTTCCACTTCTGGATCTGACACTATAAGGCAAAGAAGAGAAAGAGCCAGAGATTTAATAGCTAACGGAAAATCTGCAATGCCCGGACTGAATCTTATTATAGAGGGAGAACAGGGAAATCTTGCAAAAAGAGACTATATATCTCCCTTGTCTGAAAAAGTGGAAAGTAAAATATTTCCTAACCACCCCCCTACTCCTGTCCAGAGAAAAGCAATCGAACTAGCACTCAATACTCCTGATATGGTACTTATTCAGGGACCACCCGGAACTGGTAAAACAACTGTAATAACAGCAATTTTAAGCAGACTTCAGGAGCTGGATAAGAAAATAGGAGGAATTTTTGCTAGAAATCTAGTAACATCTTTTCAGCACGATGCCGTTATAAATGCTATCGAAAGGGTAAAAATTCTAGGACTAGATTCTATGAAACTGGATCAGAAAGGGGAAAGACTTGTTGTCTTCAGACAGATTCAGAATACTATAAATCAGACGGTGTCTCAGTATTATGAAGAATATCCTTCTTTACAAGAAAATAAAGAAAAAGAAGAGATTATTGAACTTTTTTCCCAGTATAAGCATAGCATATATGGGGCACCTGAAAAAAATCAGTGCCTTAAACTTTTGGATAAGCTTTCGGTTTTTGTGAAAAAAACTGAAAATTCTGGAGAGTTTTTGAAAAGAATAGATGAGATTAAAATTGAAATTTTAGGAGATAAAAGAGGGATTTCTAAGTTCAGAAGAATATTTTTCTCGAAACTTCCTACAAGCAAAATAATGTTCGAGGATAACGGAAGATTATTTATAGAAATGGCGTTGGAAGAACTTGAAAAAAATGAAGTTTTTGAAGATGAAAAAATTCTTTTGGAAGGAGCAAAAAAATTCTTAAGATCCTCACTGGAGAACGAAGAATATCTTTTCCAAAAATTTGCGACAATGAAGGCAATAAAATTAAAATTTCTAGCAAAAATGAATCCGGTAGATAACATATACACCAGCCAGAATACCAATGCGAAAATAAATGAACTGTTCGAAGAAATCGGAGAGTATATAGAATCTTTAGAAAGAAAAAATCCTGATTATACAGAAGATTTAAGACTGTATTATCTGAAGGAGCTGGAAAACAATCCTCTAAGAATACAGAGAAGCATACAGAATTATGTCAATACGATAGGAGCTACATGCCAGGGAACCCAATCAAAGGATGTTTTAAGGTCAAAAAAAGAAAATATCCCCGGAGTAACAGGGAATAGTAAAAAATCATATTTACTAGAAGAGTATGAAAAATATGACAATGTCCTGATTGATGAGGCAGCAAGGAGTACTCCACTGGATCTTCTGATTCCCATGAGTTTAGCTAAAAATAGAATTATCCTTGTAGGTGACCATAAACAGCTACCGCAGATAATAGATGATGCTATTTTAAGCAAAATCAAGAATGACGAAGAGGATGACACTACAAAATCTCTCATAGAAAAACATATACAGCAGAGTATGTTCGAAACGTTGATGTCCAGTCTTAAAAAACTTACAGAAAAAGACGGAATAGAAAGAGTCATTACTCTAGATAAGCAGTACAGAATGCATCCTGTAATGGGCGATTTTGTAAGCAGAATTTTCTACGAAACAGAGGAAGAGAATAGGAGTGAAACCAGAAAAATAGCCAGTCCCCGTCCGTCTTCTGAGTTTAACTATAATTTAGGAGATATTAAAGAGCCACTGGTATGGTTTGATGTTCCCTATACTAAGACTAATGAAGAAAAAAAAGACAGCAGAGGAAGTACTTACAGAACTGCTGAAGCTTCAGAAATTGCTAAGTTTATAGCAGGGTATATAGATGATCCTTCCAATAAAAACAGGACTTTTGGAGTGATAACTTTTTATGCTAAACAGAGAGAAGAAATTCTTAAGGCTCTGTCTGACTATGGAATTACAAAACCCTCTAAATCAGGATACAAAATAAAAGATAAATATAGAAATTACGAAATAGAGGACGGTATTATAGAAAAACTAAGGGTAGGAACCGTTGATGCATTTCAGGGGATGGAGTTTGATTTTGTATTTCTTTCCATGGTAAGATCCAATAAAATTTCAAATTTAGAAAGCCAAAAAAGGATAAATCAAAAATACGGATTTCTGACCTACTATAACAGATTATGTGTGGCTATGAGTAGACAGAAAAGAATGATAGGCATATTCGGAGATGGAGAGATGCTTAATTTTGAGGGTATAGAGGATATCAGGCCTCTCAGAGAATTTTATAAAATCTGCAGGGAAGGAGGAAAAAATGGAAAATATATTATACTTTAATAAAAAGACTTCCTTCAGAAACAAGAGCGAAACAGGCAGATTTTATTTAGGGATTCCTGTGGTAAAAAAAGATATTCTGATATATCTGGAAGAGAAAAAACTCAATATATTCCAAGAAATTATTTTAAAACTCTGCTATAAAGGAAAAAAAACACTGGAAGAGCTGAATGATGTTTTAAAGCTTCAGGACATGGAACTGATTGAGTATATTCGGTCAGAACTTGTAAAACTCAAATATTTAAACGGAGACTATGACCTTACACCGGAGGGAGAAGAAGCTCTGAAAAGTGAAGTTCAGGAGATTGATATAAAAAGAGGGACGATATATTATAATCTATACACAGGAGATTATCTTCCGGGTATCCACATTGAAAATGAGAAATTTGAAGAAATAGAGACAGAATATAAACATAAAGATGAAAAGAAAATAAATTTTGGAACAGTAGGAGATCCAAATTTTCAGAGAGTTGAGTTTCAGAAAGTGAATTTTCCTCCAAAAGAGCTTGAGATCAATGATTTTTTCGAGATAGTAAAAATAGAACTTGAATTTCTCAGAATTGAGAATGATAAAAGTTTATATGTTAAGGAAAGAATAGAGAATTTAGAAAATATTTGCAAAATAAAACAGGGGGAAGAGGTGACAGGACATATTCTGTACTGTCTCTCTTGGGATGAAGAAAATAAAAAAATTTCTCTAGAAACACCTTTTAAAAAAGAGGGGCTTGAGGAAGAGCTCACTCAGAAACTTTTAAAGGAAAATAAAATAAGAAAAAAAATAACAGAGGAATACGAACTGATAACTTCGTTAGACAAAGCGGAACAGAAGATAGAAAAAGAAGAAAATAAAAAGCAGATTGAATATGTAGAAAACAAATCTGGTGGAATATTCAAAAAAAGACCGAATCTGATCCGTGCTTTAAGTGAGATTTGTTTTGATTTGGTTCCTAAAAAAGAAGACAGTTCAAAATTTGTAGATTCGTTGTATAAAACACTGACTGAAATACTGGCTTATCATATAGATAATCTTGATATAAAAAATAATCTGAAAATTTCAAACATAGAATATGAAGAGATACTAAAGAAGAAATTTAAACTAAAAAAAGATAGTTCAGAGTACAATTCATTGAGAAAAAAACTTGATGTCCAGAAGCTAAAAAAAGGACTGACGAACAACATCAATAAGGATCTTTACTCTCTTTTAGGCTATTCTATGATTGCTGAGGACGGATCAGATGAGGAAAAGATTTTTAAATATACAAAAGAAAGAAAAGATTTCTTTGAATTAGTCGGTCTGCTTATAAAACTCAGAAATTCTAAAGATCATCATAGTGGTCAGGATGAAACGGAAAATGAATCTATCGATCTTTATATGGAACTTAGAGAATTTGTTTTAGAGACGGTCAAAAAACTTTCAGGGGTAAATTTAGATTTGAAAGACAGAATCGAAAGAGATCACGAAAAGTACAGTAAAATAAGGGAAAGCTCTTTTGAAAAACTGAAAAATCTAGAATTTAAGGGTATAGATTATTTTAAATATGAAAAAGAGCTACTAGATATCGAAACTTCATTTCAGATGTTTAATCAGTTGGGGTCAATAACCTATAAGTATCAGATACTGAAAAAGATAGGAATTCTGGTAGAAAAAAATCTTAAGGAACTAGGACAGTATATCAGAAAAGACAGTATAGTAGAACTCCAGGATATGAAGGATTCCTATATAAAATTTGAGGAAATAGCAAAACATTTTTTTCCGGAAAGAGAATCAGATAATTTCTGCAGTGAGGAAATAAAAAAACTTAAAAAGTACCAGTTTACCTTGAATAAAAACAAAGTAGAAAATCTTTTCAGACGCTTTGAAATGGGAACTCTGAATAATTATACTGCGGCTCTTTTATATTCTAGCAAAAAGGCCAGTCCAGTTTTAAGCAAACTGATAAAGGAGCTTCCTGAGTTTTTTGAATTTCCTTTTGTAATTTCTAATTACAGGGGGCACAACGGAGAAACTGATTTTTCGGATGAAAAATTGAAAGAAATTATATATTTTACCTATAAACTTCAGATAAAGTATATAAATGAAATGAAAAAATACGAAAATTAAGGAGAAACAGTGTCAGAAAATAAAGCAATAGAAGATAATCAGGAAATCATAGAGAATCTAAGAAAGGAAACCATTAAGAAAATAACAGAGGAATTTAAATCTCAAATCCAAGATGCTAAATCTCAAATCCAAGATATGAATGAAAAAATAAGTCAGAAGCAAAAAGAAGTAGGAGAATTAGAAAACAAAAAAAAAGAAATTAAAAATGAAACTGATTCTCTGATGATAAAGATAGAAAATCACAAGAATAATCTAAAAAAAATAGAAAATTCTCAAACACAAATGGAAATTAAAAATGAAGAGAGACAAAAAGAATTGGAAAAGATAGATATAAAAATTTCAGAAAAATCGAAAAAAATAGCTGAGCTTGAAAATCTGGAACTGGAAATTCATAAGAAGGAATTCGATTTCAACAAAATACAGGAGAATATAAAAAATGAGAAGACGAAACTTGATGAAGCGTTTTCAAGACTAAAAAAGATAAATGAAGAGTATGAGGAAAAAAGTTCTATAATAGAAAAAGCTCATAGTGCACAGGATGAGTTTTTAGAAAAGGAAAAAAAACTCGTAAGAAAGGAAAACTATATTTCTACCCGGGAAAAAGAATTTGAGAAAAATCATGAAAAAATGAGAAAAGAAGCTGGAGAAAGCTACATAAGTATGATTGAAAATTATAAAGAACAACTGGAAGAAAGAGTTGTTTTTATCAAGGAACTTGAGGAAGATAAGTTTAGCCTTGAGCGTAAGTTAAATAAGATAGAAAATTCAGATTACGATACTATTACAGAGGAAAATAGAAGACTGGAATCAAAAATAAAAAATCTGGAAAATAGAATTTCTGATACAGAGAAAGAAGAACAAGAAAAAATAAGAGATTTAGAAAATGAAAGAAAAGATCTGCTAAAAAAATTGTCGGAAGCGGCAGAAGAAAAAAGAAGGCTTGAGACTGACCTAGCAGAACTTCAGGGCTCAAAAATGGAGATTGAAAAATTTCAGTTTAGGTATAAAAGTTCTGAAGATTTAGTAGAAGAGCTATATTCGGAAGTAAAGAGAAAAGAAGAAGAGATTGAAAAATTGAAAAACAAACAACTCAATAGGGAGGAAAAAATACAGAGTATCAGAAATCCCTATGAGGAACTTGAGAAATATAAGGATATAAGAGATACTGTGGAGCTCAGCGAAACCGAGTGGCTTGACAGAATTAAGAGAAAAATAGAAGAAGAAAATTTCAGATTTAGTGACCGTCTGATTTATGCCTTCCATACAGCTCTCAAGACTGCCGACTGGTCTCCTATAACTGTTCTGGCAGGGGTAAGCGGTACCGGAAAATCAGAACTTCCGAGACTATACTCGCAATACGGAGGGCTTATATTTCTTCCGTTGGCAGTTCAGCCTGACTGGGACAGTCCCCAGTCACTTTTCGGATACTACAACTCATTGGAAGGAAAATTCAATTCGACAAATCTCTTGAAACTCCTTTACCAGCTTCAACCTGAGGGAGAAAAAGGAGAGATTCTTCCCTTGAATAAATATATGTCTTTAGTTTTACTAGATGAGATGAATCTAGCCCATATTGAGCTTTATTTCAGTGAGCTCCTGAGCGGTCTCGAGCGTTTAAGAAGCAGAGAGAGTGTAGGTATAGATATAAATATTTCTGAGGATAATCCTCTAACAATAAAACTTGAGCGTAATATACTTTGGACTGGAACAATGAATCAAGATGAAACTACTAAATCTCTTTCAGACAAAGTAATAGACAGGGGAAATGTCCTTAGTTTCCCAAGACCGGTGAGACTTGCAAGCAGAAGAGAGATAATCAGAACTTCTGAAAAGATTGATAGAAGAGAACTTCTCAAAAAAGAGACGTGGAAAAACTGGAAAGCTGAAAAAGCAGATGAAAAACTTGAAATGAAGTTGGAAGAGTACAGAGAGATTTTAGAGAATATCAGTGAATATTTAGAAATATCCGGAAGAGCAATAGGTCATAGAGTCTGGCAGGCTGTGGAGAACTATATTATGAATCACCCTTGTGTTATCAATGAGTCAGATGAAAATAGTAGGAAAAAATGGATTCAGATAGCATTTGAAGATGCCCTTGTCCACAAAGTGATGCCCAAGCTTAAAGATTTAGAGACAAGCGGAGATATAAAAGAAAAATGCCTGGTAAAAATAAAAGAACTTATAGCTCATCATGCGGAAGGTATTCTGGAAGATTTTGAAATAGCAATGGAGAACCCTTACGGAGTCTTCGGCTGGAGAAGTTCAAAATATCTAGATATAAATCTAAAACAGGAGCAGGAGTCATAAGATATGGAAAAAAAAGATTATAAAAATTTCTGCCTTGAACATCCAGCTACTTCATCTACAAAAAAGCAACTGGAGAATCTTTATAACAGATCAGTAGAGAGAGATTCATACAATAATGAAATCATTTGGACTTTCACTGACAGATTTCTGAAAAGATACGCTACTGTCTTAAATTCAGAAGAGAGACATTATCCGAAAGATAGTCTGATGATGCTATCAGATTATCTTCTTCCTCCTCTTCATAAAATTGCAGCGAATCCTAAAACCCAGTTGGTAAAAAACAATGTTTTACAGAAGCATCATAATGTCAGGACTATAAATAATAAAACTATGCAGTGGCTGGAGGGACGTTCTGGAAAGACTCTTAAGGAAAAAATCGGAAATACAGGAAAGGTTATGGCTCCTATCAGTAGCTATACAGCAGATAAAAAGGAAAACAGAATAACTACAGAACTTTTCAAAAAAATAGAAAAAATGCTTGAAATTAAATACTCTGAACTAAGTGAGACCAGCCTTATTGAAAGCACTGAATTCAAAGAGATTTATGAAAAATTTCATAGAATGAAAAAGATGATGAAGGACAACGGATTATATTATCTAGACAGGCCTAAGGACTTTACTCCTAACAATGCACTGATTGATCACAGGGATTATTCCAAGGTTTTTCGTGGGCTGAAACTTTTTAATAGATATATCGAAAATTATGGAGTATCCAGAAATGAGGTCTTAGAAAATTCTGTCTATATAATCTTTTGGGGAGTATGTGCCAGACTAGAGGAGCTCTCAAGTCTTAAGGTTATAAACTATGATACTAAATTAAAAGATATATTTGCTGAAGAAAAAAATAGCAGTTGTGATACATCTATCACCTTTGCTGAAGAAAATACCACAGGGGAGAATATAGAAAAACTCATAAATTTTTCTTGTACAGCACCAGATTTTGGAGGAAACAGTAGTTTTAATTTTAAGATAAAATGTAATTTGGAAACTAAAGTGAACTTAGTTATAAAACTTAAACTGAAAAATAACCATGAAAATAAGAGTGGGATAACAGTGAACTGTATCCCTTTGTATAGGGATTTTATTCTGAATGAAGAAGGAATAAAGGAATTTATAGATTCTATTTTCAAAGCGATACTGGAAGAATCCAGAGTACCTTTTGAAAAAAAAATATCTTATGAAGAAAAAATAAAAGGAAGCCTTTTTCTTAATTTCTTTTCTCCTGTCGTATTGATGAACGGCTTTAGGTATAAAAAATCTCTCTATTATCCTAAAAGAAATCTATTTCTAGATGAAGACCAGCATTACGATATAGGGAAAATTTCATCAGTAGAATCTGTGAGAAATATATCAGGCATATTGAGACCTGCAGAAGGAGAAAAAATTTATAAGGGAGGATTCCTGAAATTTATAGAATCTTTAACGGAAGGAATAAAACAGTCTGAAGAGGATATAACTGTTTACTCTATGGCTGAAAATATCACGGAAGACATGAGCAGTGTAATATTCTCTACAATAAATAAAAATTTCCAGAATGCAGTTCCGGTCTGGAGAAGTATTCTTGCTGTTTCCAATCCTAAGATAGCCGAGGATATGAAGATAGGGGAGGAGCTCTTTATACTGGATTTAAATAATCCTGAAATTTCATTAAATATTGTAAAAAATAACAGAGATGCTCCAGAGCATCATCCTCAGCTGTCTATAGAAAGTGATACTTTTGGGCTTTCCCTTAGAGATTTTGCGAAAGAATATTTAGAAAAATATCTCTCTCAAAAAAAAATTCTTATCAATTCTTCAGAAAAAGAGTACATTCTTAACAGCTACAAATTTTATGAAGTGATATGCAAAGAAGCTCAAAAGGCAACCTTCATAAAGGATTTTAGTGTTATCGAGGTGGAATATGACCCGTCTATTTCAGAAGAACTTCAAAAAATATATAGTAGCAGACTAGGTTCTCTTCTAGAAAAGGAAGAAATAACCAAACTGGGAAAAAAAATATGCATAATAGGGGATCATTTATCCGGAAGTAAAAGTCTAGGAAGTAGAACTGCAATTATTAAAGAAATCTCTTTAATAAAAGGATATGAAACAGTACTGGAAAGGGCCGGAAAAGAAGAGGTGCTCTGGAAGGAATATCTCCCTGATCTCTCTCTAGAAACTACAAAAGGAAAGCATTTTTATAACCTAAAATTAATAAAGGATAAGAGTTTTGAAACCAGACTGGGAAAGGCTGTAGAGCTTGATGTGGATGAAAATCTGGAGCTCCATCCTAACGGTAGGTCTGAATACTTATTTCCTGTGAATTCACAAAATTTCAGCGAAAAAAAAGAATATTTCTTAAAAATCCGGAGTGCAAAAAATTTTCCTTTGAAATCTCCCGTGAGAGTTAAGATTAAAATAAAGTACTGCTACGGTCAGTCAGAGCCATATAAATTTATTTTTGAGCTTGAAGAAGGTATAATTAATGATTTTAAGGCAGAAATAATTGGAAAGGAATTTATTCTAAATATAAAGAAGCCTGGGTTCCCGGAGTTCGTTAAAAAGGAAAAAACACAAATAATAACTCTTCTAGATGCATTAAATGATTCCTTTAAAAATCAGATTTTAGGAGAAAAAAAATTCAATTCCCGTGAATTCGAGTATTTGATTGGAGAGCTGGGTGGTAATAAAAATAAAATTAGAAATTACTTAAGGACTTCAGATACTCAAGAGCATGATATTAGAGAACTTAAGAATCATCCTTTCATAACAGGAAGTCTGGAATTTTTTCAAGATGAAAGTTCTACCCCAAAAACCAACCTTTCTGAAAAAGATATTAAGGATTTTAAAGTTAAATGGAAAATCTTTATTGCTTCCTTCGGAGCATATGGATTATCGTTTCTTCCTAAAGACAGCATCAGAGAGCTGGACAAAAAAAGACTTCTGAATTTTGCCTTTTCTTCTGGAGAAATCGGAAAAGTTCTGTCACTTTTTGAAGGGAAGTACATATATTCTCAACTTTATCCTGCAATTGCCTACTCTGCATGGATAGAAAAAGATTTTGTAGAGAATTTTTATGACGAAAATCCTGAATTGCTTAAAGAATGCCTTGCGGTAGCCATAAAAGAGTTTTTTAGTCTTAATAAAGAAATTCTGAAAAAAATAAAAGATATTGAAAAAAACAATGGGGATAGATATTATATAGAAACCAATAAGTTTAAAGATATTCTCAAATTCCTGCTGGCTATATTTAGGCTAGGTTTAGACGATGAAAAGATGAAACAGCTCGGACTGAGGAAGCATAAGGTAAAGCAACTGATATTCCTCATAAAAGATACAGACAGAAAAATACGTATTGAGAGTGAAAACGAAGTTGTCGTAAAAAATTTCGATCAGGACAGATCTCCTGACTTGAAAATTGAAAAACCGGAAGACCTATCAGCAATGTCTGATTTGGCATATGCAGCATATCTTTATCTTATTGGAGATAATAAAGCGGATCTAATTAGTATAAGAGAAAACGACGAAGAATAGGAGGTGGTCATAATGGGTAGTGATTGTGAGGGTATTTTTGGAGGAGAAAAATAATCATAAGAAAATCCCGGAACTCTTAGTTCAGAAGTGCTTAGAGAGGCGATTATAAAAAAATGAGGGTCTGTCCCAAATTTAGTGTAAATTCATTTCTTGGCTATTAAGTTTTAAATGTCCTGAGAGCTACGTGTAGCTCTCTTTTTTTAAAGATACTTTTCTAATTTGTCTCCATATTCAATTACCAATATTCTTAATATCTTTTCCCAATTCCTAATTTTTTGACTCCATTTTTTTGTAATATTTTTACTAGCTAAATAAAGAACCTTTAAAAGAGAGTCTTCTGTAGGATATATTGAACGTGAGTTACTTACTTTTCTAAATTGGCTATTTAAGCTCTCTATTATGTTT
>JBOFEZ010000061.1:0-5188 GCA_051648365.1 Fusobacteriaceae bacterium
GAAAAAGTTGTAGAGGGATTGGAAGCTATGGGAATACTTAAGATAGAGGCCCTAACATATATAAGAGGACGTAGTATCCCAGCAGGATTTATCATTATAGATGAAGCTCAGAATCTGACTCCTCTTGAGATAAAAACCATTGTAACAAGGGCAGGGCAGGATACCAAAATAGTTTTCACTGGAGATCCAGAACAGATAGACAGCCCTTATCTGGATGCAAATACAAATGGATTGACTTATATGGCAGAAAAGTTCCAAAATGAAAAGATTGCTGGACATGTAACTCTCAAGAAAGGAGAACGTTCACCTCTTGCTGAGATTGCAGCAAAACTTTTATAAAATTTCCTTTTAATTTGCACTTATTTATTATATAATAGTGTATTAGAAAAATAGGAATTATGGAGGAATTATATGGTAACGATCATAACTTTGATACTGTTTATATCTGCAATAGCCCTTGTAGGTCTGGTATTGATCCAGCCGGACAGAAGCAATGGAATGACTGCAAGTATGGGAATGGGAGGAGCAAATACTGTTTTTGGAATTTCTAAAGATGGTGGACCACTAGCTAAAGCTACAACAGTTTCTGCGGTAGTATTTATAGCTTCTGCAATTTCATTGTATATTATTAAGTAATAGGAAGCGTATTGAAAATTCAATACGCTTCTTTGACTTTTATTAGAGGAGGATTGAGTGGAGAATTTGTTTAGTGGTAATTATGAAGATGTAAAGCCCCTTGCATTGAAACTCAGGCCAAAAACTCTAGAAGATTTTATAGGTCAAGAAAAAATAGTTGGAAAAAATGGAATACTTCGAAAACTTCTTGAAAAAAGAAAGCTCAGTAACTCTATTTTTTATGGACCACCAGGAGTTGGAAAAACTACTCTTGCAGAAATAATTGCTCAGGAGATTGGATACCAATTTGAACAGCTCAATGCTACAACAGCAGGAGTAGCTGATTTGAAGGCTGTGGTAGAGCGTGCTAAAAAAAATTTGGAATATTATCAGAAAAAAACAATACTTTTTTTGGACGAAATCCATAGGTTTAATAAACTCCAGCAGGATGCCTTGCTTTCAAGTACAGAATCAGGAGTTATTATTCTTATAGGAGCTACAACTGAAAATCCTTTTTATAATTTGAATAATGCTTTGCTTTCAAGGGTGATAGTTTTTGAATTCCAATCTCTGAAAAACGAGGATATAAGAAAAGTTTTGAAAAGAGGGTGTGGAATCCTAAATTTAGAAGTTTCGGAAGATGTTACCGAAGCAATAGTGGACATATCTAAGGGAGACAGCAGAATAGCACTGAATTATCTAGAACTCTACTATAATCTGGGAGAAGAGATAGCTGGAAATCAGATATTGAATGTTTTTAGGGAACGGAGAGCATCTTTTCACAAGGAAGAAGACAAATACAATATCATATCTGCCATGATAAAAAGTATAAGAGGCAGTGACCCAGATTCAGGAGTTTACTGGATGGGGAGACTTCTTTCTGGAGGAGAAGATCCAAGATATATTGCCAGAAGGCTTATGATACTCGCAAGCGAGGACATAGGTATGGCTAATCCCGAAGCTATGTTAATAGCAGGTAGTGCCATGACAGCGAGTGAAAAAATAGGGATGCCTGAGATAAGAATAATTTTAGCTCAGACAGTTATCTATCTTGCGATTTCATCTAAGAGTAATTCGTGCTATAATGCTATAAATAGTGCTCTGAAAGATATTGATGAAGGTGATATGGAAAAAGTTCCTATGCATATAGATAGTGGGGCTGAGGGTTATCTTTATCCACATGATTACAGAGGAAATTTTATTAATCAGAAGTATAGTATAAAAGATAGAGAGTATTACCTACCAGGGGATAATAGAAATGAAAAACTTATAAAAGAAAAGCTTCAAAAGCTTTGGGAATAACAGAAGGAGGAAGAATGGAACTGATTAAAGGTGTGAGAGGAACCAAAGATTTATATGGTAAAGATGGAGTGAAATTTAATCATATATCCCTAGTAGCTCAGGAATTTTTCCAAAATTACGGTTTTGAAATGATAAAAACTCCTATATTTGAGGAGACTGCCCTTTTCAAAAGAGGAATAGGTGAAGGAACTGATGTTGTTGATAAAGAGATGTACACATTCACTGACAGAGGAGAGAGAAGTCTTACTCTGAGACCGGAAGGAACAGCACCGGTAGTGAGATGTTATTTGGAAAATAAAATCTATGGACAAGAGGAAACGAGTAGATTTTTCTATATAGGTCAGATGTTTAGATATGACAGACCTCAAGCTGGAAGACAGAGAGAATTCAATCAGATAGGGATTGAAGTTCTGGGAGAAAATTCTCCTATATTAGATGCAGAAGTTATATCTATGAGCTATAAATTTTTGGACAAACTAGGAATAACTGATCTTCAGGTATCTGTGAACTCAGTGGGAGGACAGGAATCTAGAAAGGTTTACAGGGACAGATTAGTAGAGTTTTTAACTCCTATGAGAGAGGAACTTTGTGAAGATTGTCGTAATAGAATAGAAAAAAATCCCCTAAGGGTTTTAGATTGTAAAGTCCAGAAATGTAAATCTCTGACTCATGAAGCTCCGAGTATAATTCACTCTTTAACTGATGATGAAAGAAATCATTATGAACAAGTAAAAAAATATTTGGAACTTTTCGGAGTAAATTTTGTAGAGGACCCAAGACTTGTGAGAGGATTGGATTATTATTCAAGTACAGTATTTGAGATTGTTACAAATAAACTGGGATCTCAAGGAACTGTTCTGGGAGGCGGAAGATATGATAATCTCCTAAAGCAACTGGGGGATAAGGACATTCCTGCATTCGGATTTGCTGCCGGGATAGAGAGAATCATGATGCTTACAGAAGAGATGAATATGCCAGTTCCTAAAGTATATGTGGCATGGATGGGAGACTTAGCACAGGAAATAGGAATCAAACTAGCTGACGATCTAAGAGTTGCAGGAATACATACGGCAGTTGATTACAAGAGCAAAGGTATGAAAGCCCATATGAAAAAAGCTGATAAGCTGGGAGTTGACTTTGCCGTTATTATAGGTGAAGATGAAATTAAAAACGGAAAATATATATTAAAAAATTTCAAGAATAGAGAACAGTCTGAGCTTAGCTTAGAAGAAGTAAAGGGGAGATTAATATGATTTACAGAACACACAATCTAGGACAGCTAAGAGCTGAAAATATCGGAGAGAAAGTAACTCTTTCTGGATGGGTAGATACAAAAAGAGATTTAGGAGGACTTACTTTTATAGACCTTAGAGACAGAGAAGGGCTTACACAGATAGTTTTTGATATTGATATAGCAGATGCGGCTACTGTGGAGATGGCTCAGAAGCTTAAAAATGAATCGGTTATAAAGGTGACTGGAACTGTAAAAGAAAGATACAGTAAAAATCTTAATATTCCTACAGGAGAGATAGAGATTTTTGCTACTGAACTGGAAGTTTTAAACCCTGCAGATGTACTGCCGTTCCAGATTTCAGGAGATGAAAATGTAAGTGAAACTATGAGACTTAAGTATAGATACCTGGATATAAGAAGATCTCATATGATGAACAATCTAAAGATGAGACACAGAATGATAATGTCTATCAGAAATTATATGGATGAGCAAGGGTTCCTAGATGTTGATACTCCGATTCTTACGAAATCTACTCCAGAAGGGGCTAGAGATTTCTTGGTTCCGAGCAGAATAAGTCAAGGAGAGTTCTACGCTCTACCTCAGTCGCCACAATTATTTAAACAGTTGCTTATGATAGGTGGAATAGAGAAATATTTTCAAATTGCAAAATGTTTCAGAGATGAGGATTTGAGAGCTGACAGACAACCTGAATTTACTCAATTGGATATTGAGATGTCTTTTGTTACTCAAAATGACATAATGAATACAATCGAGGGACTTGCAAAGAGAGTATTCAAAAATGTAACTGGAGAGAGTGCGGATTATGACTTTATAAGAATGCCTTATGCAGAAGCTATGGAGAGATTTGGTTCGGATAAGCCAGATACAAGATTCCATGTGGAGCTGAAAGAACTTTCTGATATAGTAAAGGATGCTGGATTCCAGGCTTTCAAAACTACTATTGAAAATGGTGGAGTAGTTAAGGCTATAGTGGCTCCTGGAGCTGGAGAAAAGTTCTCTAGAAAGGTTTTAGATGAATATCAGGATTATGCAAAAACATATTTCGGAGCCAAGGGAATGGCATATATTAAAATAACTTCTGAAGGAGTTACATCTCCACTTGCTAAATTCTTTACAGAAGAAGAGATGAAGGCGATAGTAGAAAGAACTGAAGCTAAAGCGGGAGACGTTATTCTTATAGTGGCAGACGTTAAGAAAGTTGTATATGCAGCACTAGGTGCACTTAGACTTAGAATAGGAAAAGAACTGGAATTGATTGATAATAATGAGTTTAAATTCCTTTGGGTTGTAGATTTCCCTATGTTTGAATATTCGGAAGATGAAGGAAGATATCAGGCTCAGCACCACCCGTTCACGTCTATAAAGCCTGAAGATATGGATGCCTTTATGGGAGGAGAGATGGAAGAGATAAGAACTAACTCTTACGATCTTGTTCTAAACGGATCTGAAATAGGAGGAGGTTCTATAAGAATCTTTAATCCTGAAGTTCAGGCTAGAGTTTTCGAAAAACTTGGACTTTCCCAAGAGGAAGCTAGAGAGAAGTTCGGATTCTTTATAGATGCATTTAAATATGGAGCTCCACCACATGGAGGACTAGCTTTTGGAATCGACAGATGGCTTATGGTGATGCTGAAAGAAACATCTATAAGAGATGTAATTCCTTTCCCGAAAACAAATAAGGGACAATGTTTGATGACAGAAGCACCTAGTAGAGTAGATGAGAAGCAACTTAGCGAATTATCTTTGAATATAAATAAAAAAGATTAAAAATAAAAATAATAAAAAGAAATAAAAAATAGGGTTTGATGTTGAAAAAATAATTTTTTAATGTTATAATCCAATAAAGAATAATTTTCTGACTTACACGCTATTTTCATGAGGTTTTGGGCCTAATGTCGTCGAGGGGACTGGCACTGTTGCCACTAATTCAGAAAAGTCACGAAATCCCTTTTGATTTACGGACCCTGTATCCTGGCATTATCTAGTTACCACTTTTTTATGATTGGCGACTAAAAC
>JBOFEZ010000062.1:0-94469 GCA_051648365.1 Fusobacteriaceae bacterium
GCTACGGGGGTACACCTGGTCACATTTCGAACCCAGAAGTTAAGCCCGTAAACGCTGAAGGTACTTGGTGGGAAGCTGCCCGGGAGAATAGGAATTTGCCAAGTTATATGAAAAGAGGAGCTCTGCTCCTCTTTTTTTCGTTAAATTGAATTTTATAAAAATCAAATAAAAAAAAATAAAATGAGCTATTCTTACAATGACTTGGAGAATAGCTCATTTTAAATTTTAATGGACTAATTTTTTACCGTTAGTCTCTTTTCCTAAAGAGTTTTGGTGGCTTATTCTGTGAAGAGTTGCCTCAGCATATCTCTCAATGATAGCTGGAAGATCAGAGATTATAAGGAGTCCTTTGAATACTTCATTTTCTGATATATTTTCAGAAATTGAATATCCGTCTTCTTCAATCATAAAATCACTTTCAAATTCTCCATAAGTAGCTCCTATGGAAGGATCTATATCTGCTAAAAGATTAGCGATAGTTTTAGAGAAAAGTTTTTTAGAATCATTAACATTTCCACTTTCGTTCAGGTGTTTTTTAAAATCAGACCAGTGCTTATTATCAATTTCAGAAAAAGATTTTTGGTAACTCATAAAATACCTCCTAAATATTTATAACTGCATATAATATATTAGGAGAGAAAAAATAAAATCCTTTTTTAAATATTTCTAATATTTTTAAAGAGCTCTACAGAATAAAGAGTTTTTAAATCACTTGTCATTTGAAAAATATCTTCGAGACCTACCCAGTGACATTCTAAATCTTCTGAAGGGTCCAGCATCAAGTCTAAAGGTATTATAGAGTCATTATGAAGCTTTAATATATAAATGTAAACTCCTTCAGTAGTATAACCAGGAGATACCATGAGAGGTCTCTCAGAGCTGTATATGACGTTGTAGTCCTTAGGGAGATATCCTGTTTCCTCTCTTACCTCTCTATATAAAGTAGAAAGTTCTGTCTCTCCATTTTCAATAATTCCTGCTGGAATCTCTAAAAAATTACTTGATACACCCGGACGGTATTGTTTGACAAAAACCCCTTTATCTCCTTTAGAGTTGACTAGAAGTGCAGCAATAGCACAAGGTTTATCAAAATATTCAAGATTAGCTTCTTTTGTAGGATGTTTTTCTATTTTAATTTTCAAGAATTTGAGTCTATCCATTTTTTTCTTCCTCGCTTTTCAAATGAGTTTTAAATTTTGTCATAGAATTATAAAGTTCTTTTTTTCTTTTTAGATAATTTATCTTTTTATTTTCCTTATTAGCTTTAATAGTATTCATAATAGGAAGAAGAAATCCAGCCACAATTCCTGCTGAAAAACCGTTGTTATAGAGATTAAGACCACCATGTATAACTCCTATACTTTGGACAACAGAAAGATGAAGCCATCCTGCTATGATACCCCACCACACCCCATAAACACCAGCAATAGGAGCCATGGAAGTTCCGAAGAGCCCTGAAAGGCAAACTATGAAATAGTCTTTAGTAGTTCCTAGACTTGCTAAAAAAACTCCAATAAGAATAGGCACAGTATTTTTAAAATGTTTTCCATAGGCTGAAAATCCTACTAAGGTAAGTACTCCTGCCAAGAGAGGACCATTTAGCTTTTCTCCAAGTAGAGTTACAAACAAGAGACCGACGAATCCCATAAGCCCCATATTCATAAAAGTAGGGGCATATCCATATTTTTCAACAAAATCAGACTTCAAACCGCTGTCATTATGAATTTCACGCAGTCCTTTGAAACTCATGTTATTTTTATAAAATCCTACAATAAAAAGCATTGCAAAAGCTGTAATAGCTATAATTTTTAGTTCTGTGTCATGGATTTCAGAAATGAGTCTTCTAGGAGTAATTTGAAATTTATAAGCTTTCATAATAGCACTTATAACAGCTCCGATAATTCCACCTGTAAATCCTAAATTGTAAAGATTAAATCCTTCGTGGAATCCGGCCATTTTTTTAGCAATAGGTGTAACTAGAAAACCGATTATAATTCCTAGAGTTATGCCACTCAAGTAAGAACTCTGTCCTGCATCTACTTTGAAAGCAACCTCACTTATAAAGGGAGCCAAAGCACTTGTAAAAGAGATAGTTATATATATATCACTGAAGTCTATATGCTCATATTTTGTGTAGAGTATTCCTCCTAGATAGATAGGAAGAATATTTAAAATATTTTTTCCGAAAAATGAAAATCCAAAAACTGTAAAGAAAGATGCAAGAGCAACTCCTTTTATAGGAATACCTAAAATTTTCATCATTGTAAAATTGAAAATAAAAATAAGAGCAGCGTTTAGAAAAGTTCCTCCCAGTCCTCCAATTACAAGAAAATCTGTAATAAGTACAGCCTGAGATGTAATAATTTTTACAAAACCTTCAAATATATTCTCCTTATCAATAAAAATAATAGTAAAAAACATGATAAAAAAAAGTGTAAGCAAACTTAGCCATAGAACTTTTACTTTTCTATCATGATCAAGGATATTTTTATCCATTGTTCCTCCCCTGTTTTAATCATTATAGTTGTAATTAAAGTATACCATAATTAAGAAACTGTTACCACCCGAATGAGGCTTGTCCACTGAGAAATTTAGGTGTATAATCATAAAAGGAAAAAGGGGGGTAGTGATGGAGCAAAAAAAATGGTATTTATATATTATAAGATGTGAAGATAACTCTCTTTATACAGGAATAACTACCGATATAGAGAGAAGATTTCAACAACATTTTTTAAAGAAAGGAGCAAAATATACAAAGAGCCATAAAGTTAAAAAAATAGAAATTGTTATGGAATTTAAAAATAGGAGTGAGGCATCAAAAAAAGAGTATTTCATAAAAAACCTTGGCAAAACTAGGAAAGAAGAGCTTATAAGAGATGGAGTAACGGAAATAAAAGGAATCTTAGAATGAAAAAAAATTTTTTTTAATAAAAATTTAAAAAAAGTGTTGACGTTTTTTATAAGATGTGGTATTATAATAAATGTCCGTGAGGGACAGCAAGTTGAAAGCAAAAGCATAAAGCTTTTACCAAGTATGCCTGGATGGCGGAATAGGTAGACGCACAGGACTTAAAATCCTGAGGTATCTGATACCGTGCCGGTTCGATTCCGGCTCCAGGCACCATTTTTCAAATTTAGAGTGACGCGGGATAGAGCAGTTGGCAGCTCGTCGGGCTCATAACCCGAAGGCCGTAGGTTCGAGTCCTACTCCCGCCACCAAAACAATTTAATAACCATGTATGCGGGAATAGCTCAGTTGGTAGAGCGTCAGCCTTCCAAGCTGAATGTCGCCAGTTCGAACCTGGTTTCCCGCTCCATATGCGTCATTAGCTCAGCTGGTAGAGCACACGACTTTTAATCGTGTTGCCACAGGTTCAAGTCCTGTATGACGCACCATTTATGTGTTTGTAGCTCAGTTGGATAGAGCAACGCCCTTCTAAGGCGTGGGTCAGGGGTTCGAATCCCTTCAAGCACACCATTAACCATCGGATCCATAGCTCAGTTGGTTAGAGCACTCGGCTCATAACCGAGTGGTGGTTGGTTCGATTCCAACTGGATCCACCATTTTCACTTGCCCCGTTCGTTCAGTGGTAAGGACAACAGATTTTCACTCTGTAGACAGGGGTTCAATTCCCCTACGGGGTACCACTAAATTTAATAAAAATTGATAAGCATTTAGTATGGAGAGTTATCCTAATTGGTAAGGAATCGGTCTTGAAAACCGACGCGGCAACGCTTCAGAGTTCGAGTCTCTGGCTCTCCGCCATAATAAATGCCCAGATAGCTCAGTCGGTAGAGCAGGAGACTGAAAATCTCCGTGTCCGTGGTTCGATTCCGCGTCTGGGCACCATCAATTTTTAATCTGGTCGCATAGCTCAGTTGGGAGAGCACCTGCCTTACAAGCAGGGGGTCACAGGTTCAAGTCCTGTTGTGACCACCATTACATTTTGGGGGTGTAGCTCAGTTGGTTAGAGCGCATGCCTGTCACGCATGAGGTCGCGAGTTCGAGCCTCGTCACTCCCGCCATTATGAAATTTTAAGATCTCTTTTGAGGTCTTTTTTTTGTTATTAAGGTTTAAATGTGTTATAATATCAGAAAAATTTTTAGGGGGATTTATGATTAAAGGAATGATTTGGATTTTTAAAAGTATCAAAAATATAATACTCTTTTTTATAAAACAAATTTTTATTTTTTCTTTTAGACTAATTCTTTTATTTATGTTTTTTTTCTCTATTATTATTTTTGTCCAAAAATATAATACAGAGGAAAAAACTAGGCACAGAGCAGGAGAATATTCATATATAGAATTTGATATGGGAAAAAAATTCTCTGAAAATGGAGAAAATTTTATGGATGCAGTTATGGGAGAAAATAGAGATTATCTTGAGTTTTTAAAAAAACTAAGAGAGATAGAAAATGACGATAAAATAAAAGGACTTATATTTAAGTTGGATAATTTCGCTCTTAATTCTGTTCAAAGTGAAGAAATTGGAAAAATTCTTAAAAGTATATCAGATAAGAAGGAAATATATTCATATTCTACGGGATTCAATAGAGGTAATTACCTTTTTGCCAGTTATACAGACAAAATAGTTATGCCGCCTACAAATTCAGCAACATCTATCTTGACACCATACTCGGCAGAAATTCCATATTATAAAGGCTTAGCGGATAAAGTTGGCATAAATTTTTCTGTTGTAAATACAGGAAGTTATAAATCTATGGGAGAAAATTTGACAAGTGATAAGATGAGTCAATACACCAGAGAAAATAATAGTATGATATTAGATGATAGTTATAATAATTTTCTCATAACAGTTTCTGAAAATCGTAAAATCGAAAAAAATATTTTACAGAAAAAAATGGAAGTGGGGGATTATGTACTTGCAAACCCGCAAATTTTAAAAAAAGAAAACCTCATAGACGAGGAGAGTTTTTATCATAATTTTAGAAAAAAATTAGGAGAGGAAGCTGTTATTACTTTGGAAGAATATCAAAGAAATAAAGATGAACAGAGCATAGTTTCCGATAAAATAGGAGTTGTTTTTCTCAGTGGTGAAATAAGAGAAAATTCCCCAGAAAGAGGAGAAGGAGGAATATCTCCAGAATTGGCAGAAAATCTTTTGAAAAAGGCTATGGAGGATGATGAAGTTAAGGGAATAATATTGAGAATAGATTCACCAGGCGGATCAGCTCTCGCTTCTGAGATAATACATAACATGATATCATCTTATGAAAAAAAGAAGCCTATATATGTTTCTATGGGAAGAGTTGCAGCATCAGGAGGTTATTATATAGCAACAGCAGGGGATAAAATATATCTTAATAAAAATACACTTACGGGTTCTATTGGTGTAGTGTCTATAATCCCTAACTTTAAAAAACTTACAGAAAAAATGGGAATAAAAATAGAGACAATAGAAAAAGGTAAAAATGCTAATATATACTCATTTTTTGAACCCATGGATAATATGCGAATAGAGACAATATTGAAAAGTAGTCAAAAGGTTTATCTAGAATTTAAAAGTAGAGTTTCCGAAGCTAGAAATTTGACTTTGGAAGAAGTAGAAGAGGTAGGTGCAGGAAGAGTTTGGTTGGGAGAGAAAGCAATAGAAAAAAATCTGGCAGACGGAATTGCTAGTTTAGAAGAAGTGGGGAAAATATTAGGATCAGATTTAGAAATGGAAAACTATCAGCTTGTAAAAATAAATCACGGAGATATAAAAGGAGAGCTATTAGGTTTTCTAAAGAGAATCAGAAATTTTTCTCTATTTAAAAATAGTTTTGAAGAGATAAAAAACATGAATTTTCTTGAGCTGAATCAAAGAATTAAAAATGAAGTTCAAGAAAGTAAGTTATTGTATAAACCTCTTTATTATTACCCTGAAAAAATTTAAAAGTAAGGAAAAAATCTTAAAAAACAATGAAAATATTGAAACCATTGTTTAATTATGATATAATTCTTTTACTCAATAAACAATTTAGGAGGAATTCAAGTGGTAAGAAAATTAAAAACTGGAAAAACCGTAGCACCAAATCAAAATGATATATTAAGACAAGCACAAGTTATGCAACAAGAGATGCTTGCTATCCAAGAATCGTTAAAAGGAAAAGAATTAGAAGCTTCAGTTGGTGGAGGAGCAGTAGTTGCTAGAGTAAACGGACAGAAAGAACTTCTATCTGTAAAAATTTCAGAAGAGATAATTAAAGAAGCTCAAGAGGACAAAGAAATGTTAGAGGATCTTATTCTTTCAGCAGTATCAGAAGCTATGAGACAGGCTGAAGAGTTATCTGAGAATGAGATGGCTAAAGTAACTGGTGGAATCAACATACCAGGATTATTCTAATAAAAGTCTAAAAAGCAACTGTGAGAATATTTCTCACCAGTTGCTTTTTTTTCATTACTAATTATGATATAATTAACAGTAGCAACTCTTTTTGTAAGGAGATAAAAAATGAACAGAAAATATCGAAGATATGGAGAACTTCTTTATCGTATTATAAAATTTATAGAAAAAACTATGACAATAACTCAGATATTTCCAGAAAATTTTAACAAGGATGAAAATTTTGTTTTAGCTTTTTGGCACAATAAACTGGTTATGACGTTACTGGGAACGGGATTTATTAAAAAAAAAGTAGGACTTGCCAGCCCTACTAAGGATGGAGAGCTCATATCAGTTCCTTTGGAGCGGTACGGAGCAGAGATGATAAGAGGGTCTTCAGATAAAGAGTCGGTAAAAAGTCTTCTCAGACTTATAAAAAAAGTAAAAGAGGGATATACAATTGGAACTCCGGTAGATGGACCTAAAGGACCTATCTATGAAGTTAAACCGGGAATGTTGTATATAGCCCAAAAATCTGGAAAATGTTTGGTGCCTATGGGTGTAGCTTATGAAAAGGCCTGGGTGTTTAAAAAATCATGGGATAAATTTCAGTTGCCTAAACCTTTCTCGAAAGCTGTAGTAGTTTTCGGAGAACCTTACATAATTTCTTTAGATGCTGATCTTCAGTTGGAGGCATTGGTTCTTAAAGATAAAATTAATGAAATGGATAAGAAAGCTAAAATAGAGCTTGAAAAAATCTTGAGAAAATGAGAAAATAAGAGAATTTAAATAATAAATAACATAAGGATAGAGGGAGTGAGAGAATTGAAGAAAAATTTTTATGTAACTACACCAATATATTACGTAAATGGAGATCCCCATGTAGGTTCTGCTTATACAACCATAGCAGCAGATGTGCTAGCTAGATATAAAAAAACAGCAGGATACGATGTACATTTTCTTACTGGAACAGATGAACACGGACAGAAAGTTGAGGAAGCAGCAAAAGAGAGAGGAGTAACACCTCAGGAGTGGACAGATAGAATGGCTCCTAGATTTGTTGATCTGTGGGAAAAACTGAATATAAAAAATGATGATTTCATAAGAACAACAGAAGACAGACATAAAAAAGCGGTTACTAAAATTCTTAAGAAAGCCTATGAAAAAGGAGATATATATAAGGGCGAATATGAGGGGAAATACTGTGTTTCATGTGAAACATTCGTACCTGAAAATTCTGTGGCAAATGGAAATCATTGTCCAGACTGTGGGAAAGAGCTGAGAGTTGTAAAAGAAGAATCTTATTTCTTCAAAATGTCTAAATATCAAGATGCACTTCTTAAACATATAGATGAAAATCCTGACTTTATACTTCCGCACTCTAGAAGAAACGAGGTAATATCTTTTATAAAACAGGGGCTTCATGATCTTTCTATCTCTAGAAACACATTCCAATGGGGGATTCCTATTGAATTTGCACCCGGGCACATAACTTATGTTTGGTTTGATGCTCTAACAAATTATATAACAGCTGTGGGATATGAAAATAATCCTGAGATGTTTGATAAATTTTGGAATGAGGCAGAAGTAGTGCACCTTATGGGAAAAGATATAGTAAGATTCCATGCTATTATCTGGCCGTGCATGCTATTATCGGCAGATGTAAAGCTTCCTACTAAGATAGTTGCTCATGGATGGTGGACAGCTGAGGGAGACAAAATGTCTAAATCTAAAGGGAATGTAGTTTACCCTGAGACAGAGATAGCAAAATATGGGGTAGATGCTTTCCGTTACTGTTTAATGAGAGAAGTAAATTTTGGAAATGATGGTGACTATTCTACTAAATCAATAGTAACTAGAATAAATACAGACCTTGCAAATGACTTAGGAAATCTTCTGAACAGAACTCTTGGAATGTACAAAAAATATTTCAATGGAGTTATAACAGAGGGTAAAACAGATGACATATATACAACAGAGGTTATGGATCTTTTCAATGAAACTCTAATAAATGTTGAGAAACATATAGATAAAGTAGAATTTTCCAAAGCGTTAGAGGCTATTTGGAAATTTATTTCTCGTATGAATAAGTATATAGATGAAACAGCACCTTGGATTCTGGCCAAGGAAGAGAATCATAGAAATAAACTTGCAGGAGTTATGAATACTCTTATAGAAGGTCTTTATAAAACGGCTGTACTCATCTATCCATATATGCCTACAAAAGCTCAAGCTATTTGGGATCAATTAGGAATAAAGATTGATATTAAAGACGCGAAACTGATAGATATAATCTCTTGGAACCACTTCAAAGCTGGAGACTTTCTGGGAGATGCGACACCAATATTCCCGAGAATAGAAATAGTAGCTGAGGAAGAGAAAAAAGATTCTCTTGCCATAGATGAAAATCTGACTGTGGAGAACCCAATCGGAATCGAAGATTTCGGTAAGGTTAACATGGAAGTTGTAGAGATTCTTACTGTGGATAAAATAAAGGGAGCTGACAAGCTTTTGAAATTTAAAGTTAAAACTGGAAAAGAAGTACGTCAGATAGTTTCAGGAATAGCAAAATCTTATCCAGAGCCTGAAGTATTAATAGGAAAAAAAGTTTTGGCAGTACTTAATCTAAACCCTGTAAAACTTCGTGGAGAACTTTCTCAAGGAATGCTTCTTTCAACTGAAGATAAAAAAAATGGAATAAAATTGGTAGAAATTCCAGTAGAGATAGCAGTTGGTGCAAAATTAAAATAAAATTATAGAAGGGGAAAAGAGGGGAAATTATGAAAAAAGTAACAAAAGCAGTAATACCAGCAGCAGGATTGGGGACAAGAGTATTACCTGCAACAAAGGCTCAACCCAAGGAGATGCTTGTTATAGTTGATAAGCCATCACTGCAGTATATTGTAGAGGAACTGGTAGAAGCTGGAATAAAAGATATAGTAATAGTTACAGGACGTAACAAAAATTCCATAGAGGATCATTTTGATCACTCTTATGAATTAGAAAATACTTTGACGAGAGATGGAAAGACTGAGTTATTAAAAAAAGTAAATTATATTTCAGAGATGGCTAATATTTTTTATGTAAGACAGAATAAGCCTTTAGGACTTGGACATGCTATACTGAAAGCAAAACCTTTCATAGGAGACGAACCTTTTGTTGTAGCTTTGGGAGATGACATAATGTATAACACTGAGACTCCGGTATCTAAGCAACTTATAGATGCCTATGAGAAGCATGGAGCCAGTGTAATAGGAGTGCAGGAAGTTTCCGAAGGGGATGTTTCTAAATATGGAGTAGTAGCTCCTATAGCCCAATTGGACGAAAGAACAATAGAGATAACAGATTTCGTAGAGAAACCTAGTTTGGAAGAGGCACCGTCTCGTATGGCATGTCTTGGGAGATATCTTTTGGATGGAAAGATATTTCAATATCTTGAAAATACAGATCCTGGAAAAGGAGGAGAAATCCAGCTTACAGATGGAATTCTCAATATGATGAAAGACGGAGAGAAAGTTCTGGCTTACAATTTTGAGGGAAAAAGATATGATATAGGAAATAAGATAGGTCTTCTTAAAGCAAATATTGAATTTGGTCTTAGACATGAAGAGTTGAAAGACGAACTAAAAGATTATCTAAAAGATGAAATAGAACTATAGTAAAAAAATCCTCACAATCAAACTGATTATGAGGATTTTTCTTTAGGAGGAAAAAATGATTATAAGGCCTTTTGGAAAAAGAGTTTTAATAGAAAGAATCTCAGAAAAAGATGAAAAAGTGACTGTAAGCGGCATAATTCTTGCTTCAGATGAAAAAAATGGAGAAGTTCTTATTGGGAGAGTATTAGCCCTCGGAGATATAGATGGACTAGCCTTAGGAGATAAGATTATTTATGGAGTCGAGGGAGAAATTGAAGTTCCAGGAGAGAAAAACCTCTCTTTAGTTAATCTGGAATATATTTATGCCCTGAAGAGAGGTTAGGTTATGGGAAAAATTTTAAAATTTAATAGCGAAGCCAGAGAAAAATTAGAAAGAGGAATAAATATATTAGCAGACGCGGTAAAAGTTACTTTAGGACCCAGAGGTAGAAATGTAGTTATAGAAAGGTCATATGGCCCTCCTTTAATAACTAATGACGGAGTGACAATAGCTAAAGAGATAGAACTTTCAGATCCGTTTGAAAATATGGGAGCTCAACTTATAAGAGAAGTAGCTTCCCGTGCTAATGATGTCGCAGGAGATGGAACTACAACTGCTACAATTCTTGCTCAGAGTATAGTGAGAGAGGGTATGAAAATAGTATCTGAAGGAGCCAATCCTATTTTTGTAAAAAAAGGAATAGAAAAAGGAGCTGCCAAAATCAGTGAACTTCTATTCTTGAAAGCACAAAAGGTTAATTCTTATAATGAAATAGCCCAAGTAGGGACCATATCATCAGGAGAAGAGGAGATAGGGAAAATTATAGCCAATGCCATGGAAAGGGTCGGAGAAAACGGAGCAATAGGAATAGAAGATGGGAAATCTCTCGAAACAACTCTTACAGTTGTAGAGGGGATGGAATTAGACAGGGGATTTATATCTCCTTATATGGCAGATGACAAGCAAGGAAAAGAAGCATATCTAGAAAATCCCTATATTCTTATAACAGACAAAAAAATTTCAACTATGAGGGAAATACTTCCAATACTGGAAGAGGTCGTAAAGAAGAAAGCTCCTCTCCTTATAATAGCTGAGGATCTAGAAGGAGATGCTTTGTCAACTCTTGTAGTAAATAAAATACGAGGTACACTAAAAGTTGTAGCGGTTAAGGCTCCTTCCTTTGGAGAAAAAAGAAAAGAAATACTGGAAGATATAGCCATACTTACAGGAGGAGAGGTGATATTTCAGTTAGGAGGAATGGCTTTGGAAAATATAACGCTGAATCAGCTTGGGAGAGCAAAAAGTGTAAAAATAACCAGAGATAATTCTGTAATACTTGGAGGATATGCACTTCCATATGCTATAGAATCAAGGGTCGAACAATTAAAATTAGAGATAAAAGAGAGCTCATCGTCCTATGATATAGATAGATTGCGAGAAAGAATAGGTAAACTTTCGGGAGGAGTAGCTCTTATATCTGTAGGAGCAGCTACCGAAGTAGAAATGAAAGAAAGAAAAATGAGAATAGAGGATGCCCTAAATGCAACTAAGGCAGCTATGGAAGAAGGTATAATTCCAGGAGGCGGAGTCACATTCGCCAATATAGCTAGAGAGTTAAACGAATATGTTCTTTTTGGAGAAGAAGGAAAAGGGATTGAGATTATAAAAAAAGCAATAACAGCTCCTTTAAAACAACTGGGAGAGAATAGTGGTATTTCTGGAGAGAATCTGCTAAAAAAACTGGAGACACTCCCAGAGGGATATGGTTATGATGCAGCAGCTGAAGAATATGTAGATATGTTAGTTAGAGGAATAATAGACCCAGTGAAAGTAGCACGTTCAGCTCTTGAAAATGCTGTGTCAATAGCTTCCCTTGTCCTTACCACAGAGGTTGTTATAGCCAAAGAATTCGATAGCTCTAAAAACGAATCATCAGATCTTTTAACTGATAGAATGATGTAAATGAATTTTTTTTATCCAACTCCATAAAAACACTTGATATTATTGAGAAATCATTGTAAAATTCATTGAATATATGAAAAAATATGAGGTGTGTAGATATGAATAGTGAAGTAATGAAAAAATACAATGAGTGGCTAAAGTCTCCATATGTGGAGCAGATTGACAAAGATGAACTAAAATCTTTAGAGGGAGACCTAAAAGAGATAGAGGACAGATTTTACACAGACCTTTCATTTGGAACAGGGGGAATGAGGGGAGTTAGAGGTGTAGGAAGCAATAGAATAAATAAGTATACTATAAGAAAGGCCACACAGGGGCTGGCTGATTATATAAATGAAGTAGCTGACGGTGACGAAAGTAAGAAATCTGTAGTCATTGCTCATGACTGTAGAATAGGATCTACTGAATATGCTCTTAATGCAGCTCAAGTTTTAGCTGCAAATGGGATAAAGACATATCTTTTTGATTCTATGAGATCTACACCAGAATTATCTTTTGCTGTGAGAGAATTGAAGACTCAGGCGGGTATCGTTATTACTGCTTCTCATAATCCTCAGGAATACAACGGATATAAAGTTTATTGGAACGATGGAGGTCAGTTGGTGGAACCTCATGCATCAGGAGTTGTAAACGGTGTTAACAATGTTTCTTCTTTCCAAATGATAAGGTTAATGGATGAAAAAACAGCTAGAGAAAATGGATTCATAATCACAGTTGGAACAGAACAGGATGATAAGTTTATAGATGCAGTTAAAAAACAAGCTCTAAATAAAGAAATATCTGGGAAAGATCAGTTTAAAATAGTTTATTCTCCTCTTCATGGAACTGGAGGAAGACCAGTATTGAGAGTATTAAAGGAGATGGGATTTGATGCTGTATATCCAGTGAAGGAGCAACTAGAAGGAGATGGAATGTTTCCTACATGTCCATATGCAAACCCTGAAGATCCAGCAGTTTTTAAACTTGGAATAGAACAGGCTGAAAAAATAGGTGCAGATATAGTTATGGCAAATGACCCTGATGCTGATAGAATAGGAATCGCTTGCAGAGATAAAAAAGGGAAATGGCAATATCCTAACGGGAACCAAATGGGGCTTCTACTTATGAATTACATTCTTGAAAATAGAAAAGACATACCTCAAAATGGAGCAATAATTTCTACAATAGTTTCAACACCGATGCTTGATCCTATTGCTCAGGACAAGGGAGTTAAAATATTCAGAACTCTTACGGGATTTAAATTTATCGGAGAAAAAATAAGAGAGTTTGAAACAGGACTTTTAGATGGAGAATACATTTTCGGATTCGAAGAATCTTACGGTTATCTTATAGGAACTCACGCAAGGGATAAGGATGCTGTTGTAAGTACAATGGTAATAGCTGAAATGGCGGCATACTACAACAGTATAGGAACTTCTGTTTTAGAAGAACTAGATAAACTCTATGGAAAATATGGTTGGTATAAAGAAGGTATAACAGCTATTACCAAAAAGGGTAAAGAGGGAATGGCTGAGATCTTTGCTATAATGGAAAAACTTAGAGAGAGAAGAAATTGCAAAGAACTTATTGGAGAAAAAGTAGTAGTATTCAAAGATTTTAAAAATAGTATAGAAGTAGATTTCAAAACGGGAGAAACTAAGAAAATAGATCTTCCAGTTTCAGACGTTATACAGTTTATTTTAGCTGATAATACATATATAACTGCAAGACCATCAGGAACAGAACCTAAGATGAAATATTATTACTGCATAAAAGCAGAGACAGAAAAAGCTTCTCAGGAAAAGCTAAAACAAGTTATGAAAAGATTTGAAGAAATGGTATAAAAAATATAAATTAATAGATAAAAGGATGTTCAATATTTTGAACATCCTTTATTTTAACAAAAGGAGAAGATATGAATGCAATATATATACATATGCCCTTCTGTTTGAAAAAATGCAGTTACTGTGATTTTCTGTCTTTTTCAGGAAGTAAAAAAAATGAGCGAGAAAAATATGTAGATTACCTCATAAAAGAGATAAATCTTTATCCTGGAAATATTTACGATACAATATATTTTGGGGGAGGAACTCCTTCAATTTTTGAGCCTGAACAGATAAAAAGAATTTTGGAAGTTTTAAAAAAGAAAGAAGGTGCCGAAATCACTTTGGAAACTAATCCTAAAACAGTGGATTACCAAAAACTTTTAAAGTTCAAAAAAGCAGGGGTAAATAGGCTCAGTATAGGTGTTCAAAGTTTTAATGAAAAGCATCTTAAAAATCTTGGACGTTTACATAAAGCTCAGGAAGCTGAAAATATATATTTAGAAGCTAGAAGAGCCGGTTTTGAAAATATCAGTTTAGATCTTATGTTTTCACTTCCAGAACAAACTCCAGAAGAATTAAAGTATGATCTAAATAAAATTTTTCAACTGAAGCCTGAGCATTTTTCAATATATTCTCTTATTTGGGAAGAGGGAACAGAGTTTTTTAAAAAATTAGAAGAAGGAAAATACAAAGAAACAGAAAATGAGCTGGAAGCTGAGATGTATAGATATATAATAGAAGAAAGTCAGAAGCAAGGATATATCCATTATGAAATCTCAAATTTTTCACTTCCTGGAAAGGAATCTAGGCACAATAGTAAGTACTGGAAGAATAGTGAATATCTTGGAATAGGATTGGGAGCATCTGGATACTTTAAAGATATAAGGTATAAAAATATAGAGAATTTTACAGAATATTATGATATGATAGATGATATGAAAAGGCCTGTATCTGAAATTGAAACAGTAGATGAGAATGAAAGAGAAATTTATAGAAATATTCTAGGACTAAGACTCTTGCAAGAGGGTGTAGATCCTTCTGAAAAACACATTGAACTGTTTAGAGATTTAGAAAAAAGAGGTTATCTGAAACAACGTGGAAAAAATTATGTTCTTACTGAAAAAGGAATATTCTTTGCCAATGATGTTTTCAGTGAGATGATTTAAGGAGAGAATATGGAACTTGAGATAGATCTTTTAAAAAGGAATATTGAAGAGATAAAAAAAGAGATAAAAAAATATTCTAAAAATCCAAACTCTGTAACTTTAGTAGCGGTTACAAAATATTTTGGACCCGAGGCTATTGAAAAAATGATTCAGCTAGGAATAAAAGAAATAGGAGAAAATAAAGGGCAGGCTGTACGTGATAAAGTTGCATATTTTAAAGAAAGAGGAATAGATGATATAAAATGGCATTTTATAGGAAATCTTCAAAAAAATAAGGTAAAATATATTGTGGAGGATGTTTGTTTAATACATTCTGTAAATAATTTTTCTCTCGCTAACGAAATCAATAAGCGTGCAGAAAAAATAGGAAGATGCATAGAAATACTTTTGGAGATTAATATAGCTGGGGAAGAAAGTAAAGAGGGATATCTTTATGAAAATCTCATAGAGGAACTAGAAAATTACAAATCTCTAAAAAATATAAAAATAAAGGGATTAATGACAATGGCTCCGTATACTAATGATGAAAATCTTATAAGAAGCGTTTTTAAAAAACTTGCAGAAATTAAGGATGAACTCAATAGAAAATATTTCAATGGAGAACTGACAGAACTTTCTATGGGAATGAGTAATGATTATAGAATAGCTTTGGAAGAGGGAGCGACACTTATAAGAATAGGTACAAAATTATACAGCAGATAAAGATAGTTGGGAGGACATAAGAATGAAGAACATTCTAAAGGGAGTAAAAGAGTTTTTAGGGGCTGGAGATTATGATGAGGAAATAGAAGTTGAGGAATTTGGAGAAAAAAAGCCGATCAAAGTCGAACCAGTTAAGGGTATGGGAGCATTATCTGAGAAAAAAGAGGAACTGAAAATTGAGTCAGATTTCACAAATAACACCGAGGAAGAAAAATCACAGGAAGAAGATCTTGAGAATTGCCAAACAATTTTCGTAGATCCTAAAAATTTTTCAGATTGTAAAAAAATAGCTAACTATATAAAAAATGACAGAATGGTAACTCTTAATTTGGAATATCTAGATTCTGAAACAGCTCAGAGAATGATGGATTTTCTGATGGGAGCAATGCTTATAAAGGGAGCTAGCTTTATTGAAATAAGTAAAAAAGTTTATACTTCGGTACCAAAAAGTGTGAAAGTTCATTATGATGGAAAGAAAAATATAAATGACAGATTATATTTGAATATAAGAGAAGATTAATAAAAAGATTGTTTAAAGGAGAAATCTATGGAGAAAAAAGTGAGAGCTCTTGCTCTTTTTTCTGGTGGACTAGATAGTGCACTGGCTATAAAAATAATTAAGGAGCAGGGGATAGATGTAATAGCTCTAAACTTTGTGTCCCACTTTTTTGGAGGAAAAGATGAACGTGCAGAAAATATGGCACGTCAATTGGATGTGGAATTGGTTTATGTTCCTTTTCAAAAGAGGCATATGGATGTAGTGAAAGAACCGGTATATGGAAGAGGAAAGAATATGAATCCATGTATAGACTGCCATGCTCTTATGTTTAAAATAGCCGGAGAATTAATGGGGAAATATGATGCTCAGTTTATTATCTCTGGAGAAGTACTGGGACAGAGACCAATGTCTCAGAACTATGAAGCATTGGGAAAAGTAAAAGATCTTTCAGGAATGGGGGATTATATAGTAAGACCTCTATCGGCTAAAAAACTGCCAATAACTAAACCAGAAACAGAGGGGCTCTTAGATCGTGAACAACTTCTTTCTATTGAAGGGAGAAGCCGTAGTTATCAGATGGAACTTATGGATAAATATAAAATAATTGAATATCCGAGTCCAGGTGGAGGATGTCTTCTGACAGATATAGACTATTCTAAAAAACTGAGAGCTTTTGAACAAGATGGAATTCTTGATCATGATCATGCTCATCTTTTTTATCTTACAAAAATAGCCAGAGTTTTCAGATTTGGAGAGAAAAAATATGTTTTTGTAGGAAGAGATAATGAAGCCAACCATAAAATGATGGAATACCGTGAAATGGGGGATCATATTATACGTTCTTTTGATGTACCAGGTCCACTACTTCTTTTATGTGGTGAATTTACTCAGGAAGATAAAAATCTTGCTATGGATTTTTTCTCTAGATATTCTAAGGTTAAGGGAAAAGAAGAGATATCGGTTCTTTTCGATAATATTAAGACAGAGGTACCTGCTATAGATATAGAGAAGATAGAAAAACTTATGAAAGAGTTTCAAGATATTGGAGCAAAGTCTAAAAACAAGAAAAAATAAAGATGAAAATTGTAAGAGGGTATTATCACCCTCTTTTTCATTGCTAAAAAACAGAAAAAATAGTATAATATTTTTTCAACAGAAATTTCAACTCTGTAAAAAATTATAAATTTAAAGGAGAGTTATGAAAGAATTAGAGATGGAAAAAAAGATGATTTTAATAAAGGAACTAGAACAGGATTTAGAAGAAAGTCTGGAAGTAGAAAAAAAAAGTAAAGCAGAAAGAGTTGAACATTCGATTAGAAATAAATTCAGAAAAAAAATCTGGTCCAAATTTATAAAAGGAATAAAAGAGTTTGACCTTATTCAAGAGGGAGATAAGATTGCTGTAGGAGTTTCAGGAGGAAAAGATAGTCTTCTTCTTGCAAAGCTTTTTCAGGAGCTCAAAAGAGATCGTAGTAAAAATTTTGAAGTAGCTTTTATTTCCATGAATCCAGGATTTGGAGCTATGGATATAGAACAGTTTAGAAAAAACTTAGCAGAACTAGAGATAGAATGTGAAATATTTGATGCCAATGTATGGGAAATCGCCTTTGAAGAAAATCCGGATTCTCCATGTTTTCTATGTGCAAAAATGAGAAGAGGAGTTCTTTACAGTAAAGTGGAGGAACTTGGTTTTAACAAACTTGCCCTAGGACATCATTTTGATGATTTAGTAGAAACAACTCTTATAAATATGTTTTATGCAGGAACGGTCAAAACTATGATTCCAAAGGTGAAATCTACAAGTGGAAAAATGGAGCTTATCAGACCACTTATAAATATCCATGAAAAAGAGATTATAGCTTTCATGAAAGCTAACGAAATTCAAGCTATGGCTTGCGGATGTCCTATTGAATCTGGAAAAGTGGATTCTAAGAGAAAAGAGATAAAAAATCTGCTAAAAGATTTAGAAAAAACAAATCCAAATATAAAACAAAGTATTTTTAATTCTATGAAAAATATAAATTTAGATTATGTCCTTGGTTATACAAGAGGAAACAAAAGGAATGGTGAATAATTTGTTAGAAATAAAAGAAACTGTTGAACTCCATGGATTGAAATTTGAAAATTATTCGCTGGAAGTAGTTTTAGATTCTAAGATTATAGTGAGAAATATAAAAGAATCTTTGGAAATACAGATAGATTATAATGAAAAAAAGCGTCTTAAAGCTTTTAAAACTCTAGAGAAAATATTGGGAACAAAAATATATCCGGGAAAGTTATATCCCCATGAAATACTTTCTTTTATAGAAAATGATAGTTCTTTTGGAAAAACTCTTTGGAGTCCAATAGGAAAAGCTATGCATGATTTTAATATGATAGAAAAAGGAGATAGAGTAGCCGTTGGATTTTCAGGAGGAAAAGACAGCATGACTGTAATAAATGCCCTGGTAAGAATTAAAAAAATCAGCGGACTGGATTTTGAGATAATTCCTATTCATATACATCCTGCAGAAGATATATCCAGAACTGATAAAATTCAACAATATTGTGATAATTTAGGGCTGGAGCTTCAGATAATTGAAACCTCTTTAGGAGAGATGCTCTTTGGGGAAAACAAAATAAAAAATCCATGTTTTTTATGCGGAAGAATAAGAAGAGGAATATTGTATACTACTATGAAAAACCAAAATATAAATAAACTTGTTCTGGGACATCATAAAGATGATATAATAGAAACTTTCCTTATGAATAGCTTTTATCAAGGGAATCAGCATATGATGAAGCCATCTTATTTAGCTGAGGAGTATGGAGTCCAAGTAGTTAGGCCACTTGCCTATGTGGAAGAAAGTGATATAATTAGGTATGTAAAAAAATTAAATCTTCCCATACTTAAATCAATCTGCCCTTACGAGACAAGTGCAGACTCTAAAAGATTGAGAATAAAAAACCTTATAAAGGATCTAGCAGAAGAAAATAAAGATGTACGTAGTATAATTTTCCATAGTATAAAAGATAAGTTAGTTTAGAAGTTTAATGAATTGAGAGAGGAAACTCTCTTTTTTTTACTCTTCATTATTGACACCACTACTAAACTATGTTACAATTGTGTTGCAAAACAAAGATTTGAAACTCAAAATATTAATTGAATTAAAAATAGGAGAGTATAATGAAACTTACAGAACTTAATCGTGGAGAATGTGCAAGAATAGGGAAAATAGGGAAAATAGGAGAGTTGAAAAAGCGACTTATAGATATGGGAATAAATGCAGGTCAAATTATAAAGCTTGAAAGGAATGCTCCTTTAGGAGATCCCCAAGAATACAGAATAAAAGGAAATAGTATTGCTATAAGAAAGAAAGATGCTGAAAATATAACTGTAGAAAAAATTTGTAACAATTGTGAGGTTTAGGAGAGGAATATGATAAAAATAGCTTTTGCAGGAAATCCAAATGTTGGAAAAAGTGCACTAATAAATGCCATAGCAGGTTCTAAACTTAAAGTTGGAAACTGGCCTGGTGTAACGGTAGAGAAGAAAGAAGCAACATTTTTTTATGAGGGAGAAGAGATAAATCTTGTTGATTTGCCAGGTGTATATAGTTTAAGTCCATATACTATCGAAGAAAAAGTTACGAGAGATTATATACTGGATGAGAATCCAGATGTAGTTATAAATGTTTTAGATGCTACAAATATAGAAAGAAATCTATATTTGACAGAACTTTTAAAAGAATTGGGTAAACCCATGATAATAGCTCTTAACTTTTTTGATGAATTTGAAAAACTAGAATATAGACTGGATATAAAAAAATTCAAAGACATGGTAGGGCTGGACGTGATAACTACTTCGGCTTTGAAGGAGAATGGACTTCCGGAACTTATGACTAAAGCCATGGAGTTAGCAAAAAAAAATGATAAAAAAATAGAATATTCACTTGATTTTGAGCAGTTCGTAAATAATGATGTATCTAAAGTTAAAAAGCAGATTGAAAAAGATATGAAGTATAATGAAATATTAAAAAAATACTCTCTTAATTTTGTTGCTGTTAAAATTTTAGAAAGAGATAGTTATTTTATAAAAAGAGCTTTAGAAGATTATGGAATAAATCTTGAAAACGAATTTTCGAATCTTGTAAAAGATATTGAAAATCGTTTTGATGAAGATGTAGAAACTGTTTTTGCTGAAAAAAGATATGGTGTAGTAAGAGGAATAGTAGCTCAGACGCTTTCTACATCTTTAAAGTCTAGACTGGATTTCACAGACAAAATAGACAGAATACTTTTGAATAAAATTTTGGGACTACCACTTTTCTTTGGTACTATGGCTCTTCTTATGAATATAGTATTCAATGGATCAGCTCCTCTTATTGATTGGGTAGATGGGTTTATCAATGGATTTATAGCCAAATATGTTGGAACTCTCATAGAGGGAACTCCAGATTGGTTAAATTCTCTTATAATTGATGGAATTATAGGAGGAGTAGGAGGTATAGTTGTATTCGTACCACTGATGCTTTTCTTGTACTTCTTCTTGGCAATTTTAGAAGAGAGTGGATATATGTCTAGAGTTGCTTTCCTTATGGACAAAATAATGAGAAGTGTGGGACTGAATGGAAAAGCTTTTGTTCCTATGATAATAGGATTTGGATGCTCTGTTCCAGCTATATATGCAACAAGAACATTGGAAGATGAAAAATCTAGAAAACTAACGGCAGTTATGGCGCCATTTATGTCTTGTGGGGCAAGATTACCTGTATATGGGCTTTTTGCAGCAGCATTTTTCGGTCAAAAGGCTGGGTTTATAATAATGACTCTCTATATGTTAGGGATAGTTGTAGCCATACTTACGGGAATGTTTCTGAAAAGATTCAAAGGTTTTCAAGCAGATGAAAAAGCTTTAATAATAGAGCTCCCTCCATACAGAATACCGAGTTATAAAATGATAATGAATTCAACTTTAGAAAGAACATCGGAGTATTTGAAAAAAGCTAGTACGACAATATTGGCTGTATTGGTTATGCTTTGGGCTCTGACATATTTCCCTAACGGAGGAGATACATCGAAATCATATATGGCAACTATAGGAAAAACTATGGCACCTATTTTAAAACCAACAGGGTTTGCAGACAGATGGGAAACAGTTGCAGCAATACCGCCAAGTATAGCTGCTAAAGAAATAGTTGTAGGATTTATGGCTCAAGTTCTCCAAATATCTGGAAGTGACGAAGAGGAAGAAGAAGAAACGACAATTTTTCAAGATTTAACAGCTCAAGGAGTGTCTCTGGGAGTAGCTCTCAAGGACTCTCTAATGGGAATAGTTAGTTTGGATATTTTACAAATCTTTTCAGCACCAGATGAAGATGAACTTGAAGAGGAAAGTAGAGGAATTGTAAGAGCTACAGCTGAACTCTGGCCAAATGATCCGTTGGGATCACTAAAAGCTTATTCATTTATGGCGTTTATTCTTTTAGTTATACCTTGTGTGGTGACTCTTGGTGCAATAAAACAAGAGTTCGGGGTTAAGTTCATGGGATTTGTAATAGGTGTTATGCTAGTAGTACCATATATAGTTTCTACTTTAATTTACCAGATTGGAAAACTTTTTATATGAATTTGATGTGGAAAAAGGGGGGACCCAAATGAAAACTTTAATTATAATGGGTATAGTAGCGGTTATCTGTTATTTTGCTTTCGAATCACTATATAAAACAATGACCGGGAAAAAAGGTTGTGGGTGTTCAGGTTCTAAAGCAAAAAGATGTCCTATGCAGCAAAAATGTTCAAAATAAAGTTATAAATATTTAATGTGGATTAAAAATTATATATTTTATATATTTTTATTTTAAAATCATATAGAGTATAATTTTTTAAAGTTTAGAAAAGATTAAGTCAGTAGAGGTTGCGAATGACAAAAGTAGTTTTTCTTAAGAAAAACGAAAGGGGATTTTGCCGAAATTTCAATTTATTGAAATTGGGTGTACAGTTAAAAGTTGTACAACTGTCATTATAATATATGTTTATAATGTTGAGCTATCTGAAGTTTATGATTATAAGAAAGAATTCGAAAAAAGGTTTTATATTTTGTATATTAATCCTTTTGACCAAGTATTTTTTATGTTGTTTACGGCAGACAGTAGTCTGCCTTTTTTATTCTAAAAAATATTTGAAATAAAATTTTTTGGAGGAAAAATTATGTCACATAAAAAAATTGGACTAGGTTATGCGGTATTACCAGTAATATTTTTGATAGGAGCACTCTTTTATGCAGTTCAGATAGCTGAAATAGATGTACATATACCTATATTTATTTCAGGAATGTTTGCAGCGGTTATAGCAAAAGTTGGTGGTGGAATAACTTGGGATGAACTTGAAGAGGGAGTAGTTAATACAATAAAAATGTCTATGGGAGCGATTATAATTCTTTTAATTATTGGTATGGTAATAGGAAGTTGGATACTTTCTGGAATAGTTCCATCTATGATTTATTATGGATTAAAGATTATAAATCCTGCAGCATTTCTACCTCTTACAGTGATAATATGTTCAATAGTTTCTATCTCAATAGGAAGTTCATGGGCTACGGCATCAACAGTAGGAGTGGCTCTTATCGGTATAGGAGAGGGATTTGGAATAGATAGAAATATAATTGCTGGAGCCATCATATCAGGGGCTTACTTTGGAGATAAATTGTCGCCTCTTTCGGATACAACAAATCTTGCACCTGCAATGGCTGGAGCCAACCTTTTTGATCATATAAAGCATATGCTTTACACAACAGTACCTGCATATATTCTATCTCTCGGAATTTTCACATTTCTTGGAATGAGAAATAGTGTAGGGGCAGTTGCAGCCTCAGATATAGATGCTATATTGTCTACAATCAACAAAAACTTCAATATTAGTCCATTTTTATTGATTATACCGGTGATTGTAATTGGGCTTATAGTTCTTAAGATGCCAGCAATTCCAGGGTTGTTCTTGGGATCTATATTTGGAGGGATAGGAGCCATTATTTTCCAAGGGAAGGGATTTGGAGATGTGATAAAGGCACTTCACTACGGATATGAAAATGAAAGCGGAATGGCAATGGTAGATGAACTTCTGAACAGAGGTGGAATGGATTCTATGATGTGGACAGTTTCTCTTATTCTTTGTGCAATGATATTCGGTGGAATCATGGAAAAATCTGGAATGCTTGGAACTCTTGCAGGTTCAGTTCTTAAGTATGCTACAACAACAGGAAGACTTATATTTGCAACTCTTATGACGCCAATATTTGTAAATACCGTGGCAGGAGATCAATATCTTTCAATAGTTATAACAGGAAGAATGTACAAAAGTACTTTTGAAGAGAGAGGATTAGCGCCCAAAAATTTATCAAGATGTCTTGAAGATTCAGGGACAATAACATCAGCATTGATACCTTGGAACACTTGTGGGGCAACTATGATAGGAGCTTTAGGAGTTGCACCTTGGGCGTATGTTCCGTATTGTTTCCTTAATTACTTGTGTCCTTTAATCTCAATGATATATGGATTTACAGGATTTACAATCGAGAAAGTAGAAAAAGTAAAAGCTTAAAATATAAAAATAAAAAGACTGGTAAATTTCTTATTTGAAATTCACCAGTCTTTTTGATAAAATGTAATAATCGAGGAAAAAAGAGAGGTGGAATAAAATGAATATATTAATGGCACTTTCTCAATTAGAGGTTACAGGAGCGGAAGTCTATGCAGTAACCCTAGCAAATGATTTGGTGGAAAGAGGCAATAAGGTATGGATAGTTTCCGATACTTTGACAAAACACACAGAAGCTCAATATATTAGTATAAAGTTTAACAAGCGTAGTTTTAAAAATAGAATTGATCAAGTAAAAAAACTTTTAGAAATAATAAAGGAGAATGATATCCAGGTGGTACATGCTCATTCTAGAGCTTCATCATGGGCAGCAAATATAGCTTGTAAAATAAGTGGGATACCTATGGTAACAACGGTGCATGGTCGTCAGCCAGTTCATTTTTCTAGAAAAATAATAAAAGGCTTCGGAGACTACATTTTACCTGTTTGTGAAAATATAGAAAAGCACATAAGAAAAGATTTAGGGGTAAAAGGAGAAGAAATAGAGGTAATTAGAAATCCTATTGATAGCAAAAGTTATTATTTTGCAGAGACTAACGATAATATCAAATATAAGATTTCAATAATAGGAAGACTTTCGGGGCCAAAAGGAGATGTGGCCTACAGCATTTTATCTGAAATATCAGAGAATACAAAATTTGACATTCAAGTGGTGGGAGGAAAAGAAGTTCCGGAAAGATTTGAAAAATTCAGAGAGAGAGTAAAATTTTTAGGTTATGTGGATAATGTTCCTCAAGTTATAAGAGAAAGTGATATAGTAATAGGGGCTGGAAGAGTAGCTGTAGAAGGGATACTCAGTGGAAGACCTGTGATTGCTGTAGGAGAATTTTCTTTGCTGGGAGTTATGGATAGAAAAACAATCTCAACTGGACTTGCTTCTAATTTTGGAGATATAGGTGAAACTTCCCAAACAAATTATGATTTTTCAAAAATTCTTACAATGGTGAATCAGGCTTTGAATTTGAGGGAGAATAGAGAGGAACTTAATTTTCTTCGTGAAAAGGTAGAAAAAGAGTTTTCTAAAGATGAAATAATTTCTAAAATAGAAAAAATCTATCAGAGATCATATGTCTTGAAGAGAAAATATGAAATTCCTCTAATTATGTACCATAGAATAATAGAGGATAAAGAGGAAGAAAAGGGAGTACACGGAAATTATACTTTAAAAAAAGATTTTGAAGAACAGTTGAAATACCTTGCTGAGAATGGATATGAAACCCTAACTTTTACAGATCTTTCTGGAAATAGATATAAAAACAGATTTAACAGAGGAAAGAAAAAAGTGATACTGACTTTTGACGATGGATACGAAGATAATTACAGGGTAGCTTTTCCTATTTTGAAAAAATATAAATCTAAAGGGGTTATATACCTAATGGCAGAAGCCACTTATAATAAATGGGATATGGAGCATCCAACAGCTCCAGAAAAACAATTTAATCTTATGAGTGACAGGGAAATAAAAGAGATGAAGGAGTCGGGGCTTGTAGAGTTCGGAGTACATACTCTCAGTCATCCGAGGCTTAGCCAACTTACTCTAGAAGAGATAGATTATGAGATAAATGAATCTAAAAAAAGAATAGAGAAGAAACTTGGAGTAAAAGCTCTCAGTTTTGCATATCCGTATGGTGATTACGATGAAAGAGTGAAAAGAATAGCTCAAGAAAGTGGATTTGAATTTATTGTGGCAACAGACAGAGGGTCAGTTTGTTTTTCTGATGATTTAGGCGAAATACGTAGGATAGGTATGTTCTCTAAAAATACTCTTTTTAATTTTAGGCGAAAAGTGAGTGGAAGATATAATTTCATTAAGATAAAAAGAGAAAAAAGAAAAAGTGATAAAAAAATATAAAAAGGATGTGGAATAATGAAAACAGTTTTAGTTACAGGAGGAGCAGGATATATCGGTAGCCATGCAGTAGTGGAACTATTAGATTCTGGTTATGAAGTTATTGTGTTGGACAATCTTGAAAACGGTTACAGAGAACTGGTAGACAGCAGAGCCAAATTTTATTTAGGGGATGTAAGAGAGATATCTAGCTTTGAAGATATTTTTGTCGAGAACAAAATAGATGCGATTATGCATTTTGCAGGTTATATTAAAGTTGGAGAAAGTACTTTGGAACCAAATATGTATTATCTTAATAATAGCTACGGAGTTATGAATATAATAGAAGTCATGAAAAAATATTCTGTAAAAAATATAGTTTTTTCTTCAACGGCTGCTGTTTATGGAGATGTTAAAGGAGAAGGACTGGTAACTGAGGAATATCCTCAAAATCCTATAAATCCATATGGAATGAGTAAATTAATGGCTGAAAAAGTAATAATAGATGCAGCTAAAGCATACGGAATAAATTATTCGATTTTCAGATATTTTAATGTTGGAGGGGCCCATGAGAAATATCCAATTGGTCAGAAAGGTGATGGAGTAACAGCTCTTATCTCAATACTTCTCCAGGTAGCAAGTGGTCAAAGAGACAGATTGGAAATATATGGAAATGATTATTCTACTAAAGATGGAACAGGAATAAGAGATTATATTCATGTTGTGGATTTGGTAAGAGCACATGTTCTTGCACTTCCAGCTTTGGAAAAAAATATAAGCGGAATATATAATCTTGGAAACGGAAATGGATTTACTGTGCTTGAGATGTTAGAAGGAGCAAGAAAAGTTACTCATCATCCTATACTTGCAACTTTTGTAGAACGTCGTCTGGGAGATCCAGCATCAGTAGTAGCAGCAAGCGAAAAAGCTAGAAATATTCTAGGATGGAAACCTATTTATACAGATGTTAATAAAATAATTTCTACAGCTTGGAATTTTATGGAAAAACAAAAAAAATAACTTAGAATAAAAAAGAAAGGATAGCTTTGGGAAATAAAAATCTTGAGGTTATCCTTTCTTTTCTCAATTTAAATAGCATCAAATAAATTAGCGAAGATAAGTTTTCGAGTGTATTCACAGAGATGTGATAAAGTCTTTGGAATCCAACCAAGTTAAAGCGCAAAATATTGCAATATTTAAAGTATAAAGCTTAGATTTTTGTTTGATTATACTTTACTTTTTATAAGTTTTGTGTTATTATTCGGGTTGCGACAATATATTTTAAGGAGATTTTATGAACAGTAAAAAAGATATTCAAAACCATGTTGAACTTCTCCAAAAAGGAAATAAAGGATTGTATGGTCTTTCAATTTTAGTAGGTATTGCAACTGGTATTACCGTATCTTTTTATAGATATGGACTATCTTTTGCGGAAATCCTCAGAAATAGATATATTAATAAAGATCTTTTAACAAATCCAGTTAAGCTTATTTTCATTTGGTTGATTTTTATTGCGATTGGACTTTTTGTAGATTATATTTCTAAAAAATTTCCAACAACTGGAGGAAGTGGTATTCCTCAAGTTAAAGCTTTAATTTTAAGAAAACTTGATTACTTATTTTGGCCAAAAGAACTTTTGGTTAAATTTTTCGGTGGCTTACTTGGCATAGGTGCTGGTCTATCACTTGGTAGAGAAGGTCCTTCTGTACAACTGGGTTCTTATATTGGTTATGGATTTACAAAGATATTTAAAAGAAATTACGTTGATGAAAAATATCTTGTGACAGCTGGTTCCAGTGCCGGTTTAGCTGGTGCATTTGGAGCACCGTTATCAGGAGTAATATTTAGTATGGAAGAATTACATCGTTTCTTTTCATCTAAACTTATTATATGTACATTTTTAGCAAGTATATTCTCTAATTTTGTATCTAGAAGAATATTTGATATGAAACCATCTTTTGATTTATATACAAAATATCCAACAAATATAAATCCTTATTTGCAATTTTTATTCTTTATTGCTTTTGGTATTATATTAGCTTTCTTTGGAAAATTATTTACTGTTTCTTTAACTAAAACACAAGATATTTTCAGAGATATTAAGCTTCCTAGAGCTTTTAAAATATCTTCAGTTATGACTTTATCGTTTATTATATGTTTTATTATGCCTGATATGGCTGGTGGTGGACATCATTTAGTTGAAGAAATGCCACACATTAATCAAACTATATTGTTTTTATTATTTTTATTTATAGTTAAGCTACTGTTTACTACAATATCTTATGCAACTGGATTCCAGGGTGGAATTTTCCTTCCGATGTTAGTTTTAGGAGCTATACTCGGTAAAATATATGCACTAATACTTATTTCTGGATTTGGTTTAGGACATGAATTTATTGTAAATTATATGATTTTGGGTATGGCTGGTTTTTTTGTTGCTGTTGTAAGAGCTCCTATAACTGGCATTATTCTTATACTTGAAATGACTGGAAGTTTTGATCATCTTTTAGCTATTGCAACAGTTTCAATTGTTGCCTACTATATTACCGAATTATTAAAACTAGAACCAATATATGAAATACTTTATGAAAGAATGCCTAAAAAGAAAATTGCTGATGATTTAGAAGACGAGCGGCACGAACAGATGGAGAAAGCAATTATATGCATTCCTGTTTCTGCTGATTCTGAGTTGGAAAACAAATTAATAAAAGAAGTTAAATGGCCTAAAAACTCTCTTGTTATTGGGATTAAAAGAGCTGACGTTGAATATATTCCCAAAGGAATTAGTCGAATTTTAGCTGGTGATGTTATTGTTTTATTGTTATCAAATAAACAAGCCAATATTTCCAATGAAGAACTATTCAAAATGGGAACAGGCCATTAATTTTATTTTTGGCTGTCGACAAAGAAATTTGTCGACAGTTCTTTTTTTTATCATTTTTTGATGGTTAATAGCAATATCTTTTTATTAAAAAAGCGACTATTGAATATTTTCAATAGTCGCTTTTTTAAATATTTTCTATCTTATTCACTATCTTTTTCGCTCTGGAATCTCGAAAGAGCAAAAAAATGGATGTTGTAAAGCACATAGAAAGCAGTAACCAGAAATAAACTATATTTTAAAGTTACTAAAATAGCTAGAAGAAAAAGTGGGAACATCTTTTTAGGGATAGATGCAAAAACTTTATCTGGTGTTTGGAAAGGGATAGTACTTACCATAAGAACCGCAGCTAATATAGCTATAATTGAGAATACTTCATTTGAAAAAATATCTATTCTTCCAAAAACATCACTATATCTTAAAGTTTCAGCAAGAAGGTAATACGAAACAACTAAAGAAGCCCCACATGGAATGGGCATTCCACTAAAGTCATCTTTTTCACTTGAAGCTGTAGTCATTATATTGAATTTAACCAGTCTCATAACTCCACAAAGAGCATAGATAAATGAAATAGGAACAACAAACTGAGAAAGTTTACTATCAATACTTAAAATCGAAAAAATAAAGATTCCAGGAGCTAAACCAAAGGATATAGCATCACAAAAAGAATCAAATTCTTTACCGAATTCACTAAAAGCATCCAATTTTCTTGCTGTTTTTCCATCTAAAGTATCGCAAACCATAGCTGCGATTATAAACCAGATAGCGTGCGAGAAATTTCCCTTTATAGATGCAGTTATACTCAAATACCCCAAAAACATATTAGCTGCAGTTATTGCATTAGGTGCAATATACTTTTTTTCAATCATTAAAATCACTCCCTAAAAATAATTAATCTGTAATGACTTGATTTTATCACAGATTAATTATAAAATCAACAATAGAGATGTTTTAAATAAAAAATAAAGAAGCGAAAGCTTGACAACATTGGTCAAAAATGGTAATATTATGAATGTCGTAGATGAAGTATAAATTGGTGGCATATCTGCAGCGAACCGTGTCAGATTCGGAAGGAAGCAGCACTAAGTTGTTAGATATGGGTATCGCTTGAGCTTTATCTACGACACTTAATTATTATTAATTTAAGCCATGAGTTTTCATGGCTTTTTTTTTACACGGAGGAAAATATGTTTAAATTAGAAGAAAGTAGAAATATCCTTGAAAATGAAGAGAAATTAAAAACTTTAGACTCTAAATTTACATTTAAGCACAAAAGAGAATATTTTGTAGATTTAGAAGGTGAAGAGATTATTTCATATGCAGAGATAGAAATAAATAAAGAAGAAAAAAGTTTTATTATCCACAGAATTTTTGTATCTTCAGGAGAAAGACATAAATCTCATGGGAAAAAAATGGTAAATTTTTTAGAAAAAAAATTAAAAAAATATAAATGCGAAAAAATTATATACCCTTATTTTGAAAATAGAGTATTTTTTGAAAAAGTAGGATTTAAACCAGAGGGAGAAATACTCGTATATAATCAGATTCAATTAAGAAAAAAGAGACAGCAAGAAAATAACAAAGTCATAATATTTTCTATTTTAGGAAATACAGTTTTAGCGATTACGAAAATAATATGGGGAATAAAAGGTAAATCGAGAGCCCTTCTTTCAGACGGAATAAATTCACTTTCAGATATAGGCACATCAACAGGAATACTTATAGGAGTCCACTACAGCAATATGCCAGCAGATGAAGAGCATCCCTACGGGCATGAAAGAATAGAATCTATTGTTGCTAATATTTTGGGGATATTCATGATACTTACAGCCTTTGAGCTTCTACGTGGAACTGTCGACCTTCTTTGGAGTTACTATAAAGATGGAGGAAACAGTAATATCCCTCAAATAAACACAATAATATGGGGAATATTTTCAGCTATAGTGAAGTATTTTATGTATAATTATAAGATGAAGATAGGTAAAGATACAGGGAACAGTGCTCTTATAGCAGATGCCAAAGATAGTAAAAATGATATTTTCACATCTTTAGGAGCAGTTTTGGGTATAGTTTTAGCAATCTATGTAAATCCGATTTTTGACCTAATTCTCAGTTTGCCTATTGCACTGATTATAATGAAAGAGGGGATGTCTATAATTTTTGAAAATGCACACATAATAATGGATAAACAAGATAAAGATTTTCTTCAGGAGATAGAAGAATATATATATAGAAACACCGAGATAAAAAACGTCCACGAAATTCAGATGAGAAGTTCAGGAGATAAAATATTCTTAAATATGGATATCAGAGTTCCTGGAAACATTACAGTAGAAGAAGCTCACACACTTGCGGACGTCTTGAAAAATTCTATTTTAATAGAGTTTCCAGAAGTTAAGGAAGTTCTGATTCATGTAGACCCGATAATTGAATAATAATAGGTATTATGGTATAATATGAAAATAAATAAAAATTGAGAAAACAGACGGGAGTGTATTATGAGTATATTAAATTGTCTTAATGAATATCAGAGAATAGCAGCAGCCAAAATAGATGGAGCACTCCTGATACTAGCAGGAGCGGGCTCTGGAAAAACCAGAACTGTTACTTATAGAATAGCTCATATGATTTTAGAAAAAGGAATCTCTCCATACAGTATATTGGCAGTCACCTTTACCAATAAAGCTGCTAAAGAGATGAGAGAAAGAGTTGAAAGACTTGTGGGAGAAGATGCTCACAAAGCTACAGTATCAACATTCCACTCTTTTGCCATAAGACTTTTAAGAATATATGCAGATAGAATAGGATTTGATTCTAATTTTACAATTTATGATGGAGATGATCAGAAAAGAATAATTAAAAATATTTGCAAAGATCTAGTAATAGTTGATAAAAAACTTACAGAAAGCATACTGGCTTCCCATATTTCAAAACTGAAAGAAAACTCTTTAGTTCCGGATGAATATGAAAAAGAAAATAGATTTCAACCTAATAGTAAAATAATAGCAGAAGTATACAGGAGGTATAATTCACAGCTTAAGAAAAATAACTGTATGGATTTTGCAGATATTTTGGTGAATTGTCATAAATTGCTCGAGATAGAAGAAATAGTAGAAAAAATTTCGACTAAATACAGATATATAATGGTAGACGAGTATCAGGATACCAATGACATCCAGTATAGAATAATAAAAAAAATAGCAGAAAGATATGGGAATTTATGTGTGGTCGGAGATGAAAATCAGAGTATTTACGGTTTCAGAGGAGCAAACATAAAAAACATTTTAGATTTTGAGAAAGATTATCCAGATGCAGTAGTGATAAAACTCGAGCAAAACTATCGTTCTACATCAGCTATTTTAGATGCTGCTAATGCAGTGATAAAGCACAATACCACATCTAGAGACAAAAAACTTTGGACAAAAAAACAACAGGGAGAACAGATAACTCTCGCTCATTGTAAAGATGGGCGTGAAGAAGCTGAGATGACTGTGAATAGGATAAAAGAGCTTAAAAATAATGGGAAGGGATATAGCGATTTTACTATTCTTTACAGAACCAATGCCCAGTCTAGAAATTTTGAAGAAGCCTTCCTAAAACATAATATACCTTATAAAATTTTTGGAGGAATGCAGTTTTACCAAAGAGCAGAAATTAAAGATATTTTATCGTATCTCACTTTTGTGAACAACTCTAAAGATACTCTAAGTTTTAGCAGAATAATAAATACACCTAAAAGAAAAATAGGGGATAAAACTTTGGAGAAAATAGTTTCTTATGCCAAAGATAAAGGAATTACAGCTTTTGAAGCTCTTGAAAATATAAGCGAGATAGATGGGATAGGACCTGCTGTAAAAGTGTCATTAGATGAGTTTTATAGTCTTATAACATACTTAAGAGACATGAGTAGAGATTATGCTAAAGTTTCAGAAATTTTTGAAAAACTTTTGACTGGAATAGGATATGAAAAATATATAGAGACTAACTATCCAGATTCTGAGGGAAGATTAGAAAATATAGATGAACTTAGAAACTCCATATCAGAACTTGAAAAAATAGCTGAAAATCTTACGCTAGGAGAGTATCTGGAAAATGTATCCCTTGTAAGTGCTACAGATGAACTAGAAGAAAATTCCCAACATGTCAAACTTATGACAATCCATAACTCTAAAGGACTTGAATTTCCAATAGTTTTTCTTACAGGAGTAGAAGATGAAATCTTCCCTGGAAAAATGGCTGATTTTGAAAATGCTACTCTAGAAGAGGAAAGAAGATTATGTTATGTGGCTATCACAAGAGCAGAAGAAGAACTTGTAATAAGTTATGCAGATGCAAGATATATGTATGGAGATATGAGTTTTAGAACAAGATCGAGATTTATAAAAGAGATTCCAAGTGAACTTCTAAAAGAGAGAATAGGAAGTCATTTGGAGGAACAACGTTCATATACTCCTTCTTCTTTAGGAAGAGAAAATTTCAGAAGGGAGAATAAGATAGAAAACTTCAGTCTGGACAGATTTAAGAATATGGAGAAGAATAAAAATTATCCATATTCACCAGGAGAAAAAGTTATGCATAAAAAATTTGGATTGGGTATCGTAAGGGATATGGATGAAAAAAGAGTAGTAGTCCAGTTTGTAGATGGAACAAAGGAAATTGCAGCTATTATAGCTGACAAATTCTTGGAAAAGCACTCTTAGAATTTAGGGAGGAAGAAAAAATGAAGAGAAAAACTCTTAAGCAAGAGATTGAGTTTCATGGAGTAGGACTTCATAAGGGAGAAAATATAGTATGTAAACTCATACCTTCAGAAAAGGGAGAAATTATATTTAAACGTAAGGATCTAGAAGACGGAAAAAATATAATAAAATTGGATATTGAGAACACCTTTGATCTCACGAGAGGAACGAATTTAAAAAATGAATATGGAGCCTCGATCCATACTGTGGAGCATTTTTTATCAGCTCTTTATATAATGGGAATTACAGATCTTGTTATAGAATTGGATGGAAATGAACTTCCTATAGCTGATGGAAGTGCTATAAAATTTATTGAGACAATTGAAAAAGTAGGAGTTAAAGAGTTAACTGAAGAAATAAAACCTATAAAAGTTTTGGAACCGGTATTTGTAACAATGGGAGACAAACATGTAATAGTAATCCCTTATAATGGATATAAGATAACTTATGGCATAAGATTTGAACATACATTTTTAAAGTCTCAATTGACAGAGTTTGAAATAAATATGGAAATCTATAAAAAAGAGATAGCTAGGGCAAGGACTTTTGGTTTTGATTACGAAGTAGAATACCTGAAAAAAAATAATTTAGCTCTAGGTGGAACTCTTGAAAATGCAATAGTTATAAAATCTGATGGAGTACTTAATCCAGGAGGATTAAGATATGAAGACGAGTTTGTAAGACACAAAATGTTGGACATAATAGGAGATTTAAAAGTTCTGAATAGACCAATAGAGGGACACATTATAGCTATAAAAGCAGGTCATGCCATCAATATAGAATTAGGGAAAAAACTTAAAAATTTATAAAAAGAGATTATAAAAATGATTAGGGGGAACTTATGTTAGATATAATGGAAATAATGAAAAGAATACCACACAGATATCCTTTTTTACTTGTAGATAGAATCCTTGAGATAAATTCAGACGAAAAAAGTATTAAAGGATTAAAAAATGTGACTATAAATGAGCAATTTTTTAATGGTCACTTTCCGGATCATCCAATAATGCCGGGAGTTCTTATAGTTGAAGGTTTAGCACAGTGTCTAGGAGTTCTTGTGATGGAAGGACAGGAAGGGAAAGTTCCGTATTTTGCAGCTCTTGAAAATATAAAGTTTAAGCATCCAGTAAAACCAGGAGATCAACTTATATATGAAGCCAAAGTTGATAAAATGAGAGGAAACATAGTAAAAGCTAGTGGAGTAGCCAAAGTAGATGGAAAAGTTGTAACGGAAGCTAGTTTCACTTTCAGTATAGCTAACAAAGAGTAGAAGGAGGGTCTATCTTGATAGATATTCATGCAACTGCCATAATAGAAGATGGGGCAGTAATAGAAGAGGGAGTAAAGATAGGACCCTACTGCCTAGTGGGAAAAGATGTTAAAATAGGTAAAAATACTGTATTGCAGTCTCATGTGGTAGTGGAGGGAATAACAGAAATAGGGGAAAATAATATAATCTATTCTTTTGTTTCAATAGGAAAAGCATCTCAAGATTTGAAATATAGAGACGAACCTACAAAAACAATAATTGGAAATAACAATCAGATAAGAGAATTTGTTACTATACACAGAGGAACTGATGATAGATGGGAAACGAGAATAGGAAACAGTAATCTACTTATGGCTTATGTTCATGTTGCACACGATGTAATAGTTGGAAACAACTGTATTCTTGCAAATAATGTGACTTTAGCGGGGCATGTAGTAGTAGAAGATTTTGCTATAATAGGAGGACTAACTCCTGTGCACCAATTTTGTAGGGTAGGAGCTTACTCTATGACTGGAGGAGCAAGTGCTATAAATCAGGATATATGTCCATTTATGTTGGCAGAAGGGAATAAGGCAGAAGTAAGAACTTTAAATGTCACTGGACTCAAGAGAAAAGGTTTTTCTCAAGAGGAAATGTCCAATATAAAAGCTGCCTATAAACTTATTTTTAGGTCAAAGCTTCCATTGAAAGAGGTGGTAGCTCAGTTAGAAAGAGATTATTCAGGCGATAAAAATATAAGAACAATATTGGATTTTATCGCTATAAGTACTAAAAATAGGGGGCTAGCTAGATAATGGAAAAAGTTGGAATTATAATAGGTAATGGGAAATTACCCTTATACTTTATCCAAGAAGCTAAAGATAAAAAATTAGAGATATACCCCATAGGACTTTTTGGAAGTGTAGATGAAGAGATAAAAAAACATGAAAAATATATTCAATTTAATATAGGTGAGGTTGGTGGTATAGTAAAATACCTTCTCACAAGAGATATAAAAAAAATTATTTTATTGGGAAAAGTCGAAAAAGAGCTACTGTTTAAAGAGATGAAATTGGATGAATTTGGAGAGGAACTTCTAAAAAAACTGCCAGACAGGAAAGATGAAACTCTCCTTTTTGGAGTTATACTCTTTTTTAAATTAAACGGAATAAAAGTTCTACCACAGAACTATCTTTTGAAAAATATGATGTTTGAGAAAAAAAATTATACATCTATATTACCTTCTGAAGAAGATTTGAAAACTATTAAAATAGGTAGAGAGGCTGCAAAAGCTTTAAGTAAAGTTGATGCAGGTCAGTCTGTACTTTGTAAAAACGAATCAGTTATAGCTTTAGAGGGTATAGAAGGAACTGATAAAATGATTCAGAGAGGTGGAAATCTAGCAGGAGAGGGAACAATATTAGTTAAAATGGCAAGACCTCAGCAGGATATGAGAGTAGATATTCCTGCGATAGGAATAGATACTTTAAAAAATCTTATAGAGATAGGAGCAAAAGGGATAGTAGGAGAAGCTGGGAAAATGCTTTTTCTTAACAGAGATGAATGTATCCGTTTGGCAGAAAAAAACAATATATTTATAGTGGGTGAATGATTATGGATGATAAATTTTTTGTCTCTACAGGAGAGGTGTCAGGCGATCTTCACCTTTCATATATAGTGAAGAGTATATCTAAACTAGATTCCAAATGCAAATTTTTCGGGGTTGCTGGGAAACATAGCAAAGATGCTGGAGTAAAAATTATACAAAGTATAGATGATTTGGCTATAATGGGATTTGTAGAGGTGCTAAAAAAATATAGTTTTTTAAAAAAAAAAGCTAGAGAATATGTGGATTTTATAAAGAAAGAACATATAAATAAAGTAATACTTGTGGATTATGGAGGATTCAATCTTAAATTCATGGAGTTATTGAAAAAAGAAGCTCCTAGAGTAAAAATTTATTATTATATACCTCCAAAGCTTTGGGTATGGGGAGAAAAAAGGATAGAAAAACTAAAATTGGCCGATCATATAATAGTAATATTTCCATGGGAAGTGGAATTTTATAAAAAACATGGTGTAAATGTAGTGTATTATGGGAATCCATTTTATGAAAAATATCATTATCAAGAGAGAATAGGAGATTCTGTTTTGCTTCTTCCGGGGAGTAGAAAACAGGAGATAGAATCAATTTTCCCTATTCTAGAAAATTATATGAAGATAAGTCCTAAAAAAGAATTTATATTGAAACTCTCAAATCGAGAACATCTTAAGTGGATAAAAGAAGACCTTAGGAAGTATAAAAATTTGAAAATAGAATCGGAAGGTTCACTGAAGAGCTGTGTCAAAAAATCAGCAGTGGCAATAGCAACATCAGGAACTGTAACTCTAGAATTAGCTCTCATGGGAATTCCTACTGTTGTAGTTTATAAGACATCTATTATTAATGAGATTATAGCTAGACTTTTTATAAAGTTTACATATGTTTCTTTGCCGAATTTAGTTTTGGGAAAAGAGATATTTCCAGAATTACTTCAGAGAAAATGCAATGTTGGAGAAATAGAGAAGGCGGTCAATAGGATTTTAGATAATAAAGAGAAAGTCGATAAAGAAATTGAGAGTGTTAGAAAAGCTCTTTCAGGAAAAAATATTTTAGATAAATATGGAGAATTTATATTGAAAGGACATGAAGATGAAAAAATATAAACTATTTAAAAATAGATCTTTAAATAGCTTCTTACATTATAGTTTCAGATATAAAGCGGCAATGATAGGGGTTGTATTTTTATCCACACTTACATCTATAGCAGGAGCATTGCCTGCATGGTTGAGCAAATATCTTATAGATGATGTTTTTATAGAAAAAAATGAAAAAAAGATGATTATGGTAATAGTGGCCATACTGATAACAACAATAGTAAAAGTAGTATCTAACTATTATGCACAAATTTCTTCAAGCTACGTTACAGAGACGATAAGAAGAGAAATAAGATTGGATATTTTTAAACAGCTCCAAAACCTTCCGTTATCTTATTATAAAAAAAATAAATTGGGAGACATAATGACCAGACTTACAGGTGATTCATCATCTTTGGGTCAGATTGGATTTATGTTGTTTGACATGCTGAAAGAAGCGATAGCTGTCCTAGCCCTTATCTTCAGAATGTTTCAAGTGGATGTTAAATTATCCCTAATATCTATTATTATTCTTCCGCTTATAGGAGGTATGGTAAAAAAATATACAAAAAAAATAAGAAAAGCTGGTAGAATTAGACAGGATAGTGCAGGAGAAGTGGGAGCTTTTATTCAGGAAGCTCTTTCAGGAATTCAGGTTATTAAAGCTTTTAATAGAACCGATATGATAATGGAAAAATATGATAAAATAAGTTATGAAGAATTTGAAAAATCATATAAAAGTAGAAAAATCAAGGCAAAAGTTTCTCCTATAAATGAACTGATGGCAACAGTTATGATTGCTCTTGTGGCTCTTTATGGTGGTTATCAGATTATAAAAGGTCAGATGACAGCAGGAGATTTAGTTTCATTTGTTACTGCGGTAGGGCTTATGCAACAGCCATTAAAAAGGCTTATAGATAAAAATAACAGTATTCAGGAAGCTCTTCCTTCAGCGGATAGAGTTATAGAAATAATGGATGTACCTGTCGAAGTGGATTATCATGGGGATAAAACAGAGATATTCCAAAATGTTCATGAAATAACTATTGAAAATCTGAATTTTAAATATGAAGATTCTGAACGAGAGATATTAAAAAATCTTAACCTTCAAATAAATCGAGGAGAAGTTGTAGCTCTAGTTGGTAAAAGTGGAAGTGGAAAGACGACTCTTGTAAATATGATTCCGAGATTTTACGAGGCTACATCTGGCGCAATAAAAATCAATGGTACAGATATAAAAAATTATTCTTTGAAGGAATATAGAAACCATATAGGAATAGTACCTCAAGAAACTTTCCTTTTCAGTGGAACAATTAGAGAAAATCTGAAATTTGGAAAGGAATATATATCGGATGAAGAGGTAGAAAGTGCAGCAAAAATGGCTAATGCCTACGAATTTATAAAGGAACTTCCTCAGGGATTTGAAACTGAAGTGGGAGAAAGGGGAGTTTTATTATCTGGTGGACAAAAACAGAGGATTGCCATTGCTCGTGCTCTTATCCAAAATCCTGAAATAATGATACTGGATGAGGCAACGTCTGCTTTAGATACCGAGTCTGAAAGATTAGTGCAGAAAGCTCTAGACAATCTCATGAAAAATAGAACGACTTTTGTTATAGCACACAGATTATCTACAATAATAAATGCAGATAAAATTGTAGTTATGGAAAATGGAGAAATTGTAGAGTTTGGAACACATTCACAACTTTTAGAAAAAAGTGGAGTTTACAAGAAGCTTTATGATATACAGTTTGGAGATAAATCAGAAAAAGAAAGTTCAGAAAAGGAGATTTTAAAAGAAGAAAAACTTATTCTGGCATAAAAAAATGGAGGAAAAATGAGAAATAGTAACAGAGCTGTAGATGCCTTGAGAGAAATAAAAATTACAAAGGATTTTAATATTCATGCTGAAGGATCTGTACTTATAGAGGTAGGAAATACGAAGGTTATCTGCACAGCTACAGTAGTAGAGAAAGTACCTATGTTTTTAAGAAATAAAGGTAAGGGATGGTTAACTGCGGAGTATAGCATGTTGCCACGTGCAACAGGGGAGAGAACTCAGAGAGAAGCTGCCAAGGGGAAACTAGGTGGTAGAACTATGGAGATTCAGAGACTTATAGGAAGAGCACTAAGAGCTGCAATAGATTTAGAAAAACTGGGGGAGAGAACAGTTACTATCGACTGTGATGTTATTCAGGCGGATGGTGGAACAAGAACAACCTCTATAACAGGAGGGTATATAGCCCTTGCCCTTGCAGTAAAACAACTTATGGAAAAAGGTCTTTTACAAGTGAATCCTCTGATTTCTAATGTAGCAGCAATAAGTGTGGGGATAGTGAACGGAACACCTTTATTGGATTTAGACTATTCGGAAGACTCTGAGGCTGCTGTGGATATGAATATAATAATGAATGGAAAAGGTGAGTATGTAGAGGTTCAAGGTACTGGAGAAGAAGCTACATATACGAGAAAGGAACTGAATCTACTTTTAGATCTTGCTGAAAAGGGAATAGAAGATATTATTCAAATCCAGAATTCAATAATAGGTGAATAATTATGAAGATATTTTTAGCTACGGGAAATAAAAAGAAGATAGATGAAATAAAAGATATATTGGATGACATAGATGTAAAGATATTGTCGATTAAAGATGGAATTAATATTCCTGAGGTTATAGAGGATGGAGAAACATTTGAAGAAAATTCAGCTAAAAAAGCTATTGAGATAGCAAAATATCTAAATATGGTAACTATTGCTGATGACTCAGGGCTATGTGTAGAAGCTCTTCAGGGAGCTCCTGGAATTTATTCTGCAAGATTTTCAGGAGAAGGTGCCACGGATGAAAGTAATAACAGAAAACTGGTCGAGCTAATGAAGTGTGTTCCAAATAGAAAAGCTAAATTTGTGGCTGTGATAACTGTGGCTAAACCAGATGGAGAATACCACTGCTTCCGAGGGGAGTTGGAAGGAGAAATTGTGGATATTCCAAAGGGAAAATATGGTTTTGGCTATGATCCTCATTTTTATCTTAAGGGATATGAAAAAACTTTGGCAGAGATTCCTGAAGTAAAAAAAGAGATTAGCCATAGAGCTATAGCTTTAAAAAAAATGAAAAAAGAAATTAAAAATATATTGAACTAGGATTTTCCCACCTTGAAATTTTCAGGTGGGAATCTTTTTGATAGAGGGTAGGAGGAAGATATGAAAGATGATTTAACACCTAAAAAAATAGTGGAAGAGTTAGACAGATATATTATTTCACAGGATGAAGCAAAAAAAAGCGTAGCAATTTCTCTGAGAAATAGGCATAGAAGAAAAAATATAGAAGATAATGAACTGAGAAATGAAATCACACCCAAGAATATAATTCTTATGGGAAATACAGGAGTTGGGAAAACCGAGATAGCCAGAAGACTTGCGAAAATTGCTCATGCACCTTTCATAAAAGTAGAGGCTACAAAATATACAGAGATTGGTTATGTGGGAAATGATGTTGAAAGTATAATAAAAGATCTGGCTAATATAGCTCATAAACAAGTAAGAGAAGAGAGGATAGAAGTTTTAAGAGAGGAAAAATATCCCGTAGCTTTAGAAAAAGTAGCGAAAATTTACAAACCGTATGATACTCTCAACGATATCGAGAAAGAAAAAGTTATGAAAGAGATAGAAGCAGGTATACATGACCATGAAGAGATAGAAATTTCTAGAACTGAAAAAGACAAAGGAAAACCAAATGTTATAGAAGTTATAGGAGGGAATGAGCCTGAAGATGTGGAGAATATTCTGAGCAATATAATGGGAAGCATGAAAAATTTAGGAGATAAAGAAGAGAAAACTGTTAAAATGAAAATTGCAACAGCCCTTACTCACATTCTTAACAAAGAAATTGAAGAAACTATTGCCGAAGAAGATATTATATCTGAAGTAGTAAAAAGAGTTCAGGAAGACGGAATAGTATTTATAGATGAAATAGACAAAATAGTGGAGAGAGAGGATAGTAGTAGAGGAGAAGTTTCAAGACAAGGAGTCCAGAGAGATATTCTACCAATAGTCGAAGGATGTACAGTCACTACGAAGTTCGGTCCTATAAAAACTGATCATATACTTTTTATAGCTGCTGGAGCTTTTTCACAATCTTCACCAAGTGATATTATGCCTGAGCTTCAGGGTAGATTTCCAGTTAAGGTGAAATTGGAAAATCTTCAAAGGGAAGATTTTGTCAAAATTCTTACTCAGGTAAAATATAATCTTTTAGAACAATATGAAACTTTGTTGATTCAAGATAATGTACAGTTGAAATTCCAAAAATCAGGAATAGATGAGATCGCAGAACTGGCTATAAGATTTAACGATAAAGTAGAAAATATTGGAGCGAGGAGGCTCCATATGATACTGGAAACTCTTCTTCGTCAAGTGATGTTTGAAGCACCTTATGAAATGATGAAAAAAATAATAATAGATAGAAAATATGTTGCCAAAATTTTCAAAGATGAATATGAAGAGGAAAACCTGGATAAGTATATATTATAAAAGTTAATTGGGAGAGAAAATGCATTTAAAAGCAGTAGAGATATATGGATTTAAGTCCTTTGGAGAGAAGATTTATATTGAGTTTGACAGTGGACTTACATCTATAGTAGGGCCTAATGGAAGTGGAAAATCCAATATAATGGATGCTGTTCTATGGGTTTTGGGAGAACAATCTTACAAAAATATAAGAGCAAAAGATAGCAGTGATGTTATATTCAGCGGAAATGGAAAGAATAGTAATTATGCTGAAGTTTCTTTAGTGATTGATAATAGTGACGGCTATTTTTCTGGGGAAAATAATGAAGTTAAAATCACTAGAAAAATATTGAAAAGTGGAGATAATGAGTATTATATAAACGGTTCTAAAAGCAGACTTAAAGATATAAATTCTATGTTTTTAGACACTGGAATAGGAAAGAGTGCCTACTCTGTAATAGGACAGGGAAAAGTAGAGAGAATTATTTCATCTTCTAATCGTGAGATAAAAGGAATAATAGAAGAGGCTGCTGGAATAAAAAAATTTCAGATAAGAAAGCAGGAATCTCTAAAGAATTTAAAATCTCTTAATGATGAGTTAGAGAAGATAGAATTAGTTGTTAAACAGGTAGAAGACAGTAAAAACACACTAGAAAAACAGTGTAAAAAAGCCAAGGAATTTTTGGAGATAAAAGATGAAAAGGAAAAATTACAGAAGTCATTACTTTCTTATGACTATAAAGAAAAAATAGAAAGTCTTGAAAAAATAACATATGAAGAGATAAAAACACTAGAATTAATAGATAAACTAAGCAAAAATTTAGATGAAAATAGTCAGGAATTTTTAGAAAATGAGCATGAACGTGAAATGCTTACAGGGAAAATAGAGGAAAATCTAACTAAAAACAGTGGGCTAAGAGAAAAAATTGAGATAGGAGAGCGTGAAAAGGCTAGAACAGGAGAAAGAATAGAATCTTTTAAAAGAGAACAGGAAGAGAAAGAAAGATACATAGGGAAAATTCAAGAAAAAATAAACTCTCATGAAAATATTGTTTCACATCTTTCACAAGAACTGGATAAATTCAAAACGAAACTTGAAGAGCTAAGTAGTAGTAATACTAAATACTCCCATGAGATAGAATTATTTGAAAAAGAAAAAAGAACTAAAGAGATAGAAATAGAGAGTAAAAAAAGAAAAATAATGGAGCTTGAAGTTGAGAGGTTAAAAGTTGTAAATGACATAGAAAATTCGGAAAGAAGAGCTAAAACTACTCAAGCTAAACTTCAAACTTTAAACGAAGACATATCTGTTCAAAAAATAAAAGTTCAAGAGAATAGTGAATCAGTTGAAAAATACTCAGAAAAAGTTATAGAAAGTGAAAAAAAGGTCCAAGAGATTTCTCAAAGAACAACTTTTCTTGAAAAGAAAATTTCAGAAACAAGTATGGAGATAAATAAATTTTCTGAAAAAATAAGAGAAAATGATTACGAAGAAAAACGTGCCAATATAAAACTTCAAAATATAATCAGATTAGAAGAAAGTAATGAAGGGTTATATAAAGGAGTAAAAGAGGTATTGAATGAAAAAAATCCTGGGGTTTTAGGGATAGTTGCCAATATAATAAATATTCCAGAAGGCTTGGAAAAGGCTATTGAAGCTGCTATTCCAGGAAATCTTCAAGATATAGTTACAGACAGCAATGTTACTGCCAAAAAATGTATAGAGTTACTTAAAGTGAAAAAATCCGGAAGAGCTTCTTTTTTAGCACTAGATACTATAAAAGTATACGAACAAAAAAAAGAAGTTATAAAAAAAGATGGAATTTTAGGTCTGGGATCAGAGCTTATAACAGCATCTCCACAGTATAAAAAAGTTGTAGATTTTCTTTTGGGAAACCTTCTTATAGTAGATTCGATAGATAGAGGACTGGAAATTCTTAAAAAAAATCAGCACTCTGGAAATATAGTTACTATTGCAGGAGAACTACTTTCAGCAAGAGGAAGAATAACAGGAGGAGAAAATCAAAATTCTCCACTTTCTCAGATGTTAGAAAGAAAAAGAGAGAAACAGAATTTAACCTCTCTTCTTGAAAAACTTAGAGAAAAACAAGCGGAAATAAATCTCCAGCTGGAAAAAAGTAAAAAATATCTTGAAAATTTGGAAGAAGAAATTTTTCATATTGATGCTTTAGAAGAAGAAAACAGAAAGAATCTAAAAGGGTTGAAAGATGAACTTGAAGATTATCAGCTGAAACTTGAAAAGAATAGAAGAGAACTCCAAATATTAGAAAGTGATTACCATGAAGAAAATACATATATAGAAGAGTTTCAGAAGAGAATTACCCAGTCTAGAGATAGCAAAGAAAATACTGATCAGATAATTTTCAGAATGAAAGGTGAAGTAGAAAACCAGGAAAGTGAAAATATCGATATGAATGAAAGAATCAGGGTAAAAAAAGAGGAGTATTCAGATATAAGAATTCTTTATCTTAACAATGAAAATAGAATAATACAGTTAAATAATGAAAAAGAAAAAACTGAAAAAGAAAAAACTGAACTTGTAAAAGAACTTTCACAGGAAAAAAATAGAAAAATTCAGTTAATGAAAGACATAGAAAAATGTAATGAAAAAATAATTGTTATAGAAACAGAGATTAAAGAATTTACAGAGGTCTATGAAAAAGAAAATGGTGAAATTAATCATATGAAAGTTCGTATAAATAAACTTTCATATGATGAGAAAAAACTTCTAGAACAAAGAAAAGAGCTAGAAAGTAATCACCTTAAAAATAGAGATAAACTTAATAAAGAAATTGAAATGATAGAGAGATTAAAAAATGAATTAGAGAGAATAGTCCAAGAATTGGAGATTTTGACGGATATAGAGAATTTAGAAATTTTAAAAGAAGAGTATGAAAAAACAAAGTCTGCTTTCAAAAATATTGAATATAAATTCAAGAATTTTGAAACAGTAAATCTCCTTGCAATAGAAGAATTTGAACTGTTAAATAAAAAATATCTGGACCTTTCATCTCAATACAAAGATATGAATGAGAGTAGAAAAAAACTGCTATCAATGTTGGATGAAATTAGTGGAGAAATAGATCGTAAATTCAGAGAGGCTTACGGAGAGATTAGTACTAATTTTAACAATATGTGCAGAGATGTGTTGCAAAACTCAGAGGGGAAACTTCTTCTTACAGAGGGAGAAACTATTGAAGATTCAGGAATTGATATTGTAGTCAGATTTAAAAATAAAAAGCAACAATCTCTTTCACTTTTTTCAGGAGGAGAAAAATCTATGGTTGCCATAGCTTTTATAATGGCTATATTTATGTATAAACCAAGTCCTTTTACTTTCTTGGACGAAATAGAAGCAGCACTGGATGATAAAAATACTAGAAAACTTATAAGTAAATTGAAGGAATTCACGGATCGTTCCCAGTTTATTTTAATAACACATAACAAAGAAACAATGAAAGAATCAGATACAATATTTGGAGTGACCATGAATAAGGAGATAGGAATTTCAAAAATAGTGCCTGTAAAGTTTTGAAATTTCCCCAAAATAAGATATAATATAATATAAAACTCTCAAGGAGAAGAAATGGAGATTTTAGCATTTATATATTACCTGGTTACACGAATAAGAAATATACTTTATGATAGAAAAATTTTAAAAATACGAGAAATTCCTAATTTGGAAATTTTCTGTGTAGGAAACATAACTGTGGGTGGAACTGGAAAAACCCCTGCAGTTCAGTTTTTTGTAAAAAAATTAGAAAAAATGGGTAAAAAAGTTGCTGTTGTATCTAGAGGATACAAAGGAAAAAGGAAAAATGATCCTCTTCTTGTAAGTGATGGGATAAAAATTTTTGCTTCTCCTAAGGAGAGTGGAGATGAACCTTATATTCATGCATTAAATTTGAAATCTCCTATAATAGTAAGCCGAGACAGATATGCGGGATGTAAGTTTGCTAAAAAACATTTCAATGTGGATGCTGTTGTCCTAGATGATGGCTTCCAACATAGAAAACTGAAAAGAGATAGGGATATTGTTCTAATAGATGCTACTAATCCTTTTGGTTGGGGTGCTCTTCTTCCTAAAGGAACACTTCGAGAAGATTTTAAAAAAGCTGCTTCAAGAGCTGGAGAATTCATTATAACTAAAGCTGATCTTGTAAGTGAAAGAGAAGTAGAAAAAATAAAAAGATACTTAAAGCAACAAGAGAAAAAACCTGTATCTATAGCTAAACATGGAGTAACATCTCTCTGTGATGCCAAGGGGAATGCAAAGCCTCTATTTTGGGTTGCAGGAAAGAGAGTTTTGTTATTTTCGGGACTTGCCAATCCCCTAAATTTTGAAAAAACTGTAATATCTCTTAATCCTGAATATATTGAGAGAGTAGATTTTATGGATCATCATGATTTCAAAGAAAAAGATTTAGAAATGGTAAAAAGAAAAGCTGAGCAGATAAGAGCTGATTTTATAATAACCACAGAGAAGGATTTTGTAAAATTTCCTAAAGATTTAAGATTCCCTAATCTCTATGTGTTGAAAATAGAATTTACTATGTTAGAAGATAACACTCTACAAAATTACAAAAAGAGTTATAGATAGGAGGCATAAATTGAAAATAGAAAGAGAAAATATTGTTGAATACATCAAAGAATACGGGGGAGCCGAAGAAACACTGAAAGGTTTTTCGGAGGTTTTGGACAAGAGATCTTACTTTATAGTGAAGGAGTTTGAAATTTTCAGAAAGAAGATGAATATGGCACTTCCGGCAGTGGCATATCTTAAGAATTCTGATTTGGTAGCTCAAGCTATAGAAGAAAGTATGGATTTTAGAGAGCGTCAAATAATAGAAAAGATAGATAGACTTAGTAATATGGAGTTAAAAAAAGTAAAAGAAACATACTCGAAACTTCTTTATAAAAACAGTTTCGAATATATACTCAGATATGGAAAAGAGCTTCTTTTAAGAAGTCCTAAAGATTTTTTTGATATCACATATGAATTTGTTTTAAGTGATAATCCAAAGTTGTTGAAACCTCTTATGCTTTTAGCTTTCGAAAAAATCGGGAGATATGAAGATGAGTTTATTATTTTGCTTCTTTCTTATCTGACGAAAAGTCGTAGCGATTTCTCTTATATGGATAAAATAATATTGGAAAATGGGACTTCTCCTAGAAAAGAGATGGGAAGCTATATAGAAAAAACAGCAGAAAAAATAGAATCTCTCCAGGGATTGGCTTTTGTGTCTTATCTCAAAGTTGCTGAGAAATTTGAGGCAAAAGATGAAAAAATGAGCGAGAGACTTAATAGGTTAACAGAAATACATCAGAAAGAATTAGAACAATCGAATGACCTAATATCACTGACTTCAATAGAAAAAGAAATTTTAGTAGTACTTCTAAAAAAATAAGATATTGAATATAGGAGATTATAATATGGAGATTATGGAAAAAAGCATTAAAAATGTCGAAAAAAACTACTCCAATGAGAATTTAATAGTTTATACAGAGGAAAATTTTACCAAAGATGAGCTACTCGCAAAGATGGTTCATCATATAAAGGAAAATAGTGATGCTATCGGAGAAGAAAACGACTTTCTAAAAAATATTTTGGAGAGAGAAAAAATAGGAACTACAGCAGTGGGAACTGGTATTGCGATTCCTCATGCGAGATTTTCCGGAGCAAAAAAAATAGTATTATCAATATTTCTTTTAGCAAAACCTATAGATTTTCAGTCACCAGATGGGGAGCCTGTAAAATTGATTATAATGGTAGGAGCACCACAAGAACATGGTAAGGAATATCTTACACTTGTATCTACAATAGTAAGAGCATTTAGAAATAAAGATTATCGAGAATCTGTTTTTTCTGCTAGAAGTTCTGAAGAACTTTTGAAAAAATTGGAGGAATTTAAGTAATGAAAATAGCCATATTTGGAGGCTCTTTTAACCCGATACATTTGGGACACATCAAAATGGTTCAGTATCTATGTGAAAATTTTAATTTTGATAAAATTATTGTAATCCCTGCGGGGATACCTTCACACAAAGAAAGTTATTCTATTTCTGGATCAGATAGATATAATATGTGTAGTCTTGCTTTTGCTTCATTTCCTAAAGTAGAAATAAGTAGAATAGAGATAGACTCTAAAAAAATTTGCTATACAATAGATACACTTATGAAACTAAAAAATATTTATAAAAATGCTGTCTTTTATGAAATTATAGGAGAGGATTCTGCAAATTCATTTCACAGTTGGAAAGATTTTGGAAAAGTATTAAAAGAGAGTCGAATAATTGTTTTTAAAAGAGAAGGACAGGAAAATCATATTTTTTCTGGAATAAAAAGTGAATTTATATTTTTGAAAACTCCTTATTTTCAATACTCTTCTACAGAAATAAGGAGTTATTTGAAAAAAAAATTAAGAAGAGGTAACTTGAAAAAATTAAACGAAATGTTGCCAGAAAAAGTCTTGAATTATATTTTCGAGAGAGATCTTTATAATTTTACTGAAGGAGACTAGAGATGAAATTTAAGATGATTGTAACAGATTTAGATGATACGCTTCTCAATTCAGAGGGGAAAATATCAGAAAGAGATAAAGAAGCTATAATGAAAGCTCAAGAAAAAGGAGTTAAATTTATATTAGCTTCTGGACGTCCAACTTTTGCAATGAGACATCTTGCAGACGAATTACAACTTCACAAATATGGAAGCTATATAATCTCCTATAATGGAGCTATAATTACAAGGTGGGACGATAAAAGTGAAATTTTAAATGAATCGCTCACTAAAAATGATCTTCATAGGCTTTATGATTTTAGCCATAAGCATAAAGTTCATATTATAACTTATTTAGACGATGAAATAATTTCTGAAAGTGAGAGTAAATATATAAATATAGAAAAAGAATTAACTGGAATGAATCATAAAATTGTCCCCTCTTTTAAGAATGCTGTGAACTGTGATGGAGTGAAATGTATAATGCTTGAAAATCCAGATTATCTAAAAGAGGTAGAAAAAAAACTTAAAGAGGAACTAGGACATGATTATACAATAGCTATATCTAAGCCTTTCTTTTTAGAGGTAACTAAAAAAAACATGGATAAGGGAAATAGCTTAAAAAAGCTAATTCAGAATTTAGAAATTACTTCAGAAGAAATAATAGCTGTAGGAGATTCATATAATGATATTTCTATGTTGAAAATAGCGGGGAAATCAGTTGCAGTTGAAAATGCTAAACCTGAAATAATAGAAATGGTTGATTATATAACGAGTTCCAACAATAATCATGGAATAGCAGAAGTGATAGAAAAATTTATATTGAATGGAGAGGGTAATGAATAATAAAAAAATCTCAACTTTAGCTCTGGTTATGATAATTTTTATAGGAGTTTTTGGATTTGGGAATATAGCCAATAATTATAGATCTATAGGTCTAAAGTCAGTAACAATTTTTATGATGGGTGCTATACTTTTTTTTCTGCCTATGAGTCTTATAATGGCAGAATTTGGAGCTTATGCCAAGGATAGAACTGCTGGAATATATGCATGGATAGATATTGGACTTGGGAGCAAAATGGCCTATATAGCCATCTGGTCGTATTTTGTAGCTAATATATTTTATCTTCCTACTCTTGCTACAAGAGTGCCGACTTATTTATCATTTGTACTTCAAGGAGATTCTAATATTGAAAATTTAACTATGGCATTGTTGGCTACAATAACTATGATTTTTGCAGTGATTATAGGAATAAAATTTGAGAATGGATTCAATAAGATATCTTCTGCTGTAGGATATTTATCTTTATTTGTTGCAGGAATATTTTTGGTTGGAGGAGCTTATGTATTTCTAACAGGAAATAGTAGTACTGCAATAGAGAGCGGAGCTTTTGCTTTTAAACTTTCAGACAGATCTGGTCTTTCTAGTTTTTTAAGTAGTTTTGCATGGATAATATTCGCTTATGGAGGTTCTGAAATATGTGGAACTTATGTGGATAAAATTGAAAATCCAGAGAGAAAGTTCGTGAGAGGAATACTTCTCTCATCACTGCTAATAGGTGTACTTTATATTTTAGGGATTATTTCTATTTCAGCTTTTGGAACGACAGACGAATTTTCTAAAGTATCTCTTGTAAATGCTGTAATAAGTGGATATGATTTCATGGGGAATAAACTGAATCTAGGAATTTGGTTTGTAAGGTTCATTGGATTAGCTTATACACTGATTACAATAGTGGCACTGGTTCTATGGTCGGTTGCCTTATCAAAAATGGTTTTTAGTGAGGTGCCTGAAGGAACTTTTCCGAATTGGCTAACTGCAAAAAACAGATCAGGAGTTCTTAGAAATGCACTAGTATTTCAAACTATATTAGCTCTAATATTTATAGCAATAACAACTTTAGGTGGAGATGCCGCCGAAGAATTTTATTATAAAGTTTATGATATGTCCACAATGGCTTTTCTAGTTCCGTATGTTTTTTTAGGAATAGCTTATATAAACTTCAGAGCAAAGGGGTATAAATCTCCTTTCCAAGCGGTTAAAAATAATTATCTAGCTTATACTTTGGGGGTATTAGTTACTACAATGGTTGCGGGAGCTCTTTTCTTTGCAGGAATAGATATTTCTAAAACTTTAAATGAACAGATGAGTACAATAAAGCTTTATTATGGTGGATTATTCCTATTTTTAGCTATAGGGATGTTTCTGAAATTTATAAACAACATGTATTCTAAATAATTTGCTTTAAATTTACAACAAATATAAATGGGAGGAATTATGAAAAAAATCTTAGTATTAACAACTCTTTTATCAGCAATAGCTTTTGGAAAAGTTCTTGAAGGGACATCCGAAAGTTACGGGGGAGTTATGAAAGTTTCAGTTACGATGGATGGAGAAAAAATAGCAAAAGTTGAAGTTACTGAAAATAGTGACACAAGAGCATATTTTAGAAAAGCTTCAACGCTTCTTGCTGCGCTTGAAGGAAAAACATCGACTGAGGGAGTGGATGTAGTAGCAGGAGCTACTTATTCTTCTGAAGGTATATTGGATGCAGTAAAGGATGCGTTAGGGAAAAAATAGAGAATTTTATATTTACGAATTAAAAAAGCTGTGGCTATTAACCACAGCTTTTTTAATTCGTAGGTTTGATTACCCTGCATAGAACATAGATGCTCCGATTCCAATAGGTAATCCTAGGAAGTACCATCCAAGAAGAAGAACGACCCATCCCATCATAAAGAACATTGAGTATGGTAACATTGTAGAAATTAGAGTTCCCATACCAGCTTTTTTATCATATTTTTGAGCGAAAGCCACAATGACAGCGAAATAAGACATCAATGGAGAAATTATGTTTGTAGTAGAATCTCCGATTCTGTATGCAGCCTGAGTAAACTCTGGAGAGAATCCTAATTGCATTAGCATAGGAATAAATACCGGTGCCATGATAGCCCATTTAGCAGAAGCTGATCCCATAAATAAGTTAATGAATCCAGTAAGAACTATAAAGGCTAAAATTAATGGGAATCCAGTGAATCCTATAGCTTTAAGAGTATCAGCACCTTTAACTGCAAGGATAGTTCCAAGATTAGTATATCCGAAATATGCGATAAATTGTGAAGCTGCAAAAGCAAGAGCTAAATATCCACCCATAGTAGACATAGCTTTTCCCATCATATTACAGATATCTTTTTCATTGGCAATTGTTTTAGCACCGTAACCGTAAGCTATACCTGGAATTAGGAAGAAAAACATAAGTGTAGGAACAAGTCCTTTAGATGTCCAAGCATTTAAAGTCCCATTTTCCTTCAATATAGCATTAGCAGGAAGAGTCATAAATAACATGATAGCAATAAAAGTCAGTACTGCGATACCAGATATTCTAAGACCTCTTTTCTCGTTATCATTTAACTCATTAAAGTCAACAGCAGAATCTCCAGTATATTTACCAAGTCTAGGCTCTACAATTTTTTCTGTAACATAAGTTCCAAGGGCAGTTATTAAAAATGTAGAAACAGCCATGAAAAAATAGTTGGCAGTAGGAAGAACCTGATAAGTTGGATCAAGAAGTTTGGCAGCTTCGGTAGAAATTCCACCAAGAAGAGGATCAAGTGTTCCAACTAAAAGATTCGCAGAGAATCCTCCAGAAACTCCAGCAAATGTTGCAGCAAGACCTGCTAATGGATGTCTTCCAAAAGATAAGAAAATAACCGCTCCAAGAGGAACTAATACAACATATCCTGCATCTGAGGCAATGTTAGACATGATACCGGCAAAAACTACCATAGCAGTAATAGCTTTTCTAGGTGTAGCAAGCACAACTTTTCTAATAACAGCAGACATAAGTCCTGTTCCTTCACAAACTCCAACTCCAAGAAGAGCAACAAGTACAGTTCCTAGCGGAGCAAATCCTGTAAAGTTTCCAACCATGCTGTTAAAAATATATCTGATACCCTCTGCATTCATAAGCGACTTAGCAGCAACGGTTACTTCTTCTCCTCTTCTCATATAAGTAACAGAAGCACCGGATTGAGCAACCAGTCCTGAAACCAATATAATTATTACACCGAAAATAGCGAATAAAGATACTGGATGTGGTAATGCGTTTCCTCCAACTTCGACAAAGTTAAGGAATTTGTTAAAAAGTCCTGATTTTTTTTGTTCCATTTTTCCCCCTTAAATAATTTAATTATATTGTTTTGAAAAAAATATTCTCTTAATTAAGAGAATATTTAATTATAGCATTAAAAAAAACTAAAAGTCAACATTGATATTTGTAATAAAGTTTATTAATAGTACAAAAAAAACAAAAAAAGATTAAAAAATAAAATTTATATATACATATTTAAAAAATTTATTTTTAATAAAGACGTGATTCTAGAAAAGAAAGAATTGAAAAAGATTCTTTTTGAGGTGATTTGAAGAAAAAAAATCGGATAATATTTGAAAATAATTTTTTTCTAAGTTATAATCTTAACTAGAGACTTAGAGTGAAGTTGAGGTGATTTTGAAGTGATAAAAGAACTTTCTGGGAAATCTGCATCTGAAGGGATTGTTATTGCAGAAATATACATATATTCAAAGCAAGAGAATGAAATTGAAAAGCAAGATATTCTAACATCTTCTATCGAATATGAAAAAGAAAGAATAAGAGAAGCGATAAAAAATTCACAGTTTGATTTAAAAGAATTACACAAAAATCTTAATGGAAAAATAAGCAAAAATGAATTAGAAATATTAGTTTCTCACATACTTATGCTGGATGATCCTGAATTTAAAAAAAAAATTTTTAAGTTTATAGAGAAAAATTTGGTAAATGCAGAATGGGCTGTGAAGGAAATTGAAAATATCTATTTTCAGATGTTTGACAAGATAAAAGATCCAATATATAACCAGAAAAAAATGGATATAAGGGATATTTGCGGAAGAATAATATCGAATCTGATAAAGGAAAAAAAAATAAAAAACGAGTTAGGAGGAAAAATACTTGTAGCAAAGGAGATTTTCCCTTCAGAACTTTTAAAGCTTGTAGCTGAAAGTCAGGAGATAAAAGGAATAATTTTAGAGTATGGAGGTGAAACTTCACACGTGGCCATTTTAGCAAAATCTCTTGAAATTCCAACACTTTTAGGGGTGGAGAGAATCGAAGAATTGCAGTCCGGAGAAGAGGTTATATTAGATTCAAGAAAAGGTTGGGAAAAGATATATATGTATCCGGATGAAAAAATAAAAGCTACATATGCAACTTATTTGGATAATTTAAAAAAGAGTCGAGAAGAATATGAAAAAGTTGTAGAATTGCCCACTATAACCTTAGATGGAGAGAAAGTGAGTTTAAAAATAAATATTTCAGGGGCTATGGATCTCTATGGAATCGAGAAAAAAAATCCGGACGGTATAGGTCTTTTCAGAACGGAATTGATGTACATGGAGTCCTCTAAATTCCCTTCAGAGGAAGAGCAATTTCAAGAATATTTAGAGGTAGTTTCTAAGTTTGATAATGACAAAGAGATTATAATAAGAACTTTAGATATAGGAGCAGATAAAAAACTTCCGTATCATGAAATGGAAAACGAGGATAATCCTTTTTTAGGAGTTAGAGGTATAAGGCATAGTTTAAGAAATGAAAAAATTTTTAAAGAACAATTGAGAGCTATTCTGAGGGTTGCTGAGGGAAAACAGGTTAAAATAATGTATCCAATGATAACAAATTTAAAAGAAGTTTTGGAAGTTAAACATATTCTTGAAGAATGTAAAGAGGAACTGAGAAGAGAAGGGAAGTCTTTCAAGGAAAATATAGAGCAAGGGATAATGGTAGAAGTTCCTTCGGCGGTCATAATGGCAGATCAACTTGCAAAACATGTGGATTTTTTTAGTATAGGAACCAATGATCTTACCCAGTATATTTTGGCGACAGATAGACTTTCAGAGTCTTTAATAGAACTTTATGATTCTTATGAACCTGGCGTTCTAAGAGCTATAAATAGTGTAGCAGAAGCTGGAAAAAAGTTTAATAAAAAGGTATCTGTTTGTGGAGAGATGGCAGGAGAAGAGTTGGCAGTTCTAGCTTTCTTGAGTATGGGTATAAAGGACTTAAGTATGGTTAAATCTTCGATACTAAGAACAAGAAAAATAATCAGAGAGCTAGATTTTTCAAAAGTAGAATCTTTAAAAGAAAAAATATTGAATGCAGATAATGGAAAAGAAGTAAGAGAAATTTTGCAGAAATATCTTCCAAAATAGCGGAAGTTATTAAAAATATATTTCAAAATGGAGTGGGTTAAATTGAGAAGAATAGAGGTTGAGATAAAAAATAAGGCGGGACTCCATGCAAGACCATCATCACTTTTTGTACAAACTGCATCAGAATTTGATGCGGAAATAAATGTTATTTGTGATGATGAAGAGGTTAATGGAAAAAGTATAATGGGGCTTATGCTTCTTGCAGCAGAACAGGGGAGAAAACTTGTGCTGGAAGCAGATGGAGAGGATGCCGACCAGATGCTCGAAGCTTTAAAAAATCTTGTAGAAGTAAAAAAATTTAATGAGGAATAGAGGTATAATGGAGATAATAAGAGCTAGTAAAATGGGGTTTTGCTTTGGAGTAAAGGGAGCCATAGAGAGCTGTTATAAATATGTAGAAGAGATAAAAAAAGGAAAAAATGTTTATATTCTTGGAATGCTTGTTCACAATGAACATGTAGTTACACAATTGGAAAATTTAGGATTGAAAACTGTGAAAGAAGAAGATTTTACACATGATAAAATCCAATTCAAACCTGAAGATATAGTTATTGTGAGGGCACATGGAACAAAAAAAGAAATCTATCAAAAACTTGAAAAGCAAGGAGTGAAGATTGAAGATTCCGCATGTATTTTTGTTAAAAATATCAGAAGAAAAATCATAGAAATCCAGAAGCTAGGAGATGAGATAGTTTTCATAGGAGACAAAGAACATCCTGAAGTTCAAGGTATAATATCTTACGGATTAAATATAAAAATTTTTAAAACTTTGGATGAGCTTAAAAGATATTCCATAGACAGCAAAAAAAAATATTCTCTGCTTACGCAGACAACTTTAAACAAAGAAAAAATGGAAGAGATAAAAAAATACTTGGAAAATAACCATATGAATGTTAAGATATTTAATAAGATTTGTGGAGCCACACAAGAGAGGCAGGAAGCTGTAAAGAAAATTGCAGCAGAAGCAGACCTTGTTTTAATAGTGGGCGGGAGAAAAAGTTCCAATACTCAAAAGCTTTTTGAGATATCACATAAAATAAATTCAAATACAAAACTGGTAACCGATCAGACAGAGGTAGATTTAAATTGGTTTTCAGGGTGTGAAAAAGTTGGAATAACCGCAGGAGCATCAACGCCAGAGGATATAATACAAAAAATAGAAAATAAATTAAGGAGGAACTTTAATGCCTAACAGAGAGTACAATGAATTTGAAGCATTATTAAACGAATACCTACCACCAGAGGAAAAGGGGAGAGTAAAAGTAGTTGGAAAAATATCCCAACTAGATAGAAATTTCGCTATTTTAGAGGCGATGGGGCAACCAAAAGATATAAGAGTAAGAGCAGAAGAACTAACTGATTATAATCAGGGAGAGGAAGTAGAAGTACTTATTACTGGTGAAACTGAAGATGGAGAATTCTTAGTTGGATCAAGAAGAAGAATAGATATGGAAGAAGGAATGAAAGAGATAGAGGGAGCTTTTGAAAAAAGAATTATCCTTCAGTGCAAAATCACTAGAAAAATCAATGGTGGATATATTATTGAGTACAAAAAGCAACAAGGATTCCTACCTAATTCACTTTCAGAGATACCTATGAGAAACTCTGATAATGTGATAGGGCAGAACATAGAAGTTATAGTAAAAGATATCAAAGCAGATAAAAAAGGGAAGAGAATTACATTCTCTAAAAAAGATATAAGCATGGCAAAAGAAGCTGAACAGTTTGAAATAATAAAAGCTGGAGATGTTATGGAGTCAGAAATAACAGATGTTCTAGAGTTTGGACTTAATGTCAAGATTGGAGTTATAAGAGGGTTTATACATATTTCTGAAATTTCTTGGAAAAAAATTGATAACTTGAAAGAACTTTATAAAGCTGGAGAAAAATTGACGGTTAAAGTTATTTCTGCTGATAAAGAAAAACATACTCTAAAGCTTTCAATAAAGGCACTTAAGAGAAATCCTTGGGAAGTAGCAACTGAAAACTTCGAGATAGGGACAGAGGTTGAAGGAAAAGTAACTAGAATACAGCCTTATGGAGCTTTTGTCGAGATTTGTGATGGAGTAGAGGGTCTTGTACATGTTTCAGATTTAACATGGAATAAAAAGAAAATAAATGTTTCTGATTTTATAAAAATTGGAGATGTGGTAAAGGTTAAAATAATGGAATTTGATGCATCTTCAAGAAAACTGAAACTTGGAGTAAAACAACTGTGCAAAAATCCTTGGGATAATGCTGAGACAAAGTTTGGAAAAGGTGAAAAATTAAGTGGGAAAGTTCTAGATGTAAAACCTTTCGGAATATTTGTAGAAGTAGAATCTGGGGTAGATGCATTTATACATCAATCAGATCTTGCATGGCAAGGAGAAGAGACACCAAAAATAAAGGCTGGAGATCATGTTGAGTTTGAAGTGACTGAAGTGAATCTAGAGGAAAACAGAATAAAAGGAAGTATAAAAGCTCTAGTAAAAAGCCCTTGGGATAAAGCTATAGACGAGTTAAAAGTTGGAGATAGACTAGAAAGAGAAATCAAAAACATAATGGATTTCGGAATGTTTATAACTATTTTTAAAGGTGTAGATGGATTTATACCGGCTCAATTTGCTTCGAAAGATTTTATCAAGAATCTTAAAGAAAGATTTAAAGTTGGAGATATGGTGACAGCTGAAATAGTTGAAATCGATAGAGAAAAGAAAAAAATAAAACTTTCTATGAAAAAAATAGAGATGGATTCAGCTAAAAAAGAGGAGAGAGACCTTATAGCTAAATATTCAGAATCGAGCTCAAAATAACCCAAAGTTCTTAAGGACATCAAAAGTAGAACAATTAATAAAAAATAAAAAATTATGCAGAATGGAGAGGGAAGATAATTCCCTCTTTTTAATTGAAAAAAAACTATAAATATGTTAAAATGTTTACTGACTTAGTAAAAAATTAAAGAATGATAGGAGAGATCTTTAATATGGAGATAAATTTAATAATAAAAGCTATTTTGATTATTTTAATAGGTTCTTTAATCGGATGGATAACAAATTACTTTGCGATAAAAATGCTTTTCAGACCATATAGAGAAATAAATCTTTTTTTCTTCAAAATTCAAGGTGTTATCCCCAAAAGACGTCATGAAATAGGAATAAAGATAGCAGATACAATAAAAAACCAAGTGATTTCAATGGAAGATATATTGAAATCCTTAGATAAAGAACAGTTAGGGCATAAATTAGAAGAAATTGTGGATAATATTTTAAAAGGTAGAATAAAAGAAGAAATAATAAAAAAATTCCCGATGGCAGCTATGTTTTTAAGTGATAGTATAGTAGAAAAAATTGAGTTGGGAATAAAAGAATTAGTTTTAAAAAACAGAGAAGAGATTATAAAAGGTCTTTTCCAGACACTAGAATCTAATGTTAATTTCGAAGATATAATTATAAAAAATATAGATGGATTCTCCCTTGAGGAATTGGAGGAAATAACCTTCAAACTTGCTAAAAGTGAGTTTAGACATATTGAGATTGTGGGTGCAGTTTTAGGAGGGATAATCGGAATCCTCCAATTAGGAATAACTTTTATAATTGTTTAAAAATTTAGGAGGAATATGGAAGATAGAGTTTGGGCTCCCCAGGAAAAGATTGGAGAATCAGAGATACAAAAAAACCTTAGACCTAAAAAAATGGAAGATTATATAGGCCAAGAATCACTTAAAGAAAAAATGACAATCTACATAGAGGCTGCAAAAAAAAGAGGGGGAGCTATAGACCACACTCTTCTATACGGTCCACCGGGTCTTGGTAAGACAAGTTTGGCAGGAGTGATAGCCAACGAGATGGGATCCAGTATGAAAATAACTTCAGGTCCAATTATAGATAAAGCAGGGGACTTGGCAGCGATACTTACCTCTTTAGAGGAAAATGACATACTTTTTATAGATGAAATCCACAGACTAAATACTTCTGTAGAAGAGATACTCTATCCTGCTATGGAAGATGGAGAGTTAGATATTATAATTGGAAAAGGTCCTTCAGCCCGTTCGATAAGAATAGAGCTTCCACAGTTTACGTTGATAGGAGCCACAACAAAAGCAGGACTTTTGAGTTCACCACTAAGAGATAGATTTGGGGTCACTCATAGAATGAATTATTACACAGATGAAGAACTGGTAGAGATAATAATCAGAGGAGCTAGAATACTCCGAAATAAAATAGATTATGAAAGTGCTTATGAACTGGCTATAAGGAGTAGAGGGACTCCGAGAATAGCCAACAGATTTCTTAAGAGAGTAAGAGATTATTGTGATATAAAAGGAGATGGAACAATAACTAGAAAGCTTGTTTTAGAAGCTCTTAAAATTTTAGGAATAGATGGAAATGGTCTAGATGAAATAGATAGAGATATAATAAAGGCCATAATGGAAAACTATGGTGGCGGCCCAGTAGGAATAGAGACTTTGGCTTTGGTTCTGGGAGAGGATAGGAGAACCTTAGAGGAGGTCTATGAACCTCATCTGGTGAAAACGGGATATTTGAAGCGTACAAATAGAGGAAGAATAGCGACAGAAAAGGCCCGTGCTATTTTTGAAGAAGAGTTGAAAGAGGAAAGTTAAGAGGAGAAATTTTATGAAAATAAGTACAAGAGTCCGTTATGGAATAAAGGCATTGACCTATATTGTAGAAGAGGGGACAAAAGGAAAACTTGTAAGAATAAAAGAGATATCTGAGGCTGAAAGTATTTCTATTCAATATTTGGAGCAGATTCTTTTTAAATTGAAAAATGAGAAAATAATAGAGGGTAAAAGAGGTCCTAGTGGAGGATATAAACTTATAAAAGAACCTTCAGAAATAACTCTTCATGACCTTTACAGAATCTTGGATGAGGATGAGAAGGTTATTGATTGTAATGAGTCGAAGGATAGAAAACAGAATTGTATAGAAGACGGATGCAATAGTGGATGTATATGGGGACAACTTGATGCGGCTATGATAAAAATTCTCGAGGGAACAACATTAGAGGCTCTTGTTAAAAATAGACAGTTCATAGAGGAGTAAATTATGATAAGCGTTATTATCGAAAATGAGAATATAATCCAAGATGGAAAAATAATCATAAGAGATAAAGAGGAACTGAATCACCTAAAAAATTCTTTCAGAGTAAAAGAGGGAGAGATAATAAGGGGAACCGATGGCGAATGTGAATACATATTTAAAATCACTGAGATATCAAAAAAAGAGATTCAGGGAGAAATTCTAGAAAAAAATAATGATAGGTACTCTCCAGACCTAGAAGTTACAGCAGCATTAGGAATGTTGAAAAATGACAAAATGAACCTAACTATACAAAAACTTACAGAGATAGGGATAGGGAAAATCATTCCATTTTTTAGTAAAAGGTGTATAGTGAAGATAAATGAGAAAAAAGATAAGTGGGACACGGTCTCGAAAGAAGCTCTGAAGCAGTGTCAAGCAGTGAAATTTGTAGAAATAGAACAGCCACAAAATCTCAAAGATATAAAATTTTCAGAATATGATTTAGTAATTGTTCCCTATGAAGCTTCCAGAGATGAAAACCTTAAAAATCTTCTTTCGAATTTAACGGTAAAACCAAAGAAAATAATGTTTTTAATAGGTCCAGAAGGTGGATTTGATTCTGAAGAGATAGAATTTTTAAAAAAAACAGGAGCTAAAGTAGTAACATTGGGAAATAGAATTTTAAGAGCTGAAACGGCAGCTATAGTAGTTGGAGGTGTATTGACAAATGGATTATAAGAAAAAAGTGGCTTTTTATACTCTAGGATGTAAAGTCAATCAGTATGAAACTGAAAGCATAAAAAATCAACTGATGAAATTGGGTTATGAGGATACTGATTTTGAAAATTCTGCAGATGTGTATATAATTAATTCATGCACTGTAACAAGTGTAGCAGATAAAAAGACTAGAAACATGATGCGTAGAGCAAAAAAAATAAATCCTGATTCTGTAATAATCTTAACAGGATGCTATGCTCAAACAAATTCTAAAGAACTCTTAGAAATAGATGAAATAGATTATGTTGTTGGAAATACTGACAAACAGGCAATAGTAAAACTTATTCAGGATTTTCAAGAGAAAAAAATAGACAAATTAGTTAGTAATAATATATTTGAGACTAAAATATATGAGGAATATGAATTTGCAACATTAAGAGAGATGTCTAGAGCCTATGTGAAAATACAGGATGGATGTAATAGTTTCTGTTCTTATTGTAAAATTCCCTTTGCAAGAGGACGTAGTCGTTCAAGATTGCCAGAACAAATTTTAAAAGAGATAGATAAACTAACTCATGAGGGATTTAAAGAGATTATCCTAATTGGAATTAATATAGGAGCTTATGGAGAAGATTTCGAGGAAAAGACTAGTTTTGAAGAATTAGTAGAAAAAATAATTGAAATTAAGGGAGTAGAGCGTATCCGATTTGGATCCGTATACCCAGATAAAATAAGTGACAGATTTATAGATTTATTCAAAAGTACTAAAATCCTTCCGCATGTACATATATCTCTTCAATCAGGAGACGACACTATATTGGGATTGATGAAGAGGAAATATGGAACAGCTCTTATGAGAGAGCGATTAGAAAAACTGCGTAACAGTGTACAAAGTCTTGAGTTTACAGCAGATGTGATTGTAGGATTTCCTGGAGAAACAGAAGAACTTTTTAGGAATACAGCTAATTTTATAGAGAGTATAGGGTTTTCGGATCTTCACGTGTTTCAGTATTCAGATAGAGAAAATACAGCCGCAGAAAAAATGTTAGGGAAAGTGGATGGAAAAATAAAAAAAGAGAGAGCAGTACAACTAGAAAAACTTAGAGAAAAAATGTATAATGATAGAGCAGCTAAACAACTTGGAAGAGAATGTGACGTTCTTGTGGAAGAAATAAAGGATACATACGCCTTGGGACATAGTGGTAATTACTTTAAAATAAAAATTCAGGATACTAATTTCCAAGTAGGGGAAGTTTACAAAATAAAAATTGAAGCAGTAAATGAGGGGTTGTTAGTAGGTGAAAAAAAGTAACAAAATATTACTGACAGTTATATCAGTTTTATCTATAGTTGTAATATTGATCACACTGTTTGTGAAAAATATAAACGAGAGAAACGAAGAGCTAGGAAACTATTCTAAATATGCCATAATTGGCAAAGAAAATATAATAGTTGTATATGATGATAAATTGGCATTAAAGATTCCTTTTGAAATTCAAATTGATAAAAATTTAACATATGCAGATCTTGTTAAGCAGAAGAATTATGATAAAGTGGTAGACTCTCTAAATTTAATACTACCTGAAAAAATAAGCGTGTACAGAAGAATAAAATTTGGAAATGTAAATTTAGATATTAAAAATTGGATAAATTTACCGGAGACATCCATTGATGGAAAAAGATATATTCTTACATCTAATCTAAATGCATTATTTAAAGAGTACCTTCAAATATATGACTCAAGAGATATAGAATTTTCGGAAATGATAATCGATGTTCTTAATGCTAAAGGGAAGTCGGGATATGCAAGATCTACTGGAGAAAAATTAAAGAACAAATTCGGATTAAGATATAATGCAGCAAACTATGAAAAATTAGTTGATGACAGCTATCTTGTTATAAATGAAATTACGAAAGATAAACTAGAGAAAATTGTAATGGAATTGGATGAGAAATATTTTAAAGTAAAAAAAGATTCTAATATGCCGACTTTGGCCAATGTAATAGTTGTTTTGGGTAAAGAACAAAATATAAAAACAGACATAGAAGTAATAGGAGAAAAATCCGATGTTTCTAAAATTGAAAAACAGCTGAAAGAATTAGATTACAAAAATATAAAAACTAAAAATCAGCAGGGAACGCAAGAAGAAACAGTTATCGCCTATAACGAAGAAGATTATTTTATTGCTTACAAATTAGGGGAAAAATTAGGAATAAAAACACTTGAAAAAAATGATGAACTGAAAGATACAATAATCATCAAACTTAAGAATAAAAAATAAAGGGTGTGTGCGGAGTGATTAATATATTAGCTTTGATTCTAATTTTCGTGGAATCAACTCTTTCAGCAAAAATTTTATCCATGATTATAACACTTCCTTTTTTAACTATGGTATCAAGTAAAAACTATAAAATTGGAATAATTTTTCTTTTATTGATTTCTCAAATCCATTCTCTACAAAGCGAAAGTTTTCTGTATTATTTTTTCATTTTCAGTTCTCTGTATATAATATCTTATTTTATTTTAACACAATTGTCTTATTCCAAAGAAAATATTCTCATTTTCACCTGCATTCAGATGGCGATTTCAGCTCTTTTTTTTAGAAATCACTTGGAATTAAGTGGATATATTTTTAATGGAATTGGAATGGTTATTTTTAACTATATTTTTATAAAAAATTCTTGGAGAAAACATAGATAATGGCTTTTAAAATAAGAAATAGAAAAAGAGAAAATGCAGAAGGTGAATTTTTAGAAGCAGCAATTATTTTTAAGGGAGTTGTATTTTTAACTTTTATAATATTGATAATCAGATTGATATATCTTCAGGGTTATCAGTATGAAAAATATAAAGATATGTCGGATAAAAATAGATTAAAATTTAGAAGAGTTGAGCCAGAGCGTGGAAAAATATTTGATAGAAATGGAAAATTATTAGCTACAAATGGTTCAGGGTATAGACTTATATATTACAAGGAAAGAAAATATACTCCGGAAATACTCCAAGAGATAGAGTATTTAACAGGGTTTTCTAAAGAGTATATTGAGAGAAGAATAAAATACGGAGAAATTTCTCCATACACAAGGGAAAATATTTTAATAGAAAATTTAGATGAAAATATGGCTCATAAAATTTTAGAAAAGCTGAAAGATGATTCAATCGTAGATATCCAAATTTATTCTAAAAGAAGATATCTTTATGATAAATTTGCATCCCATGTTATAGGGTATGTAAAAAAAATATCAACAAAAGAATACGAAAATTTAAAAGAACAAGGATATACTGCTAGAGATAATATAGGTAAAGATGGAATAGAGAAAAAATATGATAAAATATTAAAGGGAGAACCTGGTTATGAAAAAATAGAGATAAATGCCTATAGCAGACTCCAAAGAAAAATTGATAAACAGAAATCCCAATCTGGTTCTGACATCTATCTTACAATCGATTTTGAATTACAAGATTATATAGAGAAAATTTTAGAAACAGAAGGAATGACGGGTTCTTTTATAGCTATTAATCCTAAAAATGGAGAGGTAATAACACTTGTAAGTTATCCTACATATTCTCTGAATACATTTTCTTCGCAGATTCCGCAAGAAGTATGGGATGCAATAAAAAATGATCCAAGAAAGCCCCTGAATAATAAAGCTATTGCTGGAGAATATCCTCCAGGATCGATATTCAAACCTATTTCAGCTTTTTCATATTTAGACAGGGGAATTAATCCTAAGCAGAAATATTATGATCCTGGTTATTATTCGATTGGAGAATGGAAGTGGAAAGCTTGGAAAGTCGGTGGGCATGGATATGTGGATATGGAAAAATCAATTATAGAATCAGCTAATCCCTATTACTATAGATTTGCAGATCAGTTCGGATATACAGGTATACACGACTTTGCAGTGAAATTTGGTTTAGGAGAAGCAACTGGAATAGATATACCAGGAGAAAAAAAAGGAACTATTCCTAATCCAGAATGGAAAAAAAAGATGTTTAAGCAGCCATGGTATAAAGGAGATACTATAAATATGGCCATAGGACAGGGGTATGTTCTTGTAACGCCTTTACAGATGGCACAAGCTTACACGATTTTAGCTAATGGGGGATTTGCTTACAAACCAAGACTTTTAAAAGAAGTATATGAAAATGGAAAAAAAGCAGAGATTGAACTTGAAAAATCTATAGATATCTCAATACCTAAATGGTACTATGAATTTATGAATGAAGCACTGAGAAAAACAGTGGCAGAAAATAACGGGACAACAACTATATTGAGAACAGCAGGAATAAGCATAGGGGCTAAAAGTGGATCAGCACAAAATGCGCACTCTAAAGTTACTCATGCATGGGTTGCAGGATATTTCCCTGTAAAAGAACCGGAAATTGTTTTTGTTGCTCTTCTAGAAGGTGCAGGTGGCGGCGGAAAAATAGCTGGTGGATTAGCTAAAAAATTTGTGGATAAATATTATGAGCTTAAAAAATTAGAACAACTTAAAAATGAGATGGGAGAGTGATATGGTAAAGAATAACATTTTAGATGCAGAATTATCTGAAAACTTAAAAAATATAAAAAAAGAACTTGAAAAATTGAAAGAAGAAAAAATATCTAGCGAGGAAAAACAACAGGAAAACATTTCTCAAAATGAAAAACCTGAAAAATTTTTTAAAAAGAAAAAAGATGTTATAGAAATAGAAATTTCTGAACAAACAGTTGATTCTGATGAAAAAAGAATTCCTAAAAAGAAAAGACAACCCGCTAGAAAAAAACCTAAAGTTTTAGAAAGTCCAATAGAGAATGAAAAATCAGAAATTTCAGAAATTTCAGAAGAAATTACTCCAACTAAACTAAAAGCAGATACAAAAGAAGAAAAAATGTATGTGATTCCTTTGGGAGGAACCGATGAAGTAGGAAAAAATATGACAGTGGTCCAATACAGAGATGAGATAATCATAATGGACTGCGGAGTTATATTTCCAGATGAGAATCTTCCGGGAATAGATCTTGTTATACCAGATTTTACTTATTTAGAAAATAATAAAAATAAAATAAAAGGTCTGTTCATAACTCATGGACACGAAGACCATATAGGGGCTATTCCTTATCTTTATCAAAAAATTGATAAGAGTGTACCGATGTATGGAGGAAAATTGACTCTTGCTCTTGTTAAATCTAAATTTGAGGGAAATAATTTAACAAGACATATGCCAAAAGGAAAAGAAGTAAGAGCAAGACAAAAAATAAAAATCGGGAAATATTTCACAATTGAATTTGTAAAAGTGACTCATTCTATTGCAGATTCTTATGCAATAGCAGTTACAACACCAGCGGGAACAATATTAAATACAGGAGATTTTAAAATAGACCTTACGCCTGTAGATGGTCAGGGAGTCGATTTTGCTAGACTTTCACAGCTGGGAGAACAAGGAATAGATCTTCTACTTTCAGACTCAACTAATTCGGAGATAGAAGGTTTCACTCCTTCAGAAAGATCTGTTGGAGAAGGAATCAAACATGAATTTAGAAAAGCTAAGGGAAGAATTATTATAGCGGCTTTTGCTTCTCATATTCATAGATTACAGCAGATAATTGATATAGCTGCTGTAAATAAAAGAAAAATAGCGGTAGACGGAAGAAGTATGGTAAGAGTTTTTGAAATTGCTACTGACTTGGGATATTTAAAAGTACCTCAAAATTTGGTGATTCCTCTTTCTGAAGTAGATAAATTGGAAGATAAAAAAGTTGTGGTATTATGCACTGGAACTCAAGGAGAACCTCTAGCGGCTCTTTCAAGAATTGCAAAAGGAATGCACAAACATATAAAAGTTAGACCAGGAGACACTGTAATAATATCCGCAACACCGATTCCGGGAAATGAGAGAGCGGTATCCAATAACATAAATAATTTTAGTAAAGAAGATGCTGAGGTTGTATTTAAAAAAATAGCTGGGATTCACGTTTCAGGTCACGGGAGCCGTGAGGAACAAAAACTGATGTTAAACCTTACGAAACCAAAACATTTTATGCCTATTCATGGTGAGTATAGGATGCTTAGAGCTCATAAAGAAACAGCTATTGAAACAGGTATAAAACCAGAGAATATTATAATAGCTTTAAATGGAAGCAAAGTTGAAGTAGGAAAATCTGGTGTAAGAATTAATGGAAAAGTAAATACTGGTGTAACTCTTGTAGATGGATTAGGAGTAGGAGATATAGGAACCTCAGTTATAAAAGACAGACAGCAACTTTCTCAGGATGGTGTAGTTATCATAGTATTTACATTAGATAAAGAAAGTGGAAAGGTACTGGCAGGTCCTGAAATAACTACGAAAGGATTTATTTATAGCAGAGAATCAGAAACCCTTATACAAGAAGCTATAGGAAACATAAAAAATAGATTAAAAATTTATGAAGATACAAAAATAGGAGATTTAAATAATCTTAAAAATAGCATAAGAGATATAGCGTCTAAGCATTTTTATAGCAAAATTAAAAGAAATCCGGTAATATTACCGATAATAATGGAAGTTTAAAGGAGAGAAAAAATGAAATTAACAAGTAAACAGAGAGCATATTTAAGAAAACAGGCACATGATATGGATGCAATAGTTAGAGTTGGAAAAGAAGGATATTCAGAAACCTTGATTACGGGGATTTTAGAAGCTCTTACTCCAAGAGAATTAATGAAGGTTAAAATTCTTCAAAATTGTGAAGAAGATAAGGTAGAGTTAGCTAATAAAATAGCTGACGGATGTGAAGCTGAGATAGTTGGTCTAGTGGGAAGAACTGTTATTCTTTTTAAAGAAAATAAAGATAAGCCATTATTTTCTATGGAGATAAAGAAAATAAGATAATTAAAAATTAGATATTTGGGGAGGGTTTAATTGAGGGCTGGAATTTTATTTAATAATAGAATTTTAGATGTTGTTTTTATAGCTTGGTTTTTAGCACAAGGGTATAAATTCACAAAAGAGTTGATAGTCAATAGAAAAATAGATTTTAATAGAATATGGGGGACTGGCGGAATGCCCAGTTCCCATTCATCTACAGTTACTTCTTTGGCAACAGCAGTAGGGATAGTAAATGGATATGGTAGCACTTTTTTTGCTTTAGCGATAACCTTTGCAGGAATAGTTATGTATGATGCAGCAGGGATAAGAAGATCGGCAGGAAAACAAGCCGCTATTATAAATAGGCTTATGGAAAAAATACATCAGTCGAACTTTATCACAGGAGTTCAAGAGGAGAAGCTAAAAGAGTTATTGGGTCATACACCCTTTGAAGTTTTAGTTGGAGCGATACTAGGAGTTGTAGTATCTTATATTTTTAAGGATTATCTATTAGGTTAGGAGCGAATATGATTGATGAAAGAAAAATAAATTTTGAAAAATTAGAAGAGAGAGCAGAAGAAATAAGGGAATTACTGATAAAAACTGTAAGTAAAACCGGAGGACACTTAGCTCCAAATTTAGGAATCGTGGAATTGACTTTAGCTCTCCACGAAATTTTTGATTTTTCAAAGGATAAAATTCTATTTGATGTAGGTCATCAATCGTATGTATATAAAATTCTTACTGGAAGAGAAAATAGATTTTCAACTTTGCGTCAGCGTGGGGGATTGGCTCCTTTCACCGATCCTAGCGAAAGTTATTATGATCACTTTATTTCAGGGCATGCAGGAACAGCTTTATCAGCTGCCTGTGGCCTAGCTAAGGCTAATCCTGGTTCAAAGATAGTAGTAATCATAGGAGATGCCTCAATAGCTAATGGACATTCTCTTGAAGCCCTAAACAACATGAGTGAAGATTGTAAAAATATAATTGTTATTCTCAATGATAATGAGATGTCCATAGGGAAAAATGTGGGTGCTCTTTCTAATTTTTTAGGAAAAGTTATGGTAAGTGATGGATATAAAAATTTGAAAAAAGATATAAGATATTTAATCAACAACGGAAATATAGGGAAAAAAATAACTGGAATACTTGAAAGAGCAGAGGAATCTGTAAAATATTTCCTCTCTCCTTTAAGTATATCAGAGATGTTAGGTTTTAAATTTTTCGGAACTTTGGATGGACATAATCTTCCAGAACTAACAAATTATTTGTCTAAAGCCAAGACAGAAGAGGGACCTATTTTTTTACATGTGAAGACACAGAAGGGAAAAGGATATTCTTTTGCAGAAGAGGATGCTGAAAAATTTCATGGTGTATCGCCTTTTGATTTTGAAACAGGGAAAATAGGGCGACAGTCAGAGGAATCCTATTCTGCAGTATTCGGAAAAAAAATAGTAGAAATGGGGGAAAGAGATTCGGAAATAATGGTTGTTTCAGCAGCTATGATAAAAGGTGTGGGTGCTGGAGAGTTTTTTGAAAAATATCCAGAACGTTGTAAAGATGTAGGTATGGCTGAGGGGCACGGAGTAACTTACTGTGCAGGGCTCGCTATGGCTGGAAAAAAACCATATTTTGCAATTTATTCCACATTCCTTCAAAGAGGATATAGTCAGTTGATACACGATATATCTCTTCAAAAAATTTCTGTAAAATTTATTGTGGATAGAGCAGGTATAGTAGGGGAAGATGGAAAAACTCATAATGGTCTTTATGATATTGCGATGTTTACCCAAATACCAAATTTCATGGTTTTTGCACCTACAACAGGTCAGGAACTTGAGGAAATTTTAGAGATAACTAAAGATATTAAAGACAAAAGTGTCATGATTCGTTATCCTAGAGAATTTTCCTATAATTATAAATATCCCCAAAAATTTAAAATAGGAAAATGGCGTGAGGTAAAAAAAGGAGAAAACTCTTTATTTATCACAACTGGATCAATGTTTAAAGAGGTTTTGGAAATTAATGAACATTTGGAAGATATTGGAATAAAAGGGACGATTTTAAGCGCGGCCTCTATAAAGCCTTTAGATGAGCAATATATAATTGAAGAATTTTTTAAATACAAAAATATATTTGTTTTTGAGGAAGCATATGAGAAGGGTTCTTTCGGTAGTGAGATTTTAGAATTTCTAAACAGGAAAAATATTATGAAAAAAATTCACCTAATAGCTCTAAACAATAATGCAATTCCTCATGGAAGTAGAGATATTTTAATGAGGGAAAATGGTCTTAGAGGAGGGGAATTGATAGATAGGATAAAAGGGTGTATTGATGTACAGTAGTAATCAAAAAGCTAAAGAATTCATTGAAAAATTAATGGAACATCCCATGGTAAAGGAATTGGAAGAAATAGATGACCAAGGGGTAAAAGTTTCGGCCCATACCTACGATGTTTTAAGAACATGTCAATATGAGCTAGAAAAAAGTTTTAAAAATTTAGAAACGGCTTCTAAAAAATTAGATTTTTTTTCTATTATAATAGGTGTCATAATTCATGATTTGAGTAAGGGTAGCATTAGAAAAGAGGGAGATAAAACCTCACATTCTCAAATGATGATAAAAAATCCTGAATATATAAGCAAAGAATCTGAAAAAATATTAGAAGAGATTGAAGAGAAAATTTGTGTGAAATTAAAAAAAAGTGTTATAAAAAATATAACTCATATAGCGGTATCTCATCATGGAAAATGGGGAAAAATACAGCCAGGAAGTCGGGAAGCTCATCTTGTTCACAAAGCTGATGAATATTCAGCTAAATATCATAGAATAATACCCATAGGAGCAGATAAAATCCTGAAACTTATGTCCGAAGGGATTCCGCTAGAGGAAACACATATAATTTTGGAGTGTACTCCTGGAATTATAAAAGACAGATTAAAGCGTTCAAAAGAGGTACTAGGGATAAAAAATTTAAAGCAGTTACAAAGTTACTATAAAAAAAATAAAAAAATACCTCTTGGTGATGAGTTTTTTGAGACTCGAGTAAAAGAAACAGCTAAATTGGTTAAATTAGTTGAAAAAAAAGGTGTTAAAAAATTGATTTTGGAGAGTCCTCTTCTTGAACATTTAGAAGATAATAGGATTTTTGAAGAGATTCAATTTTAAAGATTAAGTATTAAGGAGATTTTATGAAGGAAAGATTGGATATTTTACTTGTAGAAAAAGGTTTTTTTGAAACTAGAGAGAAAGCAAAGAGAGCTATTATGGCTGGAAATGTCATAGTGAATGACAAAAAAATAGATAAAAGTGGAACCTTCATAAAACTTGATGTGGAACCCGATATTCGTATAAAGGGAGATTTATGCCCATATGTTAGTAGAGGGGGTTATAAATTAGAGAAAGCTATAAAAGTTTTTCAAATGGATTTTAAAGATAAAATTATTTTAGATATAGGAGCATCTACAGGTGGATTTACAGATTGTGCTCTTCAGAACGGAGCCGAATTTGTATACTCTGTAGATGTCGGAACTAATCAGTTGGATTATAAGTTGAGAAATAATCCTCAAGTGAAATCCATGGAAAACACACATATAAAGGACCTTGTTATAGATGATTTGGATGGTCGTAAAATGGATATCATGGTCATGGACGTATCCTTTATTTCAATAACTAAGGTTATTCCTCATCTTATAAAATTTTTCCATGAAAATACTGAACTGATGGCACTTATAAAACCTCAGTTTGAAGTAGGAAAAGAAAATATAGATAAGGGAGGAATAGTTAGAGATAAAAAAAATCATCTACGGGCTATTGAAAATATTATAGAATGCTGTAGAGAAAACGGATTAACTCTGAAAAGAATAGATTTTTCACCTATAAAAGGCGGTAAAGGGAATGTGGAATATATATCTATAATAGGACTTGAAAACTGTGGAGAAAAATTTTCAAAAGAAGAACTTATGAAAATAATAGAAGACGGTGAAAATTTAGGGGGCCAGATATAAAATATGGGAAAAGGTAAAATTAAATTAAAAAGAATTATAGCAGGTTTATTTATTGCAGTGGGAGCAATAACATATTCAAATGATACAGTAAACAATAGAGGTTTTCTCTCTAATATAAGAGAACTCAAAGAAATTTCAGATATAATCGATCTTGTAACTGATAATCATGTTGGGGAAAAAGAAGTAGATAAAAAAGCTTTATTGCATGGAGCTCTAAAGGGAATAGTTGATGCTTTAGAAGATCCTCATTCAAATTATCTTACTAAAGACAATATGAATGATTTCAAAGAGGATATAAAAGGGAAGTATCCTGGAGTAGGGATGATAATTCAGAAAAAAAAGGATGAACCTCTTGTTGTAGTATCTCCTATTGAGGATACACCTGCATATAAAGCAGGAATAAAACCTAAAGATAAAATTTTATCAATAAATGATGAATCGACTCTGCCACTCACTTCAGATGAGAGTGCAAAAAAACTTAAAGGAAGTGCAGGAACAAAGGTAAAATTAAAAATATATAGAGAGAGTTTAAAAGATACTACTGAGATTGAATTAACAAGAGAGATTATAAATTTAAAATATGTTAAAAGTAATATTTTATCTAATGATATAGGATACTTGAGACTCACTCAATTTGGAGAAAATGTATATCCCGATCTGGCCAAAGAGCTTACTTCATTACAAAAAAAAGGTATGAAAGGTCTAGTGTTAGATTTAAGAAGTAATCCAGGTGGAGCTCTAGATCAAGCTGTGAAAATAGCTTCTATGTTTATAGATAAAGGGAAAATAGTTACAACTAGAGGAAAAAATAAAGATGAGCAGATATCTATGCGTGAAGGGAAATATTTTGGAGATTATCCTTTAGTAGTTCTCATAAATAGTGGTAGTGCTTCAGCGTCTGAAATTGTTGCAGGAGCAGTTAAAGATTATAAGCGTGGAACTCTTATAGGAGATAAATCTTTTGGAAAGGGAAGTGTTCAGACACTGATTCCTCTTCCAGATGGTGATGGAATAAAACTTACAATAGCTAAATATTATACTCCAAACAATATATCTATTCATGGAATAGGAATAGAACCAGATATAAAAGTAAAAGAAGATGAAGATTACCTCCTTTTTGATTCTGTTGTAACAAATGTGAGTGAAGAAGCTACAAAAGAAAATAGAGTTCAGATTATAAAAGAGATAAAAGGTGAAGATAAAGCAAAAGAGTACGAGGGAAAAGTTGATTATCAATTAGATAAAGCTATAGAAATTATTTCTAACAAATTAGGAATAAATTATATTGCAAAAATTCCTCCAGTTAAAACAGAGGAAAAAAAATAAAATAAACTGCAAAAATGAAGGGAGAGAGGTATGTTATATATAGTAGCTACACCGATAGGGAATTTAGAAGATATAACTCTAAGAGGAATAAGAGTACTTAAAGAGAGTAATTATATATTTGCTGAAGACACGAGAGTTACAAAGAAACTTCTTTCTCATTTGGATATTCAAAATACTGTGTATAGATATGATGAACACAGTAAACACCATCAGATAGAGAATATAATGAAGCTTTTAAAGGAAGGGAAAACAGTAGCTCTTGTAACAGACGCGGGAACACCATGTATCTCAGATCCTGGATGGGAACTAGTTGATGCAGCGCTGAAAGATGGTATAAAAGTTATTCCTATTCCTGGAGCTAGTTCTATGACTGCAGCGGCTTCAGTGGCTGGAATAAGTATGAGAAGATTTAGTTTTGAAGGCTTTCTTCCTAAGAAAAAAGGGCGTCAGACTCTTCTGAAAAGTTTTCAGAATGAGGAGCGTTCTATAATTATTTTTGAATCTCCTAATAGAATAGAAAAAACTTTAAGAGATATAAGAGAATTTATAGGGAATAGAGAGGTTGTAATAATCCGTGAAATCACAAAAATATATGAAGAAATTTTGAGGGGAACAACTGAAGAACTTATAGAAAAATTAGTACAAAAACCTATAAAAGGTGAAATAGTTCTTCTTATTAAAGGAAAAGAAGAAGAAGAGAGAGTGAAAAAAAATAAGTATCCTAAAGAAGAGTGCTTAGATGAAGAATACGAAGAGTTTGAGGACGGTGAAGAATAATGTCAATGACCAAAATAAACTGGTATCCAGGACATATGAAAAAAACCAAGGATATGATCCAAGAGAATATGGGTCTTGTAGATGTGGTATTGGAGATAGTAGATGCTAGGATACCTCTATCAAGTAAAAATCCAGATATAGCAAAATTTGCAAAGAATAAAAAAAGAATAATACTTATAAATAAATCTGATTTAGTTGATAAAGAGGAACTTAGATTTTGGAAAGAGTATTTCAAATCTAATAATATGGCAGATGAAGTTTTAGAAATAAGTGCTGAGACAGGTCTCAATGTTAAAGAATTATATAAGCTGATAGATAAGGTTACTTTAGAGAGAAGAAAGAAACTTATGGCAAAGGGACTGAGAACGGTAACTAATAGAATAATGATAGCTGGAATTCCAAACGTTGGAAAATCTAGACTTATAAATAGAATAGTGGGAAAGAATAGTGCAGGAGTTGGAAATAAACCTGGATTTACTAAAGGAAAACAATGGATTAGAATAAAAGAAGGGTTGGAGCTTTTGGATACACCAGGTATACTGTGGCCTAAATTTGATGATGAGCAGGTTGGATTAAATTTAGCTATTACAGGAGCAATAAAAGATGAGATACTTCCAGTAGAAGAAGTTGCAGCACAACTTATAGGAAAGATGAAATCCTATGGTAAGTGGAAAGTTCTTCGTGACAAATATAAGCTTTTAGAAGAAGATTATAGTGAAGTTGATTTAGAAATAGTGGAGAAAATTGCTATCAGAATGAAGATGTTTATGAAAGCTGAAACACCAAATATGCTCCAGGCAGCCTATACAGTCTTAAGAGATTATAGAGCTTGCAGACTTGGGAAATTTGGAGTAGACAGAGAAAAGAGACAGGAGATACAGGGAGAATAGTTTATGAAAAAAGGGGATAAACTTTATTTAGATTTAGATAAGGTTGAAAAGATATTAGTAAACTTTGTGAAAGAAGAGGTAGAAAAGGCAGGATTTAAAAAAGTTGTTTTGGGACTTTCAGGTGGAATAGATTCTGCGATAGTAGCTTATATCGCTTCTAAAGCTTTAGGGTCTGAAAATGTCCTGGGAATAATGATGCCTTATAAACTCTCAAGTAAAGAAAGTTTAGAGCACGCTAAGCTTGTGATTCAAGATTTGGGAATAAAATCAAAAACCATAGAAATCACTCCAATGGTAGATGCATATTTTACTTTAGAACCTGAAATAAATAATTTGAGAATGGGAAATAAAATGGCTCGTGAGAGAATGAGTATTCTTTTTGATTACTCAGCAAAAGAAGGGGCACTAGTTTTAGGAACTTCGAACAAAACAGAAATTCTTCTTGGATATAGCACACAATTTGGAGATTCAGCATCCGCTATCAATCCTATAGGTGATCTTTATAAAACACATGTTTGGGCACTGTCTAAACACATGGGTGTTCCTAGAGAACTTATAGATAAAAAACCTAGTGCGGACTTATGGGAAGGTCAAACAGATGAAGGAGAACTAGGTTTTTCCTATCTTTTGGCAGATGAAATTCTTTATAGAATGGTGGATGAAAGAAAGTCTATAGATGAAATAACTGAAGAAGAATATTCTAAAGAGGTAATTGAAAAAATAGAGAGAAAAATAAAATTTTCTCAATATAAAAGAAAATTACCAATTATTGCAAAAATTTCAGAAAGAACTATAGGGAGAGATTTCAGATATCCAAGGGACTGGAGTATGTAATCAAAAAAAATTATGCTGGGGAGGAAATATGCTAAGAGAACAGGAACTAAGGGAAGAAATTGAGGAATTCAGAAGAGAAAAAAACCGTATAAAAGAGATTGTTGGAGAAATAGGTGGGACTCAAGCCAGTAAACAGCATAAAGCGGTAAATATTCTCCTAATCGCTATAATTGTTGTTGTTTTAGTATTGGGAGTAGCTCTAGGTAAATTAGATTTGGTAACAACTTTAGAAGTTGCTATTTTAGTTGGTATTTTTAAAGTTATATGGATGATATATGAATTTCAAAGGGTAAATCATTTCCAGTTTTGGATATTAAACTCACTTGAATTTAGAATAAATGAAATTCATAAAAAAGTAAAGACTATAGAAAAAAATTTAAACGATGAAAAATCAAATCAAAAAATAGACAGAGATTCTCTAGGAGAATAGAAAAAATAAGACAAAACCTTAGTAATTGAAAAATTTACTAAGGTTTTTTTATTTTCAAAAAAAAATTGACAAAAAAACAAATAAATGGTATTCTCTCTATAAGAATTAGCACTCGCAAGATGAGAGTGCTAACAAAAAGAGGTGGAAGCAGTGAATGAAAGAGAAAAATTAGTATTGAATGCCATAGTGAACTATTATCTTACATTTGGGGATACAATAGGTTCAAGAGCTTTGGTAAAAAGATATGGAATAGATTTTTCATCTGCTACCATAAGAAATGTAATGGTCGATTTAGAAGAGGGGGGCTACATAGCCAAAACTCATGCTTCTTCAGGTAGAATTCCAACTGATAAGGGATATAGATATTATTTGAACGAACTTTTGGAGATAGAAAAAATAAGTATAGATCAAAAAAAAAGAATAAAAACAGCATATGAAAAAAAAATAGAGGAGTTAGATGTATTCCTTCAAGAAACTTCAAATCTGCTGTCTAGATTGACGAATTATGCGGGTTTAGTTATTGAACCTGACCACGACAAAGAAAAAATAAAAAAAATAGAACTTGTACATATTGAGGATGACCTTCTTATGGCTGTTATTGTTATGGAAAATAAAGCTATAAGAACAAAAAAAATTCACTTAGAAGAAAAGATAACTAGAGATGAAGTTCAGGAGCTGACTAAAGATATAAATGAGAGGCTCATGAAAAATGAATTTTCGGAGAACGAATTAAAAAATCTTTTGGAAAAAACAGAGGAACATGGTAGATATCTTGAAATAGAAGCTGCTATTGAAAAGGAACTTTCGCAGAATATAGAAGGAAAACTTTTTATAAATACAGATATAAATATACAGGGAGATAGCGAAGATAATGCAAAAGTAATGCAATTTTTCCATCAGAATAGAGATATAAAATCTATTTTTGAAGAACTTGTACATACCAAAGATAAAAACTACGGATCAGTAAATGTTCTCTTCGGTGATGAGTTGAATATAAAGGGATTAGAGAACTATAGTTTTGTATATTCTGCTTATAAACTTGGAAATTCAGAAGGAATAGTGGGAGTTATTGGTCCTAAAAGAATGGCCTATTCAAAAACTATAGGACTAGTAGAATATGTGGCAGATAAGGTTAATAAAGTTATAGAGAAAATTGATAAAAAGGAAGTGCTGAAATGACAGAAAAAAAAGATATAAGAGATGAAGAAGTTGAAAGAGTTGCAGCCGAGGAAATAAAAGAGGCTGAAGTAGAGGTTTCTGAAATAGAGACACTTCAGATTGAAAATGAAAAACTGAAAGCTGAAATAGAAAATCTTAAAGGAGATTATCTGAGAAAGAATGCTGAATTTCAGAATTTTAAAAAGAGACAAGAAAAAGAGTTAGAAGAGCTTAGAAAATTTGCTTCAGAAAAAGTTATGGTAAAACTTCTTGATAATGTGGATAATCTAGAAAGAGCCATAGCTGCTTCTACAGAAACGAAAGATTTTGATTCCTTGATAAAAGGAGTGGAAATGACACTTTCACAGATGAAAGGAGTAATGCAATCAGAGGGAGTAGAGGCTGTAGAATCAGAAGGAGCTATTTATGATCCTCATGTGCACCATGCAGTGATGGTGGAGGATTCTCCCAGTCACGAAAATGACCAGATTATTCAGGTTTTTCAAAAGGCTTACAAAATGAAAGATAAAGTAATTAGACCAGCTATGGTAAAAGTTTGTAAAAAATAATAAATTTATAATAAAAACAAGAGAATATATAGGAGGAAAAAAATGGCTAAAATAATCGGAATTGACTTAGGAACAACAAACTCATGTGTGGCAGTAATGGAGGGAGGATCTTTCACTGTAATAACGAATGCAGAGGGGGCTAGAACAACGCCATCAGTTGTAAATATAAAAGAGAATGGAGAAATTATAGTTGGAGAGATAGCAAAAAGACAAGCTATAACAAACCCAACATCAACAATCGCTTCAATAAAAACACATATGGGTTCAGATCATAAAGTAAATGTTTTTGGAAAATCATATACTCCTCAAGAGATATCAGCTATGATTCTTAAAAAATTAAAAAAAGATGCTGAAAACTACTTAGGAGAAACAGTTAAAGAAGCAGTAATAACTGTTCCTGCATACTTTACAGATGCTCAGAGACAGGCTACTAAAGATGCTGGAGTTATTGCAGGTTTAGAAGTTAAAAGAATAATAAATGAACCAACAGCTTCTGCTCTAGCTTATGGACTTGAGAAGCAAAAAGAGGAAAAAGTTCTTGTTTTTGACCTTGGAGGAGGAACATTTGATGTTTCTGTTCTAGAAATAGCAGATGGAGTTATAGAAGTTCTTGCAACAAATGGAAATAATCACCTAGGTGGAGATAATTTTGATGACACTATTATTCACTGGTTAGCTTCTGAGTTCAAAAAAGAAACTGGAATAGACCTTTTAAATGATAAAATGGCATACCAAAGATTAAAAGATGCCGCAGAAAAGGCTAAAAAAGAACTTTCAACTATGATGGAAACTCCAATTTCTTTACCGTTTATAACTATGGATGCAACAGGACCTAAGCATTTAGAAATGAAGCTTACAAGAGCGAAATTTAATGATTTAACAAGAACTCTTGTAGAAGCAACTCAAGGACCAACTAAAATAGCCCTACAAGATGCAAAATTAAATCCATCAGAGATAGATGAAATATTATTAGTTGGAGGATCTACAAGAATACCAGCAGTTCAGGAGTGGGTAGAACAGTTCTTTGGTAAAAAACCAAATAGAGGAATAAATCCAGATGAGGTTGTTGCAGCAGGAGCAGCTATTCAAGGTGGAGTTCTTATGGGAGATGTAAAAGATATACTTCTTTTAGATGTTACGCCACTATCTATAGGAATCGAAACTCTTGGAGGAGTAGCAACAAAAATCATAGAAAAAAATACAACTATTCCAGTTAAAAAATCTCAAGTGTTCTCAACAGCAGTAGACAATCAGCCGGCAGTTACAATCAATGTAATTCAAGGAGAGAGAGCTAAAGCTATGGATAACCATAAATTAGGAGAGTTCAGTCTAGATGGAATTCCAGCAGCCCCTAGAGGAGTCCCTCAAATCGAAGTAACTTTCGATATTGATGCCAATGGAATAGTTCATGTATCTGCTAAAGATTTAGGAACTGGAAAAGAAAATAGAGTAACAATATCAGGATCTACAAACCTATCTACAGATGAGATTGAGAGAATGAAAAAAGATGCAGAATCTCATGAAGCTGAAGATAAAAAGTTTAGAGAGTTAGTAGAAACTAGAAACAAAGCTGACATGTTAATTGCTTCTACAGAGAAAACATTATCAGAGCACGGAGCTAAAGCAACAGAGGAAGAGAAAAAAGAGATAGAGGCTGCTATAGAAGAGCTAAAGAAAGTTAAAGATGGAGAAGATAAAGAGGCTATGGATGCTGCCATAGAAAAACTTTCTAAAGCGGCTCATAGACTAGCAGAAGAAATTTATAAAGAGGCACAGACAGCTAATGATCAAGCAGGAGCACAGCATTCAGAAGGAAAGAAATCTGATGATGATGTAGCAGAAGCAGAAATAGTAGACTAATCTCTTTAAATATTATAAAATATAATAAAATAATATTGTAGGGGAGTGGGTTAACCATTCCCCTCTTAAGATGGAGGAGAGTTTTTAATGTCAAAAAGAGATTATTATGAGGTGCTGGGAGTATCCAAATCAGCTTCAGAAACAGAAATAAAAAAAGCCTATAGAAAGATGGCTATGCAGTATCACCCTGATAAATTCAGTCAGGCTTCAGATGCTGAAAAGAAAACGGCTGAAGATAGGTTCAAGGAGATAAACGAAGCTTATCAAGTTCTCTCTGATGCAGGAAAAAAAGAGCAATATGATAGATTTGGTCACGCAGCTTTTGAACAGGGAGGAGCTGGTGGCGGATACAGTGGAGGATTCGGTGGCTTTGATTTTGGAGGATTCGGTGGAGAGGATTTAGGAGATATTTTTGGATCTTTCTTCGGTGGCGGAGCTCGTGGTGGAAGAGGAAGAAGAAGAGGAGCGGAACCAGGAAATGATCTTAGTTATCAAGTTGAAATAACACTTGAAGAAGCAGCTCTTGGAGTGGAAAAAACAATAAAGTATGCAAGAGATACTAAATGTGGAACATGTAGTGGAACTGGTGCAAAACCAGGAACTAAGATGAATAAATGCTCTAAGTGTGGAGGACAAGGAAGAATACTGAAGACTCAAAGAACAATGCTTGGAAACTTCCAGACAGAGGAAATATGTGATGCATGTAATGGAGTTGGAGAGATTCCAGAACAGAAATGTGATACGTGTCATGGAAGAAAAGTTGTCCGTGAAAATGTAGAAAAAACAGTAAAAATACCTGCTGGAATAGATAACGGTCAAAAACTTAAACTTAGTGATATGGGAGAAGCCAGTACAACTGGAGGACCATATGGAGACCTATACATATTCATAAAGATTAAGAATCATGAATTTTTCGAAAGAGAAGGTAATGATATCTATTGTAGAGTTCCAGTAAGTTACTACACGGCTACTGTGGGTGGAGATGTAGAAATCCCTACTCTCTATGGTAAAAAAATCATAAAAGTTCCTGCTGGAACTCAAAATGGAAAGCGTTTCAGCATGAAAGATGAAGGAATTGTGAGCCTAAGAACTGGTCGAAAGGGAATTCAAATAGTTGAAATCAATGTAGAAATTCCAATTAATCTGACTGAAAAGCAAAAAGAACTTCTAAAATCCTTTGATGAGAGCTTGAAAGATAAAAATTATAAAATGAAAAAAAGTTTTTTGGAAAAATTAAAAGATTTTTTCGAATAATCTTTTCATTGACAAAAAAAAATAAATAAACTATTATATACTTAAAAAAGAAAATACTTCAGGGCAGGGTGAAATTCCCGACCGGCGGTAAAGTCCGCGAAGCTTAGGCTTGATTTGGTGAAATTCCAAAACCGACAGTTAGAGTCTGGATGAAAGAAGTTGTTTATCTGCTAAAAGGCAGATAGGATTTTTTAATTATGCCCAAAGTAAAAACTTTGGGCTTTTTTTTTTTGAAATTTAAATTTAGGGGGAAGAGATGAAAAAAACAAAGAATATTGCAATGGTGGGAATTTTAGGGGCGCTATCTTTTATTATTATGATGATAGAAATTCCATTTCCCCTTGCACCTTGGTTAAAATTTGATTTTTCAGACCTAGTTATACTTTTCGGAGGTTTAGTAGGGGGGTATAGAATTTCAATAGGGGTGACGATTATAAAATTAGTGCTTAATATGATGATTCGGGGAACACAAACTGCAGGTATAGGTGAAATCACTAGTTTTATTGCTACAATGGCTTATGTGATTCCGGTTATATATATATACAAAAAAAATAAAACAATACTTTTTGGACTTTTAGTTGGAACAATCACTCTAACAATTTTGTTGATTGTATTGAATTATTTTTATATAACGCCTTTTTATGCAAAGCTGTATAAAATGGACTTCATTTTGGATATGATTAATAAAAAAGATGATTCATATCTGAAATATATTCTTTATTACTATGGATTATTTAATATAACTAAAGGTATAATACTTTCTCTAGTATATTCTGTTGTAGATAAGAGAGTACGAAGTAGATATGGAAACAGATAAAAAATATTTAGGAAGTTGGTAATATGGATAACAGAGAGATTATAAAAATAAAAAATTTAAATTTCTTTTATGGAGAAAAAGAAATTTTGAAGAAAATAAATTTAGGAATTCCAAAAGGTAAAATCACATCTATTATTGGTGAAAATGGAAGTGGAAAGTCTACTTTAGTAAGAATTTTAGCTGGACTGGAAAAACCTTTTTCAGGCGATATTTTTTTAGAGGAAAAGAGATATGATTATGAAGATTTTTCAGAAATAAGAGGAGATATATCTTTAGTTTTTCAAAATCCAAATAATCAAATAATCGGAACAAAAGTCATTGATGATTTGGCTTTTCCTTTGGAAAACAGAGGTTTTTCAAGAGGTGAAATTTTAGAGAAAATAGAAGATATTGCTAAAAAACTCGAGATAGAGTATCTTTTAGATAAAGATCCGCATGATTTATCTGGAGGTGAAAAACAGATTGTTGCCATAGCTGGGACTGTTGTTTTTAATCCGAAAGTGATAATATTCGATGAAGTTACATCGATGCTAGATTTGTCATTTAAAAGAAAAATAGGAGAACTGATAGAAAAACTAAGAGAAAATCACACAATTATTTTAATATCGCATGATCCTGAGGAAACTATAAAATCAGATTTTATAGTTTACATGGAAGATGGAGAAGTTGTTTTACAGGAAAAAACTTCTGAATTTTATCAGAATTTTGAATTTTTAGAAAAAAAAGCAATACAACTCCCATTTTTTGCCCAGCTACAACATGAATTAGAGTTAGATGGAGAAGAGAGAGGGGAGATTGTTAAGTGGATAGAGAAATTAAAATAAGAGAATTAAATTTTTCCTATAATGGAAAAGATGAAATTTTGAAAAATATTAATTTTGATATTTTTTCAGGTGAGTTTATAGGAATAGTAGGAAGATCAGGAAGCGGGAAATCTACTCTCTTAAAATTTTTAAATGGACTTCTAAAAAGTGATGTTGGAAATATAGAAATTTTAGGAAGAAAAATTCAAAAAGACTCTAAAAATATGAAAGATATTAGAAAAAATATAGGGATTGTTTTTCAGTTTTCAGAAGATCAGTTTTTTGAAAATAGTATATTAGAAGATATAATGTTTGCTCCTAAGATTTTCCAGATGGAAAAATCCATAATAGGTATAGAGTTGGAAAACATAAAAAAAATCCTTCATTTAAACCAAGAAATTTTGGAGAAAAATTTCTCTGAGTTAAGTGGAGGAGAAAAAAGAAGAGCGGCTATTGGTGGAATAGTTATATATTCTCCAAAAATAATTATTTTGGATGAACCTACGATAGGGTTGGATTCTGAAAATAAACGTAGTCTTATGGAAAGTTTAAAAAAATTGAATCAAGAGGGAAAAACAATTATAATTATTTCTCATGATTTGGATAACATGTGGGATCATGTAGAAAGAATAGTATATTTAAATAGAGGTAAAATAGATTTTGATGGTGAGAAGAATAATTTTTTAAAATATTTTCAAAACATGAAAATGGAACATAAAATAGTTCCTAAATATATAGAAATTTTGGAAAAAAATTTTTTTGAAATAGCTAGTTCTAAAAAAGAAGCCATAGAAATAATGAAAAATAGATATAGAGGAGATAAAAGTGAAAAATAAGTTATTAGGGAAATATGTAGAGGGGGATAGTTGGTTATATAAAATAGCCCCACAACTAAAAATACTTGTAGCTATTGTATTTTCTCTAATAAGTATATTTTTTTCCCATTTGGATTTTTTGATTTTTATGACTTTTATAATTTTCATTGTGGTTAAAACTTCAAAAATAGCTTTAAAGGATTTTTTTTATGGGATAAAGCCTCTCCTCTATATAATAGTTTTTACACTTTTTTTTCAACTTATATTTACGACTGGAGGAGAACAAATTTTAAATTTGGGCATTATAAAAATTTATTCTAGAGCATTAGAAAATATATTTATAGTTTTCTTTAGGTTTATGATTCTTGTAGGGATGGCTTTTCTCCTTACTTATACAACTTCCCCTATGGAGATTACACATGGCATTGAAGATCTATTTTCTCCATTAGAAAAAATAGGAGTTCCTGTAAAAGAGTTTGCTTTGATTTTATCGATTTCACTCCGTTTTATCCCTGTCTTTTTTAATGAGGTAGAGAGAATAAAAATGGGTCAGGCATCAAAGGGGTTAGAAGTAGATGAATTGAATTATATAGAAAAAATGAAAAATTATGCCCATATAGTAATTCCACTTCTTTTTTCAGCACTTAAGAGAGGAGAAGAATTAGGGGATGCTATGGAAATAAAAGGATATAATTTAAAAAATAAAAAAACAAGGTTGAGAAATTATAAGATTGAAAGAAGAGATTTATATTTTATATTGGGATCAATTTTGATAATTATGGGTTGTGTGATAAAAAGTATTTAAAAAAGGAGCCTGATACCAATTAAATCAGGCTCCTTTTTTGTAGATTGATGCTAATCTAGATGAGAAACATTTGAAAAATCTATGATTTTGAAATCTTTTCCGTCAAATTGAACTTGAGTCACACTTGTGTTTTGAGGAAGTTTCTCATGAGCAAAAACTTCTAAGTTTTTAGTATTGTTTTTTATGAAACTACAAATGGCTTTTAAAGTTACCCCATGTGTAACAACTAAAATATTCGAATGTATAGAATTAGAAGTAACTATTTTTTGTAATCCAGTTTCAACTCTATCCATCAAAAGTGAAAAAGATTCTCCAGTGATATTCATAGGATCATAATTTTGAGGACAGTTAAAAAAATTATAATATTCATCAGGAAAAAGTTCTTCAAATTGAGTAAATGAAACTCCCTCCATTTTCCCAAGAGATATCTCTTTAAAATCCTCTATAGGTTCAATCAAATATTCTTCGCCCACAATAATTTTAGCAGTATTATAAGCTCTTCCTAATGGAGAGGCATAAATTTTTTCAAACTTTAAGTTATCTTGTTCAAATTTTAGATTTAATTTTTCAGCTTGAGAAATTCCGACAGAAGTAAGAGGAGAATCTTTACCACCTTGAAATTTACCCAGTTCATTCCATTCTGTTTGTCCATGTCTAACAAAAAAAATATTCATATGTACTCCTCATTTATCTTTTATCGGATAAGTTTTCCCATTTTACTCCAGATTTTAAAGTTTCTATTTGAAAAGCTACCTGTGCGAGGAAAATAGTCGTTATAAATGGATTTTCATCGTAAGGCAAATTGAAGAAATAGTAAATAATATCTTCTAAAATTTTTTGATCTTCATCATCTATTTTTTCTGCTAATTCAAAGAAAAATTTTGAATAGTAAAATGACACCATAGGATGATTATATAGTACATGAATTCCTTCACGGATAAAAGAGCTTAGATCGCTTTTGGGATCTTTATCAAGAGCATCTTTCATTTTTTTAGCTGTTTCAATAATGATCTGATAAGTCTGACTAAAATTGAATAGGTGTATGTATTTGAAAATAAATTCATTGATTTCATTTATTACTGTGTCGAGATCGTCTGGACAGATAAACTCTAAAAGTTTTTCATGGGTTCTTATAAAGTTTAAAGAAATAGAAGTTTCATCATTTTTAATAATGTCTATTATCTTGTCCTCTTTAAGTTTTTCTAAAAAAGATGAAATTAACAATCTGTCTAATTCCATTTTTTTTTGGAGGTCATCATATGATAAGGTGAAATTTTCCTGGTTTTCATGTGTATTAAGGGTAATAAGTTTTCCTAGCATGTTAAAAAAAGCTAACTCTTTAGATTTTATTATTTTCATAAAAACTCCTTAAATAAAGTGATATTACTTTAAATTATCTTACTAATTAAGATTTTATCATAAAATAATATAAAAATGAAGATTAATTGTTTGGAAAATAATGATATTGAAATTAAATTTACAAAATAATAAAGTGAAAATATTTTTTTTCTGAAGGAAAAAAAATAGAAACATTGTATAAAATATCTAGAGAAGAAAAAATTTGTATAAAAAATCAAATTGTGAGGTGGTAATTTAAGTCACAAAGTATAAAAAGTGTAAAAAAACGTTCAAAAAAAAATAAAAATTCTTGAAAAAAAACAAAAAATCTATTATAATACAATGTGGTATAATAAGTTCGAAAAAAAATCAGGAGGTAAAATAGATGATGAAAAACGCTATACTAGCAATTGCTGAAAGAAAAGAAACTCTTAAGCAGATCAGAAAAGAATTAGCTGATTATTACGAAGTGATAACTTTCAATAATCTCTTAGATGGACTTGATATGTTAAGAGAAAGTGATTTTGACATAGTTCTTTTAGATGAGCACCTAACTTGGTTCAATTTTTCAGAAGCTAAAAGAAAACTTAATGGAGTTGGGAAAGACTTTGTTATAATAGGTCTTCTAGATGAAGAAAAAGATGAGAAAATTGCGGAATTAAGAGATGCAGAAATATATAACTATGTGGTAAAACCTTTAGAATATAAAGATGTAGAGAAAGTGATTGTCCCTGCTCTTAAAAATCTAGAAGTTGTAAAGGAAAAGAGAAAATTAGAAGAAAAACTTCAATATGTTGAAGAAGAAAAAGAGATGATAGGCCAATCTATCAAAATCAAAGAAGTGAAAAATCTTATCGAAAAAGTTGCTGAAAGCGATTTGACAGTTCTTGTAACAGGAGAAAATGGAACAGGAAAAGAGTTAATTGCAAAAGAAATATATAAAAAAAGTGATAGAAGAAAAAGAAATTTCCTAACAATAAGTTGCGCTTCTCTTCCAGATGAAACTATAGAAAGAGAACTTTTCGGATACGAAAAAGGTGCTTTCACTGGTGCTGTAATAAGTAAAAAGGGTATTCTTGAAGAGGCTGATGGAGGAACTATATTTTTAGATGAGATATCTGCAATGGATTTAAAAGCTCAAGCTAAACTTTTAAGAGTTATTGAATATGGTGAATTCAGAAGAGTTGGAGGAAATAAGAGTAGAAGAATAGATGTGAGATTTATTGTTTCTACGAATAAAAATTTAAAAGAAGAAACAGAAAAAGGAAGATTTAGAAAAGATCTTTATCACAGACTTACAGCTTTCCCAATAGAGGCCCCAGCTTTAAGAGAAAGAAAAGAAGACATTCCTTTACTTGCAAACTATTTCCTAAATAAAATAGTAAGAGAAGTTCATAGAGATATTCCTGTTATTTCAGGAGAAGCTATGAAATATATGATAGAATATTCTTATCCTGGAAATATAAGAGAGCTAAAAAACATGGTAGAGAGAATGGTAATTCTTTCTTCTGAAAAAATTATTGATGTTCAAAATCTTCCACTAGAAATAAAAATGAAATCTGATACAGTTGAGAATAAAACTGTAATAGGTGTAGGTCCGCTTAAAGATATTCTTGAGCAGGAAATTTACAAACTAGAAGATGTAGAAAGAGTTGTAATAGCTATGGCTTTACAAAAAACAAGATGGAACAAGCAAGAAACATCGAAGCTTCTAGATATAGGAAGAACGACATTATATGAAAAAATAAGAAGATATGGATTAGATTTTAAATAGAAAGAGATGAGCTGAAATTTCAGCTCATTTTTTTTGAAATTTTTCAAAGTTTTGGAGCTATTGAAAAAAAACTAAAAACATGATAGGATGTAGCCATATAAATAAAAAATATTTTTTGGGGGAAAAATGGCGATAAGAAAATTTAGGAAAAATTTAAAACCGTTTATTTGGACGATGACTCTAGCATTTGTTTTTTCAATGGTGCTCGCTTCATATGGAGAGATAAAAAATCTATTTGGAGGGACGAAATCTTATGCTTTTAAAATAAATGCAGAGAAAGCAGAAAAAATAGATATAGAAAGAAATAAAATAGGAATAATAGATAGTTATTCAAAAACAGTAGGTCTTAATATAAATAGTGATATAGCAGGAACAATTGCTGTAGATGAGGTTATCAATAAAAAATTATCCAAGGAAATGGCAAAGAAACTTAAAATAAACGTGTCGCAGAAAGAGATAGACGAGCAGTTTAATACTATCCAAAACAATTTTCAAGACAAAGATCAATTTATGAGAATGCTTACAGCTCAAGGATTCACTAGAGATACTTTGAAAAAGGAGTTAGAAGAAATTCTAACAGTAAAAAAAGTTAAAGAAAAATTCAATTCAGATGTTAAAATTACCGAAGAGGAGATTCAAGAATACTTCACAGACAACAGATATTCTAAATTTCCTGAAGACTCTCTGGATACTGTAAAGGACAGAATAGCTTCTATTTTAAGAGGTGAAAAAGCCAAAAGAGAATACATGATAACTTTAGAAAAGGCTAAAAAAGATATGAAATTGGAAGATGTAGCCGAGGAGTATAGTGCTTATATTCCGGCAACAGCATATGAGTTGGAAGGATTCCAAGTGAAAAATATTGATATGGCTCACGCTACGGTAGTGTCACTTTATTCTGCTCAAGGAGATGGAGAAGTTGCTAAAAAAATAGCTTATGATAGATATGAATCTCTAATAAAAATCGCGAAAGAAGCTATTTTAAAAGGTATAACAGCTGAAGAAAACCTTCCTTTAGATATGAAATTAGAAGAATACAGGGAAAAATTATCGAAAAAAATAGGAACTGAAATAGTGGTTACAGAAAAAGAAACAGCAAAATATTTTGAAGAAAATAGAGAAAAATATGATAAAGGAGCTACGGTTGAAGCAGAGATAGCTTTCATTGCCCTTGCACCGTCAAATGAAGATAAAGAAAACACAAAAAAGAGAGCGGAAAATCTTATTAAAGATTTAAATGTAGAAAATTTTGTAGAAATGGCAAAAAAATATTCCAAAGATCCCGGTTCAGCAGTAAATGGTGGAGCATTAGGATGGTTTACCAAAGGAATGATGGTTAAACCTTTTGAGGATGCAGTATTTAAGGGTGAAGTTGGAAAAATTTATCCAGAACCAGTAGAGACAGACTATGGATACCACATAATACTTATCCACGAAAGGGATGAGTCTAAAGGTGCAGATGCATCACATATTTTACTTATGCCTGAAATATCTGATGAAACTAGAAAATCAAAAGATGAAACAGCGGAAAAAACTTTAGAAAATTTAAAATCCGGGAAATTAACATTTGATAATCTTGAAAAAGAAAATTTAGTAGAGTTTTCTAAAAAAGTAGAAAATATAAATGAAAATGGATTTATTCCAGGAGTTGGATACAATAAAGAGCTGACAGATAAAATATTTAAAGTTAAAGTTAATGAACTGAGTTTGATTCAAGAAAAAGATGGAATTTACATAATAAAAAAACTTTTGGAAAAACCTGCAATAAAAGCTGATTTAACGCAAGAAAATATAAAAAATACGATTTATTCAGAGCTTAAAACAAAAAAAATAGAAGAAGAAATGCAAAAAATAATGGCCAAATAACAATAAATTGAAAATACAGAAAAATTCTTTGAATTTTTTTGTATTTTTTATTTATCGAATCGAAAAAAATTGATTATTTATGAGAAATAGGTTATACTAGAGAGTAAAATTCTACATTATAATTTTTATTAGGGTGGATGGGATGAAGTTTAGAGAAGAAGATGTGGATAGACTAAATAACAATTTAAAAATAGAGGAAGTTGTAGGAAAGTTTATAGAATTAAAAAAAACAGGGGCCAACTATAAAGGTTTATGTCCTTTTCATCCGGATAACTCTCCATCTTTTATGGTCAATCCAAGTAAAAATATTTGTAAATGCTTTGTTTGTGGAGCTGGAGGAAATCCAATAAGTTTTTATTCTCAATATAAAAAGATATCTTACGATAAAGCTATTGAAGAACTTTCAGGAACTTATAAAATTCCAATTCGCTCTATTTACAAGGATAAAAAGCAGAATCAAGAAAATAATCTTTATTATGAGATAATGGAAGAAGCGCAAAATTATTTTAAAAATGAAATATTTAAAAATAGTGGAAGAGATGCGCTAGATTATCTCGTGAAAAGAGGCATCAAACCTGAAAAGATAAGAGAGATTGGAATAGGATATGCTCCAGGAAAAAGAGAGGGACTTAGTCAAAATCTTATAAGTAAAGGATATACACCTGAAACTCTTATAAAATTAGGTTTAACAAAGGAAAATGAAAAAGGAATTTATGATTCGTTTCGAGAAAGAATAATATTTCCAATATATTCAACAGATAAAAAAATAATAGCTTTTGGAGGAAGGACATTAAGTAATTCTAAAGAAATAGCTAAATACATAAACTCTCCAGATACTCCCATATTTAGAAAAGGAAGTGTACTTTATGGTTTGGGAGAGGGACTGGATATAATCAAAAGAAAGAACTATTCTATTTTGATGGAAGGATATATGGATGTGATAATGTCAAAACTCCATGGATTTGATGTAACTTTGGCTCCGATGGGAACATCGCTGACCGAAGAACAGGGGAAACTCTTAAAACGCTTCACATCAAATGTTATAATATCCTTTGATTCCGATGCTCCAGGTCAAAAAGCCACAGAGCGAGCTATAATGGTTTTAAAAAAACTTGGTTTCTCAATAAGAGTTATTGAAATAAAAGAAGCAAAAGATCCAGACGAATATATAAAAAAATATGGAAAAGAAGCTTTTTTAGAAGTTATAAAAAATTCTGTTGAAAGTTTTGATTTTTTATATGCTTATTATGCTAGGGAGTTTGACTTAAATAATATATTATCGAAACAAAATTTTATCGAAAGATTTAAAGAGTTTTTTCAAAATATAGAAAATAAGATAGAAAAATCATTGTATATAGATAAATTTTCTAAAAATATAAATCTTTCAAAAGACATACTTTGGGAAAGCTTAGTAATCGAAAATACAACAAAAAATATTTCATACGGAGAAAAAAAAGGTGATGATATAAACTCCGAGGAAACAAAAAATAATTTAGAAGAAGAAAACGAATTAGAGAAAATCACGTTGGCACTTTTGATAAGTGAGTGTTCATTTTTTTACAGTTTAAAAAACAAACCGTTCAACTCTTCTTTGGCTAAAAAAGTTATGAAATTTTATGAAGAAAACGAACATAATTTAAAAGGTATAGAGGACAAAAAGCTCATATCCGACAAAAGATTTACGGATAGCGAGAAAGAACGTATATTTGATTATTCATTGATTAAGTTTAGCAGTTTTTCTAATTCAGAAAAGAGAAGAGAAGTTTTTTTTCAGGTTTTAAAAGATTGGTTGAGATTAGAAATTACTCAGCTAAAACAAAAAAAAACTAACATCGTTACTCTTGTTGAATTAAAAAAAATTGAAAATAAAATAAATAGCATCAATAGCGAAGAAAAATATGAGGAAATTTATAATAAATTTTTGCAGATTATTAAGAAAGAAGTTCTTTAGATATGTGAGGAGGATTTTGAAATGAAACGATTTATAAAAAATGAGAAGGTAATGGCACTATTGAGAAAAGCCATGGAGAAAAAATGTGTCACATATGAAGAGATAAACGAAGAACTTAAAGATGAATTTGAAATAGAGCAGATAGAATTTCTAATCAACGGAATGATTGATCAAGGAATAAAAATTGTTAAAGCTTCAAATTTAAAAAAAGAAGAACTTAAAGAGAAAGAATCTGAAAAATCTAAAAAAGTTGTCAAGAAAAAAGAGATGACAAGAGAGATTGAAAAAGAAAAATCATTGAAGAAAAAAGAAGATGAAGAGGACGAAGAGGATGATGAATTCGACCTTGATTTAGAAGAAGAAAGACCAAAAAGAAGAGAGAAATCTGTTTTTGATGATTATCCAGAAAATAATTTTGATGATTTTGCAGATTTTGATCCAGCGAAGGTAGAGCATGTAGCAGAAGAAGAACTCATAAGCGAAGATCTCTTTAATATAACAGGTGATATGAAGGTAGACGAGCCTATCAAAATGTATTTGAGAGAAATTGGACAAATTCCACTCTTGAGCCATGCAGACGAATTAAAATTCGCTAAGTTAGCCTATGAGAAAGATAGATTTGCAATTGATCAACTTGTGGAATCGAATCTTAGGCTAGTTGTAAGTATAGCTAAAAAACATACGAACAGAGGTCTGAAACTTCTTGATCTTATACAAGAAGGGAATATAGGTCTTATGAAAGCAGTTGAAAAATTTGAATATACAAAGGGATATAAATTTTCTACCTATGCAACATGGTGGATAAGACAAGCTATAACAAGAGCTATTGCAGATCAAGGAAGAACAATAAGAATACCAGTTCATATGATCGAAACTATCAATAAAATTAAGAAAGAGGCTAGAATATATCTTCAGGAGACAGGGAAAGATGCTACGCCAGAAGTTCTTTCAGAACGTCTTGGAATGGAGATTGTAAAAATAAAGGCCATCCTTGAGATGAATCAAGATCCAATTTCTCTACAAACTGCGGTAGGAAGTGAGGAAGACAGTGAATTAGGAGATTTTGTTGAAGACAATAAAGCACTTAACCCTTATGAGCAGACTAACAGAAATATGCTTAGAGAACAATTGGATGAAGTTCTGAAGACACTTAGTGAAAGAGAAGCTAAAGTTCTACGTTATAGATATGGTTTAGATGAGGATGGAACTCCTAAAACTTTAGAAGAAGTAGGGAAAATATTTAATGTGACAAGAGAAAGAATAAGACAGATAGAGGTAAAAGCTCTTAGAAAATTAAAACATCCTAGTCGTAGAAAAAAACTGGAAGATTTTAAATCATAAATTTTTAGGGGCTTTCAATTATGGAAGCCTCATTTTTTAGAGTTTTAAAATTTTAAATTTAAATATTGAGGAGAATTAAAGATGAAAATATTGATAACCGAATATGAAAAATTGGTATTGGAAAGACTAGAAGATTTTGATGAGTTTAATAAATTTTTAGATGAAGGAAACTTAGAATTGGATGAGGAAAGAAACGAAGGTATTTTTTCAGATAATGAAGAAGTTTCACATGTGGAAGCCAGTACACTTGAATATTTGGAAGAAATATCAAGTATAGAAAGACTAGAAGAAAAAGAATTGGAAGAAAAATTGGAAAGACTAAATGTAGATGATAAGGATATTTTAATAACTAAAAACCTCAGAATACCAGCGAGAATAGCAGCTCTTCTCCTAAAAGATGGAATAGATTATATAGATCTTGTTCAGGAGGGATCAATAGCACTTATAAGAGCTATTGATGGATTTAGGAAAAGTAACTATATAAATTTTGAAAAATATGCTGTACTTTTTGTAGCACGTTCTATAATTTTGTCTATAAACAGAAGAATGCAAGAAACAAAATCTCAATTTATAAGATATTTTAATCACGAGAAAGAACAATATGCTCACAATACTGAACTTGTGGAAGAATTAGATAAAAAAATAGCTAAATTAGAAAATTTGTCTTACGAGGAACTTTCATATACTTTGAACAACAATGAGTATAAAATAGTTGCTGAATATTATGGGTTGGATGCGGATAGGAATATTTCGATTGTAGAGCTCGAAAAAAAAATAGGATTGGAAAAAAACCAAGGAGAAGTTATTTTTCAGATGGCGATAAATAAACTTTCAAGATTTGGTGGGGAGATATTTCAAGTATGATTTTGGAGAAAATAATTTCAGAAATTGAAAAATATTATCCGAAAAAAAATGCAGAAAAATGGGATAATATAGGTCTTCTAATTGGTGATAGAAAGAAAAAAATACATAAAATTGTGTTGGCTTTGGATGCTGATATGGAAACGATAGAGTATGCAATAGAAGAAGGTGCAGATCTTCTTATAACTCATCATCCTTTTATATTTAATTCTATTAAAGATATAAATACAGACACTTTGTTAGGAGAAAAAATAATAAAATCTATAAAAAAAGATTTGGCAATATATAGTATACATACCAATATAGATTCCAGCTTTGGGGGATTAAATGAATATATTTTAGAAAAAATAGGTGTTGAAAAATTTAAAATCTTGGATAAAAGAATAGAAGATAATAGAATAGGGATAGGACGATATTATAAAACAGAAAAAGAATATAGAGCAGAAGAATACATAGAATTGATAAAAGAAAAATTAAATTTAGACAAAGTTATTTTATATTCTAAAGACTTAGAAAAATTAATGCCAATCAAAAAAATAGCTTTAATAAATGGAGCGGGGATGAGTTATTGGAAGAAAGCTCATTTTTTTGGATGTGATACAGTAATAACCGGAGATGTAAAATATCACGAAGCTTTAGATGCTATCGAAATGGGGATTAAGGTTATAGATTTGGGACATTACGAAAGTGAAAAAATTTTTTTAGATTTGATGGAATTTAAAATAAAAGAAAGTTTTTTAGATTTGATGGTAATCAAAAAAATTAAACCACCTATTTGGAGGGTAATTTAAGATGGTGAAAAATACGATAATGATTTTCTTTTTTTTCATAAATCTTTTAATCTTTGGAGATGTTAGAGATGGAGAAGGCCTTTTTTCTCCTGAAGAAAAAAAAGAGATAGAAAAGGAACTTGTTAAAATAGAGAATGCTAAAAAAATAAGAATTATTTTAAATACCCTTCCTTATGGAGAGGGGTTTGTAGTGGATAATCCTGTACGTACAATAATTATAAATATTGGGAAAAGTGAAGATGGAAATCTGAAAATAGAGAACAATTTTTCTAGAGATTTGACAATGGAAGAAAATGAAGATGAACTTAATGGAATTTCTGATTCTTTGGCTCAATATGTAGAAAAAGATGAGATGGCAAAATATTCTATAGAATATCTCCGAGAAGTCGATAAAATTTTAAGTGATGAATCAAAGGGAAAAAAAGAAGGTTTAAGTGAGTTGTTATATCAAAATAGATGGTTTTTTATAAAAATATCAGTTTTAATATTGACAATTTTCAATATTCTAGTTAGAATAAAACATGTTTCTATTGAAAAACAGAAAAGATATGAAAAAAAGTTAGAAAAAGAAAAAATTCGTCGAGAAGAGATGAAGGTTCTTATGGAAAAAAGAAAACATAAAACAAATTAAAATTTAAACAGGTATCAGAGTTGATTGCTGTTCAAGAAATTGAAGAGAGGAAAGTCCGGGCTCCGTAGAGCAAGAGGGCAGTTAATGACTGCTAAGGGAAACCTTAAGGAAAGTGCCACAGAAAATAGACCGCCTTCGGGTAAGGGTGAAAAGGTGGTGTAAGAGACCACCAGTTTCTTAGGAGACTAAGGAAGCTTGGTAAACCCCCTTTGGAGCAAGATAAAATAGGAGAGGTAAAGGGTTGCTCGCCCATCTCTCAGGGTAAATCGCTTGAAGCTATAAGCAATTATAGCTCTAGATAAATAATCAACAGATACAGAACCCGGCTTATTTGATGCCTGTTAAAAATTTTTAAAAAAACTATTGACGAGAAAAGATATTTATGATATTATTTATTTTGTCCACGACGAAAAGCGTGAACGAAGGAAAAGGACATTAACAACAGAATAGAGAAGTAATCTAATAAATCTTTGAACGTATTAGTTCAGAAAATTCTCAGTAATGAGACGTCATTGAGACAGTGACGTAAAACAAAGGTGTAAATTAATTAGAAACAGTTTAACTGTAGCTATAGAGATTGAATGAAGAGTTTGATCCTGGCTCAGGATGAACGCTGA
>JBOFEZ010000063.1:0-1018 GCA_051648365.1 Fusobacteriaceae bacterium
TATATAGCTATGAAAAAAGTAGCAGTGCCTTAAAAAAGCTTACTGGAGAGATAAGGGGTGAAGGGTATGATCTTCTTCTGGATTTCAGTGAGATGCTGAGAGTCAACGATATGAAATTTATAAACCTCTGCAGAGCAGGGATAAATATGGGACTGGACAGAAAAGGGTGGAAGCTTTTTGATGTCAGTGTAGAGAGCGGAAAAGATTTTCAGTGGGACGAGCATATAACGAAAAGATATGGAGCATATCTGAAAAAATTGGGAATAGAAGGTTATGGAACAGGATATGAGGTATTTTTAGATTCTGAGAGAGAGAGAAGTGCTGACGAATTCTGTGAAAAGCTAAAGAAAAAACATCCAGACAGGGAGAAAATAGCCATAGTGAACCCTTATGGAGCCAGTAAATACAGAAGCCTGAATCCTAAAAATATGGAAAGTATTTTTAGAATGCTGGATATAAAAGAATACATTACCATAGCTATTTACTCTCCGGATAAAAAAGAGGAACTGGAGAGATTTTTGAATGCTTACAAAGGAGAGGCAGTGTATATGGCTCAGAATATTTCTAGTATTCTGGATAGTGCAGCTCTCATAAAGAAGGCTGATCTGGTTATAACTCCTGATACTTCTGTGGTGCATATAGCCAGAGCCTTTGATAGAAAAATGATAGCCCTCTACAGAAAAGACAGAAAAGATGAGCATAATCTCAAAACATGGGGACCTGAGTATCCTTTGGGAGAGGTGATACTATCTCAGGCCGATTACAGAGAGGGAGAAGAGATAGATATAAACAGCTTCTCCATGGATGAACTTCAAAAGTATATTTAGCAGGAGGAAAAAAATGAATGAGAATATATACGATATTCCAATACTGATGTATCATCAGTTTGTAGAGAAAAAAGAGCAAGCGGGAAAGATAAAGATATTTGTTACAAGGAAGACACTTGAACTGCATCTTTTTATACTGAAGATTCTGGGATATAAAACTATAACTTTTAGAGATCTAACTCGGATGATGG
>JBOFEZ010000064.1:0-1386 GCA_051648365.1 Fusobacteriaceae bacterium
GAGTCGATCTACTTCCAATTTCTCAAGATCTTTATTGATAGCTTCCAGTAACTTCAATCGATCTTTTTCAGCATCTTCGATCTCTTTCTTTCTCTTTTTCTCTTCTTCACTCTCTTTGGGAGCTCCACCTCCAGCTCCAGAACCTCCACCGGATCCTGTACCTCTACCGGATCCTGTACCTCTACCTCTAAGTCCAGTTATCTGATTATCGATCTTAGCCATGCCAGCATCCATGCCAGCAATTGCTGATTTAAGTGCCCCAATGATATTTTTAGTATTGGCTTGAGCTACATCTACTCCGATCTTACCTTGAGACATATTGCTGGCATACTTACTAGCAAGTGTAGCAGCCTCGGCAGTGAGAGTATTGAGATTTTCAGTTCCAGCACCTGCAGCTTCTAAACCTGTAATCAGAGCTAGAGCATGATCTTTTTCACCTTGTATTTGAGCTTTGGTAGCTTCCAATGCACTAATTTTCTGATCTACAGTAGCACTATTTGCATCAGTAATTCCATACTGAGATTCTAATTGAGCTTGAAGGCCTGAGTTTATTACTGAATCAATCTCAGCTTCAGCTTGCTTACTTGCTACTGTAGCTTCAGCCTGAGCTCTTAACTCTTCCTGTAACTCGACTGATTCCTGTTCAGCTTCAGTTCTACCTGCAAGTAATGTGAGGTACAATTCCTCAGCTGAAACTAACTCAGCATGTCCATCCTTAGCTGCAACTAAGGCATCAAAACTAGCACCTGCAGCTTCATTTATAGCTGTCTGCACAGTCTTCTGCTGTTCCAGTAAGCCATTCAAGTTAGCTTGCTCAGTTTGATATGCTTTGAATGCAGCAACAGCTTCAGGTGAGGTAGGATTACTTGCAGCTAGAGCTTGCCATGCAGCCTTGAGTTCAGCTGACTTAGCTTTACTTGTATCGATATCTGCATAGAGTGTATTGAATGCTTCAGCTGTAGATCCAACTAGCTCTCTAATACCTTCAGCTGCATCCCCAGCTACATCCCGTACACTACCTGCAACTGAAGTAGCTCCTTCTAATATACCTTCACCTACAGATTTAAATGCTTCACCTACAAGAGGAATCTCTCCGAGGAAGTTCATAATCGAACTTACAAATTGACCGAAGAATTCTATCCCTGAGGCTACAAATTCACCTATACCTTCAATGACCTCGGGTAGCACTATGTTTGGTAGGTAGTATACGGCATCGATAATTTGTTGCCAGAGAGGTACATTCCCTTCTAGTGCATCGGACATCATATCACTAGCTGCAGCTCCAGCTTCCATAGCAGCAGCTACTTGATTATCTGCAGCTAGAGCATTTGTAGTCTCGAGTAAGGTATTGATCTGAGCTAGCTTTTCTTCAGTACCTAGGGAGGT
>JBOFEZ010000065.1:0-3625 GCA_051648365.1 Fusobacteriaceae bacterium
TCATCTTATTTTTTGCTATCGCTCTTGCTTTCTCTGCTCCAGCTCTCAATATTCCTTCTACATATTCAGGATTATTTACCAGCTCCTCACGTCTTTCACGGGCAGGTCCGAAGTATTCTAAAATAGCTTCCAGAAGCTCGTTTTTAGCATGTCCGTAACCGTAACCTCCAGCACGGAATTTCTCCTTCATTTCTTCCACTTTCTCTTTCCCAGCAAAAAGAGCATAAAGCTGAGTTATATTGTTGTCAGGATTTTTAGAATCCTCCAAAGCTGCAGAATCTGTTACTATACTCATAATCTGTTTTTTCAGCTCTTTTTTTGGAGCAAACATATTAATTGTATTTCCATAAGATTTACTCATCTTCTGCCCGTCTGTTCCAGGAACAACTGCCAGACTCTCCACTATAATTGGTTCTGGAAGTTTAAACATCTCTCCATATTTCTCATTGTATTTTACAGCTATATCTCTTGTCATCTCTAGATGCTGTTTCTGATCCTTTCCTACCGGCACTAGATCCGCATCATACATAAGTATATCTGCCGCCATAAGTATAGGGTAGCTAAGAAGTCCCATATTTGGGATAAGTCCCTTTTCTATCTTATCCTTGTAAGAGTGTCCACGCTCCATAAGTGATACAGTAGTCAGATTTGAAAGTATCCAGTAAAGTTCTGTGTGCTCAGGTACATCTGACTGAAGAAAGATAGATGACTTTTGAGGGTCTAGTCCCAGAGCTAGATAATCCAGCACTATATTGTAGCTGTTTTCTCTGAGCTGAAGTGGAGGAGTTCCAGAAGTAAGAGAGTGGTAGTCTGCTACAAAGTACATCCCCTCTACGCTTTCCTGACTCTCTATAAACTGCTTGATTGCCCCGAAGTAATTCCCTATATGGAGAATTCCACTTGGCTGTATTCCAGATATGCTTCTTTTCATAATGTTGTTCCATCCTTTTAATCTATATTCTTACCCACTATTATAGATTAAAAAGACCTTTTCTTCAAGAAAAAGAACGGGAATAGCCTGTGACTTTAAAGTGTACCTCCGCTTCATCCCCGTTAACAATAATTTTTATCGGATTCTCTAAGAGTGAGAGAAACACCCTGCTTTCTTCTATATCAAAAAATAGATTTATAATCTGGTAGATATCTCCCCGGATATGGTAAGGGATTCCGGTCTCAATCATATCTTGATTGAACTCCTGTTTCTGACTCCGACCTATGGAGATTATTTCACATCTTCTGGAAACCATCCTACTGAGAACCGTCTTTTGTTCGGTGGGAGTGGCAAATATTCTTCTATCTTCGGATAGGTAGGGAGCAGGCTTATCTTTCCCATAATTCTGAAGATCAAAATCCATCTTAAACTGAACTTTTTTCTCTTCAACTTTTATATAGTCACTGTTTATTCTTCTGGCACCATGACTTCTCAGAGCACTCTCCAGTCTGTATACATCCTCTATATCCATCGCCTCTCCGGTAATATTTATCCCTCTGCCCTCTGTCTCTATCAGGCTATAACTTATTCCTTCCTTTCCCTCTTCAAAAATTAGGACTACTATATCTCCCACAGTGATTTTCGGTCGGACTATGACTTTCTCGGCAGTTTCTTCCTCTTCTTCAGAAACCATGTTTTCGCTCTCTGCTTCCATGGCAGAAAAACGGATTTCTTCCTGCTGAAATCCCATTTTTTCAGAATTTTTCTTTTTCTCCCAACCAAAAAATACTAGAATTCCTAAAATAGAGAAAAGAATAATCGGAAGAATACTATTCCCTTTTTTCTTTTCTTTCATCTCCCTCTTCATTCTTTTCCTCCCCTAAAATACTCAGTTCCCCTATCGTTCCTAAATCCCCACACTCTAGCTTTTCCTCATAGGGATCTAGGTGGCACCTTATCTCCAGGTATCCTGTTCTCATGATAGCCTTTAAAACTTCTTCTTCACGATCTAAGAGTTCTATTTCCTTGGATAAAATTATGGAAAATCGGTAGAAATTAGGAATATATATTCCTGCTGGGTCTGGAATAATATGGGTGAGTCGGTAACCTCCCATACTTTCCAGATTTTTCTCTCTATCAGCTGTGAATCCTTCGTAATTATCCAGTATACTTCTTCCTTCCTTGTCTTTATAAAAATAGTCCTCCATTTTTTGTAAACGACCTTCTTTTATATAACCATCCAAAAGGTAAAGTTCATAAAATCCAATTTCTCCAACTGTTTCCAGGAGGTAATCCCTTTTCCTGTTATCTTCCTGAAATTTTCCTCTTCCTCCTTTTAATCTCAAGGATTTATTCAGTAGAGAAAAGATTCCTAGGAGAAGTAACACAAGAAAAACAGTTTGCTTTAATATAAAACCTCCATTCTTTCCTTTACTCAAAGAATTCCTCCCCTAGTTATCTCTCTCTCCATGGCTCCTCCGCTTTTTTCCTTCAAATGGATAAATATATCCCCCTCTCTCTGAAAGAAAAATCCCAATCCAACATCTGAAGAAATAATTTCTTCCTTACCTCCCTTGAAATTTGTAACAGGAATATACCTCATATGCTTACCCTGATTGGCAGTTTCCATAAAACGAAAAATATGCCCCATGGTAACCAGCTTCCAAACCCCGTTTTTAGGGCAGAGAATAGCAACTTCTATATATATTCCATTTCCCTTTTCTCCCACTGCCCCTATTCTATTCAAATCTATATCCCGGTTAGAAAGGGTAGAGGTGGTATCTATCATAAGGATTCTTCCTCCAAGAGCTGATCCAGCATAGGCAGATAAGGTTTCAAATATTCGTTTCCCTGACATTCCTAGACTTTTTTCAGAAGAAGCACGAAATATTTTCAGGGAAGAAACTATAACAGGATTTAGAATTCCAAATAATAAACCTATAAGAACTATACCTAGCAGGAGTTCTACTAGGGAAAATCCCGAGTTTTTCTTTTTTCTCCTTACCAACATACTCCACCCTTCCTATCTGTGACTAAGATGTATCCCTTCTCACCAGAGTATTCTACTATCTCTACATCAATAGAAGTTCCAAATCCTACTCCCTTTAAAACTCCATTCCTAATTACCTCCTCTCCTCGCTCAGTTTTATTTTCTTGGAGACGGCGAAAATAAAAATTGTTCTGAGAAAAAATAGGAAGTATCAGAAGGGATATTATCCCCAGAGAAAGTACAATTTCAACCATTATAAATCCTTTATTTTTGATAATATACATATTTATCTCACCATCTCCCAGCCCTGAAGGTTCTTAGCTCCAGAGGTTTCGTGATACTTATCTATATTTCCCCAAACCGCCTCAGATGCTCCAACATTTCTGTAAAGATTTATCTTGAGATATTTCAGCTGAAGAAAAGAATAAAAACCTAAACGATATTTTGCACGTTCACTCTTTCCAAATATATATAGGGTAAAGGCGTTTCCTATATTTCCATTGGGATTTATTTTGGTTAGGATATTTCCCATACCAGGTATCTTGTATCTGAGATTTTTAGGAAACTCTATCCTATCTCTTTTGGCTTCTATGCTGTCCTCCCAAACCTCAATATATTTATTGTTAGTATCAATTAAAACAGTGTAACTCCTATGGGTGTAGTAGGCTCTATCCCTGTATGTTTCCAAAGAGGTTATTATAGAT
>JBOFEZ010000066.1:0-93194 GCA_051648365.1 Fusobacteriaceae bacterium
GTTCAAAGATTTATTAGATTACTTCTCTATTCTGTTGTTAATGTCCTTTTTCTTCGTTCACGCTTTTCGTCGTGGACAAATATAATAATACCACAACTATTAGAACCCGTCAATAGTTTTTATTGAAATATTTTAAAAATATTTTTTCAGCTTTTTTATAATTATGAATAACAGTGAATATAATCAATAAATTTCTACTCTCTTTTTTTGTATTTTTTACCTGTTTTATGGTATACTACTTCTATAAATAACAATTAGATTACAGTATATTTTCAGGGGGGATTTAGATGAAATTTTTTTTAGAAAAAAAACAATTTTTAAAATTATTAAAAGAGATTTTGCTTATGACTTTGGGATGTTTTATCTATGCTTTTGCAATCAATGAATTTTTCGTTCCTAACAAACTTGCAGAAGGAGGAGTAACTGGTATAAGTTTAGTTCTTTTTTACCTTTCAGGGATATCAATAAGTAAAACTTATCTACTTATAAATATACCTATCGCAATTATAGGGTTTAAAATGCTAGGAAAAGAATTTATTATAAAAACTGTTTACGGAATTTTTATGATGAGTTATGCTCTCAAAATTACTGAAGGAATCGGACAACCTTTAGATGATATTCTTTTAGCCTCTCTTTTCGGAGGTTTTCTTTCTGGATTAGGTTTAGGAATTGTTTTTCTTGCTGGAGGGTCTACGGGTGGAATGGATATCATAGCCCGAATAATGACACGTTATCGTGGAATTCCAGTAGGCAAGGCTCTTCTTATTATAGATTTTTTTGTTCTTCTGATTGCAGGTTTCCTTTTTGGAAAAGTCATATTCATGTACACTTTGGTAGCACTTTTCGTAGCTGCTAAAATAATAGATCTCATCGAAGATGGTAAACATGTTGCAAAAACAGTGACTGTAATCTCTGAAAAACCAGAAGAGATTAAAGAATTCATCATAAACGAACTGGGTCGAAGCTGTACTGTCATCAATACCCGTGGAGCTTATACGAATAAAAATCAAGAGATGTTATATATAATTTTAAGCAGATATCAAATTATGAAATTTAAAACTTTTATGAAATATACAGACCCTGAAGCTTTTATAACTATAGGTGATGTAAGTGAGGTACTTGGCGATGGATTTAAAAATATCAGAGAACATTAATAATATAAATTTAAAAAATCTTAACAGCAGCCAATCGGCTGCTGTATTTCATAATGAAGGACCTCTTCTTATAATTGCAGGACCCGGAACTGGAAAAACTTTTACCCTTGTAAAAAAAATAGCTTATCTTCTTATTGTAAAAAAAGTTCCCCCTGAATCTATAGTGGCAACAACTTTTACCCTTAAAGCAGCTAACGAATTAAAAATAAGAGTGGCTGAAGAGCTCAAGAACTGTAATTTCATTTTGGATCTCAACAGAATAAATATTGGAACCATCCATTCACTCTGCAAAAAAATAATATCTGAGCATAATTTTATGATTCTGGATGAAACAGAACAAAAGTATCTTATCCATAAAAACCTTTACCGTTTTAAACGAATAGAAGGATTCAATTCCCTGGTCACTGCTCTTAAGCTCCGTGATAAAAAACTAGCTTCTGAATTATATTCTTTATTTTCAAAATTTTCAGAGAGTGAAATAACTCCAGATATTCTTTATCACAGTTCAGTAAACCAGCTTCAAACTTTAGGTATCCTCTATTCTTTATATCTTCAATTACTAGAAGAGAATTCTTTTTTAGATTTTTCAAAAATACTTACACAATGCAATAAAATTTTAGAAAAAGATAAAAAGTTTTTAGATTCTCTTCATAATAAATATAGATATATTCTTGTAGATGAATTTCAAGATACTAATGACCTACAGTGGAAAATTCTTTTAAAACTTTCTGGCAAGTATAAAAATATTTGTGCAGTTGGAGATGACGATCAAGCAATTTATAGATTTCGTGGAGCTAGCACTAAAAATATTTTAAATTTCCCAAATTACTTCAGAGAGGATAACTGCAAAGTAGTTAAGCTTCAGGAAAATTTTCGTTCCGAGAGTAATATAATCGATTTTTATTCAGCTTTTATAAAAGAATTTCCTTGGGAAATGGAAAGATATCAGAAAAAAATCGTTACTTTTAAAGAAAACAGCCCCCCCCACAGTTCAGTCTTCAAAATCACATCTCATGAGAGAATCGAACTGAATAAAAAAATCTTACAAACTCTTTTAACTTTGAGAGAGACAGGAAAAATAGAAGACTATTCCCAAGTTGCATTTCTTTTTAGATCAGTAAAATCCCGTGAAGCTAGATCCCTTATCGATGTTCTTAATTCTCACGGAATAAAAAGTTACTCTCCAAGAAGTGGAGAATTTTTCCAGAAAAAAGAGATTATCTTCACTCTTGGAGTTATTCTTCTCCTTTTTAAAAAATATCTGAAAAAAATCAGAGAATTTTCTAAAGAAAGCTATATGAATTTTTCTGAAAAATATATTCTTTACTCTAATTATCTTAAAATGATCCAATATGCAGAAAATTTTTCAAATAAAAAAGATTCTACTCTTAAAGAATGGATTCATAATTTTCAGGAGAAAGATGTCAAAAATTTTCTTCCTATCTTTTATGAGCTTTTCAGTTTTCAACTCTATCAGGAACTTTTTTCGAAATCTAGAATCGGAGATAGAAAAAATGAGCTTATCGAAAAAAATATAGCTATTTTGGCAAATATTTTTGCAAAATTTGAAGAAGATGGAAAATCTATTCTTTCTGAAGATTTTTTTGACGAATACCTTCCATTTCTTATGGATATAGGAGTCAACGAATATGAAGATGATGAAGAAGTATCTATTCCTGATCATGTTTCTTTTCTTACTTTTCATCAAAGTAAGGGGCTCGAGTTTCCGATTGTATTTATAGGCAGTTTGGATTCAAGCCCAGAAAAATCAGATAAAAATTCTCTAGGAGAAAAGCTCCGAGAAGATATATTCCAGGTGGATAGAAACAGATTCGAAAGAGAAAGCACCATGGATTTTTATAGAATTTTTTATACAGGATTCTCCAGAGCTAAAAATCTTCTTTTTCTTACTGCCGAATACCGAGATAAATCTTTCCCCAAATCTCCTTCTAATTTATTCCTAAATTCTTTAAATAGTTTGCAGGAATTTTCACAAAACGAAGAATTTTTCAAGAATATTTCTGTGTCCAAACTTAAAAACAGCGATAGAAAAAAAAGATACTCCTATACAGGGGATATACTGCTTTATTCTAACTGTCCTGTGAAATATAGATTTCTAAAACATATAGGTTTTCCCTCTCTTCATAGTTCGAAAGAGATACTAGGAACCTTGGTTCATAAAACTATTGATGATATACATCAAAATATTATGAAAGGAACTTTTATTACTGAAGATTTTATGAAATTACGTCTAAGAGAAAATTATGATTTCCTTAAGAAAAAACTTAATATGAAACTTTCTAAGATGGAAGCTGAAGAGACTAAACATCAGGTTTTTTCTTATCTTTTGAATAACGGTGAAACTCTTCTTTCGCTTCAGGACTCTGAACTTGCACTTTCATCCCTCAGAAAAAATTATATAATCGATGGAGTTATAGATATGATTCTCAGGGATGAGAATGGAGTTTCAGTTGTGGATTTCAAAACTTCCCAATCACTTCCAGAAAAAATCCCTGATAATTACAAAAAACAACTTTTAGTTTATGCTTATCTTCTAAAAAAAAATGGATATGTAGTAAAAAATCTCAGTTTATATTATACAAGAGACCCCCAATCAAAATTTCATTCTATTCCATCTGATGAGAAACTAGAGAAAAATATTATGGAAGAGTTCGATACTGTCGTAAAAAAAATAGAGAAAAAAGAGTTTTTTTCAAAAACTCCTTTTCCTCATCTTTGCTCACAATGTCAATTTCATTTCTACTGTGATAAAACTTTATTTTAAATTTTGTCTGTATATTTTCTCAGCCAATTTTTTTCGGCTTCATTCAGAAATGGGGATATCTTTTCAAAAACTTCATTATGGTAATTGTTAAGATATTCTCTCTCTTCCTGAGAAAGCAGTTTAACTTCTATGGTATCTATATCTATAGGTGCAAACGTCAGTGGCTGAAACTGATAAAACTTACCAAATACAGTTTCCATATATTCAGTTACAAACAACTCATTTTCTATTCTTATTCCATGAGCACCTGGGATATAAAGACCCGGCTCATTACTGATTATCATCCCCGGCTCTAATGGAAATGGATTATATGACTGTCTTATTCCGTGAGGTCCCTCATGTACCCCCAAAACATGACCAACTCCATGCCCTGTTCCATGATTGAAATTCAGCCCCTGCTCCCAAAGTGCTTTTCTAGCCAATATATCCATGTTGCTTCCTGTTGTTCCGGCCATAAATTTTACCATTGAAAGAGAAATCATCCCCTTCAAAACTAAAGTGTAGTCCCTTTTTAATTCATCTGTAACTTCTCCCACTGCTATAGTTCTCGTCACATCAGTTGTCCCATCCAAATATTGTCCTCCTGAATCAAGCAGATAAAGACCTTTGTTCTTAAGTGTCGAATACTTTTTGGCTGTTGCTGAATAATGTGGCATAGCAGCATTACTCATATAGGCTGATATAGTATTGAAACTAGGCTCTATATAGTCTTCCTGTTCAGCTCTTAGCTCTTCAACTTTTCTCGCTGCATCCAATTCATTTATTTCAATTTTACCTATATTATTTTTCAACCAGTATATAAATTTTGTAAGAGCAACTCCATCTTTTATGTGAGCTTTTTTTGTATTTTCTATTTCAATATCATTTTTTATAGCCTTAAGCATTGTTGTAGGAAGCTGAGTCTCTATCGGATTCAAATGAGCAATTTTGCTATAGATAGCAAAGTTCATCTTATTTCCGTCTATAAGAATTTTATCTTCCCCCTGAAAACTTTTTACATCCTCATAAATTTCGTTATACTCTCTTACCTCCACACGGTTTTTATTGAGGTATTCTTCTACTTTTCCTACAATTTTAGATTTTTCAATGTATAGCACAGCTTTTTCCTGAGAAATTATAGAATATGCCATTGTTACAGGAGTGCTTTTTATATCCCTTCCTCTTATATTATATAGCCATGCTATATCATCCAAAGTTATAAGTATATTGTACTCCGCATCTTCTTTCTTCATCAATTCTCTCACTGCAGCTATTTTTTCTTCAAAAGTCATACCTACATAACCTAGCGGAAGTAAGAATGCTGGTGTCTTTGCCATAGAAGGTCTCGTATTCCAAAATCCATCAACTATTTCCAAATCTTCTTTTATTCTTAAACCTTTTTTTTCAAAAAAGGACTTCATTTCATTTCCTGCTTTAGAAGAAATTGTTCTTCCGTCAAATCCAACTACTTCTCCTTCCCCAAGTTTTTCAGAGATCCATTTTTTGAAATCAGGTGTCCCCTCTTTTCCTATAACATATGGAGTTATTGTAGAGTCCTTCAATTCTTCCACAACCTGTACTTCATATCTTCCGTCTGTCCAGAGAGCCGCAGAATCCATTGTGATAACCAAATTTCCAAAAGACCCTGTAAATCCCGAAATATATTGTCTCACCTTGAAAAAATCTCCTATATACTCACTCTGATGATAATCTGAAGCGGTTATATAATATGCCGACACACCCTCTTTTTCCATCATAACTCTTACTCTTTTTAATTTTTCCCTTGCTGTCATACTCCCTCCCTAGTTCTGTTTTTATAAAAAAAATATTCTCTCAAGATAAGTATATCTCAAAAGAATATTTTCTTCAATATTATTATTCTACTGTCACTGATTTAGCTAAGTTTCTAGGTTTGTCAACATCTATACCTTTGAATACAGATGTGTAATAAGCCAACAGCTGTAATGGAATTACTGAAAGAAGTCCGCTTGTCAAATCCAAAGTATCCGGAATAAATATAATTTCGTCTGATACATCTTTCATCTCATGGTTTTTTTTCTGAGTTACTGTAATTATATGTGCTTCTCTGGCTTTTAGTTCTTTTATGTTGGAAACCGATTTTTCAATAAGATCCTGTTGAGTAGCCATAACTACTGCTGGAACTCCTTTTTCTATGAGTGCTATTGTTCCGTGTTTCAGCTCTCCACTTGCAAAAGCCTCCGTATGTATATATGTAATCTCTTTCATTTTAAGAGATCCTTCCATGGCAATTTTATAATCTAAACCTCTTCCTATATAAAATCCGTTAGCTGATTTAGCAAAATTTTCTGCTATCCCTTTCACTATACATTCATCCTTAAAGAACTCTTCCATCTTATCCGGAATTCTAAAGAGTTCATCTATTATCTCTTTTTTCTCCTGGAAAGTTATAGTTTTTCTCATATCCGCTAGATACAAGGCAAGAAGCTGAAGAGTAAGGACCTGATTTGTATAAGCTTTTGTGGAAGCAACCGCTATTTCTGGGCCAGCCATTGTATATATAACTCTGTCCGCCTCTCTAGAAATAGTAGATCCTACCACATTAGTAACAGCAACAGTCAAAGCACCTTTTCTTTTACATTCTTTCATAGCCAGAAGAGTATCCAGAGTTTCTCCAGACTGAGTTACAAAAATTGCCAGACTATTTTCTGTTACGAAAGGAGCCGAATATCTAAATTCAGATGCTATCTCACTATCCACTCTCAGCTTTGCCAGTTTCTCTATTGCATATTCTCCCTGAAGTCCTGCATGATAAGCTGTTCCACATGCAACTATATATATATCCTTTACTTTTTCCATATCCTCCGAAGTTAAAGCATTATCAAAATTTATAGAGTAATCATCGAGATTCACTCTTCTCTCAAGAGTTTCTCTGAGAGTTTTAGGTTGTTCATAAATTTCTTTTATCATAAAATGAGGATATCCTGCTTTAGTTGCTTGTTCTAGACTCCATTTTATTTCATGTTTTTCACGAATAACAGGTTTATCCTCTTTATCAAAAATCTGGATAGTTTCACAGTCTAAAAGAGCATAATCTCCATTTTCCAAGAAATATACATCCTTAGTATATTTAAGAAGTGCCGGAACGTCTGACGCAATATAGTTAGCTCCATTTCCGATTCCTATAACCAACGGGCTATCTTTTCTTGCACACGCAAGCTGGTTAGGGTGATTTTTATGAATTATTCCTAGTGCATAAGTTCCAGTCACTCTGTCCAAAACTTTTCTAAGGGTACTAAGCATCTCTCCATCATAATAGTAGTGGAAAAGATGTGCAAGAACTTCTGTATCAGTTTCAGATATAAAATCATATCCTTTCTCTATTAGTTCTTTTTTCAGAGTAAGATAATTTTCTACTATACCATTGTGAATAACTGCAACACTCTTATCTTTACTGAAATGAGGATGTGAATTGATATCCGATGGAGCTCCGTGAGTTGCCCATCTAGTATGACCTATTCCAACATCCGAACTCATAGGATTCGTTGCAAGATAGTCACTAAGTACCTGAAGTTTACCTGTCTTTTTTTCCACTCTTATTTTTCCGTTTTCAATTATAGCTATTCCTGAAGAATCATATCCTCTATACTCCAGTTTAGATAACCCTTCTAAGATAACTTCTACAGCATCTCCGTGTCCAACATAACCTACAATACCACACATAATTTTTACCTCCGCATTTTTTTGATTCTACAGAAGCGATAGCTGCGTGAAACATTCTTTGTAATTTCTATCACTAAAAATTTTTGTAATGCTTCTTTGGAATGCAGTTCCCTCAGGTATCCGCCGAAATTTTCGATAACCCTGATCCTCGTCAACCATATTTTCGCATATATGATTCTGGCGCTTTTATATATCTTCAATCGCTTTGCCTGTGGATTATAACTCAATTCACGCTTAATTACAAGGTTAATTAAAAATTAATTTTTTTACAAATCCTTGTTTTTTTATTCACTTAAAAAAATAGAGATAAAATTCCCTACTTTCTTACTAAAATATTTTCGCTAAATCAAAGATATTTCCTCTAATTTCTTTTTTAGTTCTTTATAATTCTCTAGATGAATTGTGTGTAGTCCAAATTTTTTGGCTGCTTCTATATTTTCATAGGAATCATCTATAAAAAGCGTTTCCTTTGTCATAAGTTTATATTTCCCAAGTATCTCTTCGTATATCTCTTTTCCCGGTTTAAGAAGGTTAGCGTGAGAAGAGATTACCTGACCATCAAAAAGTTTAAAGAAATCCCATTTTTCAGAAACATTTTTGAAGGCAGGATAGTGGAAATTAGAAAGAATATATAGTTTATAACCTCTCTTTTTTAAAATTTCTACAATCTTTATATTTTCTTCAATAGGTTTCAAACAATCTATTATCTTATTTTCAAAAAATTTTCTTATCTGTTTTTCATATTGAGGAAATCTTGTCGAAAAAAATCTAACCACCTCATCATAACTCAAAGTTCCTCTATCTAGTTCTAACCATTCCTTTCTCTGGAATATCATGTGAAAAACTTCCTCTCTGTCTTCCTCTGGAATATTTTTTTCTACAAAACTATGAGGATTAAATTCTATAAGTACATTTCCCAAATCAAAAATAATATTTTTTATCATTTTATTCTCCTAATTTTTTTAATTTTTTTCCGATATCTGTTCTATTATTTTTCTGAAACTTTCTGGAATTATAGATACAGTTTTTCTACTGCTCTTTTCTTTTTAATCCTTTAAAACATTCGAAAAATATAGATGTGATCAAAGTAAAAAGAGAGAAAGTTCTCTCTTTTTTTGGAAATATCATCATATTTTTCTACCTTTAATCCACTCCGAGCTTTTACCTATAGTATAGTTTTGTATAAACTCTTTTTTAAATTCTCCAAATCTTCCTTCTGATATGGCTTTTCTTGATTCTTTCATCATTTTAAGAAGGAAATAAAGGTTGTGATAAGTGGCAAGTCTCGCTCCCAAAATTTCGTCAGCCTTGAAAAGATGTCTTATATATCCTCTTGTGTAGTTACGACATGCATAGCATTGACACCCTTCGTCTAGAGGTCTATCATCTTCTGCATAAGTGGCATTTTTTACTACCAGTCTTCCGTATTTTGTGAAGACAGTTCCATGTCTTCCTATTCTTGAAGGCTGAACACAGTCCATCATATCTATACCGGCTTCCACTGCCTCAAGCATATCTATCGGCTCCCCTACTCCCATAAGGTATCTAGGTTTATTCTCCGGACACTTTTCAACTATATAATTGAGAACTCTATACATATCCTCACGAGGTTCACCTACTGCTAATCCACCTATCGCATAACCTGAAAAGTGCTCATCCATAGTTGATAGCTCATCCAAACTTTTTTGTCTCAAATCCTCATATATACCACCCTGTACAATTGCAAAAAGACCTTGTTTATCAGGATTTTTATGAGCATCTATACATCTTTTTGCCCATCTTGTTGTTCTTTCTATGGATGGAATAAGATATTTTTTATCTGAAAGTCCCGGTGGACATTCATCAAAAAGCATAACTATATCCGAACCTAGATTGTTCTGGATATTTATAGATTTTTCTGGAGAGATAAAATGTTTTGATCCATCTATATGAGACGAAAACTTAACTCCTTCCTCTGTTATTTTAACTAGAGATGTCGCATTTCCTGATCCTTCACCCTGAGTTTTCCTAGCTCCCAAACTGAACACTTGAAATCCTCCTGAATCTGTAAGTATAGGTCTCTTCCAATTCATAAATTTATGAAGTCCACCGAATTTGGCAACTATCTCATCTCCTGGTCTTAGATATAGATGGTAAGTATTTCCTAATATTATCTCTGCTCCCATCTCTTCCAATTCTTCCGGTGTCATTGTCTTAACTGTAGCCTGAGTTCCTACAGGCATAAATACTGGTGTTTCTATCTCACCGTGAGGTGTCATCACTTTTCCGGCTCTTGCTTTTCCATCTGTTGCCAAAAGTTCATAAGTTACTGGTAATTTTTTCATTTTTCTCCTTATCTCTCTACTGATATTACATCTTTTATCTTACTTATATTATTTACGAGGTGTTTGTACTCACTTTTATCACTGAGTTCCACCGTAAGTTTAATCTTTATTATTTTATTTTTGTCTCTAACTATCTCTGCAGAGTTTATAAAAATCAGATTTATTTTATGATTGGAAATTAGAGACACTATATCTAGAAGAATATTAATACGGTTATCCGCAAAAACATTGAAAGAAAACTTATATTTATTTACACGTTTTCCTATAATTTTCGGATCCCACTTTACCTCTATCTCCCTAGCAGGGTCATTTTTTATCATATTCTGATAATTCACACAGTTTTTTCTATGAATAGTTATTCCTGTAAGTTTAGTCACATAACCAGACACCTCGTCTCCAGGAAGAGGTGTACAGCATTTGGCAAACTTTAAAAGCGTATTATTTGTCCCGTCTATTATTACTCCGTAATCATTTTTTTTGCTACTTTTTTCTCTTTTCTCATTAGAAATTTCTGTAACATTTTGAAGAATCTGGATTTCTTTCTCTTTTTCAAGTTTACTTTTAAGTTTAGTTATTATTACATCTACTTTACTACGTTTTTCTGCCAACTGGAAATAAAAATCATCAGCTGTAACTATATTATGTTTTTCCATATGCTTTTTGAGAAGAGAACCCTCTTCAAACTCTTTTATAGGCACATTGAGTTTGTCCAACTCCCGCTCTATAAGTTCTTTTCCAATTTTTACATTTTCTGTAAAATTCTGCTCTTTCAACCATTTTCTTATTTTGTTTTTGGCTCCTGTGGTAACCGCTATATTTAACCAGTCATTTCCAGGTCCTTTGGCATTTTTAGAAGTTATTATTTCAACCCTATCACCATTTTTAAGTTTGTACTCAAGAGGAACTATTTTTCCATTTACTTTGGCTCCTACACATTTACATCCAATATCTGTATGGATATTAAATGCAAAATCCAAAGGAGTTGCTCCTAAAGCTAGTTCTACTACATCTCCTTTAGGAGAAAATATAAACACACTCTCCTTTAAGAGTTCCTCAGTAAAAACCTTTATAAAATCTTCACTGTTTTCATTTTGCTGAGTTTCAATTATACCTCTTAACCATCCATATACCTGATCATTTTTAGAGATTGTAGTTTTCTCTTTGTAGCTCCAATGAGCTGCAATTCCCTCTTCAGCAATTATATTCATATCCTCTGTTCTCAACTGTATCTCTACAAATTTTCCACCAGGTCCTATAACTGTCGTATGTATCGATTGATAATTATTAGATTTAGGAGCTGAGATATAATCTTTAAACCTTCCAGGAACAGGCTGATAGAGACTTTGAATAAGTCCCAATATATGATAACAATCTGTTTTTGTCTTTGTTATAATTCTAATTCCCATCAGATCATATATATCGTCAAATTCTTTTCCTTTCTCATACATTTTTTTATAGATACTGTAAAAATGTTTAAATCTTCCATTTATAGATGCCTTTATCTTAGAATCCTCCAACATGCAATCTATAGATTTTATTATATTTTCAATATAATTTTCTCTTTCATTTTTTTTAGTATCCACAAGTTTTTTTAGTTCCTGATAAGCTTTCGGATGGAGATAATAGAGACATAAATCTTCCAGCTCCCACTTTATCTTAGCTATCCCTAATCTGTGCGCTAGCGGTGTATAAATATCAATAGTTTCTTGGGCTATGGACATCTGTTTTTCAGGTTTCATATATCTTAAAGTTCGCATATTATGAAGCCTGTCAGCCAATTTAATTATAACTACACTTAAATTTTTCGACATTGCTAATATCATTTTTCTAAGATTTTCATACTGATTCTTGGTTCCATTAGGAAGATTTCTCAGTTTGGTTACTCCATCTACAAGCTCAGCTACATCTTCTCCAAAATTATACCTTATATCTGCTAGAGTAATAAAAGTATCTTCCACTATGTCATGAAGAATTCCAGCTACAATTGTATCTGTGTCCATTTTAAGTTCTATTAAAATTTTAGTAACTTCCACAGGATGAAGAATATAGTCCTCTCCTGATTTTCTGTACTGACCTTTATGAGACTCTTCTGCTAGAAGAAAGGCATCTTTTATCTTTTCAAAATCAACTTTCAAATTACTATCTTCTATTTTTTCTTTTATATCCTGTAAATACTCCACAACTACCCCTCAATCTGATTTTAAGAAAAAGAGGGCAATTTCAAAAGAAGAAGCCCTCCAACCATTATATTTTAGTATTTCATCAACGTAAGTACTGGATACTTTGCCAACTTCTCTATTCCTTTTAATTCTTCTAGCTCTATAAGGAATGCAAGTCCTACAACTTCTCCTCCCATTTTTTCTATCATATGAACCGTAGCCTCTACTGTTCCACCAGTTGCAAGTAAATCATCCACTATAACAACTTTTTGCCCAGGTTTTACCGAGTCTTTGTGCATACACAGAGTATTTGATCCGTACTCTAAATCATAATCAAAAGTTATTACCTCTCTAGGAAGTTTTCCTGGTTTTCTAACTGGTGCAAAACCTATTCCAAGAGCGTATGATACAGGGCATCCAAAAATAAATCCTCTTGCCTCAGGTCCAACTACAAGTTCTGCTCCAACTTCCTTACAAAACTTTACAATCTCATCTGTGGCATATTTATATGCTGCTCCATCATCCATAAGAGGAGTTATATCTCTAAATTTAATCCCCTTTTTTGGGAAATCCTCAACTAATGCTACATATTTTTTCAAATCCATTTTGTCCTCCTGTAATAAAATAAATTTTATTTTTTCTTAATCTGATTTTTTTTTAATCTCTCTTCAGCTATTTTTTTATAATTGAGATATTTTGAATCATAAGAATTTTTTGAAGAAACTAAAGAGAGTATTTTTAATACTTCACTATATTTTCCTTGTTCAATATTATTCTTTGCTAACTCAAGAATAACCTCGTCATCTTGATTATTTTCTGCTAAATATCTTTTTAGTGCTCTCTCAGCTTTCCTAAGTTCACTAAAGTTTTCACTGAGTTTTTCAGAATAAATTATAATATAATCTTTTCTATTTTTATAAAGTTCATAGTTTTCATCCAGATATCTATATGTCTCTGAAGTTCTCTTTTTAATTCTCAGGACTTCCACATATTTCTCAATAAGTTCAGGATCAAAACTTCTATTCAACGATACTGCCATTCTCAAATTTTCATAGGCTCTATCGTAATCTTTTTCATTTAAATATAGATATCCATAAAGTTTATATGAGTATTCGTCTCTCAACTTCTCAGGAATTTCTTTTAAATAATCTCTAGTAGCCTGGTAATTTTTATGAAGATAATTTATATATGCAATATTCTTTATAGAAACAAGATCTTTAGGATCCAGTTTAAGAGCTTCTCCATAAATCTTTTTAGCTTCTTCTAGGTCTCCCAATTCTCCATAGCAATATGCAAGTTCACGAAGAGTCACTATATTTTTAGGATTTTTATTATATGCTACCTTTAACTCTTTTATAGCATCTAAATATTTCCCTTCTTGAGCATTATTCATTCCCCTTAAAATATAATATTGCTCTTTATCCATGAGTTTCCCACCTCTACTCTCAGAGTTGCTACATCCCACAAATAAAATTAAAGTTAAAACCATTAAAATTTTGTTCATTTTTCATCCCCTTTAGCCATTTCAGGAACTATCACCCCACCTGAAATTATAAGCTTTATAGCTTCATCAACTTTTATGTCTAAAATGTTAACCTCACTTTCCTCCATTGCTATAAACATCCCCGAAGTTGGATTAGGTGAAGTTGGAATAAATATATTGTACATTTTTTCTTTGTTTAGTCTTTTTTCAAAAATACAATTTGATTCTGACGTTAAAAAACCCATGGAATAGATCCCTTTTCTAGGGTACTCTATTATTACTACTTTCTGGTAACTATTCATTCTGTCATTGGAAAAAACTGAAACAATCTGAGTTATCGTAGAATATATATGTTTAATCAATGGAGCTCTCAAAAATAATCCATTCACATATTTTATTATCTTTGAAAAAACAACATGTTTAAGGGTATATCCAATAAATATTACAAATATAAGTATCAATATCACTGTTATGATGTTGATTGAAATATTCATTAAAAATTCTACCGAAGTCGCTGTTTCTGATAGCTCTACACTCTTCTCTACTATACTTTTCAAAATAACTGCTAAATAAGATGTTGATATAAGGTCTAAAATAAAAGTGAATATCCAATCCAATATATAGAGTGTTATCACAATAGGAAGGAGGGCCACTATTCCGGTGTAAAAATAACTCTTTACTGTGTTTTTCATTTTTCTCCGTCCACTATTTTTTCTAGAATCACTCTAGAAATTCTCATTTTATCTAGTTCTTTTACTTGAAGTCTCACATCTCCTAGGATGACCTCATCTCCTATTATGCAGACCCTTGATAACTCTGTGGTTATCAGCCCTCCTAAACTTTCATAATCTTCTGAAATCGGTAGGTTCAATGAGAGCTCTTTGTTCAGCGTTTCTATATCTATCATAGCATCCACAAGATATTCTGTTTCAGAAATTTTTATCACATTTTCTTCTTCTTCTTGATCGAATTCATCTCTTATCTCTCCTACAATTTCCTCTATAAGATCTTCTATTGTAACAAGACCTACAACTCCTCCATATTCATCTAGAACCATTGCAATATGAACTTTTTTAAATTGAAATTCTTTCAATATTTCGATAATAGATTTTGTTTCTGGAACAAAATATGGGATTCTTACAAACTCTTTTATCTGTCTTTCAGTTTCCCCTCTCTTTACAGAGTTAAGAATATCTTTTACATATAAGATACCTATAACATCATCTATAGTCTCCTCATACACAGGAATTCTTGAAAACCCTGTTTCTAGTAGTTCATCCCATACTTCTTCAATTGTTTTTGTAGCCTCTATAGAATACATAGAAGTTCTTGGTGTCATTACCTCTTTGGCACTTGTCTCTCCAAATTCAAAAATCGAGTGAATCATCTCTTTTTCACCCTCTTCTATTATCCCCTCAGCTTCTCCCACATTTACAAATGAAATTATATCTTTTTCAGTTATCATGAGGGCTTCATCTTTTATCTCAATGCCAAAGAGTCTTCCTATTATTTTTGAAATTCCCATTAAAATAAACACTATAGGTTTCGTTATAAGAGAGAGAATATGCATCGGAGTTATTACAAATCTGGAAACTAAAACTGAGTTGTTTTTAGCAATTATTTTAGGTGTAATCTCTCCAAAAATAAGTATGACTATAGTCATTACAATAGTCGATACAAGTATTGAAGTTGAATTATTACCCATAACATTAAGCGTAAGAGCTGTGGCAATAGATGAAGCCAAAATATTTACAATGTTATTTCCCAAAAGCATCCCTGTTAATATTTCATTAGGATATTTTAGCCAACCTTTCAGAAGAACGGCTTCCTTAGGATGTTTCCATTCTATTTCTTCAATATGTGTACTACGAAATGAAGTTAAAGCTGTTTCTGATGCTGAAAAAATTCCTGATAAAATTATCAATACTACCAACAAAAAAATATCACTAACAATACTCTGATCCAAATCCAATTTTAGATAGCACCTTCCTCTAAATTTATAAAATTATATTTTTTAAAAACACCCTGATATAAGATCAGATTTTGTAACTATACCCACTAAGATTCCATTATCTATAACTAGAGTATAATCATGCTTGTACTCTAATATTTCTGTAACTATTTTTTCTAAATTATCTTCTGATGAACAACTGTAAAAATCTCTATTCATAATCTGTTCAGCTTTATAAGCAGTGAGTTTTTCTAATTTTTTTTCAAATTCTCTGTTGCTTGGTAGAGTAATTAAAACTTCCCAAAAAGCTATAACAGGCTGAACTGGTGGTATCTCTTCTTTTACAAGAAGATCTTCTCTCCTAACCACACCTAAAACTTGCCCTTCTTCTACAACAGGTATTTTTCCAATTTTTTTTTCTTTCATAATTCTTACTATCTCTTCTACTGTAGTTTCTTTTTCAATTGAAATCACATTTTTATTCATAACGTCCGATATTTTTTTCATAGTTGTCCTCCATATGACAAAGTATTTTATCATGAAACGCAATAAAAAACAACTTAACAACTCCCAGTTATTTTTTCAGTATGCTCCATACTACTATTATATGAATAAAAGTACCACTTTTCCTTTTTTCTAAATAAGAAAAACAAAGCCGAAGACAGTGTCTACAGCTTTATTTTTGAAATTATGAGATTAGGAAGATTGCTTCCCCCTTTTTTACAACTTTTCCTTCTTCTGCTACTATCTTTTCAATTTTGCAATTTTTTGTGGCTTTTACCTCATTCATAAGCTTCATAGCCTCAATAATACAAAGAGTATCCCCGACTTTTACCTCTTGTCCGTCTACTACAAAAGGTTTTGCATCTGGTGATGGAGAACTATAAAAAGTCCCCACAATTGGAGAAGTTAGCTCTTCAAAATCTGAATAGTTCTCCTCACTTTTAGGTTCTTCTCTTTCTTGTGGCTCTTCATGATAAACTTCAGGAGTCTTTCTAATTTCTCTATAAGTAACCTCTTCCACAGGTATCTCTTTTTTTATTGTAAGTTTAATCTCTTTTGTTTCTATCGTCGCTTCATTCAGATTGTACTTATTAACATTTTCAGATAATTTTTTTATAGATTCTAAATCAAGTTTCATTTCATCATCCCCTATTATTTTTAAAAGCTTCCAGAGTATTTTTCATGAGTATTGCAATTGTCATTGGCCCAACTCCTCCAGGAACAGGTGTTATATATGATGTTTTTTCTGATACATTTTCAAAATCCACATCACCTACAAGCTTACCTTCCACTCTGTTAATTCCCACATCTATGACTACTGACCCCTGTTTCACCATATCTGCTGTTATAAATCGGGGTCTTCCCACTGCTGAAATAAGTATATCTGCTTCCTTTGTTATTTCTTTTAAGTTCTGAGTATGACTATTACAAACAGTTACAGTTGCACCCCTATTTATGAACATGAGTGCCAATGGTTTTCCAACAATATTACTTCTTCCTACTATCACAACTTTTTTCCCCAAAACTTCTATCTCATAATTCTCCAGAAGTTCTACTATACCTTGAGGAGTGCATGGTTTTAAAGATGTTTTTTCATTGAGGAATAATTTACCTATATTTTCATGAGTGAAACAATCCACATCTTTTTTGGGAGAAATAGCTTCTATAATATTGTTTTCTTTAAATTTTTTTGGGAGAGGTAGTTGGACTAAAATTCCGTTTATGTCTTCATCCTCATTCAATTTTTTTATAAAATCTAAAATTTCACATTCTTCTGCATCTTCACTCAGCTGATGAAGTCTGCTCATCATACCTAACTCTGTGCAAGTTTTTATTTTAGAGTTTACATACACCTTAGAAGCAGGATTTTCTCCGACTATTATAACAGCTAAGCCTGGCTTTTTACCAGTTTTTTCACAAATAATTTCTACTTCACCTCTGATTTTAGACCTTATTTCAGAAGAGAATTTTTTTCCATCTAATATCATTGAAGTTTATCACCTATTTTCAATTGCTTGCCGTTTATACTATCAGCTCCAGTTATAACTCCCTTATTTTCAGGTTTTAATTTTTTTAGGATAAGTGATGCATCTTTTGTTGCAACCACAAAACCTTTATTTTTAATAACATCTACTATCTCACCAGGAGTTTTTTCTGGATAAATTCCATCATGTTTTTCAGTTTCAACAATTTTAAGTAACTTTCCCTCAACAAAGGAATAAACACTTGGAAAAGGTGACATTCCACGAATAAAATCATAGACTTTTTGATTTTCTTGATTCCAGTTTATATGGCAATCCTCTTTCTTAAAAGGTTTAACAAAAGTAGCTTCACTATGATTTTGTTTAGTTCTTAACGCTGTTCTGTTAAATATCTTTTCCACAGCTTCCATAAGAGCATCTTTTCCTATATCTTTTAGTCTGTCGTGTAAAGTTAAGAAATTATCTTCATCATATATAGGAGTTTTTTTTATCTCAATTATATCACCAGCATCAAGTTCTAGTTCAATGTCCATAATTGTAACGCCTGTCTCTTTGTCTCCAGCTACTATGGCTGCGTTGATAGGTGCCGCTCCCCTAAATTTAGGAAGTATTGATGAGTGAACATTTATTATTCCATACTTAGGTATATCTATTATTTCTTGAGGTATTATTTTTCCGTATGCTACAACGACTATCAAATCCGGATTAAGTTTTCTTATAATTTCTATTGTTTCCTCTTTCTTTACACTATTTGGTTGATAAATCTCAATCTCATTTTCAAGAGCAAACTCCTTTACAGGAGTGAAATTTATTTTTTTTCCCCTTGCATTAGGTTTATCTATCTTAGTGAATACAGCCTTAATTCCGTATTTCTCGTGCAATGCCTCGAGTGAAGGAACTGCAAATTCAGGGGTACCCATAAATATTATATTCATTTAGTTATTTCCTCGCTTTCTTTCTTTTTTATATAGTCTAAGGCCATTATATATCCCTCTTCACCAAAACCACATATCGTTCCTATGGCAATGTCCGATATAAAAGATTTGTGTCTAAAGTCCTCTCTCTTGTATATATTTGAAAGATGAACTTCTATACACTGGATTCCAACTGCCAGCAACGCATCTCTTATCCCTATACTATAATGAGTAAAGGCTCCAGGGTTTATTATTATATAATCCATATTTCCGTAAGCTTCTTGTATTCTTTCGATTATCCCACCCTCGTAGTTAGATTGAAAAAATTCTATATGGATTTCTTCAAATTCCACATATTTTTTCATTCTAGCATTTATCTCTTGAAGCGTACTATTCCCATAAATATTTTTTTCCCTTATCCCTAAAAAATTCAGGTTTGCTCCATTAATAACCAAAACTTTTTTCATTTATCTCCCTTTTTTTACCTGCTCTACTATTTCAACAAATGATCTTATATCTTGGAAATCTTTATACACAGAAGCGAATCTTACATATGCGACTTCATCTATCTCTACAAGTTTTTTCAAAATCAAATCTCCCAATTCACTACTTTTTATTTCATGATTCATGTTAGATCTTATAATTTGTTCCACTTCAGAGACTAATTTTTCTAATTCCGCAATAGCTACATCCCTTTTTATCGTAGCTAGCATCAATCCTCTAAAAACTTTTTCCCTATTAAATATCTCTCTTCCACCAGAACGTTTTACAACATAAAGCGGAGTATCCTCTATTTTTTCATATGTAGTAAAACGTTTATCACATCTAGGACATTCTCTTCTTCTTTTTATGCTGTTTCCATCCAAATAAGCTCTACTGTCTATAACTTTTGTATCTTCGTTTCCACAGAAAGGGCATTTCATTATAACCCCTCCTCCTCTTTTATAGCCGCTATAACCTCTTGTGAAGATTTGCAAGTTACAAGTTTTTCTCTGAATTTTTCTTCTCTTATTAATCTCGAAATCCTAGCCAAAACTTTAAGATATATATGACTATCTTTAACTGGGGATGCAAAAACAAAAAACAGATTAGCTCCTTCTCCATCCAAAGAGTCAAATTCTAACTTTTCTCTGTTTTTTCCAAAAGCTATTATTAATTCCGAAGCTGCTTCTGTTTTTGCATGAGGAATGGCAACTCCTTTTCCTATTCCAGTACTTCCTATTTTTTCCCTCTCAACAAGAGCATGGTAAAGCTCTTGTTTGTTTATAACTTTTTCAGATTTTCCAATCAGTCCACTCAATTCTCTTAAAGCTTCTTCTTTATTTTTACAATTTAATTCCAGGTCAATTAAGCTCTCTTCTAAATAATCCGTTATCTTTACAATCTGCAAAAAAATCACCCCAATAAGTATTTTTTCAAATTCAATCCAATATCTGCCTGCTCATTTACATAATTTTCAATATCATATATAAGTTGAAAAACTTCTTTTTCAGCCTCAACAACATCTAATTTTTCTAAAAAATTAATATTTTCTTTCATTTTATGAGAAAACATATTATTTATTAACTCTTGTCCAGCAGAGGTTTTTTCTGCCTTGTTTTGTGAAAATTTTCCACCATCAAAATCTAAAAGTCCCATATGCTGGATTATTTTAAAGAGAAAGTAGGATATACATAAAGTTCCTTTCCAGGAAGTATTTTCCTTTTCAAGATATTCTAAAGTTTTCACAGTTAGCCTATAAATTTTTCTACCGCTTTCTCCTTCAAGTATACTTTTGTTTATAACCTCCATAACATACAAACTCATATATATTTTATAAAGATTTTTTTTTATTCCTTCAAAATCGTCCAATAATTCAAATTTTGACACTGTATAGTATTCCTCTTTTTTTATCAAAATAAATTTTGATTTTGCCAATATGTCGAGTGCAGCTTGCTCTCTCTTCTTACTTTTTCTAACTCCTTTAAGAACTGTTTTAATCTTTCCAAAAGATTCTGAAAAAATAGTCACAATAAGATCAGCTTCATTTATATTGTACCTGTCTATTACTATGCCTTCACTATCTACTATTTTCATTTTTTATTTTAAATTCGTCCTCGTTAATTTGGATGTTGCTTTTGAAATCACTCAATTTTAAAGTAGATACTTTTATATCAGAAGAAAAAATATCTATTTCATCAGGGAATAAATATCCATTGTTTTCTTTTCTACTTTTTATATCTATTATTTCTCCTGAAGCCAATTTTATTTTTTGGTTCAGATTCTTATAATAGTTTTCTCTGAAGATACTATTATTTTTTTCCATTTCCATAAGAGTTTTTATAAACTCCAAAACTCTATTTTCTTCTGAAGATACTTCGCCCTTTTCCACCTGGTTAAAAAATGGAAGATATATCGTCTTTTCTCCATGATTATAAAGGTATATTTCCCCTTTATTTATTTCAGGTGAAATTACTGTTTTTTTCATTTTATCCGGAAATTCTAGTACAATTTCATAAGTGAGCTCTCTTTTTCCGCCATCCAAAGTTGTTACCTCTTTAACTTTAAAAGATACATTATTCAAAGTGTACAATGGTTTTTCCTTGGCAGACAATACAAAATAAAACACCATAAATATTAAAGATATTATTTTTTTCAAAATTTACTCCTTTTCTATAAGGACAACTTCTCTAAGTTTTATTATATCCATTTTTGGATCTACAATGTACTCTCCCTGTTCCTGTCCCTTTTCTATTACAGTTCCAATTTTTATACCTTCAGAATATATGTCACTTATTCCAGAGGTAAAGATTGCATCTCCGATTTTTACAACATTTTTTATAAGTGTTGACTTGAATACAAGGTTTCCATTTTCTCCTTCATCTCCACTTATAACTCCCAACATATTTTCCTTTGTTACTGCACTTATTCTCAATTTATTACTTGTTATCATTCTAACTTTACTGTGATTTCGATATACTTCTATTACTCTTCCTATAAGATTATTCTCGTAAACTGCATACATATTTTCATTTATACCATCTTCTGAACCTAGGTTTATATGAAAATTATCATTTAAATCATTTATAGATCTAAATCCAACTGTGGCTATTTTTATATGTGAATTTGAACTTTTCATTTCAAGAAGCTCTTTTAATCTCTCATTTTCTTCTTTTAAAGACCTGTTCCTCAAATTTTCTATTGATAATAGTGTATTTTCCCTCTTCAAGTTTTTTATTTTTTCAACTGTTTTAGGGTATGATTTTATTTCTGAATATATTCTATGAAGTCCGTCTTCCAAAAGAAAAATTCTACTTTGAAAAGGATACAAGACTCTATCTACAAAATTTCCAAAATAAGATATTTTTTGTTTTAGACTAAGTAGCAATAAAACTACTAATACAAGTATTAGTAGTTTTCTGTTACTGCCTTTCTTAAATTTTGATAACATGAATTATATTCCCTTAGCTATCTCATAGATAAGTTTCGTGCAATTTACCATATCCTCAATTTTTATAAATTCCTCTGTTGTATGAACTTTACTCATTCCAATTCCCATATTCAGAGAAACTATTCCCTTTCCAGAGTAAATATTAGCATCGCATCCGCCACCAGATGAAACTGCTTTACATACGATTCCAGATTTTTCACAAGCTGCTGAGAATATTCCCATTATTTCAGAATCCTCTGCAAGTTTGTATCCATCATAACCTTTTACCACACTGCTCTTAAATCCTGCACCAAAACTTTTTGCAGTTTCTTGGAATATATTCATTGTTTCTTCCAGTATTAAGTCTAATTTTTCTCCAGAGAAACTTCTTGCCTCATACATCATAGAAACTTCTGGCATAACTATATTTACAGCCTGTCCTCCATTTACAACCCCGATATTAGAAGTTGTCTCAGCATCTATTCTACCAAGTTTTATCTTTGTTATTGCATGAGCTGCAACAGTTAAAGCGTTTATACCTAATTCTGGTGCTAGTCCTGCATGGGCAGTTTTACCTATAATTTCGATTTTACCTTTAGCTGCATATGGAGTCTGAATTACAGCTGTTCCTGGAGCTCCTCCCGAATCGATTATAAAAGCTAAGTCAGGTTTATATTTATCTAAATCAAATTTCTGTGCTCCTAAAAGACCGATTTCTTCTGCTATAGAGAATACAGCTATTATTTCAGGATGATCTACACCTGTTTCTTGTATCATTTTTATCATTTCAATAATTGCAGCTATTCCAGCTTTGTCGTCTCCTCCAAGAACTGATGTTCCGTCTGTTTTTATGATTCCATCTTCAATTATTGGATTTATAACATCACAAGGTACAACCGTATCCATATGTGAACTGAAAAGAACTTTTTTCTTTCCAGGAGCTCTCAATACTGCAACTATATTTCCTGCATTACCATTAAATGATTCTCCAGCCTTATCCTCATGAACTTCTAATCCCATTTTTGTTAAAACTTTCACAAGATAGTCTGCTATATTTCTCTCTTTTAGAGAAGGGGATGATATTTTAACCATATCTAAAAAGTTTTCTATTAATCTAGATTCATTAATCATTTTTACCTCCATTTTTTTATAAAATACACATAATTCTATTACTCACTATTATAAACCATATTCCTCTATTTGTCAAAAAAAGGTGGCAGTTTCGCCACCTTTTGATTAAATTTTATTTTTAGGATAATACTCTGTGTGTAATAAATGGTGAGCCTCATCGCTAAGAGGTTTTCCTAAGTGCTTTTCATATAACTCTTTCACATATGGATTTAGATGAGATTTTCTTATTGTTTTCTTATTATCTATCCCTTGAAGAGCCTCATATCTTTTTTGAATAACACTAAAGTTTCCACGATGGTAAGGCTGTCCTCCTCCTCCGATACATCCGCCTTTACATGCCATTATCTCTATCGCATGCAGTTCAATCTCTTTATTTCTTACTTGGTTCAAAAGTTCTCTTGCTGCTCCAAGCCCATGAGCTATTCCTATTCTAAGATTTAGTCCTCCCACAGGAACTTCTGCAACTCTTACTGCCTCCATACCTCTTAGCTGTCGAAAATCTACATTCTCAAGTGTTTCTCCAGTTATCCATTCATAAGCTGTTCTTGTAGCAGCTTCTATAACTCCTCCTGTTCTCCCAAATATATCTGCAGCTCCAGTCGAGTACCCTAGTGGATTATCAAACTCTCCATCCTCAAGAGTAGCTAAATTTATGTTAGCCTGTTTCAGAAGATTTGCAAGTTCTCTCGTTGAAACCGAATAGTCTACATCAGGATTTCCATCTGTCGAAAATTCAGGTCTAGCCGCTTCATATTTTTTAGCCAAACACGGCATTATAGAAACACAAACTAAATCTTCTCTAGCTATTCCTTGCTCTTTAGCCCAAATATTTTTTGCCACCGAACCAAACATCTGCTGTGGTGATCTTGCAGTAGATGGAATATCTAGCATGTCTGCGAAATTATGTTCAACAAACTTCACCCATGCAGGACAACACGAAGTCAGAATAGGTAATTTTACATTTTTATCTCCAGCTAAATGTCTCTCGAGTCTATCTTTAAATTCTGAAGCTTCTTCCATAATCGTAAGGTCTGCTGCAAAATTTGTATCAAATACCTCGTCAAAACCTAATTTCCTTAAGGCTGTCACCATTTTCTTCGTAACATCCTGTCCAGCCATTCCAAACTCTTCTCCAAGAGCAACTCTCACTGCTGGAGCCACTTGAACAATGACTTTCTTTTTAGAATGTGCAAGATCTTTCACTAATTTCCAAGTATGATCATTTTCATGTAGAGCCCCTACTGGACATACTGCAACGCATTGCCCGCAGTATGTGCACGGTGTTGTTTCTAAATTTTGATCGAAGGCTGTAGATACAACTGCCTCAAATCCTCTCTCTATTCCAGAAAGAACTCCGCAAGTTTGGATCTCATTACACATAGTTTCACATCTTCTACACATAATACACTTGCTGGCATCTCTTATTATTGATGGAGATACTTCTATTTTATAGCTTGATTCCTTACCTACATATTTAATTTCTCTAATCCCAAAATCCATAGCCAGAGTCTGAAGTTCACACTCTCCGTTCTTTGAGCAAACCAAACAATCTTTAGGGTGATCTGAAAGAAGAAGCTCCAGTATAGTCTTTCTCTTTTCCATTACCTTCATTGTATTAGTCCTAACTATCATCCCTTCATAAATCGGAGTAGCACATGCCGGAGCAAGGTTTTTTCTTCCCTCAACCTCTACAACACAAATTCTACAAGATGCACAGTTATTTTTAAAGTCAGCTCCCCCCATATTCATATAACAAAGGTACGGAATATTTATACCAGCTGATTTTGCAGCAGTTAAAATAGTTGACTCCTTAGGAACTGTAAGTTCAATTCCATCTATATTAACTTTTAACATTTCCATTACTTTCCTCCCACAAATTTATATTATTCCTTATCTATCGCTTTGAACTTACATGTAGCATAACATGCTCCACATTTAATGCATCTATCCTGGTGAATAAAGTGCTTAACCTTAACTTTTCCATCTATACAGTTCACTGGACAAACTCTAGCACATGCTGTACAACCTATACACTTATCATTGATAATATACTTGATGAGGTCTTCACACTGTCCTGCTGGACATTTTTTTTCTTTAATATGCGCAACATATTCATAATAGAACTGCTCTAAGGTTGATAGAATTGGATTGGGAGCTGTCTGTCCAAGTCCGCATAGGGAAGTATCTTTTATAGTTTCAGATAAGGATCTGAGAAGTTCTATATCTTCCATAGTTCCATTTCCTTTTGTAATCTTATCCAAAATTTCAAAGAGTCTTGTATTTCCTATTCTACAAGGAGTACATTTTCCACACGATTCATCAACTGTAAATTCTAAATAGAATTTAGACACAGACACCATACAGTCATCCTCATCCATGACAATCATTCCACCAGAACCCATCATAGATCCCTTAGCAACAAGAGTATCAAAGTCAATCGGAGTATCCAAATCCTTCTCAGTCAAACAACCTCCAGATGGCCCTCCTGTCTGAACAGCTTTAAATTTCTTCCCGTCTTTAATTCCACCACCAATTTCAAAAATAACTTCTCTAAGAGTTGTTCCCATAGGAACCTCTACCAGACCTACATTATTTATTTTTCCTGCCAGGGCAAAAACTTTTGTTCCGCTAGAGTTTGGAGTTCCTACTAATTTAAATTTCTCTGCTCCATCCAGAAGTATAACAGGTAGGTTTGCTAACGTCTCGACGTTATTTACTATTGTAGGTTTTTTCCAGTATCCCTCCACTGCAGGAAACGGTGGCTTAGACGTCGGTTCTCCTCTTTCTCCCTCCATCGAATGGATGAGAGCTGTTTCCTCCCCACATACAAAAGCTCCTGCACCATATTTTATCTCTATATCAAAATCAAATCCGCTCCCTAAAATATCTCTTCCTAACATCCCATAACTTCTAGCATCTTCAATAGCTTTTCTGAGTCTTTCTATCGCCAGAGGATACTCGGCTCTTATGTACACCAAACCTTTAGTTGCTCCAATAGCATATCCAGCTATTGCCATTCCTTCTATTACAGAATGAGCATCTCCTTCAAGTATCGATCTATCCATAAAAGCTCCTGGATCTCCCTCATCAGCATTACAAACTATATATTTTTGCTCAGATATCTGTTCAAGAGCTATAGCCCATTTTCTACCTGTAGGAAATCCTCCTCCGCCTCTTCCTCTTAATCCGGAATCAAGAACCTCTTTTACAACCTCTTTAGGTTCCAAAGCAAGGGCTTTTCCTAAGGCTTGATACCCCTTAACTCCAAAATATTCCTCAATATTTTCAGGATCTATAAGTCCACAGTTTCTGAGAGCAACTCTATGCTGTTTCTTATAGAACTCCATTTTTTCTCCCTCGTGTATTATCTCCTTAGTTCTCGGATCAACATATAGCAGTTCCTCTATTTTTTCTCCCTTTATGATATCTTCTTCAAGAATTCTTGATGCATCCTCTGGTTTTACTTCAACATAGAATGTATTTTCAGGTATTATTTTTACAATTGGTCCTTTTTCACAGAATCCAAAACATCCTGTAAGGACTACCTTTACCTCATCTTCTAATCCTTTTTCTTTTAAAAGAACATTCATATTCTCTGCTATCTGTTTACTTTTTGAAGAGAGACATCCCGTCCCTCCACAAATTAGCACGTGTTTTTTATGTGCCATTCTGTGACCTCCCCAATATATCTAGATTTATATGTTTTTTTCTAAAAATTTCAAAATCTCATCATTTTTTATGAGATATCTTTGTAAAATCTCAACCGCTTCTCTAGGGGAAACATTCCCAAAAACAACCTGCCCTTTTTTAGGTATAACGACTTCCAGAGAAGGATTTCCTCCTGAATAACCCTTAAATTCAGTTTTTACAACTGCCACATTATCTATTTTTTCTCTTTCTAAATATGAAACTATAGTCTCTATGACCTTCTCTCCGTTTTTGGAGGCAACTACATTTTTTCCATTTATACCCACTTTAAGACAGATTACATTTTCTATCTCTTCTGCAGTTCACTTTTTTCTTATATCAACTAAAACTTTGCACTCTTCATATTTTTTTAGAAGTTCTTCAAATGATTTTATTTTTTTTTCCATCTTTTCTCTCCTACCCTTTAGCCTTATATTGCTCGATTATCCCTTTTACATCTTCTGCCTTAAGTTTTCCATGAACTTCGTCTCCAACCAAAACAACCGGTGCCAACCCACAAGCCCCAACACATCTTAGAGCATCTATTGAAAACAATCCATCTGGAGTTACTTCTGCTCCAGAGATTCCGAGTTCCTCTTTAAACCTTTTCAAAACTTTATCAGCACCTCTAACATAACAAGCTGTTCCCATGCATACAGCAATCGGATATTTCCCTTTTGGTACCATTGTAAAATAATGATAAAAACTAACTACCCCATAAACTTTTGATAGTGGTAACTCAAGTTTTTTAGCTATAAACATCTGGACCTCTTCCGGAAGGTAGCCGAATATTTCCTGTCCTTTATGCAGAACAGAGATAAGAGCCCCCTCTCTTTCTGGAAGATTTTTAATAAATTTTTCCAGTTCCTTATAACATTGCTCTTTCGTCAGATTTTTACAAGACATCTTCTCCTCCTATTTAAAACTTTTTGTTTTATTTTAGTTCTTAAAATTTGTTATTAGTTCATTATATTTTACAATATTTTTTAAAATTTGTAAATACAAACAAAAAATATTTTTTTTATTTCGCGCCTATTTTTACTAGCTCAAACATCTGTTTCCTCTTAATTTAAAAGATTATTTTTTAACCTTTAAAAGATTCATTTTTAGCCAATAAAAAAAGACAGGAAAACCTGTCTTTCTTTATCAAATATTATTTAGAAGCTTTTTTGTATGCACCCTCAGATCCGAAAACATCCACTACTTTAGTTTTGTAATAAGCTTTCATCTCTTCTTTAGCTGCTCCTAAGTATTTTCTTGGGTCAAATTCTTTAGGATTTGTAGCTAGAACTTTTCTGATTCCTGATGTAAAGGCAAGTCTTCCATCTGTGTCTACGTTGATTTTTGCAACACCAGATTTAGCTCCCCCTCTTAGTTCAGAAGCAGGTATTCCCATAGCATCTGAAATTTCTCCACCATATGTTCTCATCATTTCAATGTATTTAGCTGGAACTTCAGATGATCCATGTAACACTATTGGGAATCCTGGTAATCTTCTCTCACACTCTACAAGAATATCGAGTCTTAATTTAGGATCCTCTCCTGGCTTAAATTTGTGAGCTCCATGAGATGTTCCTATCGCAATTGCCAGTGAATCTACACCAGTTCTTTTTACAAACTCTTCTACCTCTTCAGGTCTAGTGAATTGGTGATCGTCTGCAACTACATCATCCTCTATTCCTTTTAAAACTCCTAATTCTCCCTCAACTGTAACATCATGTTTATGAGCATACTCTACAACTTCTTTAGAAATTCTGATGTTATCCTCAAAGTTATGGTGAGACCCATCAATCATAACTGATGAGAATCCAGCCTCAATACAAGTCTTTACAGCCTCTAAATCTGGACCGTGATCTAAGTGAAGTGCTACTGGAATATCTGATCCCATCGCTCTTGCATGATCAACTGCTGCTTTAGCCAAAAGTGGTGCAACCTCTTTCCCCATATATTTTAAGGCTCCTGTTGAACACTGAAGTATAACTGGAGAACCCATCTCAGCACATGCTTCAACTATTGCAAGCATCATTTCCATATTATTGAAGTTAAATGCAGGAACTGCATAACCCTCTTTATTTGCTTTTACAAACATCTCTCTAGTATTAGAAAGACCTAATTCCTTATAATTATATCCCATTTTGACCTCCAATTTAGTTCTTTATGTTATTCTATATAACTTACTAAGTTTTTTCAACTTTATAGTCGCTTAACTTTTAACCTTTACCTGCTTTAAAATATATCTAAAAAACCATTTCAGTTTCATTCTTTTTTTAAAAGCTACCATTACTTCAGGAACTAAGCATATTACATTTTCAAAAATCTTTTGATATTTCCCTAAATTTTTATTAAAAATTTTGAGTTCAGTAGCTAGCCACGATATCATCAAAAGGTTTAGTATTCTTAAGAAATTCATCAAAAAAACCTTTAATGCCTCTTTCGTTATATATATATTAAAAATTTTAAATAACACTTCACCTTCTTGATTCATTAAAAACTGGAAAATAAAGGTACTTCCATAAAAAATGAAAAAAAGCTTTAATCCCTTGATATTTTTAAGTATATTTTTATTTTTGAAAAGATTAAAAATAATCAGAATTCCTGCAAGCGAAAATATAAACTCTAGTCTATTCAAACATATATTTATAAAAAACAGAAGAAAAAGACTACTTTTTAACAACATCTACTCCCATCATGTATGGAACAAGAACCTCTGGAATTAAGAAAGATCCATCTTCCTGTTGATAATTTTCCATTATAGCAACAAGAGTTCTTCCCACTGCAAGACCTGATCCATTTAGAGTATGTACAAATTCGCTTTTAGAAGATCCTTCTGGTCTATATTTTAATCCCATTCTTCTAGCCTGGAAATCTCCACAATTAGAACATGATGAAATCTCTCTATACTTGTCCTGTGATGGTAGCCATACTTCTAAATCATAAGTTTTAGAAGATCCAAACCCTATATCTCCTGAGCATAGAAGAACTATTCTATATGGAAGCTCTAATTTTTGAAGGATAGTTTCTGCATTCACAACCATTTTTTCAAGTTCATCATAAGATGTCTCCGGAGTTGCAAGTTTTACCATTTCAACTTTATTGAACTGATGCTGTCTTATAAGACCCTTAACATCTCTTCCGTAAGATCCAGCTTCTCTTCTGAAACATGGAGAATATGCTGTCAAATATTTAGGAAGATCTTTTTCATCTAAAATCTCTTCTCTGTGGATATTTGTAAGCGTTATTTCAGAAGTTGAAATTAGGAACATATCATCAGTTGTCTTGTACATGTCGTCTTCAAATTTCGGCAATTGACCTGTCCCTTCACAGATTTCTCTTCTAACTATAAATGGAGTTAAGTGCTCTGTATACCCGTGCTCTGTTGTATGAGTATTTAGCATAAAGTTTATTATAGCTCTTTCTAATCTTGCTCCCATTCCTCTATAAACTACGAATCTTGACCCACCAAGTTTTGCTCCTCTTTCAAAATCTAATATTTCAAGGTCTTCTCCCATTTCCCAATGAGCTTTAGGCTGGAAAGAAAATTGTTTTGGAGTTCCCCACGTTTTAACAACTAGATTATCTTCTTCATCTTTTCCAACTGGAACTGACTCATGAATTATGTTTGGAATCGTTTTTTGAATATATGTAAGTTTCTCATCAATCTCTGCAAGCTTGACATCTAACTCTTTTATTCTTGATGAAACTGATCCCATCTCAGCAATAATTGTTGTTGCATCTTCTCCTGTTTTTTTCATTTGCGCAACTTGAGCAGAAACTGTATTTCTCTTACCTCTAAGAGCCTCAACTTCTGTCAATATATCTCTTCTCTCTGCATCTAGCTGTTCAAACTCTTCCAGGGGAAAATTGTTTCCTCTCTTAGCTAGCATCTCCTGTAAATATTCAATATTGTCACGTATAAATCTTAAATCCAACATTTTTCCGTTCTCCTTCTATTCTGTTTTTTATTTTTTCAATGGCTTATATTCTATATCCATTTTTCACTATTTTTATATTTGAGGATTTTAATCCTACTATATCTAAAAAGGCATTGGGAGATCCATTTTCTATATCTATCTCTAAGTTTTCCGCATCTATTCTTCTGCTTCCTTTTATCTTATCTTTTAAATCTCTTTCAACAATCTTACCTTTTTTTTCCTTTTTTTCAAGAATATTTTCCTGAGAAAGTAATTTTTCAACACTATTTATTTCATCTTCTGGTCCTTCTAGAAGATATATTGCTGTCTTAAATCTTTCACCTATACCGATTTTATCAGTTATATCTTCAACTTTCAAAACCTTAAATCCTTTTACTTCAAAGGAGTTGAACCTTTCAAATATTTCCTCATTGTCCATCTCTTTTTCTAGTTCCATCTCCATAATCTCGTTATAGGCTTCTGTACCCAATGAAACTGGATTTCCAAATGATAGTTTAGGTCTCGGGTGAAATCCCTGACTATATTTTACAGGAATTCCACTTTTTAGTATAACTCTCTCAAAAAATCTCAAAAGATCCAGATGAGATATAAATTTCATCTCTTGAACCTTATTGAAGTAAACTCTTTTTTTCATAGTCTCTTCCTTACATTTATGACTTATTCTGTTTATTCCTATCTATTTTAACATATTCTCCAGTTTTTTTTCAATATCTTTCAACTTTTTTATCATTTCGGGAAGTTTTTTCATAGAAACTTTTATTTTCATATCGTCTTTATGTGAAACTAAAGGGTACCCAGAAAGGAATTGATTGTCTTCTACATTCCCAACAACTCCAGATTTTGCAGCTATGACTACATTTTTACCAATCTTAAGATGACCTCCTACCCCTACTTGACCTGCCAGGGTAGTATTATCTCCGATTTCTGTGCTTCCTGCGATTCCTACTTGAGATATTATTATACAGTTTTCACCTATTATATCATTATGAGCTATCTGAACCAAATTATCTATTTTGGTGTGCTTTTTAATAATAGTATCTCCAATAGCACCTCTGTCTACAGTTGTATTCGAACCTATTTCAACATATTCTTCAAGAATTACAGCCCCTATCTGATCTATTTTAGTATTTATTCCATTTATTTTGACATATCCAAATCCATCCGATCCGATGACTGCTCCGGGTTGAATTATACATCCTTTACCTAACTGGCAAAACTCCCTTATCGTAACATTGGCATGAATTATGCACTCATCCTCTAATTTTACCCCTTGAGAAATGACTGCTCCAGGCATTATTTTAACTCCATTACCTATAACAACATCATGACCAAGGTAGACATTTGGAGCTATTTCACACCCATCTCCTACAACAACAGTATCTTCTATCATTTTTTCCATAAGCTTTAAAGGTCTTTTAAAAAAATTAAGAATTTTAGGCATAAGTATTCTCGGATTATCATTTACCACAAGATAAGTCTTTCCGATCTCAGGTAATTCCATTCCTGCCGGCACTATAATTACTCCCGCTTTTGTTTCTGATATTTTTTTTAAAAATTTCTCCTCAGATGCGAATGTGAGCGTATCCTCTTGAGAATGAAAAAAAGGAGTTAATCCGGAGACAGACTCCCTGATTAACTCTCCTTTAATTTCACAATCAAGGAGGATTTTAAGATCTGATAATTTGTAATTCAAATTCATTCCCTCCTTTGTTATTATTTTTTTGTGTTTTTTTCAAGGTCTGTTAGAACTTTAGCTGTTATATCTTCTCCACCAAACTTTACTGCTCCAGCTTCCAACACATAGTCAAACTTATCTCCCTTAGCTACATTGTTTATAGCACTGTTAAGAGCTTGCTCAATTTCTTGGAGTCTTGTCATTTCTTCTTTACCTAACTTAGTCTGAGAATCTTTTATAAATTTTTGGAAAGCTTCAACCTCTCCTTGGAATTTTGTTTTTTCAGCTTCAGTTACTGCCGCTCCTTTAGCTTGTAACTCTACCTGCATTTTCTGAAGGGTAACTTCTTTCTTTTTTATCTCTCCTTCTAATCTGTTCTTTTCTTTTGTCAGATTTTGCTGAAGAGTCTGAGTCTTAGAATATTTTCTAAAAACTTCCTCACTATTTACATACCCAACTTTTACAGCTAATGCTGAAGTCGAAATTGCTACCGTTAATGCTAACATCATTATTTTTTTCATATTTTTTGTCCCTCCATAGTTATAAAATATTTACTAGCTTTTTATATTAATTCTAGAAAGAGTGTCCCATATTAAAGAAAAACTGCATTCCATCTGCTCCATCTACTTTTTTACCTACTGGCCACCCAAAATCAAATCTTAAGGGACCTATCGGAGTATTTAGTCTAAGTCCTACTCCTGCTGCTGTAGCTACCTCATCTGGAAACTCTTTATCACGACCGGTTCCTATATATCCAGGATCTCTTCCATTCTGCTTCCAAGCTCTTCCAATATCTGCAAAAAGTACAAATCCTACAACATCATTGATCTGAGTTCTATTTTCTACAGTTCCTACAAGCTTCTGAGTACCCTGAAAGAATCCACCCTCATAACCTCTCAAAGAACTTCCCCCAACCCAAAATCTCTGAGATTCTTTAGTTGTCATAGTCATGATACCTGAATTGATTCTGTATGCCATTGTATTATTTTTAAAGAATCCTCTGTGGTATTTTCTAAGTTCAAGAGTTATATTTCCAAAAGTATCTGCATTGTTTCCACCAGCATAACCACCTTCCAGCTGAAGTTTCAGGAATTCTCCTGAAGTTGCATTCAGATAGTTATTTCTTGTATCATAAGTGATGGAAGGAAAAAGACTCCAAAGTTGATATTTATCAGTTTCATCTCCATCTTCAGAAAATTCAGTTATATGTTCTAGTTTTGTTCCTAAAGATAATCTTGTATATTTAGTCAGTCCTTTACCTATGGTAACTTTACCTCCTAAAGTTTCAATCTCATTAAAAAGAACACTATCACTTATCTCAGATGTTGTTTTATAGAGATTCCATCCCCATGAAAGTCTATCTGTATCTTTTATCCAAGGATCATAAAAATCAATCGAAAGATTTGAATAGTCTTCATCAGATTTTTCAAAACTTACTCCTAAATTCTGACCTCTTCCATCCCAGTTAGTATCCTTAACTGCTAGCATACCCAAAAGTCCAACTTCAGATCCATAAGATATAGCACCCTGAAGAGAAGCTGTTCTTTCTTCATCTATGAGTAGAACTACGCTTCTACCATCTGGATCTCCAGGTATAGAATTAGCATCATATTTAACATTTTTAAAATGACCTGTTCTCATAAGATTTTTAGAAGTTTCATCATAGGCGTTTACATTGAAAACTTCTCCAGATTTCATTTCAACTTCTCTTTCAATTACAAAATCTTTTGTTTTCAATATATCATCTGTTGGTTTTCTTCTTTCACCCTTTTGTTTAGTGACCATCTTTTTATATTGAACATCTCTGACAACTCCCTCACTGATTATAAATTCAAGCTCAAGATTGTTATTTATGTCAATATCTGTTATCTCTGCAAGAATATATCCAGCATCGTAGTATTTACTCAATATTCTGTCTCTGTCTTCCTGAATATTTTTTATACTAAAAACCTCTCCAGGCTTGGTTTTGATTGTTGATAACAGAACATCTGTAGACTGCACTGTATTTCCAATAATATTTATTCCATTGAGTATAGGATTTTCTAAAACATAATATTCTACAGATACTTTTTCTGGATTTTCTATAATTTTATATTCTACATTTCTAAAATATCCCGTTCCAAGAAGAGCTCTCTGACCCTCTTTTATCTTTCTTTCAGAAAAATATCCTCCTGTTTTGATTGGAAGAAGAGACTTCATAGCATCTAAAGACAGATTTTTTATTCCTTGTATTTTTATGTTGGATACAATAAGAGTTGTATCCACTCTATCTCTTTCACTATTTGCAACTATACCTTTATCATTAAGTATTTTTTTTACATCTTTCTTTTCTTTTATCTGTACCACTACTTTTACTCCACCGTCGAATATTTTAGGGAATATAGATAATTCCTCTGCATAACCCTCTTTTATAATTTTGTTGTAGTCAGATATAAGTTTTTCTGTAGAGAATTTATCTCCCACTTTAGTTCCCATTAAGTTAGTAAGTACTTCTTCTGGTATCTCACTATTTTCTAAAATTTCTATGCTCTGAACATTATAATTATCTTTTAATGTTTCTTCTGCAAAAGATCCTATAGAAAGTAGTGCTCCTAGAAAAAAGGTTAAACACTTTTTCATCGACTGTCCTCCATCCTTTTTGTTTGTTCTTTTCTATTCTTTAGGGAGAATTTTTTTTATTATCCCTGTATATATTTCAATAAGACTATCATACTTTTTCTCTATCTTAAAGTCAATATAATAATTTAATTTTTCTTTTTTTATTTTTTGATTTTCACTACCATAGCCGTCTTCACCTTCATTTTGAACTCCTATTCCGAAGGACTGACCTTCAGTATATCTGTACTCCAATCCAGCACTATATCTATCGAAATTATTATATCCACTATAACGACTCCTTTTATTTTCTTCATCACTGGCACCAGTTATTCTGGCATCTGCCACTGCAAAAAGTTTATCCTTATATATTTTATCTTCGGCAATAATCTTAATTCCAAAGTTGAAATTTGTCTGATCATTTTTGTCTCCCTCTGATTCTACATCACTAAAAGCATCTGTTATATCAGCAGTTATCCTTAATTTGGTTAATCCAAAAATTTTCTTTAGTGCCCTTGATGCAGGAGAAAGAAAAGAGTTAGTAATCTGTGCTCCTAAAAGATTTTTTATAATAGTTGCTGATGGCCCTAGTCTATTATTTTCCTCGCTATAACTGCTTTCAGAATTAAATAGTGAAGCCAAGGTTCCTGAAGAAGATTGATTATTATTTTTTATTCTGAAATTCAAAGATTTCATCTCTCCTGCAAGTGATATTTCTGTGTTTCCAACTGGAGATTTAGCTTCAAAACTAAGTATGGGATTCAAATTAGGAATATAATCTTCAGGCTTATTCAATACCAGTCTTCCTGTTGAGATTTTAAAATCATTTTCTCCTAGAATGAATTCTCCCTTGTTAACTTCGATTTGACCTATAAAGCTAAGTTTATTCAGCTGTCCTGAAAGTTTTCCACCACCAGTTATTTTCCCCTTTATCTCTTCTAAAATATTCCAGATATTTGGTATGTCTACATTTATACCTTTTATAATTTTAAAATCTAAATCTATACCCATAGTTTCAGTTTCTGTAATCTCTTTCTCGTATTCCTCATCAATGGATTCTTTCTCTCCAAATCTTACTGGAATTGCTACTAAAATTATTTTTTTCAAAATTCCTATTATTGATATCCCCTTTCCAATTCCAGGAATACCTTTTACATCACCCTCAACAAAATCAATTTTTCCAGAAAGTTTATTTTCGGAAAATTTCAATTCTGAATTTAGGAGTATTCTTAATTCTTTTTCCAAATCATAATTTACTTCTTTTAATTTAAGTGAGAGATTATAATCTAATTTTTTATAAAATTCAGAATTTTGATTTATTTCCAAAAGAGAAGGGACATTGAAATATCCCCCTATTTCAGCTGTACCATTGTTTATTTTTCCAAGAAAATTTTTAATCTCTATTTTTTTTCCTGTCAATGAAAGATCAAAGTTGATATCTTCACCCTTTATTCTAGATTCATCCAAAGAGAAAGTTATACCTTCACCCTTGAAACTTCCACTATTTTCACGATTAGATAGAGTAAGGTCTATTACTGCTCCTCCACCAATCTCTTTTACAGGTAACTTCTTTGCTAAAAGATTTAAAAAATCGAGATTTATCTCCTTCGAATCTAATTTCATAAGATACTGAGAATTTTTTATATCATAGTATCCCTTTACTTCCATCTTATTTTCTAGATAATTAAAACTAAGATTATCTATATAAACCTTCTCAAAATCACCATTTATACCTATGTCTATATTATAAAATTTAAAATCTTCTATGATTACTTTTCGAGAATTAAGCTGAAATGAAAATTTAGGTTCATTAAAACTTCCCTGTATATGGCTTTTTAGAGAAAAATCACCTTCAAAAGGAGAATCTTTGTATACAGACTCTATAGAAATATTTTTTTCATCTAAAGTTAAATTTATCATCTCTGATTCCAAATCTACCCTTCCTGTTATTCCAAAAACAGGTTCTCTATACCTTATAAAATCTATTTTCCCTATATCTAATATTCCTTTTGAAAAATCTTCTCCCTTATATGTCAAATTCCCTTTTAATTTACCTACTCTTTCTCCCTTAAAAAAAAGATCATCCACAGTAAAAAGACCTTTAGCATCTACAGATTTCCCGATTCCTTCAGCTGAAAATTGACCGATGAGCCTGTACTTAAAATTTTTATCCTGAATATACTGTGAAAGATTGGTTTCAAAGATATTGGCTGTTATAAAATATTGTAGATTTTCTAGATTATATTGACCCGATATTTTTGAATTTTTATTTAGAGTTATATCTTTCCAATTTATAAGTCCATTATCATACGAAATTTTTCCATAAATTCCTATAAAATTTTCTTCAAAAATATAGATTTTTGAATCTATTAAATTTAGATCAGCATAGATTCCCTCATCATTTTTTGTGAACTTTCCCTTTCCTTCAACAACATTAAATTTTATGTCATCTATTTTTAGATACTCATTCCCAAGGTTTTTTATTTCATAATCTAAACTCAATTCCTTTTGAATTATATTATAATTACCATTTATTGTCAAAATATTATTCGAAATATTCAGAATTTGAAGGTTTTCTTGGTCCACTTTAAAACTATATCTCAATCCGTTTATTGCATACTTTCCATAAGTTAGTCTTTCTATTGTTCCTTCAGAATCAAATCTAAACTCTTTTCCATTCCCGCTTAATTCTCCTATCGAATTCAACTCAAACTCTAAAACATCTCCAGCTAAGGAATGATTGTATTGTAAATTTTCACTTTCATAACTAAAACGATAATAACCTTTATTTAAATCTAATTCTCCTTCTCCTGCCAACACAATTTTATCTGCTTGCAACATCTGTATCTGGTTAAAATATATCTCGTTATTTTCTCCTGTTCCAATCAGTTTTAAACTAGCTATTCCAAATAATTCCAAAGACCATTCACCTTGAAAAAGTTGAAGATTTGTGTTTTTTATATCATATATAATAATAGGATCAGGTATCTCAGCTGTTTGACTTTCTTCATCTATCATAGACAAAATTTTACTTTCATAATCAAAAAGACCTTCTCCCTTTAATATCCCTTTTTTACTTACGAATCTGAGATATCCTTCTGAAAAGAAGAGATCAACTTCTCCCAAAAAATCATCTAAGCTATATTTCATTTCCATTTTTTCATTTTTAAGATCTCCAGATATCTCAATATTTTTTTTCTTTCCGTTCAAGAACCCTTCAGCTTTAAGAAAATTGAATTCTACACCTTGCTCAGAATAAATCAAACCACCTCTGGCATTTTTAAGTTGAAACTGGCTGAAATCCAGATCTGAAAAAACATAATCAACATTCAATGAAAATTTCTTTTCACTATCCAACTTTAAAATTACAGCAAGATTTTCGACATCCATAGGAATTTTTTTTAGGGATATATTTTTTAAAAGTCTGTAATTTTCGAGTTGGGATAGGGTCATTTTTCCTAAATCTATTTTTGCATCCATTCCCTTCTCAAAATCAAATTCTAGATCAAATTTTTTCTTTTGAGAAAAAATTTCAAAATCAGCTTTTATAACTATTTTTTTTCCTAAAAAATCAACTTTCCCGTTTACCTTTTCAGCAGGCTGTAAAAAATCAGAATACTCTATCTCGGCCTCTCTTAAGTTTGCAACTCCCTCCAATCCTCTAGGAGAGATTGTCAAATCTAAATCTACTTTTCCACTTTTATACTGCACGGGTTCATAATAGTAGCCGTACTGAAGAAGAGATGTATCTATCTCCATATTTTTCAATTTAATATTCATTTCATACTGTTCTATATTATTATTAAAACTATAACTTGCCTTTTCATTTTCATTTTCTCCCGAAAAGAGAAGATCAATTCCTTTAATTCTGTCAAAACTAACGTATCCTTCAACATTTTCTAGTTTTTTTTCTATAGGTATTTCATATGAAAAATCTTTAAAGGTAAGATTTCCACCTTTTACTTCTACAAATCTCAATGGCACTCCAGTACCACTTTTGGCTGTTCCTCCTGTAGCAAAAGCGTTCACTATATTTATATCGGAATCTTTTATTTCTATTAGAATTTCAGGATTTTCAACTTCTATTTTCTTCAGCCAATCTTTGAAAGATCCCTTGATTTCATATTCAACATATACCTTGGGTGCTACTACAATTTTTTGATTTTCATATATCAGTTCAATATTTTTCCCTGATATTTTTCCCCATTCTAAAAATTCCATCTCTCCTATATGAAAAGTAGGTTTTAGGGCTAGAGATAATATCAATGCCACTGTGTAACCCAGATTCATCAGGGCTGCTACTCCTATTCCTATAAAAAGAAAAAAAAGAGAGAGCAGAGTCTTTACTCTACTATCTCTTATTATGTTTCGTATTCCTGTTATTACTTTTTTCACCCTGCTCACCTCCCTATTTTTTTATTTGTTATACTATAGTGGTCTTTTTAATGGAATACCTATTTTCCTCGGATATTTTTTATCTGTGATTCCTTTTTTTCTAACAATTATAATTTTTCTTCCATCTTTGCAGTAAGGTAAATTCAAATTATATTCCGCTTCAATGACACTATCAAGTATTTTAAGTGCATTAGATGCTTTTTCCTCTTCCCCTGTATCAGGACTTTTTTGTATTATGAATCTTCCTTCAATTTTTAAGAAAGGTATCATGTATTCTAAGATTGTTGAAAGCTGAGATACTCCTCTGCACAGTCCCAAATCATAAGAATCACGATTTTCATTATTTATGAATTCTTCGGCTCTCATATTTACAACCTGAACATTTTCTAAATTAAGCTGTTCCTTTACATGCTCTAAAAATTTTGTCTTTTTTCCAACTGAATCCATAAGAGTGAATCTTATCTCAGGATTACAGATTGCCAGTACCATACCTGGAAACCCAGCTCCTGTTCCAATATCCATAGCGTTTTTATCTTCTTTTCCAATATAATTCTGAAGAAGAAGAGAATCTATAAAGTGTTTCTCCAACATCTCTTTCTCATCTCTGATAGCTGTCAGATTTGTATGAGCATTATATTCTATAAGAAGTCTTAGATATCTCATAAGATTATCTATTTTAGCTTCATCTATTCTTTCTGCTCCTATAATTTCAATTCCTTTTTTTAAATAATCTCTCATCCCTGCTTCTCCTTTAATTTTAAGTGAATTAACAGTACCTGGATATCAGCTGGAGAAACTCCAGATATTCTAGAAGCCTGACCTATATTCATAGGTCTCACCCCTTTCAGTTTATCTTTAGCTTCCTTAGGTATACTTCCAATAGAATCATAATCTAAATCCTGAGGGATTTTCTTATTTTCTAAATTCTTATGTTTTTCTATCATTTTCAATGATCTTTCAATATATCCTGAATACTTAACTTGAACCTCTACCTGATATTCTGTATTATCATCAAAATTCCCTAAATGGAAGTTTTCAATCAGTTCTGCTATATATTTTATATCTCTATATGTCACATCCGGACGTCTTAGTATTTCAAAAAGTGTAAGTCCTGATCTTATTTCAGGTTCTCCAATTCTTGTAAACACTTCATTCACTCTTTCATTTTTGCTTCCTACGTGCTGAGATTTTAATTTTTCTATTATTTCAGCAACATTTTTCTCTTTTTCTAAGACTCTTTCGTAATCACTTTTAGGAAGAAGTCCAATATCATATCCAATTTTAGATAATCTTAAATCTGCATTATCTTCTCTCAAATGTAGTCTATATTCACTTCTTGCAGTAAACATTCTATAAGGTTCGTTCGTTCCTTTTGACACTAAATCATCAATTAGTGTTCCTATATATGATTCCGCTCTGTCTAATACTATAGGATCTTTTCCTTCAATTTTCCTTACCGCATTTATACCTGCAATTATACCTTGAGAAGCCGCTTCTTCATATCCTGAAGTTCCGTTGATTTGACCGGCCAAGAAAAGGTTTTCAACTTTTTTGGTTTCTAGGGAATATTTCAATTCTTGAGGATCCACATAATCATATTCTATCGCATATCCATATCTCATTATTTTTGAGTTTTCTAGACCAGGAATTTTTCTCAGCATCTCATACTGAACATCAGTAGGAAGAGATGTTGAAAAACCACTTATATATACTTCATTAGTATCATATCCCTCTTTCTCTAAAAAAAGATGATGTCTGTCCTTCTCTGCATATCTATAGACTTTGTCTTCGATTGAAGGGCAATATCTTGGCCCTGTACCTGCTATAGCTCCATTGAAAAGGGGCGACCTGTCTTTATTGTCAGTTATAGTTTTGTGAACATCGGGGTTGGTAAATACTATATGACAAGATATCTGTTTTCTCCCGATTATCTCTCTGTCATCTGTTCTGTTGGAAAATTTAAGAAGAGCATCATCTCCCGGCTGTTCCTCTATTTTAGAGTAATCAATTGTTCTTGCATCTATTCTTGCTGGAGTTCCAGTCTTGAATCTTCCCATTCTGAGACCTGCAGCTGCTAAAGAAACCGGGAGTTCTTCTGAAGAAAGTTCTCCCATTCTTCCACCTTTAAACTTATTTTCTCCTATATGTATAAGTCCTCTCATAAAGGTTCCGGCAGCTATTATCACTGTCTTTCCCTCATAAGTAACGCCCTCTTTTGTCTTTATTCCTACTGCTTTCCCGTTTTCAACTACAACTTCTGTGGCGATTCCCTGTATAGTCTCTAAATTTTCACAGTTTTCTATAGTCTTTTTCATTTCCATTCTGTAAAGTTGCTTATCCGCTTGAGCTCTCAGTGAACGCACTGCTGGACCTTTTTTGGTATTGAGAACTCTTATCTGAATAAAAGTTTTATCTATATTTCTTCCTATTTCACCACCCAAAGCATCTATCTCTTTCACAAGATGAGATTTTGCTGGTCCTCCGAGAGAAGGATTGCACGACATAGTTCCTATGTTATCTAAAGTTATTGTAAATATAGCTGTTTTCATTCCCATTTTGGCAGCAGCCAGTGCAGCTTCACATCCTGCATGTCCGGCTCCTACAACTATAACATCAAATTTTTGCATTTTGCCTCCACATATTACAAATTTTATTTTAAATTTTCTAAAACTTCAGCTGTTTTTGCATCAGTTATCAGAAGGAGTGTATCCCCTTTTTCTATTTTAGTATATGCACTCGGGTTAGGTTGAAAAGTTTCATCTTCTTTTTTTATACCCACAACTGTTGCATTATAATTTTTCCTTATTTCTGATTCTATAAGTGTCTTTTCCCAAAAGATAGAAGGTGATTTTATCTCTACAAGAAGAAAATTTTGTGAAAATCTTACATGCTCAATCATATTGGGTTCCATAGATAGCTGAGCTACCCTTCTTCCCATATACTCTTCTGGATATATTACTTTATTAGCTCCTATTTTAGCCAAAACTTTTCCATGACTTTTAGTAACAGCTTTTGCTATGATTTTAGGAACTCCTAGCTCTTTTAAATTTAAGGTAACCATTATACTTTCTTCTATTTCACCTATACACACAAATGCTATATTATAATTTTCTATTCCTAGTTCACTTAAAGTATTGCTATCAGTAGCATCTAATACTATGGCATTTTCAACCATTTTTTCATTTATTACAGTTTGGACCCTTTCGCTATTTATATCTATAGCTAAAACCTCTTCATTAGATTCATAAAGAGTCTGAGCTATGCTCGAACCAAATCTCCCTAATCCTACAACTAAATACTGTTTCATATTTCCCCCTCTATCCTACCAGGATATTTTCCTTAGGATATGTAAACTTTTCTTTTCTTTTCTTTTCTCCTATCGCTAGAGCGAAAGTCAAAGGCCCTAATCTTCCTATAAACATGGTCATTATAATAAGTATTCTTGCAAATACAGATAATTCTGATGTTATCCCCATAGATAACCCCACAGTTGCAAAGGCCGATATAACTTCAAATACAATCTGTTCAAATCTAAATCCATCACTCGTCAGTATCAAAAGTATGACAGCCCCAACATAAACTATGGATATTACCAGTATTGCCAGAGCACGATTTAAAATATCCCAAGCTATACTCCTGTTGAACATCTCTATATTTTCTCTTCCTCTAACTACTCCACCAACATAAAAAGCTAATACTCCTAAAGTAGTAGTTTTTATTCCTCCACCTGTAGAACCTGGTGAAGCACCTATAAACATAAGAATACAAGAAAGAAATATAGTTCCACTCTCCATAGCACCTATGGGGATAGTGTTAAATCCTGCTGTTCTCAGAGTTACACTCTGAAAAAAACTTGCTATTCCTTTATCTATAAACTTCATATTACCTATGGTAGCAGGATTATTGTATTCCAATACAAATATTAGCAACATTCCTCCAAAAGTTAAAATTATAGAGATAAATATAGCTAATTTAGATGTTAGATTAAATCTCTTTATATCTTTTCTTATCGCCATAATAAAGGAATTTATAACTGCAAAACCTATTCCTCCTAAAATTATAAGATAGGCAATAGTCAAATTAAAAATTCCATTTTTTGAAAAATCTTCAAGAGAGTTACTATATAATGCAAAACCTGCATTACAGAAGGCTGATACAGAATGAAAAACACCATAGTATAAAGCTTTTTGAAAACTATATTGCATTTTATCCATAAAAATCATAGTTAGAATAAATGCCCCTATACTTTCGATTATAAATACCGTACTAAAAATTTTCTTTATAAAATCCGTTATCTCTCCTGAATCGGCATTCCGCTCATCTCTAAGGACCATTCTCTCATGGAAAGTCATTTTCTTTCCTGCTATCAGAAAAAGCATGGATGAAAAAGTCATTATTCCCAGTCCACCCAATTGAATAAAGATGAGAATAACAATCTGACCCGGCACAGAAAAAACCTTACTCACATCAACAACAGAAAGTCCTGTTACACATATTGCTGAAGTTATTGTAAATAATGCTGTTAAAAAACTTATTCTCTGACCTTCTTGAAGACAGAAAGGTAACATTAAAATTAAACTACCAAAAAAAGCTGCCCCCAAAAAAGCGAGAATCATCTTTCTTGAAGATGAAGCTTTTTTTATAAATTCTATTATATTCATATTCAATTTCCCCTAAACCCATTTTCTTGACCAATGTTCTTATTATAACTTATTTTCTCTCTTCCTTCAATTTTTTTACAATCAAAATACTCTACTTTTTCACAATAAACTTCCCGGCTTTCTTTTTAGAAACTGAACCATATTTTTCATCATATTCTTTTTTTATATGCTTGTTTTTTGCTACTGAATATCCAAATTTCCCAACTGGTTTCCGCTCCATAGGGAAATACTCCCCGTGACAATAGCTCAAAAGATCTGCTTTTTCCAAGCAAATTTTCCCTTTTTCATCCATGAGGTTTTCATCTATATGGGATTGAAGTACTTCAGCCAAGAAAAGATCATGAGTTCCTAATTTTATTATTTGTGTTACTTTGCACTCTATGTTTACAGGGCATTCTTTTATATAGTCTACACTTACCTCTCTCCCCTCCACCATGGTAAACTCCATTTGCTTTATTTTATCCACCTGTTTTCCAGAGATAACTCCACAAAAATCTGTTTCTCTAGCCATATTACGACTAGGAATATTTACGGTGAATTCCATAGTTTCAGCTATATAATCATAGGATAATCTCTCAGGTCTTATGGAGATTGAAAGCATCGGAGGTTTTGTACAGACTGTCCCTGTCCATGCCACTGTAAAGACGTTGGACTTTCCCTCTTTATTTTTAGAAGTTATCAATACCACCGGAACAGGATTTAATAACACACTTCCTTTGAACTGAATTTTTTCCATTATTTTTCCTCCAGATTTTTTCATTTTCACACTACATTTTACCATATTTTCTTGAATTTATGTTATAATATAATTAATTAATTATAATTTTATTCGTTAACTGCAGAGGAGGAATATGAAATATCTTTTATTTCTAAACCACCCCAAAGGGGAAAAAGTTTTTAAAGTTACAAAAACAAAAGAACGACTAGCTAGAAAATATTTTAAGCAGATAGATACTCTAGAAACTTCTATAATTTTTGAAGGAAAAGAGATTCCAGCCACCGTAGATTTCGCCATTTTTACTAAGCTCTCTAACTTCGACTGTTTCAACTGTCAAGATCCTTGTTGTGGAGATAATCCTGCCATTTTTTCAGATAAAACAAGAAATTTTATTATGAAAAATCTTGAGAAGTATGATAACAAAACAAAAATACCATCTATTCTAGAAAACTTCGGACTTTCTTCAAAAGAAATAACAGAAAGTATTAAGAATGAGCCGGGTCTTATTCCAGATGAATTTCTAGAAAACGAGATAGAGATGTGTTCGTGTTCCTATAAACCAGATAATTGTTCCACACTCTGTTCTATTCACTCTATAGCTCTCGAGAAAAAAATGACCTTTCAACAGATTGTAGAGCTAAAACCTTTAGTGTGTTCTCTGTGGCCTTTGGAAATTTTAGCAGAAGATGACTTAAGCAGGGTTTTTATAACTCTTCCAGATGATTTTACAAATAGTTTTATAACTGAAGATTATTACAATATCGCCTGTATTAATCTAGATTTCACATCTTCTCCCCTTTTTAAAAGAGGGAATCCTATAGGATTCAAAGAGGAGGACTATGTTCCTTTTTATATAGCTTATAAAGAAACACTCATTCTCACTCTTGGTGAAATTTTCTATAATGATATTATCAAAAAAATTCAGGAGGTTGATAGAGATGCTTAAACACGAAAAGGAAACTATAATAGATCTTCTTCAAAAAGAAAATCTAAAAATTATACAGCGGAGCGATTTTTTTAATTTTAGTATGGACTCACTTCTTGTGGCTGAATTTGTATCCCTAGGTAGAGGAGTCAACAAGGTTGTTGATTTAGGAACTGGAAACGGAGCTATTCCTCTATTTTTATCGAAAAGAACCAAAGCAAAAATTTATGGTATTGAACTTCAAGAAGTTTCATTTGATTTGGCAGAAAGAAATATTCAGCTAAACAATCTTCAAAATCAGATTGAAATTCTCCACGATGATATGAAAAACTGGAAAAAACATTTTCAACATGGAAGTATTGATGCAGTAGTTACAAACCCTCCATTTTTCAAATATCATGGCAATGAAAATCTTCTAAACGATCTTGATCAACTGACTTTGGCAAGACATGAAATCTCTATAACTCTAGAAGAGATTATACAAGTGGCTTCAAATCTTTTAAAAGATAAGGGCTACTTTGCCATTGTACATCGAGCAGATAGAATGATGGATATTTTGGAAACCATGAGAAAACATTCAATAGAGCCAAAGAGAATTCAGTTCTGCCATTCTAAAAATGGAAAAATTGCTAAAATTCTTCTTGTAGAAGGTGTTAAATATGGAAAAGAGGGGTTGACCGTTCTACCCCCACTTATTACTCATGATGATTCAGGAAAATATTCAAAAGAAGTTCTCGAACTTTTCAAATAAACAAAAAAAAGAGATAACTGACTTCAAAGAAGTTAAAAGTTATCTCTTTTTTTGTTTATGGAATTAAATTTACGCTAGAAGTAGTAGGAATAAAAGTCCCTGAATCTCCCTCTGAAGTTTTTGAAATTTCCTGATTTTCAGAGAAATACATTGTTTCAATTTCTTCTTCTGGTTTTTCCCTTTTAAATTTATCCCCTACAGCTTTTATGAATCTTGGAACCGTACTAAGTTTTATTTCTTTCTCATCTTTTTTCTTTTCAGAATAGATATTTTCCATTTCCATATCATATTCAGCTTTCTGAGCTCCAAACTCACTTATATCCTTTATCGGATATTTTTTTAAGCCTGGATACTTTTCATCTAGTACTCTGTTCCACTCTTCAACTTTATCTTTATTCATAGAAAGCAACAAATCTGCATTCCCTATTATTTTAACCTCTTTTATAACGTCTCCTACTTCGAGATTAGTAGTATTTTGATAATCTTCATCCTTGATAGTTTCTCCAAAAACTGTATGTTTTCCATTTAACCATTCAGCTGGCTGTGTAGTTATAAAAAATTGTGAACCTCCTGTACCAGGACCTGCATTTGCCATAGCTAGCATTCCAGGCTGGAAAAAGTCTAGCCATTTTACAGTCTCATCAGATATAGTATACCCTGGACCTCCCTGACCTGTCCCTGTCGGATCTCCTCCCTGTGCCATGAAGTTCTCGATTGCTCTGTGAATTTTAGTGTTGTTATAATAACCTCTTTTTGCTAAGTTTATAAAGTTTGCAACCGTAACAGGTGATGCCTCTGGATAAAGATACACCTCTATATCTCCTTGAGTCGTCACAAAAACTGCACTTATATTGTTATATTTTACACCAGAATCAATTCCTAAAAATTTTGTCGTATTGGAACATCCACCCAAAACAAACACCAACGATATAGAAACGATTATTCCTAATATTTTTCTCATGTCAAATCCTCCAAATTTCTAATCCGCTTTTTATTTATCTACATTTTGATTTATTTTACTATATTTTTGCAAGATAGTAAACCTTTTATTTAACTATATACCTCTGCAAGCTCTTAGTAGATATGGTAAGCAGTATAGCCCCACCTATTAGAAGCACAGAAAGGGCATTTATTACAGGAGATACTCCCAATCTTATCATGGAATATATTCTCAATGGAAGTGTAGATGAGCCTGGACCTGCAACAAAGAACGTAGTCACAAAATCGTCAAAAGAAAGGGTTACCGATATTAGAAATCCTGATATTATTGCAGGCATAAGCATAGGTAATATAACTTTTTTTAAGGTTTCAATCTCTGTTGCTCCTAAATCGTAAGCAGCTTCTACAATAGAAAAATCAAATTCCTCTAGTCTTGATATTACTATGAAAAGCACAAAAGGTATATTAAAAGTTGTATGCGCTATAAATATCGTTGAGAGCCCCAAATTAAATTTTATCGTAGTAAAAAGAATCAGCAGAGAAACTCCCATTATTATATCTGGAATAACTAGGGGCAGATAAGTCATAATTCTTAAAACTTTTTTATATCTAAAACTATACCATTGGAGCCCTATTGCTGCGAGGGTTCCAATCGCAGTAGAGATCATAGCCGACAAGAGTGCTATTACAATACTATATTTAAATGATTTCCAAATATTATCCGAATACATAAAAAGTTCTTCATACCATCTGAATGAAAAACCTTTCCATGCCATAGCTTTTCCATCATTAAAAGAGTATACGATGAGAAGTAACAATGGAAAATAAAAAAACAACATGGAAAAAACAAAGAAAAAAAGAGAGGTTTTTCTCCTATTCATCGCCATTTTTTGCCTCCTCTACCTGAATTATATTTTTTTTATCTGAATTTAATTTCATGAAAATGACTATGGTAAGAGAAGTCACAATTATAAGGGCTCCTGAGATTACTGAAGCCAGTGGCCAGTTTCTTGTCACTGTAAGATGTTGAGCTATTAGGTTTCCTAACATAACCGATTTTGTTCCCCCTACTAATTTCGGTACAGCATAGGATCCTAAACTAGGGATAAATGTGAAAAGAACCGCAGTTACTATACCAGATTTGATATTTGGAAGAAAAACTTTAAAGAAAGCTTGCCCATTCGTTGCTCCTAAATCTCTTGCCGCTTCCACAAGGGAAAAATCATACTTTTCTATAACTGCATAAAGTGGAAGTACAGCAAAAGGCAAGGAGGTGTAAACTGTTATTATTATTACTGCCCAGCTGTTATACAAAAACTGTACAGGAGCTACCCCAAACTTCCCCAGTATATTATTCAGGAATCCATTATTTCCCAAAAGAGCAATCCACGAATATATCCTTACTAAAAAATTTGTCCAAAATGGTATGATAACCAAAAAAAGCAACTCTTTTTTATACTTGGATCTAGCTATATAATATGCTGTAGGTATTCCTAAAATTACGGTTAGCACAGTTATCATAACTGAAAGATATATCGTTCTCCATAAAACTAGATAAAAAATAGGATCTGAAAAAACCTGAAAACTTTCTAAAGAAAACTGAAACTCAACACCTCCATAATTACCTTTTTTCAAAAATGAATAAACCATAACTATTATCATAGGAATTACAAAAAATATTGAAAGCCATAAAGTTATCGGTAAAGTATAAGATATACCTAGATTAATTTTTCTCTTCATTCGACATCACCTGAACTAGGAATCCATCATCTGCATCCCAGGATATATATGCTTCTTCATTCCATTTTATAACTTCTGAATCTGAATCATCAAAATATACAGCATGCTGTTTAAAAGCCTTGAAAAGTATATCTTTATCTCCATTTACCCATGTGAAATATTTACTTTGAAATCCTGAATATATAAGCTCATCTACCCATACTTTAACAGTGTTAAATCTCCAATTTGTTTCAGGAGATGTTTTAGTAACTTTTATTTTTTCAGGTCTTATAGAGACCATTACTTTATCTCCCAATTTAACTTTTTTATCCTGTTCAATTATTATTTCACCAAGCTGAGGGGATTTTATTTTTGCATACTCTCCATCCATTATCTCTGTAACTACTCCTTCGAAGAAATTATTTTCTCCTATAAAGTCAGCTACAAATGGATCTGCTGGAGCTTCGTAAACTTCTACAGGAGTTCCTACCTGAAGAACTTCTCCCTTATTCATAACTGCTATTCTGTCAGAAATAGAAAGAGCTTCCTGCTGATCATGAGTTATAAATATAAAAGTTATACCTACTTCTTCGTGAATTGTATCCAATTCTATAAGGAGATTTTGTCTCAGTTTAGCATCTAGAGCTGAAAGAGGCTCATCCAAAAGTAAAACTTCAGGTTTATTTATAAGCGCTCTCGCTATGGATACTCTCTGTTGCTGTCCTCCTGAAAGTTGATTTGGTTTCTTGAATATGTGCTCTTCAAGCCCTACCATTTTTATAAATTTCTTCACTTCTACATCTATCTCATTATCTTTCATTTTTTTTAATCTCAAAGAAAAAGCCACATTTTCATAGACTGTGAGATGTGGAAACAGAGCATATTTTTGAAATATGGTATTTACATTTCTCTTATTCGGAGGAAGTTTTGTCAGATCTGTATCTCCTAGATAAATAGCTCCTTTATCAGGATCTATAAATCCTGCCAACATTCTTAATAATGTTGTTTTACCACAACCTGAAGGTCCTAAAATCGAGAAAAACTCTCCTGATTTTATCTCCAGATTAACATTTTTTAAAATTTGAACACCATCAAAATACTTATCAATATTTTGAATTTTGATATCTTTTTTGGACATCTAATTTTACCTCCATCTATAATTTGATTTTACCTTCTTCTCAATATATTCAGATAAGCTGGAAGAACCCCTTCATAATAAACAGATTTTTCATAAGAAGTTACCCTGGTTAAAAGAAGTACACTATACAGCCTTAAGAACATTGCTATTATTATAAGACACTGAAGTCCATGATAGCGGTCTCCCATTATAAAAAAATATTTATCTTTAAGAAAATTCCCTATAACTCCTCCTACAAGTCCCCCAAGGAGCCCGAAAATTCCTATAGTTACAAAATATGAAGCTACGTATGAATCTATAGGATCTTCTACTACTTCAAGTAGAAGATTGAACATACATAAATTAAGAGCTCCCCAGGCTATCGAAGTTCCCAGGGCATCCATCAAAAGAAGGCTCCTATAATTGTCGCGCCCCATAAAAACATAAAGCATTATGACATAGGTGGATATCACAATTCCTCTGGATACTACCTTTTTATTTCCGTATTTATCTGCTAATTTTCCCAATATAGGAAAAGTTAAAATTGACGCAATACCTGTTATTGCAGCCACAAATCCGAGGTAACTGTAAGGAACATTTAATACAGCTATTGAGTAATAGGAAAAATATGGTTTTACTAGCTCTATACTAAAATTCCAAAAACCTGAAAATATAAGAAAATTTCTAAAATTTTCATTTTTTAAAGGAAATGTAATTTTTATTCGCCCTACTTCTTCTCCAACATTAGGTATCTCTTGTAGAGAGAAAAAAAATACACTTATAAGGGAACTTCCAGCTATTATTAATGTAATTGCAAGAATACCATACTGTTCATTTGTAAGATTTAGCATTTTTCCAGCTGTATATGAAAATCCGATTGTAGAAATAGAAAGAAAAACGAATCTTTTCGCAAAGAAAGATCCTCTCTCCTGTTTTTCTATTACATCCCTCATGGTTGCTGTCCATATTCCTAAAGTAAAAGAATTAAATATTGAATATATAACTATAGCTCCTACTAATATAAAAGGTTTTTCTATTCTAAATAAAACTGCTAGTGGCAGAAAAAGAAAGGGAACTCTACCCAAGAGACTGCTCATTAGGAGTGAGTTTTTTCTCGTTTTAAAAATTTTATAAAAATTTCCCACAAAAATCTGCAACAACTGAGTTGCCACAGGAAGCGATGCCATAAAAGAAAGCCAAAAAGGAGAACATTTGAAATATATTGCAAGAGCTGTCAATGAAAAAGACTGTATTCCCAAAGTAAGTATATTGGAGAACACTCCCTCTGCTATTATAAAATTTTTATTTTTCGAATTTTTTCCCCCCATGGTCTCTCCTCAAAAATTTTATTTAGTTCTATATAATTTTATCACATTTTACACCTTTTTTTCTATATTTAAATTTATTTTTCTAAAAAAAATGAGATTTTTTTTAGTTTTTCCTGTATAATTATACGTGAAACATATTTTTTTACCATGAAAATTTAGGAGGTTTTTATGTATTTTGATATCTTTTTCAAAGTTATCGGAGGATTGGGGCTATTTCTATACGGAATGAACCACATGTCTAGTGGAATGCAAAAGATAGCTGGAGAAAAATTAAAGAAAATTTTAGCCATGCTCACAGGTAACCGTTTTGCGGCTATATTTGTAGGTATATTTGTTACAGCTCTTGTTCAGTCATCTTCAGTGAGTACTGTTATGACAATCGGATTTGTAAATGCGTCACTTTTAACTCTAAAACAAGCTTTAGGAGTAATTCTTGGAGCTAATATCGGTACAACTATTACAGGGTGGATTTTAGTTCTTAAAATCGGTAAATACGGACTACCTATGGCTGGTATTGCAGCTATTGTTTATATGTTCGCTTCTAATGAAAAAACAAAGGTTAAAGCCCTTACTTTTATGGGATTAGGACTTATCTTTTTAGGTCTTGAAGTTATGAGTGATGGACTTAAACCTGTTAGATCTATGCCTGAATTTATAGCCGCTTTCCACTCTTTTGATGCTGCTCCTAATGGAATTATCCAGTTCTCAGGAGTTATCAAAGCAGCTATTGTTGGCGCTCTTATGACCATGATAGTTCAATCTTCATCTGCAACTTTGGGAATAACTATTACCCTTGCAGTTCAAGGACTTCTTAACTATGAAACTGCAGTTGCTCTTGTACTTGGAGAAAATGTGGGAACTACAGTTACGGCTATTCTTGCATCTCTTAAAGCTAGTGTTAATGCAAAAAGAACAGCTTATGCTCATAGTTTGGTTAACGTTCTGGGAGTTTGTTGGGTTCTTCCTATATTTCCACTATATTTGATACTTTTAAGCAAAATTTCAAATCCAGTAGAAAATGTTACTAAGTCCATAGCTATTGCTCACACTATGTTTAATATTGTCAATGTTATTTTATTTATCCCTTTTATCGGATTCCTTGATAAGCTTCTGATGAGAATTGTAAAAGATGATGCTGTTCCTGCTGCCAAGAATAAAGTCACTCATTTGGATCCTATGATGTCTGATATTCCAAGTGTTGTTATAGGACAAACTAAAACCGAGATACTTTCTATGGGTTCTCATATTTCTGAAATATTTGGTAAGATGAATGAAATCTATAAGGATAGAGAAAAACTTGACTCGAATGTTGATTTTATCAGTAAAATTGAAGACAAACTTGACCTTTATGAAAAAGAAATTAACGATGCCAATTTCATAATTATGCATAAGCGTTTGAATGAAAATGAAGTTGAAGAAACTAGACATAACCTTATTATCTGTAATGAGTATGAGACAATAAGTGACTATATCTTAAGAATTGCTAAATCATCAAGCAGACTTATCAGTAACGATATTTATCTTGATGATATGAGAAAATCCACAATAATCAAACTTCATAATAGTATTGAAGAAATTTTCCAAGATGTAAATAAAGCCTATGAGACCGATGATAAAGATTTATTTATTGCAGCTCTTAAAAAATGTAACAACATTAAAGGTGAGTACAAAAAAGCAAGATTTGCTCATCTTTCAAATATTGGTGAAAATGCTGATGCAAACTTAAGTACAGGTTATATGGACATGTTAAATAACTACAGAAGAATCAAAGAACATCTGTATGCAATTATTGAGACTTTTATAAAAATAGTTTAAGATTCTTAAAAATATTAGGAGGTTCTATGAAAAAACTTATTATTTTTATGTCTATACTCTTTTCCCTTACTCTTTTTTCTCAGGAAATTTTTCCTACAGTAGCATTACAGGGGAAGGGTAATATCAAGCTAGAACCTGATAGAGCTGAAATCCTCTTTCAAGTTATTACAAATGGAAAAGAGCTTCCAGCAATAAGCGATGAGAATAGAATTATTATGGACAGAGTAAAGAAAACTATTGATTCTCTGAAAATAAAAAAAGAAAATATTAAGACTACAGAATACTCAATTAATAAAGTTCCACAATTTAATAATGGAAATAATATCCCAACTTATACTTATGAGATACGAAACGGTTTTTTAGTTACAGTTGAAGACATGAGTCAAGTGGCAAAATTCATTGCAGAATTTGAAAAAGCTGGAGTTAACAGTGTTAACAACATCCTTTTCTACTCAAGTAAAGAGGAAGATAGTCAAAACAAAGCAATGATACTAGCTTATAAAGACGCTTACTCCAAGGCATTAAATCTAGCAAAGGAAGCTGGTTATAATTCTGTTTCATCTAAAGAATTGAACTACGATTATTTCCCAATCAGAAGAAATGCTCCTTATAGCATGGATGCTGTAGCTATGAAAGGAAGTATGGAAATCTATACTCCTCAATCACTTGATTTTACTGTGATTGTAAGAGCTGTATTCAATATGGAAAAATAAAATCATAAAAAAATGAGGAGATTCCAAATGGAATCTCCTCATTTTTTTATTCAGCAAACTTTATCTAATATTACATATATCTTTTACTACTTCACTCGCAATTATTAATCCTGCTACTGATGGTACAAAAGATGCACTTCCAACATTCACTTTTTTTTCTCTGTTTTCATCCTTATTCTCTGGTTTCTTTGGCACCTCTTTGGAAAAAATTACTTTCACTTTAGTTATTCTTCTATCCTTTAGTTCTTTTCTCATAACTCTTGCCAGTGGACAAACAGATGTCTTAGATATATCTGCTACCTCTATCATTGTAGGATTTAATTTATTTCCTGTGCCCATCGATGATATAATAGGAAAACCATGTTTTTTACATAGCTCAATAATTTTCAATTTATGAGTAACCAGATCGATAGCATCTACCACATAGTTATATTTTTTCTCTTCATCGAAAAAAAGATGTGCAGTTTCCTCTGTAAACTTCTCCTGAAAAGCATTTATTTTAACCTCTGGATTTATAGCATGAGCTCTTTCTTTTATAAGCTCGGCTTTATATTTTCCCACACTACTCTGAACAGCTATTATCTGCCTGTTAAGATTAGTGATATCCACAGTATCAAAATCTACCACAGTAAGTTCTCCCACTCCAGCACGAACAAGAGCCTCTACCGTGAATCCTCCTACTCCTCCTAATCCGAAAATTAAAACATGGGAATTTTTTAGTTTTTCTAAATTTTCATCCCCTATTAAAAGACCTAATCTCTGAAACATCAACTCCTATCACCTACCTCTTAACCATGTTGAAGATATCATTTCCAGTTATATAGACAATAAATCCGATAAGTATTACCATCCCTGCCATATGAACTTTCTCTTCCAATTTTTTATCTACTTTTATACCTACGAGTTCTAAAAGCACAAATATAATTCTTCCCCCATCTAAGGCTGGGAAAGGAAGAAGGTTGAATATCCCTACATTTACAGAGAGCATCACCGTAAGCCAAAGAAGAACTGTGAATCCTCCACGACTTGCATCTCCAACTACTTTAATTATTCCTAGAGGACCACTTATCTCCTCTTTTTTGACTTTACCAGAAAACAACTGTTTAAAACCGCCAAAAGTCTGTCCAAATATTTTCCCGAAAACTTTCCCCGAATCTGGAAATATTTCTTTAAAACTATATTTTTCAACTTTTATCTCTGGCATTATCCCTAAATAATATCTTTTTCCTTCCTCGTCGTAAGTAAGTTCTGCCTGAACATTTTTTTGTTCTCCATCTCTTTCTAGAAGAATAGCCACTGTGCTTTCTTGAGTTTCTTCATTGAATATTTTTAAAACTTCACTTATATCCTGCCATTTTTCTATTTTTTTATCATTTATAGACAATATCATATCGTTCTTCTGTAAAACTTTTTCAGCTCGAACATTTTTTACAATATCTCCTACAAGAGGTTTTTCATTCTGAATCCCCTTTCCATTAAAAGCAAGTATAGAAAATATAATCATGTAGGCAAGTATAAAATTCATAAATACTCCTGCAAAAAGTACTACAAATCTCTGATATGCAGGCTTACTATTAAACCCATCCTCTTCCTTACTATCTATCTCCATTCCAGCTATATTTACAAAACCACCCATAGGTATAGCTCTGAAGGAATATCTTGTATCATCTCCTTGGTAAGAATATACGTCTGGTCCCATACCTATTGCAAATTCAGTTACAGGCATTCCAAAAAATTTTGCAGCTAGAAAGTGACCCAGTTCATGCACTAAAATTATAACTCCCAGTACCAGGAGTGCTACTAAAACTTCCACTCTTTTTTCCTCCTAAATTATGTTTTTAACTTTATCCATTATCTCTGAAGATATCTCTTCAATGGTTTTTATTCTTTCTCCATCTACACACATAATCTCATGCCACCCCTGAAGTTTTGAAACTTCACAAGCTGTCGTATGGGATTTTTTAAGATATTCAGCATCAGATTCATGTATATCTTTTGTTTCTTCGCCTGTAATCTTATTTTTTCTTTGAGCCATAAGTTTTAGAGCAAACTCTGTCGGCATATTTAAAAATATTACCAAATCAGGTTTCGGTATTCCTATTTTGTTGTATTCTAAATCCTCTAACCATTGAAGATATTGTATTTTTTCTTCAGATTCATCTATCTTTGAAGCCTGGTGAACCATATTGGATGTGGTATATCTATCCGTGATTATTATTCCACCACTTTCATAAAACTCTCCCCATGAAGTTTTGTATGAAGCATACCTGTCTATGGCATACATGGTAGATATTGGATATGGGTTTATTTTTCCAGGTTCTTTCCCAAACTCTCCCGCCAAATACATTTTTACAGGCTCACAAGCTGGACTGCTGTAGTTAGGAAAAGAGATTTTTTTAACTTCTACACCAGTTTCTTTTATTTTCTCATACAAAATCTCACTTTGAGTCTGTTTTCCACTGGAATCTGTTCCTTCTATAACTATTATTTTTCCCATTTTCTCTCCTTAATACTCTTTCTTGTATCGCTGTCAGCTTTTTTTATAACTTTCAAATCATAGGCAGATTCAACTTCATGGTTATCCATAGCCCACTCTATTATATCATATATCTCTAGAAATTTTATCTCTCCCTTCAAAAACATATCAACTGCAATTTCATTAGCTGCATTGAAAACTGCAGGCATAGTTCCTCCTGCCTTTCCAGCTCTAAAGGCCAGTTCTATACCCTTGAATGTTTCATTATCAGGTTGCTGAAAGTTAAGAGTTGTTAATTTTTTGAAATCTAATTTTTTCAAGACAGAATTTTCTATTCTATCAGGATATGTAAAAGCATACTGTATAGGAAGTTTCATGTCCGGAACTCCTAACTGAGCTATTATACTGCTATCTCTGAATTGTACTAAAGAATGGATTATACTCTCTGGATGTATTACAACCTCTATATTCTCATAATCTATTCCAAAAAGCTGGTGAGCTTCTATTATTTCAAGACCTTTATTTACAAGAGTGGAGGAATCTATCGTAATTTTTTTGCCCATAGACCAGTTGGGATGTTTCAAAGCCTGTTCCACATTTACATCCTTCAGCTCATCTCTTTTTTTACCTCTAAAAGTACCTCCGCTGGCTGTTATTATAAGTTTTTCAACTTCTGATTTTTTACCTCCCAATATAGATTGGAATAGGGCTGAATGCTCACTGTCCACAGGAATTATTTCAGCTTTTGGATAATCTTTAAGAAGTCTATTTATATAATCTCCTGCTGCAACCATAGTCTCTTTATTTGCCAGTGCTATTCTCTTGGAGTTTTTTATGGCCGCAATAGTAGCATCTATTCCCACCGCTCCACTTACAGCGGTAAGAAGTATATCATATTCTTGGAGATTCCCTATTTTTTCCAACCCTTCATCTCCGAAGTATACCTCTAATTGAGGATATCTCTCTTTTATTTTTTCCAACCCTTCCAATGTTCCAACTGAAACATATTTAGGCTTGAATTCCTCTATCTGCTGGCATAAAAGAACATGGTTGCTGTGCCCTGTAAGAGCTATTACTTTAAATTTATCTCCTGCTCCTCTTATTACCTCTAGAGCACTGAGACCTATGCTTCCCGTTGATCCCAATATTGATATTCTTTTCATTATTTTCTCCTTTTAAAAAAGAGGATAAAATCATTTATCCTCTCAGTTATATATCGTGTAAAACCTTCTTATTACCTTACTATCAGATTAGATATAAATATGTATGCCACTGGAAGAACAAAAATAAGACTGTCAAATCTGTCCAAGATTCCTCCGTGCTCTCCCAATATTTTTCCTGAATCTTTTATTTTAAACTCTCTTTTAAACATCGACTCTACAAGATCTCCAACCTGTATGAATAAACTTAGAGTTATTCCTAGAAGAACAATCATAAGGGGAGAAACTCCATTTTCAAAAAGAGTAAAATATTTTTCAATCAAGTACAATCCTACAACAGTGAAAAAAACTCCACCCAATGCACCTTCTACAGATTTTTTCGGACTTATTTGACTGAAACCATTTTTGAAAATTTTTCTTCCAAAGTTAAGTCCTGTAAAATAGGCAAAACTATCACACACCCATACCAAAACCTGAAGTGCAAGCAACCACTTCCCACCATTAGGAAGTGCTGAAATAAGAAGTATATTTGAAAAAAAGAAAGCTACATATATTATTCCTAAAATAGTTATTCCAATCTCTGAGCTTGAATTTTCAACTCTGTTTCTTAATACTCTATATACCATAAGTAGCATAGTTAGGGGAATAAGAAGTTGAAAGCTGTCATAGGACATTCCAGCAGCATCTTTAAAATATGTATAGTTAACTATTCCTAGTCCCGTTAAAATTCCAAAACTTTTATAGCATTTTTTTCCTGACAAAATAGCCATATTATAAAATTCATATAGTGCTATTCCCACTATTACATTGGTAAAAAACAGTAGAAATATTCCTCCAGTATAATATATATATGCCAGAGCTGGAATTCCCAAAAGCGCTATTAGTATTCTATTCAGCATCTACAACTCCTCCAAATCTTCTTTCTCTCTTTCTATAGCTCTCAATAGCTATCTCTAAATCCCTCTCATTAAAATCAGGCCAAAACTTTTCTGTAATATATATTTCAGAATAAGCTATCTGCCAAAGAAGAAAGTTTGAAATTCTTATTTCTCCACTGGTTCTTATAAGTAACTCCGGATCCGGAATATCATTATATAGGTACTTTCTAAAACTTTCTTCAGTTATATTTTTTTCTCCTGATTCTATTATTTTATTTACAGCATCTATTATTTCAGATCTTCCTCCGTAATTAAACGCTAGGTTAAGAGTTATACCTCTGTTTTGGGATGTGTTTTTTTCTACTCTATCTATCGCCTCTAAAAGTTCTGAATTTATCCCTTCTCTTCTTCCAGATACTATAAATCTCACATCATTCTTCATAAATTCTTTTTCTTCACTTTGAAGATATTTTTTAAAAAGAGCCATAAGGGCCCCTACCTCTTCCTCTGCTCTTTTCCAATTTTCAGTAGAAAAGGCATAAACAGTAAGATATTTTATTCCAAGTTTTTGAGAGTGAGTTAAAATTTTTCTTAAAGTCTTAGCTCCCTCATTATGCCCTATAGTTCTCGGAAGAAATCTCTTTTTTGCCCATCTTCCATTTCCATCCATTATTATTGCAAGATGCTGTGGAATTTCTTTTTCAATCAATTTTACCTCCTGAAAATTAAGGAAAAATCCAGAGCATTATAAAATCTCTGGATTTTTCTACTTAATAAATTAGTCTTCATAACCAGCTGGGTGGTTACTGTGCCACTGCCATGCAGTTTCAATTATATATTCAATAGAATCATATTGAGGTTTCCAGTTCAACTCTTTTATTGCTTTTTCAGATGAAGCTACAAGCCTTGCAGGGTCTCCCATTCTTCTCGGTGTAACTTCTGCTGGAATTGAGTGGTTCGTAACTTTCCTAGCAGCCTCTATAACCTCTTTAACTGAAAATCCATTTCCATTTCCAAGATTATAAACAGTACTATCTCCACCGTTTTCAAGTCTTTCTAGAGCTTTTACGTGGGCATCTGCAAGATCCATAACGTGAATATAGTCTCTGATACAAGTTCCATCTTCTGTAGGATAATCATCTCCGTAAATAGCTATTTTCTCTCTTTTTCCAAGTGCCACTTGAAGAATCAGAGGAATTAGGTGAGTTTCCGGTGAATGATCTTCTCCAATCTCTCCTGTTTGATAAGCTCCTGCAACATTGAAATATCTAAGAGCTGTATATCTTATTCCGTAAGCTGCATCTGACCATTTCAGCATTTTTTCCACAGCAAGCTTAGTTTCTCCATATGGATTTGTAGGAATAGTTGGATCTGTTTCCAAAATAGGAATGTTTTTAGGTTCTCCATAAGTTGCTGCAGTCGAAGAGAAAACCACTCTCTTTACCCCATTCTCCTTTAGGTGTTTTAAAAGACAAGCTGATCCATAGACATTGTTATCATAATATTTTAATGGTTCTACACAGCTCTCTCCCACAAGAGAATCAGCTGAAAAATGAATTACCCCATCAATTGAGTTTTCAGCAAAAACTCTTTTCATAAACTCATCATCCCTAAGATCTCCCATTACAAGTTTTGCCCTAGCATCTACAGATTGAACGTGCCCTGTCTGAAGATTATCTAGAACAATCACTTCTCTTCCCTTCTCAAGAAGTAATTTTGTAACATGACTACCTATATATCCTGCTCCTCCACAAACTAATATTGACATTTTTCCCCTTTCATCCCATTTTATTTGTATTTTTTATTTAATTTTGTGAAATATTCCCAAACCATATACTGGTCCAGAATGAGAACCGATAGTCGCCCCGATATTGAATCTATCCAGCATCTCAACTTTATTTATAGCTTTTCCTTCTTGATATAATTTTTCTGCATTATCATGCTCGGCTTGAGTTCCACCCCAACCTGTATTAATTTTTACACTTCCTTCAGCAGTTTCAGATTCCATTGCTTTATTCATGAATTTTAAAGCTCCTCTTTCACCAAAGGCTTTTCCTGCAACAGTTACTTCTCCGTCTTCAACTCTTAAAATAGGTTTAAGATTTAGGAATCCGCCTATCATCCCTGCTGCCTTACCAAGTCTTCCACCCTTTACTAGATATTTAAGATCGTTTACTACAAAATATATTTTGGATCTTGTATGGAACTGCTCTGCCCAATTCAGTAATTCTTCATAAGCTACACCTTTTTTAGCCATTCTAGCAGCCTCTAGGACTTGCTGTCCTAATCCAAAAGTAACTGATTTAGAATCCACTATAGCTATATCATTTTCTCTCTCTCTCATCATCCCTTTAGCAACTTTAGCCGCCTGCTGAGTTCCACTCATTTTAGATGAAATCAGTATAGTTATTATTTTTTTGTATCCTTTATTAAAAAGGTTCTCATACATCTCTCTGAATTCTGCAGGTGAAGGCTGAGAAGTTTTTGGTATTACATCACCCGTGGTAAGTTTAGTCCAAAACTCTTCCTTCGTAATATCTACTCCATCCCTGTAATATTCTTCACCCTCCAGTTTTATCTTAAGAGGTATTATTGATATATCCAGATCTCCAATAAGCTCAGGAGTTAGGTCTGAAGTCGAATCTGTCAAGATAGCTATTTCTGGAAGTTCAGGATCTCTTTCTTCAATATATATGTAATACGGGTAATTTTCCTGTCCTCCAACTATCTCTTTATAATTAACCTTTTCTTTGGCTTTTTTCAGTGACTGATTAGCTTCTTCTGTAGATCCTTTTCCAATAACAGCAAACACATTCAGAGTTTTTTCATCAAGATATTCAGTATACAGTTCCTCAATCAATCCTTTAATCTCAGAATTTTTATTGGTAATTTTCCCATTCACAAGAGCTATATAATCTCCTGATTTTATTTCTAAAGAATCAACCTTTGTATCTCTAACTGCCTGAGTAATTTCTATAGAGTAGTTTCTATTTTTATCTTTTAAAACTTTCTCCAGTGAACCTTTTCTATTTTTAAGAATATAGTTACCTTCTAACATTGTTGCAGTTTCTAAAACAAAAACATCTTTCTCGGCTCTATCAGCTGCAAGTTTTGCCGCTCCAATTATATTCTTATTATTAGGAAGAATAATTATCTTATCTCCCTTTATCTGATTTAGTCCCTGTTCAATATCTGCGACACTTGGATTTTGAGTTTGACCTCCTATAAGTACTGCCGCTGCTCCATTTTCAAGGAAAAGATTACCTATCTCTCTGTTATCAGCTATTGCAAAATACGAGATATTTTGCTCATTCTCGTGCTTGAACATATATTTACTCTCTTGATGACCGTGCGCTTCACATCCGCAATCATGCTCTGTTTCATAGTCATTTAAAAGAATATTTTTATGTTGTATCTCCATATTATCTATTTTTATATTACTAAGGTTTCCAAAAAACATTGCAATTTCCAAAACCTGTCCAGGATTATTTGTATGTATATGAGTCTTAGTCTTTTTAGCTGTCTGAGCACAAACCAGAGAATCTCCCATATCCATCAATTTCCCTTTATATTCCTCTAAACTAAAAGAACCATTCTCAATTATGAACTCTGTACAGTATTTAAATTTAATATCTTCATATATATGAGTTGCCACTGTTATATCCAATTTTTCTCTTCTATGTGCTTGGGATTGAACAATTCTTTCAAGGTCTTTTAACATTTCAGGATCTGTTATAGATTTTTCAAATCCTTCAAGAATATAAAATATACCCTTTCCTCCAGCATCTACAACTCCTGCTTCTTTTAATTTAGGAAGCATATCTGGAGTTTCTTCTACTGCTGCTCCTGCTACATTTTTTACAAATATCAAGAAAAGAACAAAGTCATCTTTAGGTCCATCATACTTGGCAGCTTCTTCTGCAACTCTTCTAATTACAGTAAGCATCGTTCCTTCTACTGGATTTATAACAGCAGCATATGCCCTTTCTTTTGCCATGGTAAAGGCTTTAGCTACATCATCAACTGTAACTTCCTCTTTATCTCTTACGCCCTCTAAAAAACCTTGAAGAATCTGAGAAAGAATTGTCCCTGAATTTCCTCTGGCTCCGAGAAGTACAGATTCAGAAACTATCTCCACAAGCTCCGCCATTTTGGGTTCGTGACTAAGCTTAATAAGATCATTTTCCACAGCTTGAAGTGTCATAGACATGTTTGTTCCTGTATCTCCGTCTGGAACAGGATATACATTCAGATCATTAAGTACATCCGAATATTTAGACAGCCATCTACTTGCTGCGATTAGAAGCTTTATAAGCCTCACTGAATTTAAAAATTTTATCTCTAATTTCATAATTTCCTCCTGGGATTTTTCCTTTAAAATGTAGGTGGGGTAACTACCCAAATAGCTTTCGCAGGCTTATCTGTATTATTTTTAAATCTATGCTTTTCCGTAGATTTAAAATAAAAACTGTCTCCCTCTTCCAATGAGTGTACTATTCCATCTATATATATATCCAATCTTCCTTCCAATATAAATATAAATTCTTCTCCATTATGGGTATAATAGCCTCTTCCACTCTCCCCGTAAGGGCCTATCTCATAGAGAATAGGTTCCATCTCTCTTTCTATTTTAGATGATGATAGCAATGCCATTTTTGTGTTTGAATCTATGCTTTCAACATAACTTCTCTGATCCTTTCTCATGAGATCTGAATTTTTTTTCTCTTCTTCATCTTCTATGAGATAGCTCACTCTTACTTCTAAAGCTGTAGCTATTTTCTTTAAATTCTCAATTGATGGAGAAGCTTTTCCCTGTTCGATTTGGGATAAAAAACTTGCTGACAGTTCAACTTTCTCTGCCAAATCTCTCAAAGATAGCTTAAGAGCATTTCTGCTTTTTTTTATTCTCTCTCCTATGTTCATTGTAACTCCTCATTTCAACAATTTTATAATCTCAACTAAAGCTTTTTCTACACAACTTTTTCTTATTTCTACCCTGTCACCGGAAAAAATATAGTGAAGTACCTTTATCTGAGATTCTTTTTTTATTCCTATAAAAACTGTTCCCACAGGATTAATTTCATCTCCACCTCCAGGTCCTGCAAAACCTGTTATAGATATTCCAATCTCTGTGGACAACCCCTTTACCATCTCCTCGGCAGTTTCTCTGCTTACAGCTCCATATTTTTCTATAGTTTCCGGATTTACTCCTAGCCTCGCAATTTTAGATTCATTACTGTAGGTTACGATTCCTTCATAAAAAACTTTAGAAGCTCCTGGAATCGCTGTAATTTTCTCTGAGAGCATTCCACCAGTACAGGATTCGGCAACAGATATTTTTATGTTTTTCTCATCCAAAAGCTTTATAAGATTAAATTCATTCACACCATTATACAGTTTTTTTAGCTTTTTTTCCATAGTATTTTTAGCTTTCCTTTAGAATATTATGGTCCAAAGAGAAACCATTATAAAATTTCCTATCATTCCTGCAAGAAAATCATCCAGCACAACTCCGATTCCATGTCCGAAATGTTGTGCGTGATTAATCGGTCCTATCTTGGTTATATCCAAAATCCTAAAAATTAAAAATCCCAATCCTATCGCTGCAAGATTTTGATTCAACCCTACAGGATTTATAAGAAAAAGAGTTGTCATAAACCCTAAAACTTCATCTATTACAACTGCTTGCGGATCTTTCTTATGGTATATTTCTCTCTCACATATATCAGAAACATAGACTGCAAAAGCAAAAAATGTCATAATAAACACAAAATAAAAAGAGTTGTAAACCATATTATTCGGAAAAAATCTTTTAATATAATTCATAAGTATGTAGAGTGGAATACCTCCAAGTGTTCCAAATGTTCCCGGGGCAACTTTCATCTCTCCCAATCCGAACCAAGTTCCAAAATTTTTCACTGTTTTTTTATCCATTAGAATACTCCTTTCCAATAGTTATATCCTGATACCTGTTTCTCAGGATTTTTAACATCACTTATTCCCTTTACAATTTTCTCTATATCTTCCACAGTTTCCGCTCTAAATTCTAAAACTACCTCATCCACAAGAAGAGTTCTTATCTCTTTCATAGAGTCCGTGATATCAAGAGCTCTGTTGAGATATATTTCGCTGTTTCCTAATTTGTTTATTACAAGTGAGAAACTATCCTCTTTGTCATTTTTTATCTCCGTAGATTTTTCCCTCACTCCTGCTTCTATCTGCATAACTTTAGGCTTAGAATAGATAAGAAGAGCTTTTTTTAACTTAGTGACTCCCAAGTTCTTTATCTTTTCAAAACTAAGTTCAGGAGAGAGCATAACTGTTTCCACCTTAGTATTTTGAGCCCATTGAGATAGTGCATACCTATTACTTACATTTAAACTCCAGTGAAGAGTAAGATTTTTTCCAGGATTTTCTTTTACATCCAGTAAAGTATATGCTATAGGGGAATCGTATTTTATTTTATCCAGATTTTTTTCTTTGACAACTCCCACATTAGCATAATAAATTTTATTTATTCCCAGTTCTCTCAGTTTTTTCTCCTGTTCTTCCCTTGTTACTATAGCTGATATCACCGGATTTTTTTCTGCTACACTCTCCTCCACTTTATCCACTATACACTTAGGCTCGGAAGAGTTTTCTCTTCTGTAAGAATCTGCTATTTTTTCTATGAGTTCTTCAGCAGCATCTCTCTTCATAGCTTTTATTATCGAAACCGGAATAAAAAGATTATCTTCTAATTTAAAATCACAGTTTCCTAGAGAAAATTCTGTTTCTCCAAGTTCAGAAAGCTTATCCTGAATATTTTCAGCTGTTATAGGCTTTTTACCTGCAAGCTCAGCTTCCTTCTCTCCTAAAGCCTCTCCTGTCAGCATTTCTCCTATCAAGTTCTCGTAATAGAAAGTCAGCTTAGGAAACTGATTCAGTTCAGCTTGGAATTTTCCGGTTATCTCTATTTTTTTCTCGCTATGCTTTCTTTCAAGATTTATGGTATCCTCTATCTCCTTATCAAAACTTTTAAAAAGATAACGCGTTCCCACAGGAATATCCTGCATTATAAGAGTTTCTCCTGGAAAAGCCTCTTTACTCTTATCAGCACTGCTACTTAGAGATTTTTCACGATTTTTGTCAAAAGTTCTATGAACTATCTTGCTTATGTAAGCTCCACCAAGTTTTTCAAAATCTTTAGAAAGATATGTAACCCCGTCTCCCAACATAATTTTTTCAGAAATTTTAACTTCTTTTCCATTGAAAATACCTATCTGTTTTCCCAAATTAAAAGAGTATTTGGAGTTAATAAGATTTTTCTCCTCACCATGAAAATATCCTTTTCCATATCCTCTGTTAAATATTCTACTTATTCTCTCTTTTCTCTCCTCTCCGTCTATAAGAGTTTTAAAATACTCTGTTAACTCATGAACATACTTAGCTTCCTTCATACGTCCCTCTATTTTTATAGATTCAACCCCTATCTCTTTCAAGAAATCTATTTCATCTTTTCCCATAAGTTGATCTTTAGGACTTAGGATATATCCCATATCCCTTCCATCTACACTATAAGTTTTTCTGCATGGTTGAGCACACATTCCACGATTCCCACTACGGGCACCTATAAAACTGCTCATATAGCATTTCCCAGAATAACATACACACAGTGCACCTGAAACAAATATTTCCAACTCTATCGTGGTTTTTTCTCTTATAGATTTTATCTCTCCCAGAGAAAGTTCACGGGATAACACTACTCTTGAAAACCCTAACTCTCTCAAATACTCAGCTTCCACATGATTTGAAACTGTCATCTGGGTACTTCCGTGTATCTCGATTTCAGGAAAGTTTTCTTTAATAAATTTGAACATTCCCAAATCCTGGACAATAATAGCATCTAAACCATATTTGTAAAGCTCGTTTAAATTATGATAAAGGGGTTGAAATTCATTATCCATCATAATGGTATTCAATGTCATCAGTACCCTTGTTCCATGCTCGTGGGCATAATCTATGGCTGCCTTATATTCTGTAAGGGTAAAATTCTTGGCACTCTTTCTGGCTCCGAATCCTTGAAGTCCCATATAAACCTCATCAGCTCCAGCATCTACTGCTGCATAAAATTTTTCAATATCCCCAGCTGGGGCAACTATCTGCAATTTTTTTATATTCTCTTTTTTATATTTCATTTTACCTCTCTCTTTCTATATTATATTACTAAATTTTACACTATTTTACAGAGAGTTACAAGGAAAAAAAGAGAGAGAAATTTCACTTCCCCTCTCTTAGCACTCTATATTTTTTTAATTAACCCAATAATTCTTCCCATTCACTCTCTTTAAATCCTATAAGTACTGTTTTTTCAGTAACCAATAACGGTCTTTTAACGAGCATTCCGTTACTAGCCAAAATTTCAAGAAGTTCCTCTTCAGTTCCATGGGCAACCTTATCTTTAAGGTTCAACTCCCTGTATAAAATTCCACTCGTGTTAAAAAATTTTTTCACTGGCTGCCCACTCAGTTCTAGATACTTTTTAAGTTCTTCAACTTTGGGATTATCCTCCACTATCTGCCTGTCTTGAAAATTTATTCCTTTGGATTCGAGAAATTTTTTGGCATTTTTACAAGTACTGCATTTAGCATAATTTATAAAAGTTATCACTCTAAACTCCTTTTTATTTTCAATATTACGGTGTTGTCGTTTTTAAAAGTTTCTGTATCTCAGCTTCCTTTTGGGCTAGCTGTTTTTTTAAAGTTTCCTGCTCCTTTAAATATTGAAGAAGCTTTTCTCTAGCCTCTATCTCAGCTTTAAGTTTTGTGTTATCTTCTTGAACTTGTTGAAGTTTTGTTGCTGTTTCATGTGATACTTCTGGCATCGGTGGAAGAACAACAGATTTAGCAGGAGCTGCTGTTGGCTGAGTTTTTATCAAAGTTCTTTTCTTAGAATTTATCTCATTTTCTAAATCACTCATTAGAGTTTTAGAATCTCCTTGACCTATATAAAAACTGAATGTTTTTGTTATCCCCTTTACTCCTTCCACTGTCACTGGAACCACTATCTCTGCATAATCTCTTTTTTGCTTTCCCTTCTCCTCTGCATTAAACAGATTTTTTCTTCCATATATAACATCTTTATTTGCTTGGCTCTGAGAAATAAATTTCAGATTTTTAACAGGAACAAAGTCACCATTGTAACTTTGACCAGGTCTTAGTGTAACTACTTCACTCTGAAAAATTCCAGATTCTTTATTTTTCAAATCATGTATTTTTTGTTCTTCTTTATCTAAACCTATGTATCTAGCTTTATTCCATTGAATCACTATTACATCTTCTGATATATTCTCAACATTTATTTTTAAAACGTTATCTTCAATTACTAAATTTGTTTTTAGGTCTTTAGTTGTAGCTTTATTTCCTAACACATTTACTGTTGAAAATGTTCCCTTCTCTTCAATTTTTAATAATTTAATATTTGATTCCTCTTTTTTTATCTCCCTATTATTACAAGCACCTAAAGTCAATAAAACTGAACTTAAGATTAATATTTTTTTCATAATTTCCCCTTTTTTAATTTTAATCAGATTATACTCTCAACATTATAATTTTTCAAGACTATTTTAATAAACCAAGATTGAAAATAATCCAAAAAAACTTTAATGAATCTAAAAAATTTAGGCAGCAGTTTAGACTGCTGCCCATTTTTTTATTAGAACCAGAATTCAGCTTGAACTCCAACCAATACATCTTCGTTTGAAGACACATTTTGTCCATAGTTATCAAATTTGTAGTAAGAAGCAAATGTTCTAATCTCAGGTCTTCCCCAGAATCCAGAATCAACTGTAAATGTAGGAGCAAATGTAAGTCCTAAACCATCATACTTCTCATATCCTCCCCAGTCACTTCCATCGAAATCTCTCTTTCCGTAAGAAGCTTCAAATATAAGTTTGAAATTGTCATTTACTCTGTATTGAGGTCTTAAAACAATTCCACCTTTATATCCATCAGTTCCGAAACCATTTTCTTTATCTCCAGTCCAGAATAGGTTAAATTCTGTTCCCATAGCCCACTTATCATTGATATCTAAAACTCCATACGAGTTAATTCTCATCATATTCGTTCCACTTTCATTTCCTGTTGGAACCCAGTCACCAAAGTTAACTCCAGCAGATCCTCCTGCAAATCCTTGTCCATAAATAAGGGAAGCTTGAGAGAATCCTTTTCCTAACCAATAATATCCAGGAATAAAGTGTGTTGCTCTAGCTGCAAACCCAGCATTAGCTGCATCTTCATTTACATTTTCATCATCTGTAAAATAAGTATTTAATTGGAATTCCCACTTATCAATACCCATATATCTTAAATCTAGATTATATGCTGTAGTTCTATCTGAATTTCCTTCTGAATTATCTAAATCTACACCAATCATAGCTGCTGCCCATCTTGGGTTCTCTATTCCAAATCCTACACCTGATGATTGAACAAAGAAATCATCTGAGAAAGGTCCTTGATTTCTTTTATAATATCTTCTTCCAGCCCATAAAGTATAGTCTGAAGGCAGATAAGATAAGTTTCCTAATTCAACAAAAAGTTCTTTAATATCAAAATTGTCATCATTGGATTCTGGTTGAGAAGAATCTGCGAAAGAATAATCATTTCCTATTTCAAATCTAGTATTAACTTTTCCCCAAGCTCCATTTTCCATCACAAATTTTCTAGAAGCTACAAGTTCAAAATAATTAGTCTCCTCTTCTCCACCTAATCTTCCTAAGAAATTATCAAAATGAGGTTTTGTTCCTGAAGTATTCCAATCATTATTTTTAGAAGCTCTTAATCCTGTTCTTCCATATCCATGAACTTCCCAAAGGTCAAATTGATCTTTAGCCTTCTCTAGACCACCAAGTTTTCCTTCTAATACAGCAAGTCTAGCTTCTAAAGAAGCTTCAGATGCTTGCACTGGTGCAGGAACTACTTCTTTAGCGGCAACTGCAGCTGTAGCAAGTAGACACCCTACTAATGTTAACATTTTTTTGTTCATTAAATTTTCCTCCCCTTATATTATAAATTAATTTTTGTTTTTCCGAACACTTTCCGTCATAAATTTTCTTTTTCGTGACTTGTTGTTCTATTTAAACAACTTTCATGTTGCTTAATTCAATTTTGCACCAAGAAACATTTTTTGTCAAGAGTTTATATGATTTTTTTTTAAAATTTCCTTTTTTTTATATTTATTTTTTATTTTTTTAAAAGGATTTCTTCATATTTTCCAGTAAAATATATAGCGTTTTAAGAATATTTTTTTTATTTTTTAAAAGCTCTTGATATTTTAAAGTATTTGATTTATAATTGTTATGTACGGTGTTGCATCTATTTGACAACATAATAAACATTATTTTATTGGGAGGTATTTTCAATGAATTTTAAAAAATTATCACTGGTTGGAGCTTTAGCTTTAATAGCTGTTGCCTGTGGGGGGAAAAAAGAGGAGACTGCCAAAGCTCCTGAAGCTACAAAACCTACTGAAATTGTTCTTTGGGAACAGATGGAGCCAGGTGTAAGAGATCTTTATCTGAAAAAAGTTGAGGCATTCAATGCTGCAAACCCAAATATTAAAGTTTCTGTTACTCATTACTCAAACGAAGACTTAAGAACTCAATTCCTAAGTGCTGCCCAAACTGGACAGGGACCAGATTTAGCTTACGGACCTAATGATTTCGCAGGAATATTCCAAGTTGCAGGATTAATCAAACCTTTAGCAGATGTCCTTAAGCCTGAACTTTTAGCTACTTTCTCTCCTGAAGCTCTAAAATCTGGAGAAGTTAATGGAAAACTTTATGCTCTACCTGAGTTTGAAGGAAATCACATTGCACTTCTTTACAACAAAAAAATGGTTCCAGAAGCTCCAAAGAATTTCGATGAGTTTATAGCTATCGCTCAAGCTAATCAAAAAATAGATACTGCTAACAAAGCTAACTCTACTTACGGATTCCTATACAATGAAAAAGAACCGTTCTGGTTTGTTGGACTTTATAATGGTTTCGGCGGAGGAGTATTCAACGATAAAAATGAGCCTACTTTAGACAATCCTGCTATGGTTGAAGCTCTTCAGTTCTCTCACGACATCAGAAACAAATACAAAATCGGAGAGGCTGGAATGGATTACGACATGTCTTCTGAGCTATTCAAGCAAGGAAAAGCTGCTATGATCTTGAACGGAGCTTGGTCTTGGTCTGAATACCTGAAAGATGGGATGGATATGGGAGTTTCTTTCATGCCATTACCTAACGGAAAAACAGCTCTGTTCTACTCAGCTTCTAAAGGATACTCTGTATCTGAAAATACTAAGTCTGAGAAATATGAGGCTATCAACAAATTCTTCGAATTTATCTATACTCCAGAGAACAATGCTGAAATTTCTTTAGCTTCTTCTCAAGTTCCAGTTATAACTGCTGCTAAGGAACTTCCTTCAGTTAAGAGTGATTTCCTAATGAATGCTGCTACTGATATGATTAAACATACTGTACCTGGTCCAGTTATTGCTGAGATGAGAGCTATTTGGGATGGAATGAGACCTAATCTAGAGGCTGTACTAAACGGATCTTCAACTCCTGAAGCTGCAGCTAAAAAGATGCAAGCTGATGCTGAACAAGGTATTAAAACAATAAAAGGAAACTAAAATAAAAAAGAAGCAGATGGAAAATTTTCTATCTGCTTCTTTTTAGTCTACATATCTTTCAGTAGAGCTCCTAAATATTTTGATTTTATCTGTTCATTAGCCAATATCCTCTGACTCAGAGGAAGTTTTAATACAGCTCCCAATATACTCCCCATAACTCTGTGACTATAAAGAGCTTTATTATCAAAAATCAATTCGGCAAGTTTTCCTCTTTCGATAGCCATAAGGACTACCCTATGGGTGGTACTCAAAGGAGGTATAATTTTCTTTTCTCTCTCTTCCAAAATTATAGCCTCAACAGGGCAATTCCTTCCGCATATTCCACATCCAATACATATCTCTTCATCAATTTTTATACTGTTTCCAAAAAAAGATATTGCATTTATTGGGCAAACCCTCATACATTTTTTACATTTTATACATTCCTCTTCCTTCACTTTGGGAATAAAATTACTGGTTGCTATGGAATGAAGAGCACCATATTTTTTGGCGGCCATTAAAAATTCACAGCAACATCCACAACAGTTACAGATAAAACCTATCTCATTTTTCACATTTTCGGCACATTGAACTAAATTATTATCATAAGCATCCTGGAGAAGTTTTTTGCATTCCTCTGCATAAATTCTTCTGGCATGGCCGTATTTGATTAAGGAATTAGCCACATTTCCAAATGTCATACATATTTCCATAGGAGCTTTACAGGCCTTGCCTAGGTGTTCCATCTTATGACGACAATAACACTTACTAACGCCTATATGTTCTGCCTTTTCTATGTGATAGGTAGCTTTTTCCCAGTCTAAAATCTGGATAGGATCTGTATCTCTTCCTAAAGAGAGCGCATACTCGTTCACGAGCACTCTTCCCATCTTGGTTTCTCCCTCTATAAGAAGTTTCCGGACAAAATCCTCTTCCACATTCAGGTACTGATAGAAAAGCTCCGAAAGAGCCTGCTGATCTAATTTTCCGTTGGTCCTCATTATTGAAAATTCAAAAAATCCTGCCATTGGTGGGGGCAGAACATATTTTTGCACTCCCTTATATGTGATGTCCAAAAGAACCGCTCTGCTGGACAACTCTTCCAATACCTCTTTTGCTTCTTTTTCTGAAACTTTCCATATTTCTCCAGCCTTCTGAGCTGTAAAAGGTTTTATAGGTAGTTGAGACACCAGTGTTGCTTCTTTTTCACTAAACAATATTTTCAAAATTTTATACAATGTCTCTGAAGGGGGAGCTCCTTGTGGAAAATTATTCAGTCTTTCTTCCAAAGATTTATAAGCATTCCTAGCTGTGAGATGACTCATGAAAACCTCCTTAAATTTAACAAAACAGTTTCTTTAGTATTCATTTTTTTCAAAAAAAATCCTTTAAAAAAAGCTGAGAAAGGGAAGATTAAACTCTTCTCTTTTCCAGCTCTATATATTTTATACTAGATTTTTAAGGTTTTCCTGAAGTTTTTCAAGTTTATCCATAATCTCTTTTTGGATTCTCTTTTCTCTGTCAAGGATATGTGCTGGTGCCTTCGATGTAAACTTTTCATCCGAAAGTTTACGATTTACTGGCTCCAACTCTTTTTCTAATTTTGCTATCTGCTCGTTTATTTTCTTAGTTTCAGCTTCTACATTTAGAAGTCCTGTAAGTATCATAAATACCTCAGATTTTCCATTCACTCTGAATCCACTCTGCTCTGGTGTTGCTAGGTCAGGTCCGAATTTCAGATCTTCAATCTTAGCCAGCTTAGTTACAAACTGGTAGTTTTCCTCTATCGTCTTAAGCTCAGTAGCATCTCCTGTTCTGATTACTACCTTAACCTCTTTAGCAGGAGAGATTCCTACCTCGGCCTTTATGTTTCTCAGAGATGAGATAAGCCCTTGAACATATTCAAAAGCAGCTACCTTCTCAGGCTTTACCAAAGTTGTATCACATACTGGATACTCTTTCAGCATGATTGTTTCTCCGTCTATCTTTATTTTCTGCCAGATTTCCTCTGTCATAAACGGCATAAACGGATGAAGAAGTCTAAGTCCTCCCTCAAGTATTGTCCAAAGAACATACTGAGCTGTCATTCTAGATTCTGCTGAAACATCTGGATTGTTATAAAGTCTAACTTTTGCAAGCTCTACATACCAGTCACAGAAATCTCCTCTTAGGAACTCATAGGCAGATTTTGCAGCTTCATCCAGTTGGAATCTGTCCAGTTTAACTTTTACATCTTCAGCTGTTTCGTTGAATCTAGAAAGTATCCACTCATCTACCAGCTCATACTGAAGTTTTGATGTGTCTACTGATTTCACATCAAACCCTTCCAGGTTCATCATAACAAATCTTGAAACATTCCAGATTTTGTTAGCAAAGTTTCTTCCCATCTCTAGAAGTTTTTCAGAGAAGTGAACATCCTGTCCTTGAGATGTATTATAAAGCATAGTGAATCTGATTGCGTCAGCACCATACTCCTCTATCAGGTTTAGAGGGTCAGGAGAATTTCCTAGAGTCTTAGACATCTTTCTTCCCTGCTCATCTCTTACTATTCCGTGAAGATATACATCTTTAAACGGAATCTCGTCCATTGCATAAAGTCCAAACATTATCATTCTTGCAACCCAGAAGAAAAGTATGTCTGCTCCAGTTACAAGAGTAGCTGTAGGGTAGAACATCTCCAATTCTTTAGTTTTTTCTGGCCAACCAAGAGTTGAGAACGGCCATAGGGCAGATGAGAACCAAGTATCTAGAACATCGTTCTCTTGAACTAGCTCCACCTCTTTTCCGTAGTGTGCTAGTGCTTGCTCCTTAGCTTCTGCTTCACTCTTCGCTACGAACATTCTTCTATCAGGTCCATACCATGCAGGTATTCTGTGTCCCCACCAGATCTGTCTCGAGATACACCAGTCATTGATATTCTCTAGCCAGTTGTAGTAAACTTTTTCCCATCTCTTAGGAGCAATATTTACCTCTCCATCTCTTACGACTTTAAGTGCTCTCTCTGCAAGAGGTTTCATCTTTACGAACCATTGCTCAGATACTCTCGGCTCTATTACCGTAGAACATCTGTAACATCCTCCCACTGAGTTGTTGTGCTCTTTTATTTGAACAAGGAGTCCAGCTTCTGCCAAATCTTCTACCATAAGTTTTCTAGCTTCAAATCTGTCCATTCCAGTATATTTTTCAAATCCATCTATTACCGTTCCATCTTTTTCCATCATATTGATAACAGGAAGGTTGTGTCTCTGTCCCACTGCAAAGTCATTAGGGTCATGAGCCGGAGTTATTTTAAGAGCTCCAGTTCCGAATTCCATATCTACATAATCATCAGCTATAACAGGAATCTCTCTTCCAACCAAAGGAAGTATCAGAGTTTTCCCAACTAGGTGAAGGAATCTCTCATCCTTAGGGTTTACTGCAATAGCAACGTCTGCAAGCATTGTTTCTGGTCTTGTTGTAGAGATTGTTATAAACTCATCGCTGTCTTTTACAGGATACTTGATAAACCAAAGCTTTCCAGCTTTATCTTCATGCTCAACCTCATCGTCTGCAAGAGCTGTTCCACATCTTGGACACCAGTTGACCATATACTCACCTCTGTAGATAAGTCCGTCATTATAAAGCTTTACGAACATCTCTCTTACAGATTCTGAAAGTCCCTCATCCATAGTGAATCTCTCTCTTTCCCAATCTAGAGATGCTCCAAGTTTTCTAAGCTGGTTTGTGATTATTCCTCCGTACTGGTTTTTCCACTCCCAAACATCATCTATAAACTTTTCTCTTCCAAGGTCTTCTTTTTTCAGTCCGTCCTTAGCTAGCTTTCTTTCAACCATATTCTGAGTAGCTATACCTGCATGGTCAGTTCCTGGCATCCATAGAGTATTGTTTCCACTCATTCTCTTATATCTGATTATAGTATCTTGAATTGTATTGTTTAGAACATGTCCCATATGAAGTATTCCTGTTACGTTCGGAGGAGGAATCATTATTGAATAGCTCGGCTTTTTTTCATCTAAGGTTGCACCAAAATAACCGTTCTCTTCCCATGTTTTATACCATTTATCCTCAATGTCTTTAGGCGAATATGTTTTGTCTAACTCTTTTATCATATTTATCCTCCTTCATTTTCCTCAATAAGTTTCAACCCATCCTCTTCATCCAGAAGTTCGTCTCCTTCTGTAGCTATAGGAGCTGGCTCGTGATACTCTTCTTCCAGCATCTCTTCTATAAAGTTCAGAACCTGGTCTCTTCCTGAATTGGTAAGAGACGAATGGAAAAGAACATCATCATTGTGGAAATCTATTTTTTTCCTTATATCTTTTAAACACTTAAATTTTTCATTAGCTGATACTTTATCCATCTTTGTGAAGATTATTCTGAAAGGAACATCATAGTGATCCAGCCACTGTAGCATCTCCATATCTTCTTCACTAGGTACTCTTCTGATATCTAAAAGTATAAATACAAATTTCCCACGATGAGATGCCAGATATCTATTCATGGTATCTCCCCACTCTTTTTTCATGGCTTTGGGAACTTTTGCAAATCCATATCCCGGAAGGTCAACTATATAAAAACTGTTATTCATCATAAAGTAATTTATAAGTTGTGTTCTTCCCGGAGTTTTACTTGTTTTAGCAAGTTTTTTTCTCATAGTTATACTATTTATCAGAGAAGATTTCCCCACATTTGACCTTCCTACAAAGGCAAACTCAAGTTTTTCTAGATGCTCGGGATAATCTTTTTCATAAACTGCTGATTTAACAAAACTGGCCTGTTTAATCTCCATAATTTTCCTCCTATCCCTCTATTTTTTCAAGGACAATCTCTTCTACCTCTCTGTAATCCTTTACAAAGTGTATTTTTATATCCTTTCTTATTTCTGCTGGAATCTCATCAGCATCTGGTATATTAGCATCTGGAAGTATTACCTCTCTGATACCTACCCTGTGAGCTCCTATTACTTTTTCTTTAACTCCCCCTATAGCAAGAACCTCTCCTGTTATGGTTACCTCTCCCGTCATCGCTATATCCTGTCTTACCTTTCTTCCAGTAATAACTGAAAGTATTGCAGTTGTAATAGCTATTCCAGCTGAAGGTCCATCTTTAGGTGTAGCACCCTCAGGAAAATGAAGATGGATTTCTTTTTTTTCAAAAAACTCCATATTTTTTATTCCAAGCTCTTCTAGGTGAGATTTTATATATGTATATGACACTGTAGCCGATTCTTTCATAACATTTCCAAGAGTTCCTGTAAGGGTAAGTGCTCCCTTTCCAGCAAGAGAAACCCCTTGAACTTCCAGAGTCATTCCTCCTACAGAGGTCCAAGCAAGTCCGTTGACAACTCCCTTTTTATATGTTTTTTCTCTCATTTTCTCAGGTCTGAATTTAGGATTTCCAAGATATTTTACAACTCCAGTCACAGATATATTGAGCTTTGTTATCTTTTTCTCAATAATTTCACGAGCAACTTTTCTGAAAATGTTGTTGAATTCTCTTTTCAAGTTTCTAACTCCAGCTTCCCTTGTATACTCATTTATTACCTTAAGGATAGCATTGTCAGATATTTCAAGTTTAAAATCTTTTAATCCGTTTTCAGTTTTTGCTTGAGGTATAAGATAATTTTTGGCTATATGCATCTTTTCAAACTCAGTATATGAAGAAAGGCTAACTATATCCATTCTGTCACGAAGAGGTCCCGATACATTTCTTAAATCATTCGCAGTTGCCACAAAAAACACCTTGGAAAGGTCAAATGGCGTATCCAGATAATGATCCTCAAAGTGGAAGTTTTGCTCAGGATCCAGCACCTCCAGCATAGCTGAGGCTGGGTCTCCCTTAAAATCATTAGACATTTTGTCTATTTCATCCAAAAGTATCACAGGATTTCTTGTTCCGGCTTCTTTCAGAGCTTTTATTATTCTTCCAGGCATTGAACCTATATACGTTCTTCTATGTCCACGGATTTCAGCTTCATCTCTAACTCCACCCAGAGAAACTCTTACGAATTTTCTTCCCATGGACTCTGCAATAGATTTTACAAGAGAGGTTTTTCCCACTCCTGGCGGACCTGACAGACAGAGTATTCCACCTTTCATGTTGGGATTCAGCTCTTTTACAGCCAGATAATCAAGAATTTTCTCTTTTATCTCTTTCAGTCCGTAATGGTCAGTATCCAGAACCTTTTCAGCTTTTTTTATATCCAGAACATCTTTAGTTTCTTTATTCCAAGGCAGAGAAACTATCGTTTCTATATAGTTTCTACATACGCTTGCCTCTGCTGAAAAAGCCGGCATCTTGCTCAATTTTTTCAGTTCAGATTCAGCTTTTTTCAGAGCCTCTTTAGGTAATTTAGCTTTTTTTATGGCAGTTTCAAGCTCTTTAAGATCCTCTTCTCCGCCTTCTCCCAATTCGTCTCTGATAGCATTCATTTTTTCTTTTAGGAAATAATTTTTCTGAGATTGATTGATTTTATCCCGTACTTTATCATCTAGCTTCTTCTCAAGAGTAGCAATCTCTATCTCTTTAGAAAGAATATCTAGCAATAGATATCCCCTCTTTTCAAGATTAGCCTCTTCCAATAACCTTTGCTTATCCTCTGAAGAGATAAATATATTTGAAGATATCAGATTAAATGCATCATCTATGTTTTTCATGTTTTTTAATGTACCTGTTATTTCAGCAGGTATTTTCCCACCAGCAACCACATAACTTTCAAAAAGTTTAGTTACTTTTCTGGACATAGCATCCATACTGTCAGAAACTATTTTTTTTATTTTTACAGTTGAATATTCTGCCCAATATCCATCTTCCTCTTCTTGAATTTCTTTTATATTTACTCTACTCTCAGCCTCTACAAGGACTTTAACGCTATTGTTAGGCATTTTTACTATCTGAAGAATATTAACCAAAACTCCTACTTCGTAGATGCCCTTCTCAAGATTAGGACTTTCTTCGTGAGGATTTTTCTGCATCCCTAAAATAAGTTTGCTTTTGCTGTTAATAGCACTTTCAAGGGTGCTTACACTTAAACTTCTTCCCACATAGAGAGGTGTTACAACTCCTGGGAACACAATCATGTCCCTTGTGGGAATAAAAGGTAATCTGCTCATTAAACTGTGCCTCCTGTTCTAACTATTCTTTATTTTGTAATAATTTTTGTTTTATCTGCTATGGACTCTTCTGTTATTATAACTTTTTTTATTCCTTTTTCAGAAGGAATAGAATACATTATATCCAGCATAACATTTTCTATTATGGCTCTCAGTCCTCTAGCACCTATTTTTCTTTTAAGAGCAAGTTCAGCTATTTTTATCAGTGCCTCATCCTGGAATTCTAGTTCTACTCCGTCCATTTCAAGGTATTTTTTATATTGCTTTACTATTGAATTTTTAGGTTCTTTCAGTATTCTTACGAGTGCTTTTTCATCTAGCTTCTCTAAAGTAGTTATTATCGGTAGTCTTCCTACCAATTCAGGTATAATTCCATTTTTAACTAGATCCTCAGGAAGTATATTTGCGAAAAGATTATTTTCATCTTGAACTTTTTTATTATGATTTTCTGCTCCAAATCCAAGATTTTTCTTGTTGCTTCTAGACTGGATAAGCTTTTCTAAACCTTCAAAAGCTCCTCCAACTATAAACAGTATGTTTGTAGTGTCAATTTCAATAAGCTCTTGATTCGGGTGTTTTCTTCCTCCTTGAGGTGGTACTGTTGCCTTAGTTCCCTCTACAATTTTTAAAAGTGCCTGTTGAACTCCTTCTCCAGATACATCTCTTGTTATTGAAGTATTTTCAGATTTTCTAGCAATTTTATCTATCTCATCTATATAGATTATCCCTCTTTCTGTAGCCCCAACATCATAGTTGGCTGCTTGAAGAAGTCTAACTAGAACATTTTCCACGTCATCTCCAACATAACCAGCTTCTGTAAGAGTTGTAGCATCAGCTATAGCGAAAGGAACATGGAGAACTTTTGCCAGAGTCTGAGCCAGAAGGGTTTTCCCTGATCCTGTCGGTCCAACTAAAAGAACATTGGATTTCTGAATTTCCACATCACCAATTTCCTCTTTTGATTTCATGTTATGAAGAAGTCTTTTATAATGATTGTACACCGCAACAGACAGAACTTTTTTAGGATCTTCCTGTCCTATAACATATGCATCTAATCTTTCTTTTATCTCTTTAGGAGTAAGTAGTTTGAACTGACTCTCTATCTCTTTCTGAACTACTTCATTGTTTTGCTCAGGGATATCATGATACTGCTCCAACCCCATAAGATCAAAACAACTTTCCACACAAACATCACATATAGTAACATTGTCGTGACCTGTTACCATTTTATCTACTTCTTTTTCATTTTTTCCACAGAATGAACATATTTTTTTCTTTGCCATTTTCTCTCCTATCTAACAAAAACTTTGTCTATAAGTCCGTATTTCACAGCTTCTTCCGCTGACATAAAATTATCTCTGTCTGTATCCTTATGAATTTTCTTTAATGGATGTCCTGTATTTTCAGCTAAAATTTTTGCCGTTAACTCTTTCATTCTCAAAATCTCTCTAGCTTGAATTTCTATATCCACCGCTTGACCTCTGGCTCCTCCAAGAGGTTGATGTATCATAACTCTTGCATTTTTAAGAGCAAATCTCTTTCCTTTAGTTCCAGAACTCAACAGAAGGGCTCCCATACTTGCTGCTTGACCTATGCAAACTGTTTGGACATCTGGTTTGATATAATTCATTGTATCGTATATAGCCATACCTGCACTTATAACTCCTCCAGGACTATTGATATACATGATGATATCTTTTTCCGGATCTTCTGCCTCTAAAAATAAAAGCTGAGCAACTATGGCATTAGCCACGTTATCATCTATCTCTGTCCCTAGAAAAATTATTCTATCTTTTAATAATCTAGAGTAGATATCATAAGCTCTTTCTCCCTTTCCAGTATTTTCTATAACCGTAGGATTATACATATTCCCTCCCCGTGAATCTCATCTTGATTCACTTAATTTATTCATTATCTGATTTTATTGATATTTTATAAGATTTGAAAAATAAATTAAAAGATTATGCTTAAATAATCTCTTAAAAAACAGTTCAATTAAAGAAGTAAAGAAGCTTAGGAGATTTCTAATCTCCTAAGCACCCTATGCAAAATTACTTTGCGTTATTATATACAAATTCAACTGCTTTAGAAAGAGTAATATCTACATTCAGGTTGTTTTTGAAGTTCTCTAGGCTTTTGTTTTTCTTTAATTCAGCCTCTAGAGCTGGAACATCCATTCCGTACATAGCTGCGATTTCAATCATCTTTGCAGCCATATCTTCTTCAGTTACTGTAAGCTCTTCTTTTCTTGCAATCTCTTCAAGAATTAAATCAGCTTTTACTTTAGAATGAGCCATTGGCATCATTTCTTTAGCAACTTCGTCGATTTTTTTACCCATCATGTTTAGGTACATATCTAAGTTTGCACCCTGCATTGATAAGTGTTGCTCCATCTCTTTAAGCTTGTTTTCAACCTCTCCCATAACCATTGATTGAGGAATATCCATTTTTGTAGCTTCAGATATTTTGTTCATGATTTTTCCGATAGTTTCATTTTTAACAGCTTGCTCTTCTCTAACCATGATCTCAGCTTTCTTTTGAATTTTAAGATCTTCAACTGATTCAAATCCAAGCTCTTTTGCTAGCTCTTCATTAAGCTCTGGCTTAACTATTTTCTTGATAGCGTTGATTTTAACTTTGAATACAGCAGGCTTTCCAGCAAGTGGAGCGTGTCCGTAGTTCTCAGGGAACATAACGTTAACTTCTCCCTCTTGTCCTACTACATATCCTACTAATTGCTCTTCGAAAGTATCGATGAACATCTTGCTTCCAAGAACTAGCTCATGAGAATCAGCTTTTCCACCTTCGAAAGGAACTCCCTCGATAGATCCGTCAAAAGCTAGGTCAACTTTATCTCCCATTTCAGCTTTGTAACCTGGAGCAGCTTCTACTTCAGTTTTCTTTTTAGCTAGCATAGCTTCGATTTCGTGCTCAAGAGCTTCTTCTTTGAACTCAGCAGTTCTTCTTTCTACTTCGATTCCCTTGTATTCTCCAAGAGTTATAGCTGGGAACTCATCTATCATAAATGATAATTCGAACTCTTCACCTTTTTGTTCAGCTTTTACATCATAGATGTAACTTACAGGTTTGATCTGCTCAGCTTCTAATACAGATGAGTAGTTAGCTTTTAGAATCTCTTCTACTAGCTCCTCTTTTACTGAATCAGCATAATTTTTTTCAACTTTATCGATTGGTGCTTTTCCTTTTCTGAATCCAGGAACTTCAACCTTTTCTGCAAGTGCCTTTAAAATTTTCCCCTTTACCGGTGCAAGCTCTGCTGCAGATAAAGTCATAACAACTTCCACAGCTGAATTTTCTTTTCTTGTAACTAAGTGTTTCATGTTTCCTCCTATTTTTTTTAAAATTTTATTCACTGAAAAGTTCATAGAACTCATCTTTGACTTTGATATCTTTTATTTTCAACTGTATACTTTCCTCACCTTTAAACTGGTTTCTTTCAGGATAATATACAATGTCAAATCTTTGAAGTTTATATCCTGTTTCATGGATATATCTGGCAAGATCAAATCCTACCACCGAAAATCTTTTTCCATCTTTTTGAATTATTCCACTAAAATGCTTATTGTCCACTCCGAACTTTTTAACATCTAGCAGTTCCAAATCTCTATCCATAAGTAGAGGGACTCCATTTTCAATTCCATAGGGAGAAAGTATCTCTATATCCTCTATAGTCTCTTCCGAAATCCTTTCCACTGGAAATTCCATATCTATATTCAAACTTTTTTTCTCGTTGCTTTCATTAAGATTTTCTACAGCATTCATAAAAAACTGTCTTATTTTATTCAGGTTGTATTCTTCAGCTATAAAACCAGCAGCTAAATCGTGTCCCCCAAATCTAGTAAGCAGATGGGACATATCTTTAAATATATTGAATATATTTATTCCGGAAACACTTCTGGAAGAAGCTTTTCCAACTCCATTTCTTAACGAGATGAGCACTACTGGGACTCTGTATTTTATACTGAGCCTCGAAGATACTATCCCTATTACCCCAGGATGCCATTTTTTAGAAACCAAGAATATTCCTTTGTATGGAGCTGGCAGTTTTTTTTCCACAAGAGAGACCGCTTCATCATAAATCTCTTTTTCTAGTTCTCTTCTTCTTTTATTGGATCTTTTCATCTCTTCGATTATATCATATATAGCAACTTCATTCTCTTCCATGAAAAACTTGGCTCCTATTCTAGAAGTCCCTATTCTTCCAAGGGAGTTTATGAGAGGAGCTATAAAATAACTGATATCAGTGGTAGTTATAGTTTTATGCTGAAATTTAAGATATTTCATCATATATATCAGACCTTTTACCTCTGTATCTTTTAATCTTTTCAATCCCTCTTTTACTATTATTCTGTTTTCATCAACAATGGGTACAACATCTGCCACGGTTCCTATCATAACTATGTCCAGATATTTATAAAGTCTTTCCATCGAGATTCCTAACTTTATATAAAGAGCCTGAGCCACCTTAAGTGCCACTCCTGCTCCAGCTAGATACTTAAAGCTGTATTTTTCACTCAGTTTGGGATTTATATATAGTACTTCTTCATCCTCTTTTTCTTTAGCACTTTTGTGGTGATCTGTTATTATTACATCGATCCCTATAGATCTTCCGTATCTTATATCCTCCAAAGAACTTATACTGGTATCTACAGTGATTACCAGTTCAGCTCCTCGAGATTTCATATATTTAAGGTTATATTTATCTAAACCATAATCCTCTTCCATACGATTAGGGATATAATACTCTACATCTATATCTAGTTCTTTAAATGCCTTTGTAAGAAAAACTGCTGAAGTTATCCCGTCTACATCATAATCTCCATAGATAAAAATTTTACTTCCTTTTCTTTTTATCTCTAGAATTTTTTCAATAACAGCTTCCATATTTTCGAAATCAAAGGGATCTCTAAAATCAGAGAGTTGAGGAGAGATAAATTTCTTTATCTTCTCCTCATCAACAAATCCTCTATTTAGGAGCAAAGTAGCTAGAAATTTTGAAATATCTAACTTTTTAGCCAGGTCTTCAGCCTGGTTCTGCTTTTCACAATACTCCCACTTCATGATATCACTAACCTTTTATATCGTTTAAAAGTCTAGTAATTTTCATTGCGTGTTCTATACTGTCATCAATTTTCACACGAACCTCTGGAGTATATCTAAGAGATAACTCATCACACAGTTTCTTTCTCATAAGTCCTTTTACAGCATTGAGAGCTGCTTCTACAGCTTTTATATCCACACTTTGACCATTTAAAGGCATAACTGTAAAGTATACATCAGCAAATTTCAAATCCTCTGTTACACGGATATGATTTACTGATACAATAGCTTTTTTCAGTTGAGCATTTTTTATGTCCATCATTAGCATTGTTGATATTACTCTGCTTATTTCTTTCTCAATACCTGCAAGTCTCTGTTTATTCATAAATAATCACACTCACATTTTATTTTTTAAGTTTTCTCTTAATCTCTTGCATGTAGAACGCCTCAACAATATCTCCTTCTTTGATATCATTGAATCCTTCAACACCAAGTCCACATTCTTGACCAGCTACAACCTCTTTTGCATCATCTTTGAATCTCTTAAGAGTTGAAAGCTTTCCTTCGTACATGATAACTCCATCTCTTATCATTCTGATAGATGAATCATTCTTAACTTTTCCATCTACAACAACACATCCAGCTACATTACCAGCACCAGTTACTTTAAATACTTTCTTAATCTCTATTCTTCCAACATATAGCTCTTTAAACTCTGGGTCTAACATTCCTGTAAGAGCCTTCTCAATATCCTCTACTATATGGTAGATTATGTTCGAAGTTCTTATCTCTACTCCACTCTTATCTGCAATCTTCAGAGCTTTAGTAGTAGGTCTTACATGGAATCCTATTATAATGGCTTTTGAAACTTCTGCAAGCATAACGTCACTCTCTGTTATCGCTCCTGAAGCAGCTTGTATTATGTTTACTGCAACTTCTTCTGTGTTAAGTTTCATAAGAGTATCTCTAAGAGCATCTACTGAACCTCTTGAGTCAGCTCTTAGTACTAGATTAAGTTCTTTAATTTTTTGGTTCTCAAATTCTTGTGATAGAGACTCAAGAGTAAGAGTTTTCTTACCTATTTCAGCAAGTCTTCTCTCTTTTGCAACTTGGTCAACTATTCTTCTTGCGTGCTGTTCATTTTGTATAACATAAAGAACATCTCCTGCTGAAGGTACACTTGTGAATCCGATTATTTCAATTGGCTCTCCAACTTCTGCTTTCTCAACTCTAGCTCCCTTATCATTTATAAGGGCTCTAACTTTTCCTAATGATTCTCCTGCAACAATAACATCTCCAACTTTAAGTCTTCCCTCTTGGATAAGAAGGTCAGCTATCGGTCCAACTTTTGGATCAAGTTTTGACTCTAGAATAACCCCTTTAGCTCTCTTGTTATAATTAGCTTTCAGATCTAAAATTTCAGCAGTTAGAAGTATAGTTTCAAGCAGAGTATCTAAGTTAAGTTTCTGTTTAGCCGAAACTTCAACAAACTCAACATCTCCTCCCCACTCAACTGAAACAAGTCCATGCTCCATAAGTTCTTGCTTTACCTTCATAGGGTTTGCACCCTCTTTATCTATCTTATTTACAGCTATAATGATTGGTACCTCTGCTGCCTTAGCATGGGCAATAGCCTCTATTGTTTGTGGCATTACTCCATCATCTGCTGCAACAACAAGTATTGCTATATCTGTAACTTTTGCTCCTCTAGCTCTCATATCTGTGAAGGCCTCATGTCCAGGAGTATCGATGAAAGTTATTTTCTTTCCATCTTTAGTTATCTGGTAAGCTCCTATCTTCTGAGTTATTCCTCCATGCTCTCCAGATGCTACATTAGCTTCTCTTAAAGCATCAAGAAGAGATGTCTTTCCGTGGTCTACGTGTCCCATTATTGTTATTACTGGAGCTCTCTCTTTAAGATCAGCTTCTCTATCTTCTATCTCTAGAGAGAACTTATCTCCAAATTCTATTACAACTTCTTCCTCTTTCTCAACTATCGCATCATATTCCATAGCTAGTTCTTCTGCTAATTGGAAAGAAATTTGGCTATTTATAGTTAGCATAGTTCCTTTAAGGAATAAATTTTTAATTAGTTCAGCTGGCTTAATTCCCAGTAGTTTTGCAAAATCTCCAAGAGCTATATCTCCCTGAATTTTGATTAACTTCATTCCACCCTCTTCAGTTACTGAATCTACTGGAGCTTCAGCTACTTTAACAGTGAAGTCTGCTCTTCTTCCTTTTTTCTTCTTGTTTTTTCCTTTTTTTCCAGAAAAATCCTCTCCGTTTTCTTCAGCTTTCTTAGCTTGAGCTGCGATTCCTATTTCTGAAACGTGGTCTTCAACATATCCGTCTTCCACAGTTAAAGAATCATTTAAAGTTCCCACTGGTTGATCTTTAAAGTACTCCTCTATTATCTCAACATCTGCATCCTTTATTCCACAAAGATGTGATTTTGCTTCTATTCCCATCTCATGTAGGAACTCTAGAAACTCTTTGTTCCCCTTATTATACTTTTTTGCTAATTCATGTACCCTTACCTTCATCAATTTTATACCTCCATAAACTTAGTTTATGAGTCCACGGGCTATTTTTTTATCCTTTACAGCGATGACGGTTACCTCGTTTTTGGAAAAAATTTCTCCCAACTGAGCCTTTGTTCCATAATATATGTATGGTATCTTGTGCTCTTTTGCTTTCGCCAGTATTTTGCCGTCATTTTTTTCGCTGATATCTTCGGCTATAACAATAAAATGAATATGTTCTATTTCATCAAATACCATATTTATACCAAAGGTTAATGCCTGTGAGTTCCTCATTGCTTTTAATACGTTCAAATAATCTTTCTGCTCTTTTTTCAAAAGATTAGCCATTTTAACAAGCTCTTCCATACTAATTTTTATTTTTTTATGCTTGGATAATTTCTGGAGACACTCTCTGGTTTTACAAACGTATTTACCACGACACTGTTCCTTTTGTTTCTCGTCGAAAATTAGTTTGTCACCAACTTCTCCCAATCTGAAAAGATCCTCTTTTTCTTTTTTTTCTCTACATACAATGCAGCTTCTTTCTGGAGAATGTTGGCTATTCACCTTTATTCTCCTCAGTTTCTTCAGAAACTTTTATGTCTACTCTCATCCCTGTAAGTTTTGCAGCAAGTCTTGCATTCTGTCCATTTTTTCCTATTGCAAGAGAAAGCTGAGATGGAGCTACTACTACTCTAGCCGTCATTCCGTTATCAAGTACTTCTACCGATTCAACTTTAGCAGGACTTAAAACTGCTGATACGAACTCTTGGATATCTTCTTTCCATATAACTATGTCAATTTTTTCTCCATTAAGCTCATTAACTACGTTTCTTATTCTTAATCCTTTTTGCCCTATACATGCTCCAACTGTATCTATGTTAGCATCATTGGAATATACTGCAACTTTAGCACGTGAACCAGCTTCTCTTGCCACAGCTTTTATTTCAATTGCTCCAGTTTCTATTTCTGGTATTTCAATTTCAAAAAGCTTTTTAAGAAGACCCTCGTTCTTTCTTGAAATTACAACTTTAGGGAATTTATTTGTCTTTTCAACTTCTGCTATATAAACTTTTATTCTCTCTCCAACTCTGTAAAGATCTCCTGGTGACTGTTCTGACATTGGTAAAGAGGCTTCGATTCCATCAAAATCTATGTGAATATTTCTCTTTTCATCAATTCTTCTTATTACACCTGTCATAATGTCGTGTTCTTTATTCTTAAATCTCTCGTAGATGTTATCTCTTTCTGCTTCTCTTACTTTTTGAATAACTATCTGTTTTCCATTTTGTATAGCATTTCTTTTAAACTCTTCACAATTAACTTCTAGTTTAATTGTATCTCCTATTTTCACTCTCTTCTTTTCTTCAAGAGCATCTGTTAGAGATATCTCTAACGCTGCATCATAAAGATCTTCGTCAGCTACAACAGTTTTAACTTCGTAAATTTTAACGTCTCCACTATCTCTGTTGATTTCAACCTCTACTTTTTCCTCTTCACCGAAATTTTTCTTATATGCTGCTAAAAGAGCTTGCTCTACAGCTATTAAAAGATTCTCCTTGCTTATACCCTTGTCTTTTTCAAGCTCTGCTAGGGCCTCTAAAAATATTTTAGCATCTTTATTTTTCAAAAAACTCAACCTCCTATATATACATTATATTTTTCAATATCAAAATTAATTAATCTAAATTCTCAAACACATAAACTATATTAGCTTTTCTAATCTCTTTAAGAGGAATTTCTAATATGGACTCTTCGCCTTTCTCAGATATATTCAGATGAATAATTTCTTCTGTTACATCAACCAGTTTACCTGTGAAATTTTTAGAATCATTTAATTTATGCTTAAGAGCTACCTTTATTGTTTCACCTTTAAATCTAATAAAATCCTCAAGTTTTTTAAGAGGTCTTTCAATTCCAGGAGAAGATACCTCTAAAAAGAATTTTTCAGGAATAATTTTATCCACCTGTTCATCAATTTTATTGCTCAAAGTTGCACATTGCTCGAGAGTAACATTCCCTTCTGATTTTTCTATAAAGATTCTAAGATACCAGTATCCTCCATCTTGTATATACTCTACATCTACCAGTTCCAATTCCATCTCTTCTACGTACGGAAGAACTAAGGCCTGAACCTTTTCAGTGTAATCTACTTTTTGAAAATTAGACATAACTATCTTCACCTCTCTTAAATTTTCCAATAAAAATCTTAATTAGTAAGAGAGAGAGTGGATATCACTATCCACTCTCCCCTTCTTTAAACTATTTTCAATAAAATTATAACACACCAACAGTTAAAAATCAATCATTAATAGATGTATTTTTCAGATGTGTTTTTTTATGTTTTTAAAGAAATCTAAAAGAGGTTTTTTCTATTCAAAATAACATTCCGAATCAAAGTTCTCTTAAACTCTTTAAAGTTCCAAAATTGAACTTATAACTTTTTTTCGATTCACATAACCTGTTTTTCATTTAGCATATGAAAAATATTTATTTTTTAGATATATTTTTTAAATACATCTTGATTTTTTAAAATTTTAGGAGTATATTCCTAGGTATAGACATATAATTGGAAATTATGTAAGTAAATTATCTTTTAGGAGGTTTTGCAAAATGGTTAAAAACGGTAAGAAAGTTGTAATTGGTGTTATAGGTTCTGATTGCCATGCTGTTGGAAACAAAATTATCAATCACGTGCTTGAAAACAACGGATTTGAAGTAACTAACATCGGAGTTCTTTCTCCTCAAACAGACTTTATAAATGCTGCTATCGAAACTAAAGCTGATGCAATTATCGTATCATCACTTTATGGACACGGAGAGCTTGATTGTCAAGGGATGAGAGAGAAATGTGAAGAAGCTGGTCTCAAGGATATTCTACTTTATGTTGGTGGAAACATCGTTGTTGGAAAACAAAACTGGGACGAAGTTGAAGCTAGATTTAAGGGTATGGGTTTCAACAGAGTTTACAAACCTGGAACTCCTATCGAATTAACTACTGAGGATCTTAAAAAAGATTTAGGAATATAAACTTATGAAAGATATCTATCTAACTATTGACTTTGGAAGTACTTATACAAAACTCACTGCAATTGACCTTGCAAATGAGACAATAATGGCAACAGCTAAAGCTATAACTACGGTTGAAGATGATATAATGATCGGTTTCAATGAATCATACTCTATTCTGATGGAAAAGATTGAAAAAATATATCCTTTGGAAAAAATTAACTTTTTAAAGAAAACTGCCTGTTCTTCTGCCGCTGGTGGACTTAAGATGTTTGCTATCGGGTTAGTTCCAGAACTCACTGCTGATGCAGCTAAAAAAGCAGCCCTAGGAGCAGGTGCAAGAGTTATAAAAACTTATGCCTACGAACTGAATCATCATGAGATGCAGGAAATTAAAGATTCCCAAGTGGATATTGTTTTACTTGCCGGTGGTACAAATGGCGGAAATAAAGATTGTATAATTCACAATGCTAAACTTATTGCTGAATTCGGTATAAAAGCTCCAGTGGTTCTAGCAGGTAACAAATCTGCAACAGATGAAATAGAGAATATTTTTAATGAAGCAGGTATCTTCTATACAACCACAGAAAATGTTATGCCTGTTTTAAACAAACTGAATGTTGAACCTGCAAGGGAAGCCATCAGACAGGTTTTCATGAAAAGAATAGTAGAAGCAAAAGGAATGAAAAAAGCTGAAAGTTTTATCTCTGGAATCCTTATGCCAACTCCAGCTGCTGTTTTAAAAGCTGCCGAAGTTTTATCAACTGGAACTGATGATGAAGACGGAATAGGAGATCTTCTTGTTGTGGATATCGGGGGAGCTACAACTGACGTTCATTCTATAGCAAAAGGAGAACCAACCAAACCTGCTGTAATAATGAAAGGACTGGAAGAACCTTTTTCTAAAAGAACTGTTGAGGGCGATTTAGGAATGAGATATTCTGCTCTAGCACTTCTTGAAGCTTCCAGCACCAAAAAAATAAGAAATTATTTAAAAGATGAGCATAAGGAGTTCCATGTTAAAGAGCTTTGCAAAAAAAGGCATGACAATATCAGAATGGTGCCAGCAACTCCTGAAGATATAGCTTTTGATGAAGCTATGGCAAAAGTAGCAACTGAGATTGCAATGGATAGACACTGCGGTGTTTTAGAGATTGTTTATACCCCTATGGGAACTATGTTTAACCAGCACGGAAAAGATCTTTTAGAGGCTCCCTGTGTAATAGGTACCGGAGGAGTTATTATCCACAGTGAACATCCAGGTGAAATTTTATCTGCTGGAAACTTTAATTCTGAAAATCCTATCCATCTAAAACCTCAGAACCCACGGTTACTCGTGGACAAAACTTACATTCTCTCAGCCATGGGACTTCTTGCAGAAGATTATCCTGATATGGCAGTCAGAATCATGAAAAAATATTTAGTAGAAGCTTAATCGATATAAAATCACAGAATAAATTAAATTAAAATAATTTGATTTAAGGAGGAGTAAAAATTATGGCACTTAAATTTAAAAAATGGACTGAAGAGGAATTCTTCAAAATAAGAGAAGAGGTTCTTAAGCAGTGGCCAACTGGTAAAGAAGTTGACTTAGAAGAGGCGGTGACTTACCTTAAGAAACTTCCTGATCATAAAAATTTCTCTAAGAAATTGATAGATGCAAAAAACAGAGGAATCACTCTTGCTCAACCAAGAGCTGGAGTTGCTCTTATCGGTGAACATATTGAGCTTCTTAACTTCTTAGATGAAGAGGGTGGAGCAGATCTTCTTCCTTCTACAATAGACTCATATACAAGACAAAATAAATATGAGAATTGTGAAATCGGTATCCAAGAATCAAAAAAAGCTGGAAGATCTCTACTTAACGGATTCCCAGGTGTAAACCACGGAGTAGTTGGTTGTAGAGAAGTTGTTGAAGAAGTTAACCTTCCGCTTCAGATGAGACACGGAACTCCTGATGCTAGATTACTTTCTGAAATTATGATAGCTTCTGGATTTACTTCTAACGAAGGTGGAGGGATTTCTTATAACATCCCTTACGCTAAATCAGTTTCTCTTGAGCAGACAATAATCGACTGGCAGTACTGTGACAGACTTGTTGGATGGTATGAGGAGCAGGGAATCTCTATAAACAGAGAACCGTTCGGACCTCTTACTGGAACTCTTGTTCCTCCATCAATGTCAAATGCAGTTCAGATTCTTGAGTGTCTACTTGCTGCTGAGCAGGGAGTTAGAAATTTAACTCTTGGATACGGACAGTGTGGAAACTTGATTCAGGACGTTTCTGCAGTTAGAGCTCTTGAGGAGCAGGCTAATGAGTACTGTAAAGAGTACGGATACAACGAAGTATTCATCACTACTGTATTCCACCAATGGATGGGAGGATTCCCAGCTGATGAGTCTAAAGCTTTCGGAGTTATCTCTAACGGAGCTGCTGCTGCTGCCCTTGCAGGAGCTACAAAAGTTATCGTAAAAACTCCTCACGAAGCTATTGGAATCCCAACAAAAGAAGCTAATGCTATGGGAATCAAGGCTACTAAAATGGTTCTAAACCTTCTTCAAGGTCAGAAACTTCCTAACTCTGATGAGATTAAGAATGAGATGGCTTTAATCAAAAAGGAAACTAAACAGATTCTTGATAAAGTTCTTGAACTTGGAAACGGAGACTGGGCTGTCGGAATTGTTGAGGCATTTAAAACTGGAGCAATGGATATCCCATTCGCACCATCAAGATTCAATGCTGGAAAGATGTTGCCAGCTAGAGATAACCACGGAGCTATAAGATACTTAGAGTTTGGAAATGTACCTTTCTCTGATGAAATCAAAAAGCTTAACACTGGAAAAATTGAAGAGAGAGCTCAATTCGAAGGAAGAGTTCTTGGATTCCAAATGACTGTTGATGATATCTTTGCAGTTGGAAAAGGAACTCTAATCGGAAGACCTGAAAAAAGATAATTCTAAACATTAACTTTGTGATAAATATACTTAAATAACAAATATAAAATAGGGAGAGGAACCCGAAAGGGTTTCTCTAAAAAAAAGTGGAGGAAATAAAATGAAAATAATTGATATTGTATGTTCTGCTGGAAAAACTGGATTTTACTTTGATGACCAAAAAGCTATAAAAAATGGAGCAGGACATAATGGTTTTGCTTATGTTGGAGCTCCTGAGACTCCTGGATTCAATTCTATAAGACAAGCTGGAGAATCTATCTCTGTTATGATAATATTAGAAGACGGACAAGTTGCTTACGGAGACTGCGCTGCAGTTCAATACTCTGGTGCGGGAGGAAGAGACCCTTTATTCCTAGCACAGGATTTTATTCCTGTAATCGAAAAAGAAATCACTCCGAAACTTATCGGTAAAGATGTTTCTGCTTTCAAAGCTCTTGCTGAAGAATTCGATGCTATGACTATCGAAGGAAAAAAACTACACACTGCTATCAGATATGGAATCACTCAAGCTCTTTTAGATGCAACAGCTAAAGCTAACAGAGTAACTATGGCGGAAATTATCCAAAAAGAATATAACACTGGACTCGAAGTTACTAGAAGACCTATATTCACTCAATCTGGAGATAACAGATATGAGAACGCTGATAAGATGATAATCAAAACAGCTGACGTATTACCACACGCTCTTATCAATCACGTTGAAACTAAATTAGGAAAAGATGGTGGAATTCTTCTTGACTACGTTAAATGGCTAAGAAACAGAATCATAGAAATTAGAGAAGATGAGAACTATGCTCCTATCCTTCATATAGATGTATACGGAACAATTGGAATCGCTTTCGATTTAGATACAACTAAGATGGCTGACTACCTTCAAACTCTTGTTGAAGCTGCTAAACCATTCGCACTAAGAATAGAGGGACCTATGGATGTTGGATCACTAGAAGGACAGATTGATTCTCTTGCTGCTCTTACTGCTGAAGTTGACAGAAGAGGAATAAACGTTGAGCTAGTTGCTGACGAGTGGTGTAATACTCTTGAGGATATCAAGGCATTCGCAGACAGAAAAGCTGGACACGTTGTACAGATCAAAACTCCTGATCTTGGTGGAGTAAACAACATAGCTGATGCTATCCTTTACTGTAACAAAGTTGGAATTGGTTCTTACTCTGGAGGAACTTGTAATGAAACTAACAGATCTGCAGAGATTACAACTAATATAGCTATGGCTTGTGGAGCTCTTCAAGTTCTTGCTAAACCAGGAATGGGTGTTGACGAGGGATATATGATCGTTAACAACGAGATGAACAGAGTTATGGCTCTTATAAACAGAAGAAAAAAATAATTAATCCATTTACTGATTAAGAAGGAGGTTGACTTTTAGTCGGCCTCCTATTTTAGATATGATAAACTTTGTGAGGTGGAAGATGACTATT
>JBOFEZ010000067.1:0-13496 GCA_051648365.1 Fusobacteriaceae bacterium
AAGAAAGTTTGAAGGAAGGTGAACTTTTTTTGGATGAAAAAAAACCTCTAAGAATTTTTTCGGAAAGAGCTAAAATATTTTACGGATATGTTGAAATATGAAACTTGCAACATCTAAGTTTGAAAAAAAATCAAATTTTTTAATAAAACTATCTTACTGCAAAAAAGGAATATAATTTTCTCAATCGTATAACTAAGTTGAAATAAGACTAGGTAAAAGGAGAAAAATATGAAAAAATTTGTGTCTGTTAGTGAGAACGTTAAATGGGTTGGAGTTGTCGATCAAGATATGAAAAAATTTCATGGTGAAGAACTATCTATTCCAAGCGGAACCACATACAATTCTTACTTAATAAGGGATGAAAAAATAGCCCTTGTGGACACAGTAATCCACGCCTTCGGAGAACAGTGGTTAGAATTTTTGAAAGAAGAGATAGACCTTGATAAGATAGATTATATAATAATGAACCATAGTGAACCTGACCATAGTGGTGCACTCGTACAGCTCATGAAGGAGATTCCAAATACACCTATATACTGTACTCAGATGGGAAAAGAGATTATAGAAGCTTACTACGGAAAAAGTTATAACTTTAACATTGTTAAAACAGGTGATAAACTGAGCCTTGGAAAAAATGAGATTACCTTTGTAGAGATGAAAATGCTTCACTGGCCTGACAGTATGATGGCTTATTTAAACGGAGAAAATATTCTTTTTAGTAATGATGCTTTCGGTCAACACTATGGTGCCAATGGTCTCTTTAATGATTTGGTAGACCAGAATAATTTGGAACACGAGTGTCTGAAATATTATGCATGTATACTTACACCATTCAACAAAATCTTAGAGAAAAAATTAGAAGAAGTTATATCTTTCGGACTTCCTATAGATATAATATGCCCATCTCACGGTGTGATATGGAGAGATAATCCTATGCAGATTGTTGAAAAATATTCTAAATGGTGTAAAAACTACAAAGAAGATGTTGTTGTGATAGCTTATGACACTATGTGGGAAAGCACAAAGAAAATGGCAGAATCTATAGCTGACGGGATAAGAGAAATAAAACCAGAATATGAGATTATTCTTACCAACTCAGCGAAGAATAGTGAAAATGATATAATTACGGATATGTTCAGAGCATCAGCAATACTATTTGGATCTTCAACTATAAATAATGGTATCCTTCCATCTATGGCTGCACTTTTAGAGGGAGTGAAGGGTGTGAATTTCCAGGATAAAAAAGTGGCTGCTTTTGGAAGCTATGGGTGGAATGGAAAATCACTTACTGTCCTCAACGAAGAACTTTCAAAAACAAAGATGGCTCTCGTTAACGATGGTCTGAAAGTAAAATGGAATCTGAATAATATTACTAGAGAAGAATGTATGGTATTCGGAAGAAGTTTTGCAGAAAAAATTTAGGTTATACAAAAAAATCCCGGAAATATTTCTGGGATTTTTTTGTATATTCAAGATATTAGAAGTTCTGATAAAAATCCTATTACCGTTACAAAGAGTGGATTCCCCCCTTTTGCTTCGTTTTCCGATAATTGGGTAAATCCCATATCTTTTTCAAAAAAAGTTTGAAAAAAATATGGGATAGAGTTATCATATGTGAATGATTAAGATTGAGAAGCATCTAGTAAAGAAAATTTGTGGAGGAGAAATGAAATTGATAAAAAAAATTTTAATATCTATTTTTAGTGCAGTCCTAGCCCTTATCTTCATCGTAATAGTAGGGAGAGGCTATCTCTATGTAAATCAGGAGTCTGAATTGAAACCCTGGCACCAAGAAAGTAAATTCCAGGAGCCCCAATATAAGGATTTCCAAACTTTGGAAGCTTATCTTAGGGCAGAGGAGGAGTTTTTAGACAAAGCCTACCTTGAGGTTGCCCAAACTGAGGGAAATGAATTCAACCGTTACTTGAAAGGTGATATCAGTGATCCCTATATGGATGGAAAAAACATCAATCTCAGTTACGAAATGGTTCCTGAAAATATCCGTGGAGGAGTACTGATTCTTCACGGACTTACAGATTCACCCTATCTTACTAGGGATTTGGCAAAAATATTTTATGACAAGGGATACTATGTCCTGGCTCTCAGATACCAGTATCACGGTACCCATCCAGGAGAGTTAAAAAAGCTGGACTGGAAAGATTTTATCGAAACTGCAAAGTTCGGAGCAGGAATGGTAAAGAAAAAAATCGAAAATATTCCCGATTCAAAATTTTTTATGGCAGGATACTCTACTGGAGCCGCGGTGTCACTCTATTATACAGCAGATGAAACCCTTAAAAATTCTGAGCTTCCTATGCCAGATAAACTTTTTTGGTACTCTCCAGCCATGGGAATAAGTCCAGCAGCTAAATTTGCATTTTTAGATATCTGGTTGAGCAAAATTCCATATTTCCAAAAATTTCAGTGGCTAGATATTCTTCCGGAATATGACAGTGGAAAGTATAACTCTTTCCCTAAAAATGCAGCAGTTCAAGTGGACAGACTTGTTGGATATTCTAAAAAGATTGCTCTTCGTCTACTGGAAAAAGACGGGAGAAAATTTCCTCCCATCTATGCCTACACCTCCTTGGAAGACGCCACTGTAAACGAATGGGATCTCTTTCAAATTTTGGGAGAAATTCAAAATGATGATGGCGAACTAGTTATTTTTGATGCCAACCGTAAATTCAATGAATTTTTGAAGAAAAAAATCAGAAAACTTCAATTTGTAGATGTATTAAAGGACTCTAAAGTAAAAGGAGCAATCACTGTGGTAACAAACTATGAAAATTCTCGGAGTTCTCATGCTAGAGTTTATAGAGCCAAGGATGGCGAGGTAGAGATCCTTCAGACAGAAGAACCACTCCTTTGGGATTCCTTTACTTTTTCCCTGGCACATCTTTCTATACCTGTATCTCCTGAAAATCCAATTTATGGAAAGAAAACGATACTGGGGGAGATAAATATCAAGGGAGAAAAAGATATTGTTCTCCTGAATTCAGAAAATTTCATAAGGTTGAGATATAATCAGTTTTTTCATTTTTTAAAAGAAAACATGAATAAAAACATAGAAAATTAGAGCATTTTTTAACATTTTGTGTGTATTTTCAAACCTTTTAATTCAAATGCTTGATTTTTTATAGATATAATGTTATACCTGTATTAGAACTATAAAATTACACCAGGAGGGATTATTATGAGTAAAATATTTTATATGCCACCAATGAGTTTAATGGGGATCGGATGTTTAAAAGATGGATGTGACCAGATAGTAACATTAGGCTTCAAGAAGGCTTTAATTGTTACTGACAAAGTTCTTGTAGATATTAAGTTGGTAGATAAACTTACACAACTTTTAGCAGAAAGAAAGATTGAATATGTGATTTTTGACGAAACAAAACCTAATCCAACTGTTACAAATGTTAACGATGGATTACAAATTTTACATAATGAAAAATGTGATTTCGTTATCTCTTTCGGAGGAGGATCGCCTCATGACTGCGGAAAAGGAATAGCTCTTCTTGCAACTAATGGAGGAGATATTAAAGATTATGAAGGAGTTCATAAATCTAAAAAACCTCAGCTTCCTCTTATAGCTATAAATACTACTGCAGGAACTGCTTCTGAAATGACTATTTTCTCAATAATTACAGATGAAGTAAGACATATAAAAATGGCTCTTGTGGACAAACACCTAAATCCTATTATGGCAATAAATGACCCTGAGCTTATGGTAGCAATGCCAAAAGGTCTTACTGCAGCTACTGGAATGGACGCTCTTACTCATGCAGTAGAAGCTTATGTTTCTATTCTTGCAACACCAATCACTGATGCATGTGCTCTTCAGGCCATGAAACTTATCTCTAAGTCTCTGAGAGCTGCTGTAAATGATGGAACTGATATGGAAGCAAGAGATAATATGGCTTATGCTGAATATTTAGCAGGAATGGCTTTCAACAACGCAATATTAGGATATGTTCATGCTATGGCTCACCAGTTAGGTGGATTCTATGATCTTCCACACGGAGTATGTAATGCAATACTTCTTCCACACGTTCAGGAGTTCAACGCTAAGGCTGTCCCTGGAAAACTTAAAGATTGTGCAGAGGCTATGGGTGTAGATGTTTCAGGTATGACTGATAAAGAGGGTGCAGAAGCTGCAATAGCAGAAATTAAAAAACTTTCTAAAAATATCGGAATCCCTTCTGGAATAGCTGCAATCGGAGCTAAAGAGGAAGACCTTCCAATTCTTGCTGCCAATGCTCTTAAGGATGCTTGTGGTTCAACTAACCCTATACAAGCAACTTTAGAAGAGATTATCGAAATCTTTAAAAAAGCTATGTAAACAAAAAAAAATCAAAATAGTTCAGACTGTCGACAGATAAAATTGTCGACAGTCTTTTTATTTATTTTTATTTTTTAAAAAAAAGGTAAAAAGATATTTTTTTAGTAAATATTTAAAGAGACTATATTTAAAGGAGTTGTGAAAATGAAAGTTTTATGTATTTTAGCCAATCCTAAACCTACGAGTGAATCTTATAGTAAAAGGGCAGGATTAGAGTTTATTGAAGAGTATAAAGAGATTAATCCTAGCCATGAAATAGAAATATTGGATCTATATGAAAAGGAGCAGAAGCATCTGAGTTATGAAAATTTAGACTGTGCTATAAAAAATGGAGCAGGAGAGATGTGTGATACAGCAACTCACTTTACCTCTTTTGACAAATATGTAGTCTGTGCTCCTATGTGGAATTTAACAATTCCCTCTATTCTTAAATCCTATATAGATCATGTAGTTGTAAAAGGAATAACATTCAAATATACTCCCAAGGGTATTCCAGTGGGATTATTAAAAGATAAAAAGGCCATCTATATAGGTAGCAGAGGAGGAGCTTACCCCTTCCCTCTTTCTCTTATTGCATGGGATGCAAAATATATCCGTTTTATTTTCAGATTCATGGGAATAAAAGATTTCAAAAAAATTATTTTTGAAAATACAGACAAAGACCCTGTAAAAGCAAAAAAAGAATTCCCGGATTTCTTGAATAAAGTAAAAAATATAAGTAAACAATTTTAGGAGGAGAAATGAAAAAACTATTGGCCTTGCTTCTTTTGTTTTCAACTGTAGCTCATGCTCAATTGAAAGATGGAAAATACACATGTGTAACCGATAAAACTATATGGTTCTGGTATCCCTATACAGAAATGACAGTACAAAATGGAGAGGTAGTTTCTGCATCCCATGACAGAATAAAAAAAGATGGGCAGAAGGCCTCTTTGGATGAGGGATACAATAAAAGTATGATGAAAAAAACTGGGGTAAACCCAGAAATATATTCTAAAACTATTCCAGAAAACTATTTTAAAGCAGGGAAAGACCTTGAAAAAATGGATGGATTAGCAGGAGCGACAGATTCTGTAAATCACTTTAAAAAACAGATGATTTTACTCTTGGAAAAAGCTGAAACAGTAGGACCTGGAGATTATATAATAGAAAAATCTCAGCTATAAAGGAATAGCTAATTTTCATACGAAAAAAGAGGAAAGACATGGAATCTTTCCTCTTTTTCTAATAATAGCTTGACCCTAAAGTTACTTTATAGTTTAAAATAAAGGTAGGAACTTAAACTAAAGGTATTTTTAGGAGGAAATATGAAAGATTTAAAACTTGATACAGCACCTATAACAAAACTTCTTATCCATTATTCACTGCCGGCAATATTGGGTTTGATTGTGAGTGCTCTTTATAATGTGGTGGACCGAATTTTTATAGGAAACATCCCTGGTGCTGGTGCCATGGCAATTACAGGAGTTGGGGTAACCATGCCTGTAACTAGTGTGATAACAGCTTTTTCGATGCTTATCGGAGTGGGTGCCACAGCTGCCATCTCTATAAATCTTGGAAAAGGAGAAAAAGACAAAGCTGAAGGAATTTTAGGAACTTCACTTTTTCTATCTTTTGTTATAGGAGTTTCAATACTTATACTAGGAAACGCATTTATAGATCCGATATTGATATTTTTCGGAGCTGGAGAAAACACCCTCTTTTATGCAAAATCCTATATGGGTATAATTTTACTTGGAACGCCAATAAATATTATGGGCTATGCTCTTAGTAATATCATGAGAGCTGATGAGAATCCAAGATTTTCTGCAATAGTAATGGCTGTAAGCTGTTTTCTCAATATTGTTCTTGACTGGTTTTTTGTTTTTAGATTGGATATGGGTATCAGTGGAGCAGCCTATGCAACAGTTATAGCACAAAGTGTTACCCTTATATCTGGAATTTTGTATTTTATGAAGTTCTCAAAAATGGTTAGAATTAAACTGAAGAAAATAAAATTTAAAATCTCAACTTCTTATGAGATTTTGGCAATAGGGATTGCTCCTTTTACCAATATGGTTTTAGCAAGTACTGTTCAGACTCTAAATAACAGAACTCTTAAGCTCTATGGTGGAGATTATGCCATAGGTGCAATGGCTACAATAATGTCAGTTGCTCTTATGTGTTTTATGCCTATAAACGGTATAGCTCAAGGAGCCCAGCCTATAATCGGATATAACTACGGAGCTGGAAAAAAAGAGAGAGCTTTAGAAACTCTTAAAAAATCTACTTTTATGTCTGTATCTCTTATGATACTTTCAGTGTTATTTATTCAGATGTTTCCTGACCAAATAATTTCTGTTTTCGGAGGCGATGCCGAGCTCAAGGGTATGGCTCATAGAGGGATGAAAATATACCTGTTAGGACTTCCGGCTATAGGAGTAGGAACAAATATAATTCAGTATTTTCAAGCTATTGGATCTGCGAAACTCGCTTTATATTTTAGCTTTTTAAGACAGTTAGTGCTCTTAATTCCATCTCTTTTGATCTTCTCAAAATTATTTGGACTTGACGGTGTGTGGATAGCTCAGCCCTTTGCAGATTATATGGCTTTAGGAATAAATCTTACATTTCTTAAATTTGAAATAGACAGGCAAAGAGGGATAAGGTCAGACTTCAGCTTCAAAAAATTTAATCTGAAATGGAACTAAGGAGGTTTTATGCACGAAGAGTTCTTTACTATCGGAGAGATTTCAAAAATCACTTCAATCCCTATTTCAACTTTGAGATATTATGATAAAGAAGAGATAATTTCTCCTACATATAAAAACGAATCTACCCACTACAGATATTATAGTGGTTTTCAGATAAGAGTTTTAAAGATTGTTTCATATCTTAGAAAGTTAGGTTTTTCTATCCAATATATAAGAAGTCATCTCGAAAATGTAGATTACGACCATACTATGGAGCTTATCGAAAATACCATTCAAGAGACAAAGAATGAGATTAAAAGAATGCAGGCTATAGAAAAAGAACTAAAACTTAGTCTAGAAAGAATCCGACAATTAAAAAATTTCGAAAGTCAGGTAGACCATCCTTTTTTACAGGAACTTCAGGAAGAAAGGGGTAAATTTTTTCCCATACCGGTGGATACCGAGAGTGAAATGAGAACCGCAATTAAAAAAATAATTAAATTCAAATCAGAAAAAAATATAACTGGTAATAGAATTGTTATGAAATCAAATATAAAAAATCTACTCAGCAATCCAAAGTCTAGAGAGTCTATATATTTTCTTACTGACAACAAAAAATTTGATAATGAGGAATTTTTAAAAAAAGGTACCTACGGGGTAATCTATTTTAGAGAATCGGAAGAGAAAGAAGCACTGAATAAACTTCTTCATTTTATCTCAGAAAAAAAGTTGAATTACACAGAAGATGTTTTTATCTCTTTTTCAGAAATGTCAGGTATTTTTGGAAAAAAAGAAAATCTTATCTCAACAATGAAAATTAAAATAGCCAGAGATGTTTAACTAAATTTAAAAGGAGTGGAATATGGAGATAAAAGTTATTAAAGCCGAAACTTTAAAAGCGAAGCCAGACTCGAACAATTTAGGTTTTGGAAAATATTTTACTGATTACATGTTTCAAATGGATTATACAGAGGACAAGGGATGGCACAACTTTGAAATACTTCCCTATGCTCCCATCTCACTGAGTCCCACAGCCTTTGTTCTTCATTACGGGCAAGAGGTCTTTGAAGGTTTGAAGGCCTACAGATCCAAGGAAGGAAAAATTCTTCTTTTCAGACCTGATAGAAATGCCAAAAGACTTCAGACTTCCTGCCAAAGACTTTGTATGGCCACTGTTCCCCAAGAGATGTTTTTAGAGGCTGTCGAAACTCTGGTGAGACATGAAAAAGAGTGGGTACCTCACGGTGATGAGACCTCTCTCTATATCAGACCCTTCCTTTTTGCAACAGAATCTGGAGTGGGAGTTCATCCATCTAACAGCTATAAATTTATAATAGTCCTCTCCCCAGTGGGAGCCTATTATCCCGAAGGAGTAAATCCCGTTAAAATCTATGTAGAGGACGAATATGTCCGTGCAGTTCAAGGTGGGACAGGGGATATTAAGTGCGGAGGTAACTATGCAAGCTCCCTTCTGGCACAGAAAAAAGCTCAGAAGCTTGGGTATACACAGGTGCTATGGCTGGACGGAAAAGAGAAAAAATATGTGGAAGAGGTTGGAACCATGAATGCCTTCTTTAAAATTGACGGAGAAATCTACACAGCACCACTGGACGGGAACATACTTCCAGGTATAACAAGAGCCTCATGTATCGAGCTTTTGAAGGATTGGGGACTGGTGGTAAATGAAAAGGCAATCTCTATAGCAGATCTTATGAAAGCAGGAAAAGAGGGAAGGCTCCAGGAGGCATGGGGAACTGGAACTGCCGCAGTCATCTCTCCCATCGGTGAATTAAATTATCGGGGTGAAATAGTGAGGATAAACAGTTTCCGGACTGGGGAAATTACTCATAGACTCTATGAAGTTCTTACAGGAATACAGTGGGGAAATCTAGAAGACAATAAAAACTGGACAAAGGTTGTGAAATAAGAAGGGGGATCAGCTGATCCCCCCCTTTTTTTTATCTCGTATAGTCCCTGCAGGCTCGAAGTTCCCACATGGCTTTTTCAACCTCGAGGGCTGTTGCTGGAATATTTTTTCCCAATTGTCTTGGACCATTTTCCTCCATAAGGAAATCCCTTTCAAATCTTATTCCCCCGAAATCCATGTACTCCCCTATTTTTTCGAAGTTCAGATGCTCAGAGTTGATTCCATTATTTTTCCACTCCTCTATCAGAGTGGGTATAAAATAGATTCCCGGCTCCACTGTGAAGGTAAAACCTGACTCAATTTCCCGCCCCAATCTCATACTGCTGAATCCGAAACTTTCATCTTTGCTCTCACGGTTTTTGAATCCCACAAGATATTTGGAGTAGTTTTCCATGTCATAGACATCCATTCCTATCATGTGACCAAGTCCGTGTGGAAAGAATAGGGAGTGAGCTCCCTTTTGGAATATTTCCTCCATATCCCCCTTAAAAATCCCTAATTCTAAGAACCTTTTAATAAGAATTCTGCAGGCTCTGTTGTGGGCATCGAGATATTTTTTTCCTGGAAGAAGTTCTGATAGGGCTCCGTGGAACATCTCTAGAACAATATCATATATCTCTTTTTGTTTTTCTGTATATTTCCCAGATACTGGAATTGTACTGGTTATATCTCCGCAATAACCGGATGGAGTCTTTACCCCGCAGTCCAGAAGTAGAAGGTCTCCCTCTTTCAGTACTCCATCATATTTGTGGCTGTAAAGTTTGGCAGGATCTCTTGTGCAGATTGTCTGAAAAGCTACGGTGCAGTTAAATTTTGTGGCAAGGGCATTTATCTCTGCCAGGACTTCATACTCTCTCATCCAAGGCTTTACAATCTCCAAGGCCTTGAGATGCATCATTCTTAGGACATTCGTAGCCCGCTCCATCTCTCTAATCTCTTCCAGACTCTTGAAATTTCTCAAATCAATTATGGCTCTTAAGAATTCCTTTGAATAATATTCCTTTATCTCTTTCAGACTTTTTCCAGTTATCTCACCCAGTCGGAGAAGATTTTCACTCCTGTGAGGTTTTACAAAAAAAAGCTCTCTCCCCTCCAGAAGATTCTGAAACCAATCCTGAAACTCTCCTACTGGGATAAATTTTTTTATTCCAAATTTTCCAGCTTCTTCAAGTATTGTCGGTTCTTTTCCAATAAGAACAAAATCTCTTGTATCATAATCTTTACCTGATATATAGGTAATGTTTTTTTCAAAATCTATAACCCCTATAAGCCCAGGTCTGTCCATTCCGAAAAAATATCTAAAAGTGGAATCCTGAGAAAAAGGGTAGGTGTTCATAGAATAATCTATAGGGGATTGGACATTTCCCAGGAATAGACCTATCCCTCTCCCCATTTTTGAGGCTAATCTTTCTCTTCTTCTTATAAAATCATCCTGTCCAGCCATAAACTCTCCTTCAAATATTATATTCCCTGTATTTTACAGTAATTCAAGAAAATTTGGTAGTTTTTTATCTGAATTTTTTCTTCCTAAAATATCTTCTTGACTTTTACAAAGGAATAGAGTATATTAATAATATAGTACGTATACATACTAATAAAGGGAGGGATTTATGTCTAGATTTTTAAAAGTAGGACTTATTACTGCTATTTCAGTATTTTCACTTTCAACAGGACTGGTGCATGCTTCAGAACCAGCACCGAATGTAAAATCTATTCTTCATGATAACACAAGACTGGAACCATCTAAGGTTTTCGATAACCTATACTGTATCGGAAGTAAAAGTGTTGTTGCATGGGCTTTAAAAACAAGTGAGGGAATTATCCTAATAGATTCTATGTGGGATGACAAAGATGCTCAGTTTATAATAGAGGGAATGGAAAAACTGGGATTAAATCCAGCAGAGATAAAATATATAGTTGTAACACATGGACACGGAGATCATTACGGAGGAGCTAATTTTTTAAGAGATAAGTTCAATGCCAAAGTTGTAATGACAGAAGTAGATAAAAAAATTATGAACACTTTAAATGTAGGACCTAACTCACCTCGTTCACCTAAAACTCCTGTAGATATATTTGTTAAAGATGGAGATAAAATAACTCTAGGAGACTCTTCTATTACTGTTGTAGAAACACCAGGGCACACTCCAGGTGGAATTTCAATTATTTTCCCTGTTAAAAATGATGGAGAACAGCATACTGCAATATTATGGGGGGGTACAGGAGTTCCTTCGGATTTAGAAGGAAAACTAGCTTACCAGACTTCTGTGGGTCACTTTGAAAAGAAATCTAAGGAGGCCGGAGCAACAATTGAACTAACTGCTCACCTGTTTATTGAAAACGGATATGCTAATTTAGATAAGGCAAGAACTAGAAAAAAAGGAGAGAAAAATCCTTTTATTCTTGGTAAAGATGGAATTGATGATTACTTTAAAAAACTTCAGAAATCTATCGATGATTCTCTAGTAAAAAAATAAGTTAGACTGATTAGGAGGGTGATTACTATTTATTCACTAGGATACGATATTTGTTCTGTAGCTAGAAAAATTATTCAAAATTTAAGCGGAAGATTTAGGGAATATGAGATTACTCCAGAGCAATGGGTAATCTTAAAAAATTTGAGGGAAGAAGATAAAATTTCCCAAAAAGAGTTATCAGTAAGAGTTGAGAAAGATCCCAATACGGTCAAAGCTATTATTGATAAACTGGAAAAAAAATCTTACCTAATACGTCAGGAAAATCCTCATGACAAAAGAGCCTTTCTGTTATCACTTACTCAGACTGGGCATGAAATATGCAAAATATTACAACCCTTGGACGATGATATGTTATTAAATATGTCAAAGACCTTAAGTGAAGAAGAGATAAAAGCTTTCAAATTAACTCTATCAAAAATAGCACAGAATCTTGGGAGCTAAACTATTTTTTTCCATGATATACATTGTTTCCTATGAGACGATGTATATCATGGAAATTTTCTGCTTCTTTGGGGTCTGGGCTTATTCTTCCAGTTCTAGCGTTGGTTCAAAAGAGTTGTACACATCTGATCACTTCACTATTTTATCCTCTTTATTCAGGGCAGCTTTCAATGTATTTATATATAGCTTCTTATTGTTTTTCATACCCAATATAAAATTGTAAGTTCCCTGATTTTTTAAAATCCTAATAGCCTTTTCTTCCTCTTCAGAACTTAGTTCCAAAATTTTGTTTTGATTAAAATATTCATCTATAACTACTTCATCAGTTACATTTATCCAATTAGGCCCTTTTCTATCAATGAACCTATTTTTTTTATATGTGTTTATATCTGTGTTTATATATGGTAATGGTTGGTCATTTTGGGATAATGGTTTAGCCTTTTTGTCCAACGGTAAGGACAAAATGTCCAATGGTATTTCTTCTGCCTTCCAATCTATTCCATAGAGTTTTTTTATGTCGGAATCAGCTATTGTATACCATTTTGTCTTATCTATTTTTAGTTTATTAAAATTACTGCTCTTTAATACTCCTGCATCTTCCAATTTAGTCAGTGACCTTTGGATTTTTTTTATGCCCATGTATGGAAATAGCTCTTGAAAAGCTGATGCTGAGTTATAGGTCCAGTACTCTCCCTCAACAAAATTTTTTCCATTCTTTTCATTTTTTTTAATCCAAAAAGCCAGGTTTTCAAGTATGATAGCTTCTTCTATCCCATATTTTGCAGCTAAATCCACGTTAAAAGAATGATTCATTTTTTTCCCTCCTAAGCTGTGTTTGTCAATGTTGTACTCAATTTTATTGAGTGGAAAATTTTAAATCTAAGAAATATATAACATGTAATTCTATTTATATTATACATATTTTTTTCGATAAAATCAATACGATTTTTTTGATTTAAGCTTATTCAGTTCTTTTTAAAGATCATCTATATAGTTTTTATTTTTCCATCCTTGATTTTTCGAAAATTTATTGTATCATTGTAGTAACTTAAAGATAATTAAGCTACATTTCAGTCAAACCTTATTTTTTAGGAATTTTCTGAAAAAGCAATTGCCATAGTAAGAACCGCTGAAATTGATTGAGTGATTAAACACTACTAAGGGAGGAAGTAATTATGAAGGTTATCTCATCACCAGGGAAGTATATTCAAGGAAAAGATCTTTTAAAAAACTTAGGGGAAATTATTAAACCCCTAGGAGACAAGCATCTCCTTATCGCTGACAATTTTGTAAAATCTTTAGTCCAAGAAAAAATCAATGAAACTTCTGCAAAAAATGGAATTAAGGCGGATTTTGACCTATTTAAAGGGGAATGTTCAAAGTCAGAAATCCAAAGATTAGTGGAAGTAGTGCAAGCTGGAGGATATGATTCTGTTGTTGGAATCGGAGGAGGAAAAACCTTAGACACAGCAAAGGCTGTTGCATATTATGCAAAAAAATCTGTAATAGTTGTACCTACAATAGCATCTACAGATGCCCCTACAAGTGCTCTATCTGTAATTTATACAGATGCAGGAGTTTTCCAAGAATATTTGGTGCTTCCTAAAAACCCTGATATGGTTCTTATAGATACA
>JBOFEZ010000068.1:0-3341 GCA_051648365.1 Fusobacteriaceae bacterium
GTTCGTGTACAGGAGATGGCAAAAAAAGCCGGCTACAGATTTGCGGTGTCTACAGATTCAGGTACTGGAAGAATAAGTGATAACTTTTTTGATATAAGAAGAACAGCTATAGATAAAACATCACTCTTGGATTTTCTAAGAAAACTGAGTCCTGGATACCTAAAATATAAATATAAAAAATATGGGAACAAGGAGTTCAAGGATATAAAGAATGGATAAAACAAAACAAAAAATAATAATCTCCACTGGAAATTTAGGTGTGGGAGGGCAGGAACGAATGCTTATTGAGTTTCTTAAATTTTTCTCCCCAAAAGATTATCAGATTCTTCTCCTAATCGAAGAGGATAAGGGAGAGGAAAATCACTATATAGGAGAGATTCCTTCCCATGTAGAATACAGGTTTCTTACCAGTGAGAAATTTATGGAGGAGTTAGAAAGGGAGAAATTAGGAAAAAGCTTGATTTCAAAACTCAAATATTCCAATCTTCTCCAAAAGAAAAAGAAACTAGCCATAAATGAGGTAAAAAAACATCTGGATTTTGCAGATACAATTATAGATTACAATATGGGTCTTTTGAGATACCTTCACAAGCTGAATCTGAAGGAGAAAAGAGTTATAGGCTGGAGTCATGCAGGAGAAGGAAGCTTAGAAAGAAAAAAGCAGAAGAGACTCAATATGGGACTCTACGATACAGTTGTGGCTATCAACAGCAAGATGAAAGAAGGATACGAGAAAAACTATTCCCATGAGAAGTTTAATGTGGTAAAGATATATAACTTTATAGAAGAAAGTTTAGTAAGAGAGAAGGCGGATGCTTTTCAAGTGGAGGAAAAGACTCCATATATACTAATAGCTGGAGCTCTTGTCCAAAATAAAAATCATGAACTTCTTATAAAAGCTTTTAAAAAAGTGGCAGATCAGATAGAGAATATAAATCTGTTAATTCTTGGAAGGGGACCTTTGAGAGAGGAATTGGAATCCCTTGTTAAAAACCTTGGATTGGGAGAAAGGGTAAAGTTCAAAGGTCTACAGCAAAATCCCTTTCCATATATTAAGAAATCTAAATTTTTTATTCAGAGCTCTGTTCAGGAAGGAATGCCCCTTGTAATCATGGAATCCATGATACTAGGAAAAGCTGTAATTTCTACAAGAAACAACGGCTCAATAGAGATAATGGAAGATGGAAAGTATGGAGTTCTGGCAGAGCATAATCCCGAGGACTTGGGAGAAAAGATAATAGATCTGCTCCAGAATCCTGAAAAACTCGAGAAATTCCAGAAGCTTTCGCTAGAAAGAAGTATGGAATTTTCCAAAGAAAGAGTGGGAGAAGCCATAGAAAAATTAATCAGAGGCTTTCAACAGTTGAAACAAACTTCTAAATTTCAAAAATAAGTTTTTCCTTTTATGGTTTTTCGTCTTAAAATAAGTTGAGGTGAAATAAAATGAAGTATTACTCAACTAAAGAAATGGTAAAAGTTTTAAATGTAACAGCTCAAACCTTGAGAAACTGGGATTCTAATGGAAAATTAGTTCCACATCATAAAACAGATAGTGGATATAGATATTATTCAGAAGAGCAACTAAATAAATTTTTAGGCATAAATACTGTTAAGAAAAATAGAAAAATAGTTGGATATTGTAGAGTTAGTTCTAATAAGCAAAAAGATGATTTAGAAAGACAAATAGATAACGTGAGGCTATATATGTTAGGAAAAGGTTATCAGTTTGAAATAATTAGCGATATAGGAAGTGGTGTAAACTACAATAAAAAGGGGTTTAATAAACTCGTTAATCTCATAACAGATGGAGAAGTTGAAAAAATAGTTCTTCTTTATAAAGATAGACTACTCAGATTTGGATATGAACTTGTTGAAAACCTTTGTAAAAAATATTCTGTTGAGATAGAAATTATAGATAATACTGAAAAAACAGAGCAAGAGGAACTTGTAGAAGATCTAGTACAAATAGTTACTGTTTTTAGCTGTAGACTTCAAGGAAAGAGAGCCAATAAAGCTAAAGAAATGATAAAGGAGCTGATTTCTGATGATTCTATCGAAGAAGATAAGGTTAAAACCAAATAGAACTCAGGAATCTTTACTTTGGCAATCAATAGGAACAGCAAGATTTATCTACAATTGGACTTTAGGAAGACAGAAAGAAAACTATGAAAGCGGTGGAAAATTTCTTTCAGATAATGTTCTAAGAAAAGAGATAACTCAGCTTAAAAAATCAGAGTTAGAATGGCTCTCTCAAGTTTCAAACAATGTGGCAAAACAAGCTATTAAAGATGCCTGTGATAGTTACAAGAAGTTTTTTAGGAAGCAGAGTGCTTTTCCAAAGTTTAAGAGTAAAAAGAGAGCTAAACCAAGTTTTTACAATGATACTGAGAAGTTGAAGGTAAAGGAGAATCTTGTCTTAGTTGAGAAAGTAGGCTGGGTTAAAACTTCAGAACAGATTCCTATGGATACCAAATATAGTAATCCGAGAATAAGTTTTGATGGGAAGTATTGGTATATTTCAGTTGGAATGGACATCGAGAAACTAGAAGTAGAGTTAACAGGTAAAAGTGTAGGTATAGATTTAGGAATCAAAGATTTAGCAGTATGTTCTACTGGAAAAATCTATAAAAATATTAACAAGACCAAGAGAGTTAAAAAGCTTAAGAAAACATTAAAAAGACTACAAAAACAGGTTTCAAGAAAATACTATAAAAATAACGGAGGTGAGAACCGTTACCATAAGAGCCAAAATATCTTGAAACTGGAACAAAAACTAAGGCTCATTCATAGAAGAATTTCAAATATCAGAAGCAATAATCTACATCAAATTACAAACGAGATAGTGAAAACCAAGCCATCAAAAATTGTAATGGAAGACTTAAATGTTAAAGGTATGATGAAAAATAGACACCTTTCAAAGGCTATAGCTGAACAGAATTTCCATAGATTTACAACTGTTATGAAGTATAAATGTGAATTTAATGGAATAGAGTTTGTACAAGTACCAAGATTTTATCCAAGTAGTAAAAAATGCTCAAAGTGTGGAGAAATAAAGAAAAACCTGAAACTTTCAGATAGAGTTTTCCAATGTGAGTGTGGACATGTTATGGATAGAGATTTGAATGCAAGTATAAACCTAGGGAATTACAGAGTTTCATAGAAAAGAAAACTGTAATATGTACCGTTCGTTATGCGGGAATTTAAGCCTTTGGAGAGTTACAAAAAACGAGAGTAGTCTCTAAATAGGGACAAAATCGAATTCTATGAAAAAGGAATGATACTGTTGACTTTATGCTAGTTTGATAAAAATTTTATAGAGTTTTATAAGTATCTGGTAACGG
>JBOFEZ010000069.1:0-4738 GCA_051648365.1 Fusobacteriaceae bacterium
CCCTGGATCCAGCTCTTACCATGGAAACCCTTCATGCCATAAGAGAACTTAAGAATTTGAAAAAAAATCTTATTTTAGTTACTCACGAAATGGGATTTGCTAAAAATGTTGCAGACTACATACTTTTTATAGCCGAAGGAAAAGTACTGGAATCAGGAAAACCAGAAGAACTTTTTCATCATCCAAAGACTCCACAGTTAAAGGAGTTTCTGGGACAGGCTTTACATTATTAGAGAAAGAAGCTTAGGCTTCTTTTTTTTTACAGAAAATTTACTTTTTTACAAAGACTTTACTCCTGATTTATAAGGAGTTCACAGAGGTAGAATATAATTCCTTTATAGATAATAAAAAAGGAGTGATTTTATGAAAATAGGTAAATTGTTAGTTGGGATAGGAATGATAGGAGTTTTTGCTGGATGTGGAAACCAAAAAATAGAGGCTAAAAAGGAGCTTATTGTATATACAGCTTTAGAGAATGAGCAGATTCCAGAATATGTACAGTCTTTTAAAAGTCAGCACCCAGATATAAAACTGAATATAGTGAGAGAATCTACAGGAGTTATAATTTCAAGAATACTTGCGGAAAAAGAAAATCCCCAGGCAGACCTAGTATGGGGAACAGCAGCCACAGGACTACTAGCACTGGATAAAGCCAATCTTTTAAAAGAGTATTCTCCCAAAAATATAGATACAGTAGATTCTAAATTCCGTGACAACACTGGAAAAGACCCTAAATGGGTAGGTAATAATGCTTGGATGACAGCCATCACTGTAAATACTTTAGAAATGAAAAAACTAGGTTTAGATGAGCCTAAGAATTTGGAAGATCTTATAAAACCTCAGTATAAAGGATTGATTTCCATGCCCAATCCTGCTTCTTCTGGTACAGGATTTTTAACAGTATCATCGCTTTTTCAGATAATGGATGAAAAAGGTGCTTGGGAATATATGGGAAAACTTCATGAAAACATAGGTATGTATACCCATTCAGGATCCAAGCCAGCTAAAACAGCAGCTGCTGGGGAATTTCCAATAGGAATAAGCTACGGTTATCCAGGAGTAAAACTTAAAAATGATGGAGCTCCTGTAAATGTTTATTTTCCTAAAGAGGGATCTGGATGGGATTCTGAGGCCAATGCTCTTATAAATAAAAAATATATAAAAGCTGAGGCTAAGGTATTTTTAGATTGGGCAATTTCAGATGAGGCTATGAAAATGTATGCAAAATCCTATGCTGTAGTTTCTAGAGATATGGGAATAGATCCTCCAAAGGGATTTCCTCAAAATCCCAATGCTCAACTTATAAAAAATGATTTTGCATGGGCGGCAGAAAATAAAGGATCTATTTTAAAGCAGTGGGAAGAAAAGTTTGCAGATAAAACAGAAAAAAAGTAAGGGTAAAATAAAGAAAGATGAGGTAAATATGCAATATTTAAAAATAAAAAATGTAAATAAAAATTTTGGAGAATTTCAAGCTCTTAAAAATATTGAATTTAATATAGAAAAAGGAGAGTTTATCTGTTTTTTAGGACCTTCAGGATGCGGAAAAACAACCCTACTAAGAATACTTGCAGGTTTGGAAGGAACCGATTCTGGAGAGATATTTCTAGGGGATGAAAATATAACAGAAAAACATCCCTCCAAAAGAAATATGGCAATTGTTTTTCAATCCTATGCACTTTTTCCAAATCTTACAGTATCTCAAAATATAGCCTATGGATTAATAAATAAAAAGCTACCTAAGGATAAAATTGAGGAAAAAATAAGGGAATCAGTAGCAATGGTAGGGCTGACTGGAAAAGAGGAACATTATCCCAATGAACTTTCAGGAGGTCAGCAGCAAAGGGTGGCACTAGCAAGGGGAATAGCTTATTCTCCAGATATACTTCTCCTAGATGAACCTCTTTCTGCCCTGGATGCCAAGGTAAGAGAAAAATTAAGAAATGATATAAAAGAGTTACAAAAAAGATTGGGAATAACAACAATAATGGTAACCCATGACCAAGAAGAAGCTTTATCTATGGCAGATAGAATTCTTGTAATGAAAGATGGAGAAGTGTTGCAGTTGGGAACTCCAGAGGAAATCTATAATAATCCTGCTGACCATTTTGTAGGGGAGTTTATCGGGAAGATGAACAAATTTAAGATTGGGGATAAAATGATAAATGCCAGACCTGAAGATATTATGCTTTCAGAAAATACTTTAGAAGAAAACTTTGTGGGAACCATTCAATCCTGGGAATATATGGGATCCTATTACAGAGTTACCGTTAAAAAAGGTGAATATCTTATCTATGTGGATATCTCTGCAAGCGAAATAAAAAAAATAAAACTAGAAAAAAACAATCATATATTTTTGAAACTTTCAGAAAAAGGGTGGGAGAATAAAGTATGCAGCTGATAAAAAACTCTCTTTTTTCAGAAAAAATAAGGGATGCCATAGGTTATTTTATAATTGCGGTATTTCTAGTAACCTTAATATTTCCATTGATCTATTTGGGAATACGAGCTTTAAGCAACAATGGAGGAAATTTTGTAGGATTCCAAAATTTCAGAGAATATTTGCTTAATCCCCTTGTGTGGAAATCATTTTTCAACACAGTAAAAATTTCCACAGTCACTACAATAATTACCCTGGCAATAGGTTTTATATATGCCTATGGAATAAGTCGATGCAATATATGGGGAAAAAAGATTTTGAAATTAATAATTCTTCTACCTCTTTTTGCTCCTACCATGCTCCATGGAATATCCCTTATATATCTTTTTGGTAGAAAGGGAATAATAACCACAGGTTTTTTTGGAAGATACCCTTTTTTAGAAATGGATATATCTCTTTATGGTCCTGTGGGAATAATAATAAGTGAAGTTATCTATGCTTTACCTCAGGTTTATTTAATACTTGCTATGTCTCTTCGTAATAGTGACTATAGATTGTATGAAGCAGGGAAAACCCTGGGAAGCAGTAACTTTAAACAGTTTTATACAATAACAGTTCCCAGTATAAAATATGCTCTGATATCTTCCACAATTGTAACTTTTATATTATCCTTTACAGATCTTGGTGCTCCCAAGGTTGTAGGTGGAAATTACAACGTTTTGGCTACAGATATTTATAAACAGGTAATCGGACAGCAGGAACTGGGAAAGGGAGCTGTGGTAAGTATACTTCTACTGATTCCAGCAATTATTTCTTTTTTTCTTCAAAGAAAAATTCAAAAGCAGGAAAGAGGGGTATTCAATGCAAAATCCATGGCCTATAAGGTAGAAAAAAATAGTGTGAGAGATATCTTATTTGGAATCTTTTGCCACGGTATTTCTTTACTTATAATTCTGATATTTTTAACGGCATTTCTAGCATCTTTTTTCAAGATGTGGCCCTATGATTTTTCCTTTGTATTGGATAATTACAAGTTTTTTGATTATAACGGAGGAGCTTTAACATTTTACAGCAACTCTATAAAAATAGCACTTTTAACAGGAGTTTTAGGAACAGTTCTGGCTTTCTTTAGTTCATATATATGTACTAAGGTGAATAATCTTAAAATTGTAAGGGAAGCGATAGGATTTTTTGCTATAATCCCTCTTGCACTTCCAGGAATGGTATTAGGATTGGGATATATATTCTTTTTCAATCTTCCTACTTTAAAGCTTCCTTTTCTAGGTGAAATACCTAATCCCTTTAATGGAATATACGGAACCTTATGGATACTGGTATTTGTAAATATAGTTCACTTTTTTTCAGTGGCTTTTATAACAGCATCTACAGCCCTGAAAAAACTCGATAAAGAATTTGAAATAGTTTCTCTTTCCATGGGAGTTCCTTGGTATAAAACATTTTTTAAAGTAACCCTTCCTCTTACAGTGGAAGCTGTGGGAGAGATATTTGTATATTATTTTATAAATGCTATGACAACAGTTTCAGCAGCGATATTTTTATATACCTCCAGAACCACCTTGGCATCTATAGCCATGATAAACCTGGATGAAGTGGGAGATCAAAGTAAAGCAGCAGCCATGGGAGTATTGATAATTTTAACCAATTTAACACTTAAATTGATATATGAACTAATTATAAAAAAGAAAAAAGGAGCTAAAAAATAATGAAAAATATAATGAAAAAGAAAATAGAAGGAGTAATTTTTGACTGGGCAGGAACAACGGTGGACTATGGATGTTTTGCACCCCTGGAAGTTTTTCTGAAAGTTTTCAATGAAGCTGGAATAGAGATAACCCTAGAAGAAGCAAGAAAGCCCATGGGAATCTTAAAGGTAGAGCACACAAGGGCACTGTTAGAGATGGACAGAATAAAGGGATTATGGCAAGAAAAATACGGAAGGGAGTACCAGGAAGAAGATTTAAGAAGACTTTATTCTAGATTCGAAGAGATTCTTTTCGAAAATTTAGAAAACTTCTCAACGCCAATTCCAGGAGTATTAAAATTGATGGAAAGATTGAGAAAAAAAGGGATAAAAATAGGTTCAACAACGGGATATACAAAGGAGATGCTGGATATAGTAGCAGAAAATGCAGAAAAGCAGGGATATAAACCAGATTTTAGAATAACTGCAACAGAAGTTCCTGCTGGAAGACCATATCCATATATGATCTACAAAAATATGATTGAACTAGAACTTCCAGATAGGAAAGCTGTTATAAAAATAGGGGACACAATATCTGATATAAAAGAGGGGAAAGGTGCCGGAGTTTGGGCAGTGGGAATATTAAAAGGTGGAAG
>JBOFEZ010000070.1:0-7819 GCA_051648365.1 Fusobacteriaceae bacterium
CAGGAAAAATTTTATCAGCAACACCTATGGGACGTTTTGGAGAAAGTAATGAACTTCTTGGGACCCTTTTATATCTAGTGAGTTCAGAGGCTTCTGGATTTGTAAATGGAGTTGTAATTCCAATAGATGGAGGATTCTCCGCTTATTCAGGGGTATAAGAAAATTTATAAAAAATATATAAAATAGGAAGTGTGGAGGAAAAATGAAAAAATTATTGGGGATTTTATTAACAGTTGCATCAATTGGATTAACAGGATGTGGTTCTAAAGGACCATCATCTAGTGAAAAAACACTAAAATTGGCACATAACCTTACAGAGGACCATCCAGTTCACAAAGCTATGGTTAAATTCGGAGAAAATCTTGAAAAAGAATCGAATGGAACATTAAAAGTAAAAATTTTTCCTAACGGAATTCTAGGTGGAGAGAGAGAAGCAATGGAGCAACTTCAGAGTGGAGCTTTAGATATGACAAAAGTTAGTGCTGGAACTCTTGAAAATTTTGAGCAATCTTATCAAGTATTGTCTCTCCCGTATATTTTTGATTCAGAAACTAAATTTAGAGAAGTAATGGCAGGGGATATAGCTGATAAGCTTTATGCTACAAGTGAAGGAAAAGGATTTGTAGGAATTACTTATTATACTTCAGGAGCTAGAAGTTTCTATATAAAAAATAAACCAATCCTTACTCCTGATGACTTAAAAGGTATGAAGATAAGAGTTATGGATAATAAAACGGCAATAAGAATGGTAGAACTTATGGGTGGAGCGCCAACTCCGCTTCCATACGGCGAGATTTATACGGCTCTTCAACAAGGTGTTATTGATGGTTCTGAAAATAATGAGACAGCACTAACTATTGGAAAACACGGAGAGGTTGCAAAAGTTTTTTCGAAAGATGAGCATACAATTATTCCAGATATTCTTATAATGAGTGAAAAAACTTTAAATGGGTTATCAGTAGAACAAAAAAAATTAGTTAAAAAGGTTGCTAAAGAATCAACAGATTATCAGTTAGAGTTATGGGATGCTGAAATTCAAAGTGCTATAAAAGAGTCTCAAGATAGACAAAAAGTTACTTTCTATGAAATAGATAAAAAACCCTTCCAAGAGAAAACAGCAATTCTTATAAAGGAAGCGAAAGAAAATCCATTACTTGCAGATTTAGTAATTGGAATTCAACAGGCTCAAAAATAATTTAACCTAAGAAAAAAGGGAATATCTGTTTGTTTAAACAGCTATTCCTTTTTTTAGAAAAAGAGGAGAATATTATGAAAAAAATAGTAGAAAAAATAATCGTTGTAATGACATCTATATTTATGACAATACTTGTTTTGGGGGCATTGTGGCAAGTATTTAGTAGATACGTAATAGGAAAACCAAGTTTACTAACTGAGGAACTTTTAAGATTTTCATTAATTTGGACAGCAATGTTAGGAGCCGTTTACTGTTTTGGGGAAAAAAAACATCTTGCTCTTACTTTTTTAAAAGAGAAGATGTCAGATAAAAATAAAGAGATAATGGATATTGTTAACGGATTATTAACGGTTATCTTTGCAGCAGTAATAATGGTTGGAGGAGGTTATCGTGTGATTATGGTTACTATAAGTCAAAAATCACCGATTCTAAATCTATCTATGGGACTTGTGTATAGTATTATTCCATTTTCGGGAATTTTAGTAATAGCTATGCAGGGATCAATTATTATGGAGAATTTTAAGCGTTTAAAAAAAGTATCACAGAGAGGTGAATAATATGGATATAGCAATTCAAGCAACGCTTATATTAATAGCGGCATTTACATTTTTTCTTGTAATAGGAACTCCAATTTCTGTAGGGATTGGACTATCTTCTTTGGTAACGGCATTAATAATATTACCTATTGATATAGCTATGTTTTCGGCAGCACAGAAAATGTTCACAGGTATAGATAGTTTTGCTCTTTTAGCAGTTCCCTTCTTCATCCTTTCAGGTAATATAATGAATAGAGGTGGAATAGCTCTGAGACTAATAAACCTTGCTAAACTTATGGGAGGAAAACTTCCAGGTTCTCTAGCCCATGCAAATGTAATTGGAAACATGCTTTTTGGAGCTATCTCTGGATCAGCAGTAGCTGCTGCTGCGGCAGTTGGTGGAACAATGGCTCCTCTTCAAGAAAAAGAGGGGTATGATAAATCTTTCTCAGCAGCAGTAAATATTGCATCAGCCCCAACAGGTCTTTTGATACCACCAAGTGGAGTGCTTATTCTTTACTCACTTGTAAGTGGCGGAACATCAGTTGCAGCACTCTTTGTTGCAGGTTATCTTCCAGGAATGTTAATGGGACTTTCTATAATGGCAGTTGCCTTTTATATGGCTAAAAAAAATAACTATCCAATTGAACAGAAAAAATCTTTTAAAGAAGCTATGAAAATAATAATGGATGCTCTTCCAAGTCTTTTCTTAATAGTTGTAGTAATCGGAGGAATTGTTGCTGGAATATTTACGGCTACTGAGGGTGCAGCAGTTGCAGTACTGTATACATTTGTACTTTCACTGCTATACAAGACAATAAAAATTTCAGATATACCTGAATTACTTCTAGGAACAGTCGTATCAACAGGAATGATACTATTTTTAGTTGCCGCATCAAGTATTATGTCATGGGTAATGGCCTTTACAGGAATTCCCCAAGCTATTACAAACTCAATTATGGGAATATCAGATAACTTTTATGTTGTACTCCTTATAATGAATCTAATACTTTTGATTGTAGGAACATTTATGGATCTTACTCCAGCAGTTTTAATATTTGCACCAATTTTTCTTCCCATAGCAACAAACTTAGGGCTGCATCCAGTGCATTTTGGAATAATACTGGTGTTTAATTTAAGTATAGGAATAATGACTCCTCCGGTAGGAAGCTGTCTGTTCATAGGATGTAGCGTGGCAAATGTTAAAATTGAAAGTGTGATAAAACCTTTGATACCTATGTTTATAGCACTTTTAATAACTCTTATGATGGTTACGTATATACCTGCGATAAGTCTTTTTTTACCAAAACTTTTTGGAATAATATAAAAACAAAATAATTAAAAATAGAAATTTTGAATCAAAGGAGAAAATGATGGGGATTAGATTAGAATATCTATTTGAATTAATTGAAAATAGAAATAATATAGTAAAATTCAAAATGGACAAGCCACACGTTGAAGCTGAAATAGCTGTACTTGAAGAAGATATAATAAAAGTAACTTTTTTAAATGAGGGAAAACTAAAAATGCATAAGACTTGGACAGTAGCACCAGGACTTGAAGATATTCCAGTGGAAGGAATAAATAGAATGGATTACTCTATCTATTCAAAACCCGAATTTAAGTTTGAAACATTTAAAAACACTGTAACTATCGAGACTAAATTGCTTAGAGCTATAATAGATTTAAACGGTATGAAAATAAAATGGCAAGGTTTAAGAGATAAAGTATGGCTAGATATAGCTCAAGATAGAAAAACTCAAGCTTATAATTTTTCATATTGGGGAGAAGAGAACTTTCATTACTTGGAAAGAAATTTGGATGAGGAATATTTCGGATTTGGAGAAAAGACAGGAAAAGTTAATAAACACTTTAGAAGAATGAGAATGATGAATGTAGATCCCATGGGATATGATGCAGAATGGAGCGATCCACTTTACAAACACACTCCTTTCTACATAACAAGAAATAAAATAACTGGATATTCTTTCGGTATATTCTATGATAACTTCTCAACGGCAACTTTTGAGATGGGAAGTGAGATAGATAATTACCACGGTCCATATAGATACTATAATTCAAAAGATGGTGATTTGGATTATTATGTGATAGCTGGTCCTACAGTTAAAAATGTAACAGAAAGATTCTCATGGCTAACAGGAAAAACAATATTTTCTCCTAAATGGTCTATTGGATATTCTGGATCTACAATGACATATACAGATGCTCCAAATGCTCAGAATCAGATGAATAACTTCTTAGATGATTGTGTAAAGTATGATATACCTTGTGACTCATTCCAACTTTCATCTGGGTATACATCTATTGGAAATAAAAGATATGTATTTAATTGGAATACAGAAAAATTTCCAGATGCAAAAGGATTCAGTAAGAAATATCATGATAATGGAATAAAGCTTTGTGCGAATATAAAGCCTTGTTTCCTACATGATCATCCTAATTTTGAAGAACTTGAAAAATTGGGTTATTTGATAAAAGAGAAAGATTCTAACAAGCCTGAATTGGTACAGTTTTGGGATGACAACGGAGCTTATCTAGATTTTACAAATAAAGGAGCTTTTCAGTGGTGGAAACATAAAGTCAAGGCTCAACTTCTAGATTATGGGATTGACTCTACATGGAATGATAATAACGAGTATGAAATATGGGATGGAAAAGCTAAATGTCATGGATTTGGAAGAGAGACAGATATAGAGCAATTAAGACCAATTCAAACTTTATTAATGATGAAAGCATCCTACGAAGCTCAGACAGAGTATGATAAAAAACTTAGACCATATCTTATTTCAAGATCTGGTTGTCCAGGAATGCAGAGATATGTTCAAACATGGTCAGGAGATAATAGGACAGAGTGGAAAACAATTAAATTTAATAACTATATGGCGATAGGGCTCTCACTTTCAGGAGTTTATAATGTAGGACATGATGTTGGCGGATTTTCGGGTCTAGCTCCAGATTATGAACTTTTTGTAAGATGGGTTCAAAATGGAATATTCTATCCAAGATTTACAATACACTCATGGAATGATGACAAAACTGTAAATGTACCGTGGATGTACCCAGAAGTTATTAACGAGATAAAAACAGCTATGAACTTTAGAAGGATGATTACTCCCTATATATATAACTTAATATATAAAGCTCATATGGAATATCAACCAATCATAAAACCTACTTTCTATGATTTCGAATATGATAAAAATACATTTCAAGAAAATGAAGAATTCATGCTAGGAAATGATATGTTGGTAGCATCAGTCATGAATCCTGGAGAAAAATATAGAAAAATATATTTACCTTCTGGTCTGAAATGGTATAATTACAATGATAATTCAATACATCAAGGTGGACAAAATATAACTGTAGAAGCTGGACTGAAAATATTCCCACTCATGATAAAAGAAGGAGCTATAATCCCTATCAATGATACTTCTTATGATTTTTCTAATAAAGATAGAGACGAGCGTGCATTCCGAATATATACTCATGAAGAAGTTGGGAAAAATAGCTATGAACTTTTTGAAGATGATGGTACCACTAAAAACTATATGAACGGTGGATTTGCAAAAATAAATATCGAGTTGGAGACAACAATTGAAAAAATTATAATAACTATAGCCGCTGAGGGAAATGACAAGTTTATTCAAGAAGATTATAAAATGTATGTAATAGATAACAAAAATAGAAAAGTAGAAATTATAAAAAAATAAAATTATCAAATTAGAGGTGTAGTTATTTTGATTAATAAGATAAAGGAAAATTCTAGAGGACATGTTTATAAAGTATTAAAAAATAAAATAATGTGCTTGGAACTTTTACCGGGACAGAGCATAAGTGAAATTGATTTAGCTAATGCTCTGGGAGTTAGTAGAACCCCCATAAGAGAAACTCTTGTACGATTAATTGCAGAAAATTTAATCGAAGTTTATCCTCAGAGGGGGACATTCATTTCTAAAATTAATTTGGAATTTGTAGAAGAGGGATTTGAAGTAAGAAAGTTGATTGAGAAAGATGTTTTAAAATGTGCTATTTTCAATATTCAAGAAAAAGATTTAAAATCTTTATACAAAAATCTTTACTTACAAAAAGGAAATGTAGAGCTTGAAGGAGATGTCAAAGAAAGATTTACTTTAGATAATGATTTTCACGAACAGATATATGAAGTAGCAAAAAGAAGAGTAACTTGGGAAGGGATCCAAAATATATGCACTCATTATGATAGGGTTCGATTTTTAGATGCTGTTATGAATTCAAAAAAAAATAAGACAATCCAACAGCATAATGAAATTTATGAGATATTAAAAAATAAAAATCTTTCCAAAATCGATAACATTGTAGAGGAACATTTGTCCAATTTTAAAGAAAAGATAGATGTATTTAAAATAAAATATCCAGAGTATTTCAAATAATTAAAATCAAAGGGAAGCTCTATGTCTCATGACTGGCATAAAGCTTCTTTTTTTAAATTAAAATGTATAGGAGAAAGAAATGAAAAAGTTTATGAATTCTAATTTTTTACTAAAAAATGATGTAAGTAGAAACCTGTATCATGACTTTGCAGAAAAAATGCCAATATTTGATTATCATTGTCACTTAAGTCCTAAAGAGATAGCAGAGAATAAAAATTATGAGAATCTAACTCAAATATGGCTTTGTGGAGATCATTATAAATGGAGAGGAATGAGATCTAATGGAATAGAAGAAAAATATATTACTGGAGATGCAAGTGATTATGAAAAATTTCTAGCGTTTGCTGAAACTATGGAATATGCTTATGGAAATCCTTTATTTCATTGGTCACATTTAGAATTAAAGCGATACTTTGGAATAGAAGAAGTTATAAATAGGAATAATGCGGAGTTGATATGGGAAAAAGCAAATCAAATGTTGAAAACTGAGAATTTCAGAGCAAAAAAACTAATAGAGAATTCTAATGTAAAAGCTTTATGTACAACAGATGACCCTATAGATACCTTGGAATATCATAAAGAGATTGCTGGAGATAAAAATTTCAAAGTAAAAGTTCTTCCTACTTTTAGACCCGACAAAGCTTTTTTCATTGAAAAATATGAATACATATCTTGGTTAAAAAAATTAGAAGAAGTATCAGAAATTAAAATTTCTACATTTGAAAATTTAATCATAGCATTAGATAAAAGAATTGAATTTTTCAAGATTATGGGCTGTGTTGTTACCGACTTAAGTATAGAGAAGCCATTTTTTAAAAAAGATAAAAATAATATTATAGAAGATATATTTTTAAAAAAAATAAATGGAGAAGAATTAAATTGTGATGAAATAGAAATTTACAAAACAAAACTTTTTGTAGAGCTAGGGAAGATATATCATAAAAATGATTTGGGAATGCAGATCCATATGGGAGCTTTAAGAAATAACAATGAAAGAATGTTTAATGAATTAGGTTCGGATATTGGATTTGACTCTATAGCTGATTATAATTATGCTGAAAGTTTATCAAAACTTTTAAATGAACTCGATAAAGAAAACAAATTATCTAGAACGATACTTTATTGCCTAAACCCTAAAGATAATGAAGTTTTAGCAACTATGATTGGTAATTTTCAAAAAAACGGCATACCAGGAAAAATACAATTTGGATCTGGATGGTGGTTTAATGATCAAAAAGATGGAATGATTCGTCAAATGACAACTTTATCTCAATTAGGACTTTTAAGAAGATTCGTTGGAATGTTAACAGATTCAAGAAGTTTTCTTTCGTATACACGACATGAATATTTCAGAAGAATTTTATGTAATTTAATTGGAACTTGGGTAGAAGAGGGAGAGATTCCTTATGATAAAAAAATACTTAGTGCAATGGTTCAAGAAATTTGTTTTTATAATGCACAAAATTATTTTAATGTCGAGATATAGATTTATCACTCTATTTGGGTCTGTCCCAAATAGAGTGTAAATTCATTTCTTGGCTATTAATTTTTAAATGTCCTGAGAGCTGCTTTGGTAGCTCTCTTTTTTTAAAGATACTTTTCTAATCTGTCTCCATATTCGATTACTAATATTCTTAAAATCTTTTCCCAATTTCTAA
>JBOFEZ010000071.1:0-2530 GCA_051648365.1 Fusobacteriaceae bacterium
TTACTGATGCCAGCAATTTTATCTCTTTTCCATAGAAACTTCCCAAAAGATCCGGGAGGTTATAGCCTTTGAACCCCCTAAATTTTGGAATCAAAGGATACAAAAGAGATAGTCCTAGAGCCCCACACAGCATAAACCAGGCTCCTGCCCAGCCTTTAGAATATGCAAAAGTTACACTTCCCAATATTGCAGAACTTCCTATAACTGTAGCTAGAAGACTCCCGGTCACCTCCATAACTCCCGCATCTCGCCCTGCAAGGAAAAAATTCAGGCTTCCTTTAGCTTTTTTAAATGAGAGGGCTCCCACTGTTAAAATTCCTGTGAAATATATAAAAAGTAAAAAATTCTGCATAATTTCCTCCAATTATTTTTTCAATATACTTATCTCTCCTGAAATAAGTTTCTCTGTCTTTCCATTCTCACGCTCTACTACGAGAGCACCATTCTCCTCTATATCCAGTGCTTTGGCTCTATAGGTTTCTTCTGGAGTAATAACTTCAATCATATTTCCAATAACCCACGAACGTTCCTTGTATTCCTTCAGATATTCTCTGTCTTGAATCGTATCCATAATTTTAAAAATCTCTTTTGTAACTTCTGCTATCAGAGTATTTCTGCTCACCTGGGAAATTTTCCCGCTCATAAGAGACCCAGCTTTTTTCTTTATCTCTTCAGGGAAATCATCGGTATTGAAATTGATTCCTATCCCCAGTATAACAGCTTCTATTGTTCCTGTTTCAAAATCTGTAACCCCCTCTGTCAGAATCCCACAGACTTTTCTATCTTCTAAATAAATATCATTTATCCATTTAATCTGAGGTTTTATCGGAAAGATCTTTTCGATGGCTCGACAGATTCCCACAGAGGTTGCGGTAGTAATGAGAGTTATATCTTCCATAGAAAGATTGGGTCTCAAGATCAGACTCATATATATTCCAGAATTGGCCGGTGAATAAAACTCCTTATTTCCTCTTCTTCCTCTTCCCTTTGTCTGTTTTTCTGCCAGAACAAGAGTTCCTGAAGGAGCTCCGCTCATAGCCATTTTTTTTGCTTCATTATTTGTAGAATCCAGTTCCTTAAAAATATGGATTTCTTGTATTTTTTTATCTTCTCCTAGAGCAGTTCTTATTTTTTCTTCTGACAAAAAGTCATTCTCTTTTGAAAGCACATATCCCTTATTGGTTCCCGCCTCTATCTTGTATCCCTGTTCTTTTAGATTTTTAATAACTTTCCAGACAGCTGTTCTAGATACTGAAAAAATATCGGCCATCTCTTCTCCCGAGATACATTTCCCTTTCTCACTTTCTAAAAACTTTAAAATTTTATCTTTTAAACTTATTTTCTTTTCCAATTTCCCTCCTGATTTTTCATTATATAGGCTATATATTACCAAAACACACACTCATTGTCAACTCTTTTATTCTTTAGGGAGTTTACAATAGAGATTTTTCACCCATTTCGAAAACAGGTGTAATAATATGCTCTCAAACTCTGTATAATCAATTTTAAGAGAGGTCTTTTTCTCTATAGATAAACACAAGGGAAGAAAATCCAAAACACCTTATTCAGCTTAAAAAAACCTAGTATTTTCAACTGTTTTTTGATGTTATCCTTAAAATATAGAAAAATAAAAAAACAGTTCTTCGCAAAGCCCCTAAAAATGGGAATAAAAAAAATAGGGATTCCTATTCAGAAACCCCTATAAACAATCATTATTCTATCTCTTATTCTATAATACAGGAAGTGTAACCTTTCAAAGTCAGCCTTCCCTCTTTTATCTCTAGATTTTCATCCTGAGAAAGGAGTAGTTTCGATCCTTTTTCAACTTTTATGATACTCTCTTCCTTTCCGAAATTAAGTATAACCATCGATTTTTCGCTGTTTATAAAAATAGTTTCTCCGTCGTGGAATATTTCCATATCCAAAACTCTCGGACCTATTATTCCAGATTTTTTCATCTCTATAAGTTTTTTATAGTAATTTAGGATTTGGAGATTCTCATCTTTTTTTAGCTTATTCCAGTCATTTTTGGATAGGAGAAAAGCCTCTTCTGAATTGGGATCTATTATGTGCTCTCTGTCTTTTTCCGAATAATCATAGGATTCTCTTCTGCCTTTTCTCACCCCCTCTATTATTCCCTGATCTCCAAAGTCACAGAAAAAAGTGAAGGGGTTAGTTTCTCCGTACTCTTCGCCCTGCCAAAGCATTGGAATATATGGAGAAGCCATCACTGTAGTTATTCCTAAAAGAGCTCTTTCTTTTCCATAGGTTGATATCATACGGTCTCCAAAAGGACGATTTCCTACTTGATCATGATTCTGTATGTGAACCACAAGTTTTTGCGGTTCCATAGCCTCGCCACTGGTTCCCACAAAATATTTGAAACTCTCCGAATATCTTCTTCCATCCAAAACAAATCCTTCACGTAGACCCTTCACTATATCCTCTATACTTCCGAAATCTTTATAATGCCCTCTTTTTTCTCCAGTAAGTTTGGCATAGATTGCATGATTCAAATCATCTCCCCACT
>JBOFEZ010000072.1:0-8245 GCA_051648365.1 Fusobacteriaceae bacterium
CCCTTAGAAAGAAGTGCTCCACTCTCTTTAAGAGAAAGTTTTCCAGTAATATTGATAGCAGCTCCGCCACTTATCTCCTCTATAATTTTTGCTCTTTCATTATCTTCGGGACCTCCTATAATTAGAGTTTTCACTCCCCATTTTTCATGAAAAATTTTTGCTAACTTCCCAAATTCTTCTGGAATCCATTTTTTTGTATTTTTAGAAGCTCCAGGGGCCATTATCGGTAATCCATAATAGTTTTTATCTATCGAATCCAAATCTTTTTCTGTGAAAGGAAAGCTAATCTTTTCTCCGCTATATTTTATACCAAATTTTCTAAAAGCTCCGAAATAATTTTTTACTATTGTATCATCTACAGAATACCTTATAGCTCTCATTTTTACTAGAATAGTTTTCCACAAGCTCCTTTTTTTATATCTATAGGATTTTATTCCAATAAATTTAGTAAGAGCTAACGATCTGAATTTGCCGTGTAAATCAAAAACATAATCATATTTATTTTTTTTCAATTTTTTTGCAAATTTTCTAAGATTTTCTATTCCGTCGTTTTCTCCCTTTTTAAAGAGTATTAAGTTATCCACATAAGCAGAGCCTTCTATGGAATCCTTAAATTTATCCATAACAAGAAAATCTACCACAGCATCTGGATATTTTTCTTTAAAAGCTCTGAGAACCGGAGTTGTTAAAATAATATCCCCTATGGAACTCAATCTTATAACAAGTATTTTCAATTTAATCTCCTTTCAACTTTTTCCTCAATGCTTTTCTAGCATAGTTGAAATCGTCAATTTTTTCACCTAACTTTTTTAAAATCTTATAGAGCATTTTTTTTTCATAGCCACTTTTTATCTCTCTATAACAACTTTCTTCCAAATATATGAATTCCCATATTTTTCCTATAATTCCAAATATATTTCTAGAAAGCTTACAGTCTATAAGATAGATAACATTATCCCTAACCATAAAATTTGAAAGCTGAGAGTCTCCGTGAAGATAACCTTTTCCATGGATAGTTTTCAGATTTTTCATAACCAAATCTAAATCTTCTATTCCAGCATGTTTTCCTTCAATGTACTCCATAACAAAAAAAGAATCCACTGTCATTAAAAATCTTTTTTTTTCTAGAGCCAGTATCGGTTCCGGACCTGAGAATCCGATTTTTTTTATTTTTTCGCAATTTAAAAACTCTCTTTTAGATTCTCCGCCCCTAAATATAGATGAAAATCTCTGCCACGATTTTCTATTTTTTTCTATAGGTTCTTTGTATACGTATTGATTATCTCCAATTTCTATGAGACTAACCTTACTTCTTTGATCATCCTTAAATTTTTTTATCTCTCTATAACTTCTATTTTTTATCTTTTCAATCAATTCTTGAGAGTTTTCTTTCTGATAAAAAATTTCAGTTTCACTATCCAATACTCTTCTTTTCAACTATCTACCTCTCAACTGCTAATTTTTCCTTTATCTTCTCATAGATCATCTCTGGAGTTATCTCTAACATACATCGGAAATGTTTTTTAGGACACCGATCTCCTCCATGAATTCCACAGGGTCTACATTCCAATCCGTCCACTTCTAAAGCCTGAGAATTTTTACTCCATGGGAAAAATCCAAATTTTTTCACAGTAGGACCAAAAATTGCTATTATATGAGTATTTTTAAAAGCTGAAGCTATATGAATAGGTGAGGAATCGTTCGTTACAACTATTTCACTTCTTTTCAAGAGTTCTGCAAGTTGCAGAAGAGTAGTCTTACCTCTTAAATCTATCATATTTTTAATTTGTTTTACATTGAGTAACGTTTCTTCTTTTCCACCGATTACAACAACTTCAATATCCTCTCTATTTTCTAACTTTTCCAAAAGAGAATTAAAATATTCGAGAGGCCATTTTTTTGTAAACCATTTACTCCCAGGAGCTACAGTAATAATTTTTTTATCTTTATAATTTTTTAAAATTTCATCTATTTTAATTCTATCTTCCTCTCCAGGATAGAGTTCAATTTCATATTCGTTATCTTTTTTTTCTCCTGTTCCTTCTACAAACGAGAGTATTTTTTCCACTTCATGCTTCTTTTCATCATATTTTATTTTTTTCGTAAAAAGACATGTCCCCACAGCGGTCTCGTATCCTATCCTTTCATGGCTTCTTGTCAGCCATGCTAAAACAGAACTTCTCAAATATCTATGAAGAGAGATAACCAAATTAAAATTCATCTGTCTCAGACGTTTTCCTAGGCTCCAAACTCCCATTATTCCACTGTGACTTCCATATTTATCATAAGAAATTATCTCGCTTATATGAGGATTATTTCTAAGTATGGCTGCTCCTGCAGGAGTGGTAAGGTATATGATTTCACTTTCAGGATATTTTTCTTTCAATTTCCTTAAAATAGGAGTAGAAAGAACTATATCACCAATAAAAGCTGTATGTATTATCAATATTCTCATCATTTACTCCTCAATTTTTTTTCTATAATCTCTATAAGTTCCTCTTCCATGGCAGATGTATAGCTATCAAAATATTTATGCCTATAATCTTCTTTTTTATTTTTTTCATCTGGAATCAGATAAGCTGCATCTACATTTCCAAAAACACCCCATCTCAATGGACTTTGAGTTTTTTTTGCAGGATATATGGCTACTATTTTTCTTCCCAAAGAAGCTGCTATATGAGTAGGTCCTGTTGATCCTCCGAAATAGATATCTGCACGTTCTATTATTCCGGCAGTATTAAGAAGATCTCCTCCGTTTAAAAAAGGATATATCTTTTTTCTTTCAAGTCCCTCTAGAAGCTTTTCCATTCTTTTTTCATCACTTATATGGGCTGTAACCACAATATTAAGTTCCGGATCTCTTTCACAGAGTTTTTTCATAAGAGAAGAATACTCTTCATCTCTTATATTTTTTGCCGATCCTCCCATAAAAGGATTTATTACTAGAAGTTTTCCTTCTATTTCATTATTTTTTAAAAATTTTTCAGCCACTTCCCTATTTTTATTGCTGAGAACTATCTCTGTATTTATTTGAAATTTATTATCATAAAGTTTAGGATCTATCTTTCTTACGAGGTCTAAATTATATTCTGCCTCATTTTTTTTCGAAAAAGATCTCTTTTGGAAAATCCCTCTATTATATGAAAAAAAAGAAGATATTTTAGAGTATGGTCCTATTCTATATTTTGCACGGCTGGCCTTTGACAATTTACCTATAAAAGAATCACTATACAGTGCTATAAACAAATCAGCTTTGAAATATTCTATTTTTTTCAAAAGCTCTTTCTGAGTATAGTCGTCGATCTTTACTACTCTATCTATATACGACAGATTTTTTACTATTTCATAATTATATTTCCTTACTAAGACTGTAATTTCAGCTTCTGGATACATTTTTCTTAGCATAAAAAAGCTGGGAATTGAAAGTATCAAATCTCCGATTTTATCTGTTCTGGAAATAATTATTTTTTTTATATCCATTCTAAGTTTACTCCTATTTTTGTCTTATTTAAAGTATAGCTTAAATCTATGATTTTTCAAAGAAAAAACAATAAAAAAAAAGAAAAAAAGTAGTCAGGGAAACTACTTTTTTTCTTAAATATTTAGGGTTAGATTACAAAATGTGAATCTAAAAAGTGGGGTTTAAAAAAATATTTGGAATATGGTGCCTAGAAAAGGATTCGAACCTTCGACCGCTCGGGTATGAACCGAGTGCTCTAGCCAACTGAGCTATCTAGGCATATGTTTTACATATAATATAGTACACTATTTTTCAAATTCTGTCAATATATTTTTTCCCATTTCTGAACTATTTTAAAAAGTGTACTATATTTTTACAGTTGAACTTATTTTATGATTTTTAAATCTAATTCAGATAGATTATTTATCTTTCCATAACCCATGAATATTACAATATTCCCTTGCCATTACCGTATTTCCTTTAGCAACTTCAAAACAAGCCAAAGGTTCATCTCCAGGCTTAAGATATTTTCTATAAAGTCTGTCTCCATCAATAACAATCTCAATAAATTGAATATAATGCTCTTCTGTCATAGGATGAGCCGTCTCCTTGCCAACTTTTACTACATATCCAGTAGGATGTTCCTCTATATATGGAACATGTTTTTCTAAAGATTTATCGGCTGTTTTCTCCTCAAGTTTTACAAAACCAGGAATTTCATTACAGCAGTCTATACCTACAGCAACATCAACTACCACATTACAATTTTCACATTTAAACATTTCAAATCTTTTCATAATTATCCTCCTAATTTTTATAAAATAATAAAAAAGAACTCAGCTGCTCTTTCCCCTAATCTATTCTTTAGAAGAAGCTGAATTCCTTTTTAATAGGATATTATATTTTGCATCTTTTACAGATTCCTTTGAAATATATATGCTGTTCATTAATTTGAAAACTATCTAAAGCTACAACCCCTAAAAGAGAAGAATCTAAATCTAAATCATAGATTTTTTCGCAGTTGTCACATTTGAAATGGGCATGGATAGTTGTGTCTACATCATATCTCGTTTCATTCTCTTCAATAACTATTATATTTACAATTCTATTTTCTATAAACAGATTAAGAGTATTATAAACAGTAGTTTTTGAAAGAGTAGGAATTTCAGGAGCTAGAGTTTTGTATATTATATCTACTGTGGGATGTGTTCTATTATTTACAAGGTACTCATATATTTTCATTCTTTGATAGGAAGGTTTTATTCCTTTTGATTTTAAAAAATCTCCTATATCTAATTTGCTCATAGCTACCCCCTTTCATACTTTTGTAATCGTTACATTTTTATATATATTACCATTTTTTACAGATTTTGTCAAGTCTAGCTATACCAAAGATTTTTTCATGAGATATCTATGGATACCATCTCCATATTCATCTTTTTGGAATTCTATTATCTCATATCCTATTTTTTTATAGAAATTAAAAGCTCTTAAATTTTCGGGATCTACTGTAAGTGATATTGCAGTATATCCCTTATTTTTAGCTGTTTTTTCACTATGTTTAATCAGTTTCCTTCCATACCCCTTCCCACGAAATTTCTCTCTTGTTAGAAATCCATAAAGAAAAAGTTCTTTTTTTTCTATTGTTGCCATATATTCTGCTATAGAGATAATTTCATCACCATCTTTTATTACAAGAAGGAGTCCATATCTTACAAAGGCTTTTATCAGCCAATAATCGGCTCCACCATTTTTCCCAAAAATTTCTTCTTCTATTTTTACTATTTTATCTATCTCTTTTTTGTCTTCTGATGTGATTCTTTTAAATTCTATACGTTCCATAGACCCCTCATTTATATTGAAATGTGCTTATTTTTTTTAATACATTAAATTATAGTATTAAAAAAAATAAAAAGCAAATAGGTTTTTAATAAAGGAAGACTTTACAAAAATTTGTAAATAGGATATATTAAAGGTATACTATAATTTAATTAGAGGTGAAATTATGCAAATTTTTATAGGCTTATTTATTTTCTCAATTGTCTTTTATCTTATAATTACAGAAAAAGTTCCTGGAGCTTGGGCTACAATGATTGGAGGATTGTCTATGGCTATGGTGGGCATACTCAACGAAGAAAAAGCTTTAGAGTCTGTAGCTGAGAGATTGGAGATAATTTTCCTACTTGTAGGAATGATGGTCATCGTACATCTTATATCTGAAACAGGTATTTTTCAGTGGTTTGCTATTAAAGCCGCCCAACTTGTAAGAGGTGAACCTTTTGCACTCATTGTCCTACTTGCAATTGTAACTGCTGTCTGCTCTGCTTTTCTAGATAACGTTACAACAATACTTCTTATGGCCCCAGTATCTATACTTCTAGCTAACCAGCTGAAACTCAATCCCTTTCCTTTTATCATAACAGAAATTATGGCAGCTAATATTGGTGGGGTTGCGACTATTATAGGAGATCCTACTCAACTTATCATAGGAAGTGAATCTGGATTGGGATTTAACGATTTTCTTTTTAATACAAGTCCAGTATCAATCCTCTCTCTTATAATTTTAATTTTAAACGTATATTTTATCTACGGAAAAAAGTTAAAAGTTTCAGCAGAATTAAAAGCACGTATAATGGATTTGGACGCTAGCAGATCTTTGAAAGATATCAAATTATTGAAAGAATCTGGGACCATTTTCCTTTTGGTAATAATAGGATTTATTCTCAATAATTTTATAGATAAAGGCCTCGCTATGATATCCCTTACAGGAGCTATTTCTCTTGTTATAATTGCTAGAAGAAAACCTGCTGAAACTCTTCATCATGTTGAATGGGACACTCTTTTCTTCTTTATAGGACTATTCATGATGGTAAGAGGTATCCAAGAGACTCATGTTATAGATCATCTTGGAACTAAAATAATAGAACTAACTAAGGGACATTTTAACTTAGCTGTTTTGGGAATTTCATGGATTTCTGCTCTTTTCACTTCAATTATAGGAAATGTTGCTAATGCTGCAACAACTTCTAAAATTATACAAGTTATGATTCCATCTTTTCAAGGACAAGGAGACATTAATGCTTTCTGGTGGGCCCTTTCCTTCGGCTCGTGTCTAGGAGGAAATATCAGTATTTTAGCCTCTGCTACCAACGTAGTTGCCGTTAGTGCTGCTGCAAAATCAGGAACTAAAATAACTTTTATAGAATTTATTAAATTTGGAGCCTTGATTGCTATCCAGACTATAATTCTTTCAAACATATATATTTATTTTAGATATCTTTAAAATTTAACGAAATAAAAAAAGAGCAGAATTAATTTTCTGCTCTTTTTTTATTTTATATTAGAAGAAATATTTAGCTCCAACTCCTGCTGAATATATTGTACTATTCTCAACTATTGGAGAATCTTTTATTTCGTCAGAGAATTTTTCTGCTCCAAGGAATATAACTAATGATAGTCTATCATTTACAGCATAGTCTCCTGTAATCTTAAGTCCTGCTGAAAAAGCTCCATCAGCTTCATAAGTCCCAGTTATTTTTGATCCTGTACCTCTCAATACTTCTTTTTCAGATATTCCAAAATAATAATCTGAGAAATCTGCTGTGAAATATGAAACAAAAGCTGAAGGTATAATTTTAAATTTATCCATAGAAATAACCTTGAAAAGGGTCGCTCTAGCCTTAGATCCATGCTCTCCAGCCTGGAAAAGAGCTGTTCCTCTCATATCTATATTTGAAAGATCAAAGTCAGCTTTTACTCCAAGCATTGCCTGTGTTTCTCTATCATCTATAAATTTATATCCTTTTTTCATATCTTCTCCTTCAACAGGAAATCCAGCTAAAGGATCAAGAAAAATTGACATCGTTAAAAGATCATTTCTATAAGCTTGATATCCAATATTCATTCCCTGAACATAAAAATTATCATATTTTATATCTAGCAAAGGAAATGGAACAGCATTATTATCTTCTTGTTTATATAATTTTGAATTGCTTCCAATTCCTAATCCTATCCCTAATTTATTTTGATTTTGATTTGCATTAGCATACAGTGTTGTGGTAACAGCTAAAAGTGCCATCGCTCCAACTAATATTTTCTTCATAATATATCTCCCTCAAAAATTAATTCAAAGTTCAATGACTTGTAAGTCATCATGTCTTTTCACTTTATTATACCTCACTTTTTTATTTAAAACAAGATATAGAAAAATAAAATTCTTGTAAATAAAAAAAACTGTCATAAGACAGTTATCTATTTTTTGTAAGTTGGCTGGGCTGGCTGGATTCGAACCAACGCATGTCGGAGTCAAAGTCCGATGCCTTACCGCTTGGCGACAGCCCAACAACTCATATATAATAACATTTTTTTTGAATACTGTCAATAATTTTTTTATTTTTTATTTTATCTCTCTGCAAACTATTTGAAAATCTCTTTTTAGATTTGTATCTCCAAAAAATTTAAAAGGCCTCTTTTATATTTTCATAGGATTTATTTATTCTTTCCTCCTCTAGTCATTCAAATAATCTCTTATCTTCCAGCCATCATCGAGAGATATGCTGAGGCGACTCTTCACAAAATAAGTCACCAAAACTCTTTATGGAAAGAGACTAATGGTAAAAAATTAGTCCATTAAAATTCTATTTAATGAAAAAAAGAGGAGCAGAGCTCCTCTTTTCATATAACTTGGCAAATTCCTATTCTCCCGGGCAGCTTCCCACCAAGTACCTTCAGCGTTTACGGGCTTAACTTCTGGGTTCGAAATGTGACCAGGTGTACCCCCGTAGC
>JBOFEZ010000073.1:0-4555 GCA_051648365.1 Fusobacteriaceae bacterium
CAATTCACCTTTATCACTTCCGTTAATTTTTGATAACATTCTAGACCTCCTATCATCTTTTTATTTTTTAAATCCCTTACTCTTTGGATTGTTGTACATTATTTTTTTGTTTTTTTAACTTTATTTTTCAAATCTTTTCCACATTTCTTTGGAAACTTCTCTGGATTTTTCCAAGATAGTTTCCTCATTTATAGTAAGAATCTCTCTATCCTTCATAATTATTTTTCCATTACATATCGTTGTTATTGCTCCTCTTCCTGAAAGCCCAAAGACAATATGCGAATTGTAATTAGAATCATTTAATTCTGTATGAGGAATATAATCAAATATTGCTATGTCTGCCTTTGCTCCTTCTTCTAAAATTCCTGTTTTACAGCCGAACTGCTTTTTTACTATCTCTCTATTATTTCTGAAAAGCATTAACGGTGCTTCCACCCAAGCAACTGTTGGATCACAAAGATGGTGTTTGTGAATTATATTAGCAACTTTTAACGATTCTAACATGTCTGCTGTGTATCCATCAGTTCCTAAACCGACTTTTATACCTTTTTTTATCATATGTATTGCTGGAGAACATCCAACTGCATTTCCCATATTTGATTCTGGATTATTAACAACATTACATTTAGACTCTTTTATTATATCTAACTCAGATTCATTTACATGAATACAGTGAACAGCTATTGTATTTTCTCTAAAAATCCCATAGTCATTCAATCTTTCAACTGTTCTCTTACCATATTTTTTTAAAGAATCACTTAAATCTGAATATCCTTCAGCTGTATGAACATGGTAACCTGCATTAATATCTTTCATAGCTTCTTGGCACTTCGATAAAGTTTCATTAGAGAGTGTAAAAGCTGCATGAAGTCCAAACATCCCTTTTATCATGTCGGATTTCTTTGATTCTGCCCATTTGATAAAATTAATATTTTCATTAATGCCTTCTTCAGCTATTGTCTCTCCATCCCTATCAGATACCTCATAACATAAAGATGTTCTAAGTCCTACTTCTTCAGCTACTCTTGCAATTTCCTTTAAACTTCCTGTAATTGAATAAGGAGAGGCATGGTGATCTATTACCGTTGTTACTCCATTTTTTATACTCTCTATATATGTTGCATAAGCTGAATATTTTATATCTTTCAGTCCTAAAGCCTTATCAACTTTCCACCATAAATTTTCCAATATTTGATTAAAATTCCCAGTTGGACCAGTTACTCCCATCCCTCTAGCAAAACTAGAATAAATATGCATATGCGTATTTATCAACCCAGGCATTATCACACCTTTTTTTGCATCTATAAATCTTGCATTTGGATAGTCATTTTTTAATTTTTCAAAATCACCAACCGCTATTATTTTATCAGCTTCAATAACAACGGCAGCATTTTCTATATACGGATTTTTATCGTTTTGAGTAATTGCTCTACCGTTTCCTATTATGTACATCTAACTCCTCCTAAGCACTAGTTATTTTTATTTTCTTTTTATAACATGACCTGGAGCTACTTCTTTGAATATTCCATTGTCAATTATTGGAGTTCCATTTACTAATACATATTCAATTCCCTTTGGAAATTGAATAGGATTTACATAATCTCCTGTATCAATTATCGTATTTAGATTAAAGATTGTAATATCTGCAAAATAACCCTCTTTTAATTCACCTCTATTTTTCAAATTAATAGCTGTTGCTGCTTTTTTGGTCATTTTATAAATTGCTTCCTCCAATTTTAAAATTGGATTTTCTCTCACATATCTTCCGATTACTCTAGGAAAAGAACCATAAGCTCTTGGATGAGGTTTTCCTGGGGCTAAAAGTGCATCTGTACAAACGTTTATCTCTGGTCTTTTCAAAAATCCTATAATATGCTCTTCCAGTCCATAAAAGTCAACCATTCCTACTGCATTTTCCTCTTCTAGTAAAATATTCATTAAGGCTTCGATTGAGTCTTCTCCTCTCATTTCACCTAACTCTACTAAATTTTTTCCAACTGCATCTTGATTTTTTTCTGACTGAACTGAAGTTACAAAGATTTGATCATCTCCTGCAAACTCCATGAAATTATCCCAACCATAAATTCCATTTACAATATCCTGTCTTATTTTTATTCTGTCTTCTGGATTTTTAAGTCTCTCAATTAACTTTTCAGTTCCACCATCATGAACCCAAGGTGGAATACATGCCCCCAACATTGTAGAACCTGCTGCATAAGGGTATTGATCACAGGAAACTTTAACTCCTTCTTTTTGAGCTTGCTCTAAGAGTTCTATAACTTCTGGAATATATTTCCAATTTTGTTTTCCACAAACTTTAAAATGAGAAAAGTGGACCTTACATTTTGATTTTTTTCCAATTTCTATAATTTCTTTCATAGATTCTAGAATTGTATCGGCTTCTGATCTCTGATGTGTCACAAAAACACCATCAAATTCTGCTACAACTTTGCACATTTCAATTAACTCTTCTGTATCCGAAAATGCACAAGGGATATAGATTAACCCTGTTGAAATTCCAAAAGCCCCTGCTTCCATTTCTCTTCTAGTTATATCACACATTTTTTTTATCTCTTTTTCTGTTGCAACTCTACCTTCAAGTCCCATAGCTTCCATTCTTATATTTCCATGAGGAACCAGGCAAGCATAGTTAAGACCTACTCCACCTTCTTTCATTTGGTTTAAATATCCTTCTGTTGTCTCATATTCCCAATTAATGGTTTCTGAAACTCCATCTAAACCTGCTAAATTTTTTTTCCAAGGAGAGATAAATTTCTTAGGTAACGGTGCCATTCCAACTCCATCTTGACCTAATAATTCAGTGGTTATTCCCTGTCTTGCTTTTATTTCATTGTATGGTGTTTCTAATATTTTCAAATCTGAGTGTGTATGTGTATCTATAAACCCAGGGGCTACTACTAGCCCCTCAGCATCTATAACTTTATCTACATCTACTACTTCTATTTTTTTTCCCATAAATGAAATTTTTTCTCCGTCTATAAGTAAATCTCCAATAAATGGAGCTGTATTATTACCATCAACAATAAGACCATTTTTTATTAAAATTTTCATTTTTTGGATTCTCCTTCTAATTCTTTTAGAGTTTTTATCGATTTATTACTTTCCGAAAACAGATTTCAAGATTCCGTAGTATCCTGTAGCTCCTTTTCTTAATTGATCTATTTCAATGTGCTCATCTATTGTATGTGCTAAGTTTTCCATCGATGGTCCAAAACCTATCGTTTTAATTCCAGCTTCCCCTGCATAGTGAGATCCGTTAGTACAGAAAGAGTATTGAGTTATTTTTGTATCTATTCCTGCCTCTATTAATCCTTTATAAGCGGCCTGAACAAATTCATCTTCTTTACTATAAAGCCAACCGGGGAAAAATCTTTCTCCCTCCATCCATTCTCCCGTGTAACACTTTTCTTTTCCTATTGCATAAGAAACTTTTGCTTTCAATTCCGAATCTTCCTTCATCATTTTATCTAAAACTTCTTGAATTGGCTTTAATACAGATTCTTTTGTTTCTCCAACTAAAAGACGTCTATCATAAGTTACTCTACAGTGATCTGGTACAACTGAAGCTCCTGGATATGGTGATGATTTTATATCTGTTAATTCTAAAATTCCTTTACCTAATTCTGTTTCAGGTGGAACAATTTTTCTGATTTCCTGAATTATTGTTGCCATTTTATATACTGAATTTATTCCTTTATGAGGATTTGCTGAGTGAGCTGGCTTTCCAAATGTTTCTACTACTATTTCTCCTCTTCCTCTTTGACCTATTTTTAAATTTAATTCTGAAGATTCACCTATAACTACATAATCAGGTTTTACATTTTTTGAAATTTCTCTTGCTGCTATTCCTTCGAATATCTCTTCATGAACTACTCCAGCCACATAAATCTCTCCATCAAAATCTTTTCCGCAATCCTCTGCAAAATACGCACAAGCTGCTATAAAAGCTGATGTTTGACCTTTCATATCTGATGTTCCTCTACCATAGAGTTTTCCATCAACAATCTCTCCACCGTATGGTTTTTGAGTCCATTTATCTCTTGTTGATTCTGGAACTGGAACGGTATCAATATGACCATCAAATAAAATTTTCTTTCCTGGTCTTTTACCTTTTATACAACCGATTATGTTTCCATATTTATCAACATCTACCGAATCATATCCTAATTCTTTCAGGTATTTCTTTATAACTTTTACAACGCCCTCTTCCTCTCCTGAGTTTGAAGGAGATTGAATCATCTCTTGTAATAATTTTATTAATTTTTCCTCTCTTGCTTTTGTTAACATCGTTTTTGAATCCATTTTAATAGCACCTCTCTGTCTTTGATTTTATTATTCTTAATTTTATTATTCTTAATTCTATTTTTACTTTAGATTAATCCCTAGTGTATCCGCCTTCCCAAACTATCTCTCTATATTTATCTGGATCTGTATCTCCTTCTGTTGAAAATACTAATACTTTTGAATCCTTATTTAGACCTAGCGATTCTTTTAATTCTTTATACTCTGAATTCCTCATAATCTCATATACAAG
>JBOFEZ010000074.1:0-4342 GCA_051648365.1 Fusobacteriaceae bacterium
CCTTAAAGCTTGCAGTTTCTAGGCGCTCTTTCACCAGAGATACAATATTCCACAGTGACAAAGGCTCCCAATATCGTAGTAAAAAATTTAAAAGTCTTTTAAATGAATTCAATATTAAGCAGTCCATGTGTGGAAAAGCCAATTGCTATGACAATGCAGCTATGGAATCTTTCCATTCAAGCTTAAAGAAAGAGTTGATATATCCAGGCAAGATTGATGACCAAAAAGCAACGCAACTAAAGGTTTTTGATTATATTGAGGGATTCTATAATAAAAATAGAATTCATAGTAGTCTTGGATATCTTTCTCCTGAAAAGTTTGAATCAAATTATCAATTGAGAATGAATCTCTAATTGGGATTCATCTCTAAAAAAATAAAGTAAAATGTGCCTACCATCTTGACAGAATATCACTTTCAATTTTTGTAAAAAAATATAAGGTTTTAATTGTATGATGAAAATCGTGTTCTAGCTTACAACTTCCAGGGTAAGAGATACGATATAGGGAACAAGATAGGACTTCTTAAGGCCAACATAGAGTTTGGTCTACGTAACGAGGAAACAGCCCAGGAATTGAAAGAATATCTGAAAAATATATAAATAAAAATGCCCCGGTTCACTTGAACCGGTTTTTTTTTCTACTCCCTTTTCCTCAGGGCTTCAAAGATTTTGGCCAGGATCTCAAGGAGTAGCCAGACCCTTCTCACCTTACTCCGTGATATTATCTAAATAGTATCTCAGAGCCTCTATCTCAATCCGCTGCTCGGATATATTCACCAGGGACTTTTCCCCTGTGGCAATCTGTTTTTCCACAGCATCCCTCCACTCTAAAAATCCAGGATAGGCAAAGTCTGGTGGTAAGGGCTCACCATCATCTACCATACCGTCAATTCTTTCCAGGGCAGCACAGTCATTGGCAAGCTCTCTTTTCACAGATGCTTCTCTCTCGTTACTCTTTTCTAACTTTTCTACCAGCTTTTCAATCATCTCTTTTTTTGCAGCTAATTCCATCTTTTTACCTCCATCTTTCAAAAGTTATAATCTGGCAATCCTGTTGCCCCTGAGCTCTAAATATATTATATCAATTAAAAATAAATAAATATCGTTTTATAGTCCATTGTCGTACTAAAAGATTTTAAAAACAACAGTGGACTATGGTTCGGGACAATATTTTCTGAAACTGCTAATATGTTTTTGTAACCAAAAACAATTAGGAGGTAGTAGATTGGGAAGAAGTTTAGGCAACATTTACAAAAAAGATGCTATTTTTATGTCAGGAAATGAGGCGGCAGATTTTTTTGCTCCTATATTAGGAGTAAAAAGGTGGAAATTCTTAAAATTAATTGATGAGGAGAAATTTATAGCTGGAAAGATTCGTGGAAGAAAACTTGTTCATATCCAATCGGTATACCAGTATATTGAAAAAACTATGGAAGAGAGAGAAACTTGTCCAGCACAAATAGGATTAAGAGATTACTGGAAGGAGGAGTGGGAGAACTATTTGAAAGATCAAGCAACGGCAGTTGAAATTGCAAAAATATTGGGAATCAGTTCAAAGACTGTAAAAAGATTTATAAACAGCAATGTTCGAAGTATCAAAAAAAATTTTAGATACAATGGGAGAGGTTTTGATGTGGATGAGATAAATCCTGGATATTTGGCTATGATTATGAGAGATATTAACGAATAGGAGTGGATATGGGATTTTTTAAAGTGGACAACAGGGTGATAGACACCCTAAAATTTGATGATGCAACAGAGGGATTTGTATTTGTTATACTAGGGAGGTTCTGCAACAATGGTCAGACAGCTTATCCTACCATAGAGTACCTTATGAAGGTATGCAACTGTTCAAAAAGCAAGATGATAAAAGTGATAAAAAACCTAGAAAAAAAAGAATATATAGTTGTTCTCAGAAGACATATGTGGAGCAACAGATACAGTATAAATCCAGCTTGTCTTCCAGAAACACCACAAGGTATCTCAGAAACACCACAGGGTGTTTCTGAGACACCCAATAAAGAACAACATATTAATAACAACATAAAAGAGAGTCTCACTCGTAGGGAGATAATAAGGGAGATTCAAAAGATAATAGTAACTGCTACTGGAATAAATCTGTTTCGTGTAGAGCAAAGTTTTAAAGGTACTGGGAAAAGTGTGGAAAAATTAGAAGAGATTTTAGGAGCTATAAAATCCTCGGATTTTCTTCTTGGTCGTAAGGTTAAAAAGCCTGATATATGGCATTATAATCAAACAGATAATATTTTGAATGGGCTTTATAGTAACCGTGATGGTAAGAGCGAACCAGTCCCAGGTTATTACAATGAGTTTCCAAAAACAGGGGTGATCTATTATGAGCCAATTGATTAGTGTCCACGATGCTTTTTTGTCTGTTTTACTTTCTGATGGGGATAATCTGGATTTAGATCTTATTTTTCAAAAGTGCTGTCCTGAAATGTTTCCTAGCTGGAGAAAGGAGCTTTTCAGAATCCTAAAAAAATCCTACGAAGAAAATTCTACCTTGGATATTTCCCTTCTAGCTATTCCAGATGAAATGATGGATGGGGTAACTGCTATACTTTCTGGATATTCCACCCCTGCCAACTTCCAAAGTTATTATACTGGGGTTTTACAGCACCACAAGCGGGAAAGGGTAAGAAAGATATTTGCAGGGGTGGAATCCATGGAGTTTGGAGAAGTTGAAACTTTTATAGAAAAAAAGATAAATTCTCTGGAAAAAATTTTAGATGAGGATGTGCAAGAGGAGTATTGTGCCCGAGGTGATGAGGCTAGTTCTACACTTTTAGAAAATCTTTTTCAAGAAGTGGATAGCGTTGATTATTCCACAGGATACCCCGAGCTGGATCGGAGTATTTATCTTTCTCCAGGGGATCTGTGGATAGTGGGAGCCAGACCCTCCATGGGAAAAACAGCCTTCCTATTATCCCTTGCCAAAAACTATGCTCAGAGAGGAGTCCGGGTGGCTATATTTTCCCTTGAAATGAGTAGAAATTCCCTACTTCAAAGGCTTTATGCCAACATCTCTGGAGTATCCATTTCCCTTATTATGGACCGTAGGCGAAGGAATGAAGTAATCCCTTCTCAAAGGTTATCTGTCCGTAAGGCAGGGGAAAAAGATTATCTAAAGAATATATTTTTCTATGACGAGCCAGGATGTACAATAGATACCCTAAAGTTTCATCTAAAGCAATTTGTTCGTAAGCATGGAATAGATATAGTATGTATAGATTATCTTCAGTATGTGGGCAATGACCGGGAGTTTCAAAGGCATGATCTAAAAATAGCCCACACCACCAGGGAGATAAAAAACATCCTCCGTACCCTGGAAATTCCTGGAATAGTCTTGGCACAACTGAATAGAAAACCTGATGATCGTGGTGATAAACGTCCCCTCATGGGGGATCTAGACGGCAGTTCTGAAATAGAGAAAACAGCGGATATAATTAGTTTTTTGTATCGTGAGGAATACTATAACCCTGAAACTCCCAATAAGAATGTACTGGAGATAACCACAGGAAAACAGCGTAATGGAGTTACAGGAGTGGTAAAGCTGAAGTTTGTCAGGGAGATTGGGAGAATAATATAGTTTTTTTTAGTGCCCCTTGGTATAATAGGATAGAAAATAAAAATAAAGGGGGAATAGATATGTGCATAAGTTTGCTGGATCCTAAGATGGATTTTATATTTAAAAAGATATTCGGGAGTGAAAATGACAAGAGTATACTGATCTCTTTTTTGAATGCAGCGTTAAAGACGGAAAATCCTATAGTGGATGTGGAACTCCGTAATGTTGAGATAACGAAGGAAGCGATAGAGGACAAGAATAGCCGTCTGGATGTGAAGGCAGTGACAGATAAGGGAATGATAGTCAATGTAGAGATACAGCTGAGCAATCAGTACAATATGACGAAGAGAACCCTTTATTATTGGAGCAAACTCTATTCTGATCAAATGAAAGAGGGAGACAACTATTCTGATTTGAATAAAACAGTATGTATAAATATCTTAAACTTTATACAGTTTAAAAATGCCGAGAATTACCATACAGTTTTTAAGATAAAGGAAAAAAGGGAGAATTTTATTTTAGATGATGCTTTTGAGATTCATTTTTTAGAACTGCCTAAGCTAAAAATTTATGATGTGGAAGACCCTCTAACAGGATGGGGAATGTTTCTAAAAGAGCCTTCTAGTGATATGGTGGAAGATGCAGAAGAAGCCATCCACGAGATAAAAAATGCCAAGAAAAAACTTTATGTAATAAGTGCAGATGAAGATGAACGTGAAAGATACCGTATGAGAGAAAAGGGACGTCTAGATGC
>JBOFEZ010000075.1:0-2435 GCA_051648365.1 Fusobacteriaceae bacterium
TGTGAGAAACCAGCTCGATATCTTTTATTTTCTCCCCATCTGTTTTAACAAGAACTTTCATCTCGCCACCATAACCGTAAGATTTAGTAATTGTAGATTTTTCTTTTCCCATAGCTGGAGCAGTAAGTAGTAAAGACGCCAATCCAGTTATAAGCAGTAAATTTTTCTTCATAATATCCCCCCAATATTTTAGTTTAAACATATTTTATATTTCAATCCAAAGAAAGTAAAATTCATTTTATGAACTGAAGGGATTAAAATTATACAAATATTCTAATTTTGTTGTTGGATTATCTGCTAAAACTCTAGTAAATAAAAAAAAATTGACAAAAATCAAAAAAATACTTATACTAGAAGCATCTAAATAAAAAAAGAATAGAAGTTGGATTAATCCAGCATGGCGCCCACAAGAGACTCATTAGGCAGAAATATCTGCTCATCTTGCCAGGGGGTATTGTAAACTAAATCAAGGCAGTCCTCGGACTGCTTTTTTTATTTTGAATTTTACTATAGGAGGGAATTATGATTGATCACAAAAAGTATATCAAAAGATGTGCTGAAATTTCTGTAGAATCTGTTGCAGGAGGAAATAATCCTTTTGGGGCACTTCTTACAGACAACGAAGGAAATATTCTTATTGAATCTGGAAATGTTGAGGTAACAACAAAGGACTGTACCGGGCATGCTGAAACTACAGTTATGAGGTTAGCAAGCCAGAAATATTCCAAGGAGTTCCTATGGGAATGCACTCTTTATACTACTGCAGAGCCTTGCTGTATGTGTACAGGAGCTATATACTGGGGAAATGTGGGAAGAATAGTGTACGGAATAAGTGAGAAGGAGCTTCTCCAACTTACGGGAAGTGATGAGAAAAACCCAACTTTTGATGTACCTTGCAGAGAGGTTCTGGCAAGAGGACAAAAAAATATCCAAGTGATAGGACCTATGGCAGATGACGAGCTTAAATCAATGATAGTTGCACCTCATATAGGATTCTGGAAATAACCGGTTAGTATAATTTTGAAAATAAGGTTCAAAAGTTTCTACAGGCTCACCGTAAAAGAGCTTACTACAAAAAACATCGGAGGAAAAAATGTCAAATACAGCAATAAAAACTAAAAAAGGATTAGCAGAAATACTGGATGAAAAATTCCTGGTATCAGAGAGAGGAAGTACTTTTAAAAGGGAGATACTGGGAGGAATCACAACATTCCTGACAATATCCTATGTTATCTTTGTAAATCCCACAATTTTATCCCTTACAGGAATGGAGAAGGGGGTCCTGGTTACGGTTACATGTCTTGCAACTGCAATAGGATCTTTTTTGGGAGGAATTTTGGGAAATGTTCCCATAGCACTAGCTCCTGGAATGGGACTAAATGCATTTTTTACTTTTACACTGGTTATGGGAAATGGAATGACTTGGCAAGATTCACTTGGAGTAGTATTTCTTTCAGGAATTTTTTATCTCATAATGGCTTATGGGGGAATAAGAGAAAAGATAATTAATGCTATACCTGCTTCTTTAGGAACAGCCTCCACAGTGGGAATAGGACTTTTCCTCTCCCTTATAGGGCTGAAAAGTATGGGAGTGGCAGTTCCAAATCCAAGTACCCTAGTTGCCTTTGGAGAGATGACTACCCCAGTTCTGCTTTCACTTTTAGGATTGTTTTTGATGTTTATTTTTGATCTGAAAAAGGTGAGAGGAGGTATGCTTATAAGTATAGCCATAGTGACTGCCTTGGGAGTGATATTTGGAGAAACTCAGCTTCCTAAAGCGATACTTTCAACACCACCAAGCATAGCTCCTGTTGCAATGAAACTTAATATTTTAGGAGTCTTAAAGCCTTCTCTTATGGGAGCTATATTCTCTTTTATGTTTATAGATCTTTTTGATTCACTGAGTGTACTTCTTTCATGCTATAAAGAGATTCCTTTTAGAAATGAAGAGGAGAGAAGAAAAGGATTGGGAAGAATGCTTTATGCAGACGTTCTTTCAACTATAATAGGTTCACTTTTAGGAACAAGTACAGTAACTACTTACGGGGAATCTGTTGCAGGAATTACTGCAGGAGCTAGGACAGGGATTGCTTCACTGGTAACAGGAGCCCTCTTCCTTGGAGCACTATTTGTATCACCGCTGGTGGAAGCAGTTCCTGTATTTGCAGTGGCACCATCCCTAGTAATTGTGGGAGTTTTTATGTTTAGAAAAGTAGGACAGCTTAATTTCAGCAATATGAGGGAAGCGATACCGGCATTTATGACTATAATATTTATGCCTATGACACATAGTATCGCCGTGGGATTAAGTTTCGGATTCATCTCTTATATTTTGATAAATCTTGTTTCGGAAGATGGAGAAAAAATTTCTAAAACGCTTTGGGTTATAGGAGTTTTATCCTCAATTAATCTTCTTATATAAAATAGAATGCAGA
>JBOFEZ010000076.1:0-2225 GCA_051648365.1 Fusobacteriaceae bacterium
TAAGCACAAGAAACTGTCTGAGGAGATAAGAGGGGAGTTCCTAAAGATATAGGGAAGAAAATTAGGAAAAGAAAAGGGATAACGTCAAAATGAATTGATGTTATCCCTTGATTTTATTGGTAAAAACATATATTTGACCCGTTTTCCCCAAAAAAAGAGAGCTATCCCAGAGGAAGTAAAATTACTCCTCTATTTTATAATCTGACTTACCTCCTGTTTTTTCGAGAAGTTTAATATTTTCTATTCTCATATTTTTATCAATTGCCTTGCACATATCGTAGATGGTCAGAGCAGCAGTAGATACGGCAGTAAGTGCCTCCATCTCGATTCCTGTCTGCCCTTCTGTTTTTACAGTAGAAAAAATCAAAATATGATTCTCCATAATTTGGAAATCTAAATCAGCTTTAGAGATAAACAGGTTATGACACATAGGTATAAGGTCGCTTGTTTTTTTTGCTCCTGTAATACCTGCGACCTGTGCAACAGCTAAAACATCACCCTTTTTCATTTTTCCGTTCCTTACTGCTTCAATTGTAGATTTCTCCATGAAAATTTTTCCAGACGCCCTCGCAGTACGGACAGTAGTCTTTTTTTCAGATACATCAACCATCACGGCACGACCTGAAGAGTTAAAGTGAGTGAATTTCTCTTTCATAGTTTCACATTCCTTTTATATTTTTATTTTTTATGCAAATCTTAGTTTCCTCTATCTCCAATATAAAATCACTTATTTTTTCAGCTTGTATAAAGTCATGAGTGACTATTATAACTCCTTTTCCATTCGTTTTTTCCTGTATCAGAAGTTCTTCCACGAGATGTGTAGATTTCCTATCCATACTTGCTGTAGGTTCATCCATTAGTATAAAATCATTCTTAAAAAGAAGAGTACGGATAAACTGAATTTTGGCTTTTTCTCCTCCTGAAAGATTTTTTATATCTCTATTTAAAAAATCTTCCATTTCGAAAACTTTTATAAATTTTTTTATATTTTCGACAGGTATTTCTTCATCCCTGAGTATAAAAGGGTGAGTAAGATTGTGGAGAACGGTTCCCTTCAGAAATATCTCCCGCTGTGGATTGTAACCTAAATCTAAGCCTTCCATCTTGATTTTCCCACAATTAATACTTTCGATTCCATATATAATCTTTAGAAGTGTAGATTTTCCCTCTCCATTATATCCGGTAATAGAGTATATCTTGCCTTTTTGAAAGCTGAGATATGGAATATCTAGAATTATTTTTTCTTGATAAATTTTTTTTATATTTTCTAAGATTATCATCTTAATCTATCCTCCTAAGTATAGAATTAATTCCATAAGATATGAAAAAAAGAATAAAAGCTATTCCTATGGATTTTTCATAGTTTCCCATGGAGGTAGAAAGAGCTATATATGTTGTCATTACCCTTGTATACCCTTTAATATTTCCTCCGACCATCATAACAGCTCCAACCTCAGAAATAGCTCTAGAAAAAATAAGAAGAAATATTCCAAGAAGATTCTTTTTTAATTCCCTAAAAAAAAGATGAAAAATCTTTTTTTTAGGAACCTTAATAACCTTAGAAAGAAGAAGAATTTTTTCACCCTCTGTTCCATAGAGGTCGTTACACAGAGTGTATGCTAGAGGAAATAGAAGCAGGAATTGAGCAAAGACTATTGCAGTCGGGCTGAAGAGAAGTTTAAAACTCCCAAATATACCTTTTTTTGAAAGTAGTAATAGAGCAATCAATCCAAAAATTATTGTAGGAACTCCTGTGAGAGCTCTATAAAAATTATCAATATTTTTTTTATACCTACTTTTACTGATATAAAGATATGTACTCAGGGTGAAACCACCGGCAAAACTGATTACTCCTGAAAGAAGACTGACGGTTAGTGATAGTAGGACTATTTGAAGTATTTCCATAATTAAATCTCCTCCATTCTTTTTTCTAAAATTTTACTTAAGGTAAGAGATTAGTTATCCTAAATCGTTATAGATCCCTCAATTTAGGATACTCCTGATGCTCCCGAATACTTACTAGTATACCTTCTAAAACAGCTCCTCCTAGAGCTCTTGCTTTATCCGAAATAGTATAAGTATTTTTATATTCTTCTATTCTAGGATCTATATCTCCAATCTTCATCCCTTTATGAGCAAAATATCCTTCTCTTATCACACCTCTTACTAGACCATCTATAGTTGCTTTGACCTCTTCATCTCCAACTTTTCCGATAATTTCTCCT
>JBOFEZ010000077.1:0-7098 GCA_051648365.1 Fusobacteriaceae bacterium
TGATTCCTCTTTCTCTTTCTTCTGGAGCCGCATCAATGTTTGCGAAATCAACTTTTTTAGCTAGTCCTAAATCTGATAATACTTTAGATATAGCAGCTGTAGTTGTAGTTTTTCCGTGGTCAACGTGTCCGATTGTTCCGACGTTAACGTGGGGCTTGCTTCTTTCGAATTTTTCTTTAGCCATTCTTTTTTTCCTCCTAAGGGTTTATTGTTTTTTTATTGTTTTTATATTAAATATGAGTTTAGAGAACTATTACTAGTTCCCTAAACTATATATTTATAACTGAATTACTTTCCTCTTTGCTCCATAATACCTTTTTGGATATTAGCTGGAACTTGAGTGTACTCTTCGAACTCCATAGAGTAAGTTGCTCTTCCTTGAGATTTTGATCTTAGGTCAGTAGCGTATCCGAACATTTCAGACAGTGGAACTTTACCAGTGATGATTTTAGCTCCGTTTCTATCCGTCATACCACCGATCATACCTCTTCTTGAGTTAAGGTCTCCAATGATATCTCCCATATACTCTTCAGGAGTTGTAACTTCAACTTTGAATACTGGCTCAAGGATAACTGGTTTCGCTTTAGCTGCGGCTTGCTTAAGAGCCATAGATCCAGCTATTTTGAATGCCATCTCTGATGAGTCAACCTCATGGTATGATCCATCAAATAAAGTTACTTTAACGTCAACTAGTGGGTATCCAGCAACTACTCCAGCCTCAAGAGCTTCTCTTGTTCCTTTTTCTACTGCTGGAATATACTCTCTAGGAATAGATCCTCCAGTAACTTTATTAACAAATAGGAATTCTTGTCCAGGATTTGGCTCAAGAGTGATCTTAACGTGTCCGAATTGACCTTTTCCTCCTGATTGTTTAGCATACTTAACTTCTTGATCAACAGTTGCAGTGATTGTCTCTCTGTATGCAACTTGTGGCTTACCAACAGTTGACTCAACTTTGAATTCTCTCTTCATTCTGTCTACAAGTATCTCAAGGTGAAGCTCTCCCATTCCAGAGATTATAACTTGTCCAGTTTCCTGATCAGTTTCAACTCTGAATGTAGGATCTTCTTCAGCTAGCTTAGATAGAGCGATTCCCATTTTTTCCTGGTCAACTTTAGTTTTTGGTTCAACCGCAACTGATATAACTGGCTCAGGGAATACCATTCTCTCAAGAACGATAGGATTGCTTAGGTCACATAGAGTATCTCCAGTAGTTGTATCTTTTAATCCAACTGCTGCAGCGATATCTCCACAGTAAACTATTTCGATTTCTTCTCTTTTGTTAGCATGCATCTGAAGTATTCTTCCCATTCTCTCTTTTTTACCCTTAGTAGAGTTAAGAACATATGATCCCTTCTCTAAAACTCCAGAATAAACTCTAAAGAATGATAGTCTTCCAACAAATGGGTCAGTCATTATTTTGAATGCAAGTGCTGAGAATGGAGCATCGTCAGAAACTGGTCTTGAAACGCTTACATTTTCGTCTTTAACATCTGTTCCAACTATAACTCCAGTCTCAGAATCTTCTGAATACTTTCTGTCAAGTGGAGATGGCATGAATGCTACTATTGCATCTAGTAAAGATTGAACTCCTTTGTTTTTGAAAGCAGTTCCACAAGTTACTGGAACAACTATGTTTTGGATTGTAGCTAATCTTAGAGCAGTGTTGATTTCTTCAATTGTAAGCTCTTCTCCAGCAAAGAATTTTTCCATTAAAGCATCATCAGTCTCAACGATTGACTCAACCATAGTACTTCTCATCTCTTCAGCTCTTTCTCTAAGCTCAGATCTGATTTCTTTAACTTCGAAGTTTTTTCCATCTGAAGTATCAAGAGGCCATACGATCTCTTTCATTTCGATTAGGTCTACAATACCTTCGAATTGATCCTCAGCACCGATTGGTAACTGAATAGGAACTGGATTAGATCCTAATTTTTCTCTGATATCGTTTACACACATATCAAAATCTGCACCGATTCTATCCATCTTATTAAAGAAAGCTATTCTTGGTACACCATACTTATCTGCCTGTCTCCAAACAGTTTCAGATTGTGGCTGAACTCCGTCAACTGCAGAGAAAACTGCAACTGCTCCGTCCAGTACTCTTAGAGATCTCTCAACCTCAACAGTAAAGTCCACGTGACCTGGTGTGTCTATTATATTTATTCTATGTTCTTTCCAGAAACATGTAGTTGCAGCAGAGGTAATTGTTATTCCTCTCTCTTGCTCTTGCTCCATCCAGTCCATTGTAGCGGCACCTTCGTGAACCTCTCCAATTTTATGCTCTACTCCAGTAAAATAAAGAATTCTCTCTGTAGTAGTAGTCTTTCCTGCATCGATGTGAGCCATGATTCCTACGTTTCTAGTCATATCTAAAGATACTTTTCTAGCCATTTAATACTTCCTCCTCGAATTTACTATGAAAAACTTCTAATAATTACGATTATTTTTTTACAGTTTTAATGAAATTAAACTCTGTAGTGTGCGAAAGCTCTGTTTGCTTCAGCCATTCTGTAAGTATCTTCTTTCTTTCTGATAGTAGCTCCGTCATTGTTTGATGCTGCTATTAACTCAGCTGCTAGCTTTTCTATCATTCCGTACTCTTTTCTAGCTCTTGTATAGTTTACTAACCATCTAAGTGCAAGAGTTTGTTGTCTCTCAACTCTAACTTCGATTGGAACTTGGTAAGTAGCTCCTCCAATTCTCTTAGATCTAACCTCAACTTGTGGCTTGATATTCTCTAGAGCCTGTTTGAATACATCGTATCCCTCTTTACCAGTTTTCTCTTTTATTAAATCCATTGCAGAGTAAAAAATTCCCTCTATTATAGATTTTTTTCCATCCTTCATGAATGCATTTATTGTTTTTGTAACAACCTTATCTGAGTATCTTGAATCAGGTAATACATCTCTCTTTTCTGCTGCTCTTCTTCTTGACATTCGTTACACCTCCCTAAAATTAAGCTTTTTTGCTTCCATATTTTGATCTAGACTGTTTTCTCTTAGCAACTCCAGCAGTATCTAAAGCTCCTCTAATAACTTTATATCTAACTCCTGGTAAATCTTTTGTTCTTCCACCTCTTATTAGAACAATCGAGTGTTCTTGTAAGTTGTGTCCTTCTCCTGGAATATAACTAGTTACTTCTATTCCGTTTGTTAATTTTACTCTGGCAACTTTTCTTAAAGCTGAGTTTGGTTTCTTAGGTGTAGAAGTATAAACTCTTACACAAACTCCTCTTCTCTGTGGGTTTCCTTGTAAAGCAGGTGATTTACTTGCTTCTGATAATACTTTTCTTCCGTTCTTTACTAATTGACTTAAAGTAGGCATTGTACCCTCCTTCCATATGATTTTATTTTATAATTATTATTATAACTCAGATATTATAATCATTTTATAGCAAAAAGTCAACACTTTATTTGCTGTCAAAAAAATGATATACATATAACTTTGTACTCTAACAAAAGTAATTATACCATTTTTTATGTCATTTTAAAAGCTTTTTTACTATTAAAAATTGTTTTTATCTACATTTTAATTTTTCAACTCTTTTAATTCCTCTTCACTTTCTTCCCATTCACTAATTATTTCTAAGAGTTCTATTTCATAATTATCTAACTGTTCTTGAATTCTGAGAAGTTTATCTAAATCATTTATTTTTCCAGCCATTTCATATTCTTGTTCTTTTTTAGCTTTTTGCTCTTCTATTCTCTCCATTTTTTCTTCTAATTGTGTAATTTTTCTTTCAAGATTTTTTATTCTATTACTAGCTTTTTTCTGTTCTTCGTAAGAAAGCGCTCCTGTTTCATCTTTAATTTTTTTCTCTTTCTGATTTATATAAGAATGGTAGTCGCCCTTAAAAAGAGTAGCACCCTCTCTATTTATTTCGTAGATACTGTTTACTGTAGCTTCCAAAAAATATCTGTCGTGTGATACCACCAATAAAGTTCCCTCAAATTCTTCCAACGCTTCTTCTAAAATTTCACGAGAATATATGTCTAAATGGTTAGTCGGTTCATCAAATATTAGAAAATTAGGTTTTTTAAGTATCAATTTCATAAACTCCACACGGGCCTTTTCTCCTCCGCTCAACATTTTTATCTTTTTTTCGATTTCATCATCTGTAAAAAGGAATCCTCCAGCAAAAGTTCTAGCCTCTTCATATGTTAGAGGAGCTGTTTCCATAAGTTCTTCCAAAATATTATTTCTATAATCTAAGCTACTGTGATTTTGATCATAATAACCTATTTTTACCCTCTCGCCCAATATCAAATTTCCCAAATCTTGTTTTTCTAATCCATTTATTATTTTAAGAAGTGTAGATTTACCTGCTCCATTTTTACCTATTACTCCTATTCGATCTCCTTTATACATGTCCAAATTCAAATTTGAAAAAAGCTTTAAATCTTCATAATTTTTCGAAAGTTTTTCGACTCTAAGGACTCTATCTGCACTTGCTGTAGCTATATTAAATTTCAGCTTCATTTTTCTTACTGGGATAAGTGGATTATCAATTTTTTCCATTCGATTTAAGATTTTTTCTCTTCCTCTTGCTTGTTTACATTTGATACCAGCTTTATACTTTCTAATAAATTCCTCTGTTTTTTTTATCTTATCCTGTTCTTTTTCATAAGTTTTTAACGCTCCTGTAAGATAAGCTTCTTTTTGAATCTGAAAATCAGTATAATTCCCAGTATAGCTTTTGATTGTTTTTCCTTCCATCTCCAATACTCTATTCGCTACATTATCCAAAAAAAGTACATCATGAGATATCAGTATTACTGCTTTTTTGTATTCTTTTAAAAATTTTTCCAACCATTCTATAGCAGCTAAATCCAGATGATTGGTTGGTTCATCTAAAATAAGCAACTCGGGCTCCTCAAGAAGAATTTTTCCTAATGCAACTCTTGAAGATTGACCTCCGGAAAGATCTCCAACTTTATTCTTCCATATATTTTCGGGAATCGATAGACCATTTAATATCGTTTTCACTTTATATTCTAGGTTATATCCCTCTCTTTGCTCATAACTTGAAGAAAGTTCTGAAACTTCTTCCATAATAGTTTCAAAATTCTCCATATCCCACGCCAGTCTTTCATTTAATTTCTGAATTTTAATGTAATCCATATGAAGATCATGATACACATCCATAAGTTCATCAAAAACTGTATTTTCTTCATTCAAGTCTGTACTTTGAGAAAGATAACCTATTTTGAGCCCTGATTTTTTTGATATGTTTCCTTTTCTTTTGGTTTGGATATCTTCATCATGTTCTTCAAATCCTAATATAATTTTTATAAGTGTAGATTTACCTGCCCCATTTACTCCTATAAGTCCTATTTTGTCTTTCTCATCAACCGAAAAATTTATATCTCTAAAAAGTTCTTCTCCTGAAAAATTTTTACACACATTATTTATCTGTAATATAGCCATAACCTCTCCTCAATTCTATATTTTCTCCTAAAATTATACCATACATTTCTCTTTTCATAAATTCCTATTTCTTTTCATCTCTCTTTATGGCATAATAAACTACATGGAAAATAAAACAAGGTGGTCTTATGAAACATAAAAAAATATATATCTGTATTCTTATTATATTTTCATTATCTCTTTGCACTATACAACTAGCTCCCAAGGAAGAAATATTAAAAATAAAAAAACAAAATTTTCAAGAAAAAATTATTATCTCTGGAGTTGTAAAATCTCCTGAAGTAATCAATATTTCTTCTGAGGTTTCTGGAAAAATTATTGAAATTTTAAAAAGTGAAGGAGATTTAGTAAAAAAGGGAGAACCTCTTGTTAAAATTGATAATAACCAAATAAATCTGAAACTTCTTCAGGAAGAAGAGAATTTAAAAAGTGCTTTATCTCAATTAAATAAAATCCAAACAACTGATTTAGATATTGCAAAATCATATTTTGAAACTGCAAATTTGAATTTCAAAATAGGTGAATCAGAATACTTGAAATTTAAGCAACTTTTTGAAAAAAATCTTGTAACTGAGCTTGAATTTAACTCTAAAAAATTAAGATATCTCTCCGATAAAAATAGCTATATCGAATCTAAAAAAAGATTGGAATCTATTTCTCAAGGTGATGACAAGAAATCTTTACTTATAAAAATTGAAAATATAAAATTTTCTATAGAAAGTCTACATAAAGAATTAGAAAAATATAATATATTATCCCCTATTGATGGCATTATTACAGAAAAAAATATTGAAGTTGGAGAAACCATTTTACAATATGAAGTTATGCTTGAAATTTCATCAGGAGATAAAAAGATTTTAGAGATTGAACTCGATGAAAAACAAATTTCTAAAATTAATTTAAATCAGAAAATAGAATCTTTTTTCAGTAATAATCTCGATTTAAAATCTTTAGGTGAAATTTTTTATATCGCACCTTATGTAAATAAAAATAATGGAACTATAAAAATAAAAGGAACACTTGACAATCCTCCACCACAGTTTCTCTATAATATGAATATCAATGGAGTTATTTACGGTAAAGAATATAGAGATATAATTGTTATTCCTGAAGATTTTTTATACTTAAAAAATAACATGGCCTTTGTTTATGTGAAAAATCACCGAAAAATCGAGTTAAAAGAGGTTAAGATTGCCCTAAACTTTTCTGAAAAAGTAATAATAATAGATGGACTTAATGATAATGATGAGATAGTTTTTCCTACAGATAAAATAAATCAAAATTCAGGATTCACCCATTATGAATAATTTTTTTAAAACAAAAAGACTGAATTTTAGAAAACATTTTCTAAAATTCAGTCTTTTTTATATAATTAAATTATATTTCTGGAAATAAAAAAAGTTTGGCAAGTTCCTATTCTCCCGGGCAGCTTCCCACCAAGTACCTTCAGCGTTTACGGGCTTAACTTCTGGGTTCGAAATGTGACCAGGTGTATCTCCGTAGCTATACTCACCAAACATTATTAATTAAAATGGCGCTTCTTGCTGGACTCGAACCAGCGGCAACACGATTAACAGTCGTGCGCTCTACCAACTGAGCTAAAGAAGCATAACTTGGCAAATTCCTATTCTCCCGGGCAGCTTCCCACCAAGTACCTTCAGCGTTTAC
>JBOFEZ010000078.1:0-50134 GCA_051648365.1 Fusobacteriaceae bacterium
CCTGCTCTGCAGAGGTTTATAAATTTCATATCGTTGACTCTCAGCATCTCACTGAAATCCAGAAGAAGATCATACCCTTCACCCCTTATCTCTCCAGTAAGCTTTTTTAAGGCACTGCTACTTTTTTCATAGCTATATATTTTATCCACATAGAGATTATTTTCTATAATATCCCGAGCGGCTCCCCTTGCCACCACTCCTATTTTGACCTCTGGAAACTTTCTTTTTATTTCACGAAACATCATAGTGCTTGCTACCATATCCCCTATTTTTCCATCGGTACGGATGAAAAGTATCTTTTTTATATTCATACGAACAATAATATTTTCTTCTGGACACCCTTTTCTATCATCTTTTCTATCCCAAATGAATCTTCCCAGAGCTAATCTTTTAGGTCTTAAAAAATCCTGTACCACCCTATTCAGCTTTCTTATCATTTTTTCCCCTTTTTCCCAATAAATCTTTATTTTCATATATTTTACAACAAAAACTGTAATTTATAAAGAAAAAAGAGTGGTTTCCCACTCTTTTATCTATATTTTATTCTCCAGCTTCGATTCCTGCTTCTACTGCATTAAATTTTGCTATAACTGAATCAGTTATCTCTTTTCTCAAATCTGGCTTGATCGGGTGAGCTATATCTTTATACTCTCCGTCTGGCATCTTTCTTGAAGGCATTGCTACAAACATTCCTTTTTGCCCGTCAATTACCTTTAATCCGTGGATTACAAAGGCATCGTCAAAGGTAATATCAGCATAGGCTTTCAGTTTAAGCTCTCCCTCTGTTCCGGTAACTAATCTTAATCTTACGTCTGTAATAATCATTTTGTGCACCCCTTTAGTATATTTTTTGTGTCTATAAAAAGCTGCAGAGGTAGATCTCGCAGTCTTTTAAGCTGTCCTTTAAAAAATTATAGCTTTCCTCTGCTCCCTCTTTGGAAACAAGAGTAAAATAGGTACTTCCACTTCCCGACATAAAGAATTTATACCCAGGAATCTCTTCCAGTCTAGCTCGAAATTTTACGATATTGCTGTTTTCCATGAGTAGTCCCTGCTCCAGATGGTTCTCTATTCCATCCTCCAGGAGGTTCAGATCATTTTCCTTCATACCATGGATAATCTTGTCTATATCTGCATCCTTAATTTCTAGCCCTCCAATCTTCATCCTATCCAGATTTTTGAAGGCTTCAGGAGTTGATACTCCGAAATTTGGTCTTACAAGTATAACTCTACAGTCTAGATTGAGGTGGAAAGGTTCCAGAACTTCTCCTATCCCTCTTACCCTTGCAGGAATATTTTCAATGAAAAAAGGTATATCTGCTCCCACAGTTTTTCCCAGGCTATGAAGCTCTTTCCTAGTAAGGATATCTCCGTGAAATTGATTCAACTCCAGAAGAAACATGGCTCCGTTGGAGCTTCCTCCTCCCAATCCACCTTCCATGGGAATTTTTTTATCCAGGTATACTTCTATCTCCTGAGGTTCCAGTCCTGTCTTTTGGTAGTACTTACTATATATTTTGTGCAAGATGTTCTCTTTTCCTTTTGGAATTTTTAAATCATTGGAATTAATTTTTAATTCTCCCTCTTTTTTGCAAAAATTTAGATATATTTTGTCTGCAAGATTCAGTGGCACCATAACCATATCCAGTGTATGGTAGCCGTTTTCAAGTACTCCAGTCACATTTAGTCCTATATTTATTTTACAGTTAGATATTACCAGGCTTCTCATCAAAAATCTCCTCTTCACTTTCTAAATCTATCTTATCTATCCCTCTCACATCCAATACCTTTATCAGATCTTGAGCACGGTTCTTTGCCACGTTTCCTGTTGGAACTTCCAGTATCTGAAACTTAAAATATCTGTCATAATATTCTAGCTCTAGGATTGCTCCCTCCTTTACCTCTGTACTGGGTTTTGCCACCTTCCCATCCAGTTTTGTTTTTCCTCCATCTACCACAGCCTTGGCTATAGGTCTTCTCTTTATTATTCTGCTTACCTTTAGAAATTTATCTAATCTCATCAAAAACCCCCTTGATTAATATTAAAAAAAATTGTATAATTATTGTAACAGAAGAGTATTGTAAATCAAATCTAAAATCATCGTGAGAAGGGGTAGCTGTAACTACTCCTTTTCTTTTTTTATATTTTATGATAAAATCATATTCTTAGCAGGAGCTACCTCTAAAAAGGAGGTGATGGTTTTAGATGTTAAGATTTTCAATACTCTGTATAGTTTTTTTCCTACTGGCAACAAAGCTATACTAGGCAACTGACTAAGACTCTGGACAGATGTTACAGCATCTGTCCTTTTTCTTTGCGTTTAGCTTCTTCCCACAGGTTATCCATCTCTTCTAAGTCTGCTTCTCCTAAGATGCAGTTGGCTTCCACATGCCGGAAACGTCTTTCAAATTTATGATTTGTTTTATTCAGTAAATCTGAACTGTTATATCCTAGATAACGGGCCATGTTTATAAGGGAAAACATCAAATCTCCAATTTCCTCTCCCAATTTTTCACGATCTCCCACTCTTAACTCTTCTCTGACCTCACCCAGTTCTTCCTCAATCTTATCCAGTACTCCTTCAGGTGTATCCCAGTCAAAGCCCACTCCTGAAACTTTTTTTATTATCTTTTCTGCTCGGGCCATAGGTGGAAGAGCCTTAGGTATTCCATCCAGTATGGATTTTCTGTCCCTGTGCTCCTTCTCATCTCTCTTTATACTGTCCCACTGCTTCTTTACCTCTTCAGAAGTGAGGTTGTTTATTTCTTCGCTGAAAATATGTGGGTGTCTTCTGATAAGTTTTTCTGAAAGTTTTTTTATTACATCCTCTATTCCAAACTCACCTTTTTCCTCACATATCTGAGCCTGAAAAACTATATTGAGAAGCAGGTCTCCCAGCTCACCTTTCAGTTCCTCTCCTCCCTGGTCCATGACCTCCAAAGTCTCATAGGTTTCTTCCAACAGATACTCTTTTAAACTTTCTAGAGTCTGTTTCCTGTCCCAGGCACACCCGTTCTCTCCTCTCAAAGTTTTCATAAGCTGGACTAATTTATCAAATTCTGTCATTTTTTCTCCTTCCTATCTTGATACAGTTATCTTTTTTTATTTTTTCTTATTTTATTGTTCTATTCTATCCAAACCTAAATGTAAAAAATTGTGTAGAGAACCTTGCGTGAGTCCAAGCGTATCGTAGATAGCTTAAGCGGCCGGACAGTTCTCGGAACAATTTTTTCACTAACCCAAGTAGTCCCGGAAAAAACCCTCAGGAGTACCTAAATACCTCAAGGCTACTTGATTTTTTATGTATTTTCCTCTTTCTGCTTCCATTATCTCCATCAATTTTTCCATATGGAGTTTATCCTCTTGGAATTTTATGAGAGTAGTCCCCTCCTTTTCTTCATAGATGGCGATAACCCTAGCTCTTTTAGCCATAAGCTTCAACTTTTCTCCACGGAGATACGATTTTGCAGAATAAGGTAGAGCTCCAAATCTATCTTCCAATTCCTCCATTATATCATCTATCTCTTCCACTCTATTTATCTGGGCTATTCTCTTGTATAGTACCAACTTTTCCCTTTCTTCTATATAGGTGTCCGGGATATATCTTGGTTGGTTGAGGTCAAGGGTAAACTCTGGAAGTTCTTCTATATACTCTCCCTTCAGCTTGGCTATCTCTTCCTGAAGAAGCTTCATATAAAGTCCGTAGCCGAGTATCTCTATAGCACCGTGCTGACGCTCTCCTAATACCTCTCCTGCTCCTCTTATCCTCATGTCCTCCATAGATAGATTGAAGCCTGTTCCAGCTCCCATATCCCCAAGGGATCTCATGGATTCCTCCCTCTGCTTTACCTTGCTACGGATATCTTTTCCCGGGTCTGTAAGAAAGTAGCAGTAGCCCCTTTCGTGACCTCTTCCTACTCTTCCCCTCAGCTGATACATCTGAGAAAGTCCCAGTTTATCTGTGCCCTCTATGATTATGGAATTGGCATTCTCCACATCTATTCCGTTCTCTACTATGGTTGTGGCGAGAAGGAGATCTATCTCTCCATTTTCAAACTGGTGCAGTATCTCTCGAATTTCACGAGGAGGCATCTGCCCATGTATATGATCTATTTTTAGGAAATCAGGTAGCATCTTACGGAGTTCCTCCTCCCGACGCTCTATTCCTTTTACCCTGTTGTAGATATAGAAGGTCTGGCCTTCACGGGCAAATTCTCTCATAACAGCATCCTTTACTGCTTCATCTTTTTTCTCTATAAAATAGTCCTGTATAGGCAGACGACCTTCGGGAAGGGTTTCTATTATAGAGATGTCACGGATGCCCAATAGGGCTAGATTCAGAGTTCTTGGAATAGGTGTTGCAGTTAGGGTGAGCATATGTACATCCGTACGTAGTGTTTTCAGCTTCTCCTTAGCCTTTACTCCAAACTTCTGCTCCTCATCTATAATGACAAGCCCCAAATCTTTGAAGTTTATCTCTGGAGATAGAATTTTATGGGTTCCCACCACAATATCTATTCCTCCAAGAGCTATTCTTCTGTAGCACTCTTCCAGTTCCCGTTCTGTCTTTATACGGCTCAGGAGTTCCACTGTGATAGGATAGTTTTTCAGTCTTTCCACTATCCTTTCATAATGTTGTTGAGCTAGAACAGTTGTAGGCACCATTAGGGCCACCTGTTTCCCATCCATAGCTGCCTTAAATGCAGCACGTATAGCCACCTCTGTCTTTCCACAACCCACATCTCCACAGATTATTCTATCCATAACTCTTCCAGATTCCATATCCCGTTTTGTGTCTTCCACAGCACGGTTCTGATCCGGGGTGAGATTGTAAGGAAAAGCCTCTTCAAACTCCTCCTGTAGTAGAGTATCTCTCTCAAATCTGTGCCCCAAAACCATTTTTCTTCGAGCTTGGACCTCTATTATCTCCAAGGCAAATTTTGCCATATCATCTTGAAGCCTCTCCCTACGTTTACGGAATCCCTTACGACCCAGCTTGTATATTTCGGGCTCCATTCCAAGTTCTACTTGAAATTTTTCTATTCTGTCCAGGCTTCCCATAGGTACAAAGAGTTTATCCTGATCCGCATATTTTACCTCTAGATATTCCTGACCATTTATTAAGACAGTACCCATATATATTCCAACTCCAAAGCTTTCATGGATAATATATTCTCCCTTCGAGATGTGGGAAATTTCCTGTCTTTTGTATTCCAACTGTCTTTTGTACTCCCTACGTACTCTTATTCCTTTTAACTCTCTATCTGTTAGATAGAGAGTGTCACCATTTTGAAATCCCTCATAAAGAGGATATTTTTCTATCTCTATATTGGAGTTATCCCCAAATATCTCACGATATCTACCTGCATCCTCACTCAATATCACTATCTTCCTGTCTTTGGATATCTTTTTTACCTCTTCATAGTCCTGATATCTCAGGAGTTCCTCATTTCCCAGCCTCAGATTTTTTATCTCTCGAAAAATCCCTATATTGGCATGAAACATACTTTCCAACTCACTTTTTCCACCGGGATTCTGAAATATCAGTTCTTGAAAACGGTAGTTCAGTACCTCTAAATTTTCTGCAATATACTGAATTTTTGTACTGTTCTCATCTTTTGAAAACAGCTTTAGAAAATTCTCTCCCATTTTTTTATTATTATCCATATACATATCAACTTCATCTAATTTTTCAATGCTCCGCTGAGTATCCATATGAAAATAGTTGATACGTTCTGCTCTGTCATCAAAAAATTCTATTCTGATAGGATGCTCTCCATTTACAGGAAAAAAATCCAGTATATCGCCACGCAGAGAGTATTGGAGACGACTATCTATCATATAGTTTCTGCTGTAACCTTCCATCTCTAGTTTTTCTATTAGGTTTTTAAGGTTAAAGCTCTCTCCTACTTTGATTTTTAATCTGTTTCCTGAAAATATATATTCTTTTAGAAAAAATTCAAGTGTTACAAGGATTATAAAATTTTTACCCCTGTCCAATGCTTCTATGATTTTGTAATTAAAATCTCTGTAGTCTTCATCTCCTACCTCTTCAGGTCTGATTACCTCTCCCAGGTATATATCTTTTAATACTCCGTAATAATCATTTATATTTCTCTTGGATGAACACAAGTATACTATATTCCCCCCTAGACTCTCCAAATAAAAAGGTATCTCTCCTCTATAAAAGTTCTCCTTGCCAAACTTTAAATTCAGTTTCATTTTTCCTCCGCTATTTCTCTATATCTGATTATAACTGATTTATGAAAATAAAAAAAGCTCAATATAATTGAACTTTTTTTTCTATAGTTATATAGCTTGTTATTATTTTTTAGCTTTTTTTAAATCCTCAACAGTTATAGATTTTACATTTGGTGTTCTTCCATCTTCAGAAGCAGGTATCGCAAGTTTTCCAGAATTTACAAGATCTGCAACTTCTTGATGAAGTTTCTCGTCCCACTCGTATCCAGTTATCTGCCAGTTGTTTTCAGTTTCTGGTGTAATAACTCCACCTCTTACCTTCTCGATATATTCTCTGATAAGGTCTCTGATTCTTCCTGCATCTCCTCTTTCTACAAAAAGGTCTCTAACCGGCTGAATTCCTGGGAAAAGTCCTGATTTTTCATTAGAAAGAGTTGTTTTTCCTCTGTAGTCATTTACTGCTACCAGGTATTTTCCAGTATCTTTGATAGGAGTTCCATCAGCTTTTCTCAAGTTCTCTATTCTAGATCCTGCAGGTTTAGATATGTTTACATCATATTTAACTCCTGAGAACATATCATAGTTATAACCTCTGATATTAGGATTGAAAGAGATTGTAAGATCTCCAGGCTGGTGCTGGTTGTAGTATTCAGCTGACCATTCCATAAACTTCTTAAGCTGTGCTCCTGTAAGCTCATAGGCTCTTAGAGTGTTATCGTATTTATAGATAAGAGCTACATCAGATTTCTTGATAGGCCCTTCAAACATGTTGGCATCATTTCTGAAAGCTGCTGCTGCTGCAATCTCTGCACCAGTATAGTATTTCTGTACTTCGTTGATAAAAGATATCATAGCTGTTGGCTCTATCTGAGCTGTAGGTATACCCTTTATCTCATCCTCTTTAACCAAGTTTCCGCCTTTCAGCTCTCCGATTATAGTTTCAGAATCAGCTATTGCTCTCTTGTGGAAAGACTCTAGTTTTTTCACAAGCTCTGCATCTGCTGGAATAATTGTTTTATTCTTTTTATCATTGATTAATACATTTTGAGATTTCATGTCCTCTTCTCTATTTTTAACCTTCCATTTTCCATTTTCCTCTGTCATTGTTACAACTACCTGAGCAACCATCTCTCCCCATTTTCCTGGTTCAATTATTACCGCTCCAGTTTTAGCTCTTGTATTTATAACTGAGTGCTCGTGTCCAGCAACTATAACTGCAACCTCAGGATTAGCTTCTGCTATAGCCTGTGCAGAGTCTCCGTCTCCATACTCTCCTCCAACTGATAAGTGAGCTCCTACAACGATTAGATCAGCTTTTCCCTTTAGCTCAGGAATCAGTTTCTTAACCTCTTCCACAGGATTTGTTGCATCATAACCTTTTAGATTCTCAGAATCCCATTTTTTAATATGAGGAGTTACCACACCTATTAAGGCGATTTTCACTCCCTCTTTCTCGAATATTTTATATGGCTGATAAACTCTTTTTCCATCTTTATATAGGTTAGCTACTAGGAATTGCCCATTAAAACTTCCTATTATATGATCTAAAGTTTCCATTCCAAAGTTAAACTCATGATTTCCAGGTACAAAAGCATCATACTTCATTTCGTTTAATGCCATGATTATTGGACTTGTCTTATCCTTCAGAAAAAGCTCGTGCGAGTTATCCTGAACAGTATCTCCGTTTTCAAAAACTATGGTATTTTTATGCTCAGCTCTAAGTTTCTTTATTAAAGTAGAAATCTGTACAGCACTTCCGTTTTTACTTTCAGAAGCTGTAGAATATTCATAAGGCATAAATTTCCCATGTAAATCACTTGTTACAAGAAACTGAATATCCACTGTTTTAGCAGCAAAAGCCATTACAGTCATGATAAGCATTAATACTGATGTTGATAATTTTCTTAAATATCTTCTCATAAAAAAAATCCCCCCTAAACTATAATCTTGTCCCAATGATTATCTCATGGGGAAAAATTTTAGTCAAGAAGGAATTTTGTACATATTAAGAAATTTAAGTGTAATATTAAGACATGTTTATGGAATAAATCAGATATAGAAGGTAAGATAGGAGCATAATAGCTCCTTTTCTTCTCTGAATAACATGTTTTTTAAAGACAAAAGCTGAAAGTATCAATATCATTGTGGCATATAGTAATACTCCAAAATCAAAATCAAATTTTAGATCATAAGCTATAGGTCTTACCAGTCCGCTCATTCCCATAATTAGGAAAATATTGAATATATTCGATCCCACAACATTTCCTATGGCCATATCTGAATTTCCCTTTTTGGCTGCTGTTATAGATGCTGCAAGCTCGGGAAGAGATGTTCCTATCGATACAATAGTCAGAGAAATCAATTTTTCACTTACATGAAGCATCTGAGCAATCTTTACTGCTGAATCTACTACCAGTTTTCCTCCAAACATAAGTCCTACAAATCCGAGTGTAAGGTAGATAGACATCTTTCCTGTTCCCATACCTTCAGTTTCTTCAGCATCCAGTTCTCCTGTTTTAGCTATAAAGAAAATATAGATTATAAATCCTACAAAAAAACAAAGAAGTACAGCTGCATCCCCCCTGAAAAGAGTTCCATTACGAGAAAGGAAGAAAAGTACTATCACAGCTATAAGAGAATATGGTATCTCTTTCCATACTGTATTCTTTTGCATGGTAATAGGTTTTATCAGAGAAGTTATTCCCAATATAAGGAGTATATTGGCGATATTACTTCCAATCACATTTCCATAGACAATAGAACCTTGACCTTTGAAACTTGCAAAGGTATTTACTACCAGTTCAGGCATAGAAGTTCCGAAAGCTACAACAGTAAGACCTATAACTATCTCAGGTACCTTAAATTTTCTAGAAAGAGCCACAGCTCCATCTATAAGAAAATCAGCTCCTTTGATAAGCATTACAAAACCGATTATAAGTATCGCAAAAAGTAATAATAGTTCCATAAAAATCTCCTTTATTTCATATTTATTTTTGTTCATATACACATCTCTATCTTCTAAAAGCACTTAAGGAGAGAGTATATAAATATATACTCTCTCCTCATGATATTTCCTAAAAATAATTTCTTATTTAAATAGTGCTAATAAAACTCCTGCTGCAACTGCTGAACCGATAACTCCTGCTACGTTAGGTCCCATAGCGTGCATCAGTAGGAAGTTACTTGGATTCTCTTCCTGTCCTACTTTTTGAACAACTCTAGCTGCCATAGGTACTGCAGAAACTCCTGCTGCTCCTATCATAGGGTTGATTTTTCCACCAGTAAGGGCACACATAATTCTTCCGAAGATAACTCCTCCAGCTGTTCCACATGCAAAAGCGAAAAGTCCCATTACAATTATTTTTATAGTTGTAGCATTTAGGAATGAAGCTGCATTTGTTGTAGCTCCAACCGTAAGTCCTATGAATATAGTAACTATATACAGTAGTGCTCCCTTGATGTTTTCAACAAGACTTGGTACTATTCCAGATTCCTTCATAAGGTTACCCAGCATTAGCATTCCTACAAGAGGTGCTGATGAAGGGATAAGAAGTATAACTATTCCTGCTACTGCGATTGGGAATATTATCTTCTCTCTCTGACTTACAACACGAAGCTGAGTCATTTTGATTTTTCTCTGCTCAGGAGTAGTCAGCATTCTGATAATAGGCGGCTGGATAACTGGTACCAGTGCCATATATGAGTAAGCTGCAACCGCTATTGGTCCAAGCAGGTGAGGTGCAAGTTTAGACGTCAGATATATTGCTGTAGGTCCATCTGCTCCTCCGATGATTCCAACTGAAGCTGCTTCTCCACCAGTCATTCCAAGCATAGTCGCTCCTAGGAATGCTCCGAAGATTCCAACTTGAGCTGCTGCTCCAAGAAGCATACTCTTAGGATTGGCAATAAGTGGACCAAAGTCTGTACTTGCTCCTATAGCTAGGAAAATTAACGGTGGATAAACTCCAGCCTTAACTCCCTGATAAAGGATATACATAAGCCCACCCGGCTCCATTAGTCCCTCTCCTACTGGAGATGGGAAGTTAACTAGAAACATTCCGAAAGATATCGGTAGCAGAAGGTATGGTTCATACTGTTTCTTAACTGCTAAATATATTAGAAATAACGCTATACACAGCATGATAAACTGTTCCATAGTCATCATTGCGATTCCTGTGGTAGCGTATAAGCTCATTAATAACTCCATTTTACTCTCCTTTTTTAACGCTTATTATGCGATTGTCGCTAGTATATCTCCACCGTCAACCATATCTCCCTTATTTATAGAGATAGATGTAATAGTTCCATCACATGGAGCTACGATTGGGTTCTCCATCTTCATAGCTTCGATTACTATTAGAGTCTCTCCAGCTTTAACTTTAGATCCTACAGATACAACTACATCTAAAATTTTACCTTGCATAGGAGCTTCTATCTTAGTTCCCTCTCCAACTGCAACTGGAGCTGCTGCTGGTGCTGCAACTGGTGCAGTAGCTGCTATTTTCCCCTCTTTTTCAGTTATTGCTTCAACTTCAACTTCGTAAACTTTCTCTGCAACTTTTATCTTATATACTTTTATCATTGTCTCTCTCCTCATTCTCTTAAGTTTATTAGATTTCTCTGATATTTCTAACTTTGATATATGCCCCATCATTTTCAGCTGCTGCTTCCATAGATGCCACTAGCATTGCCACTACCATTTTCTCATCCCTAACTGAGTTAGGATCAAAGGCTTTTGTTTCAACCTTAGCAGGAGCCTGAGCTGTCTGCTTTTTAGCTACGTTTTTTTCAACTTTTGCCTCAGCAGGAATATATTTAAAAAGACTCAATATTCCAGCTATGATCAGAAGTATAACGAAAACTATTGCCATACATATTCCTGTTACAAGTAGAGATTCCATAAGAGATATCTCTGCTCCAAATATACCGTTCATACGCTCTCCTTTTCCTAGAACACAATATTAATGTGCTGAACTTTTTTCTCCTGAACTTTTACAGGATTCTCTCTCTTATCTAGGTACTCTTTAGCTATCTGTGGGAACATTGCGTACATAAGTACATCTTCCTCAGTTTTTGCAAGAGTTCCTATTTCAGCCTTTATTTTATGGAATTCAGGCTCTATTTTGTCTGCTGGTCTTCCTGTGAAAACTTCAGCATCTCCTATTATCTTTTTAACAATCTCTTCTTTCATAGGAGCTGGTGATTTTCCATAAAGTCCAAGTACATAGTCCTTGATCTCTTTTGGAACCATCTTGTATCTCTCTCCAACCAGTACGTTAAATACCGACTGAGTTCCAACCATTTGTGATAGTGGAGTTACTAGAGGTGGGAATCCAAGATCTTCTCTTACTCTAGGGATTTCTCTCAGTACCTCTTCATATTTGTGAGCAGCTTTTTGAGCTGTCAGCTGTGATACAAGGTTAGAAAGCATTCCTCCTGGAAGCTGATACTCAAGTATGCTTGGCTCTGTAAATAGTGCCTGTGCATTAAGTATTCCTGCATCCAGATATTTCTTTCTGATAGGCTTGAAGTATTCAGCTATCTCTTTCAGTAGCTCCATATTCAGCTGAGGATCTCTTGCTCCACCCTCAAGGGTTCTACATAGAGATTCAGTAGCCGGCTGTGCCGTTCCTCCTGAGAAAGTTGAAATAGCAGTATCTATAATATCTATTCCTGCATCTACAGCTCTTAGGTATAGCATCTCTGCTATTCCACTTGTAGCATGTGAATGTAGCTCAAGTGGAAGAGATGATACAGCTTTTATAGCTTTTATAAGTTGGTATCCACGCTCAGGAAGAAGTATTCCTGCCATGTCCTTGATAACTACCGAGTCTGCACCCATAGCCTCTATCTCTTTAACTAGATTTACATAGTACTCTATTGTATGAACTGGACTGATTGTATAAGAGATAGCGATTTGACAGTGTCCACCATATTTTTTAGTAGCCTCTGCTGCAACTCTTACATTTCTCAGATCGTTTAGAGCATCAAAAATTCTTATGATGTCTATTCCGTTCTCTATAGATTTTTGTACAAACTTCTCAACGATATCGTCACCGTAGTGTCTATAACCTAGTAGGTTCTGACCTCTAAGTAGCATCTGAAGTTTTGTGTTTTTTACTCTCTTTTTTATCTCTCTAAGTCTCTCCCAAGGATCCTCATTAAGGAATCTGATGCAGGCATCAAAAGTTGCTCCTCCCCAAACTTCTAGAGAGTAGTAACCTGCCTGATCCATCTTCTCAAGGATAGGAAGAATCTCAGCCGTCGTAAGTCTTGTGGCAATAAGGGACTGGTGTCCGTCTCTTAAAACCGTTTCAGTGATTTTTAGTCTTTCCAATTTTTCCTCCCAATATAAATATGCTGTATACAGGATACAGCATATTTTTTCAAGTTACTGTATCACAGTACAAGTTAATATGTCAATTATTTTTTATTTCTTAAGCTCTTGATATTTAGCAAGACCTTCTCTCATTATTCTCATTGATTTTCTTAGGTTCTCTTCACTTACTGCATAAGAGATTCTTACTTCATTCATTCCAGATCCTGGAGTTGAATAGAATCCTGAAGCTGGAGTAAGATAAGTAGTTTCTCCATCTATTGAGTACTCTGTTAGAAGCCAGATTACGAAATCCTCTGCATTCTCTACTGGAAGTTTAACTACTGAGTAGAAAGCTCCCTCAGGCTCTTTAGTTGTTACACCTGGCATATTTGAAAGTTCTTGGAATAGAACATCTCTTCTCTTTTGATATTCAAGTCTTGCATCTTCAAGGTAATCATCTGGAAGGTCATAAAGAGCTGCTGCTCCAACCATCTCAAGAGTAGGAACTGAAAGTCTTGACTGACAAAGTTTGTAAACTGCTGACATAAATGTTGCATTTTTAGAAACAACGCATCCAACTCTTGCTCCACAAGCTGAGTATCTCTTAGAGATAGAATCGATTATTACAACTCTGTCCTCAAGATCTTTGAATGTTCCGAAACTTACTGCTTGTCTGTCTCCGTATGCAAACTCTCTGTAAACTTCGTCAGAGATTATGAATAGGTCATTTTCTTTAGCAAGTCTTGCTATCATATCCATTTCCTCTTTAGTATGAATAACTCCAGTAGGGTTCGATGGGTTAGAAAGCATTATAGCCTTTGTCTTTGGAGTAATTCTCTTAGCCATCTCTTCGTATGATGGTAGGTGGAATCCTTCCTCAGCAACTGTAGGTATAGCATTTAGCTTTATTCCTAGCATGTCGAAGAATGAGTTGTAGTTTGCATAGTAAGGCTCAGCAATCATAATCTCGTCTCCTTCATCACAGATAGACATAAGAACAAATAGAAGAGCTTCTGATCCTCCGTTAACTACAAGAATTTCTTCATATGCATAATCCATGTTCTTTCTTGCATAATATTTTTGGATTCCAAGGATAAGCTCCTTAAGTCCAGCTGAGTGAGCATACTTAAGTACAGGCTCCTGGTAGTTAGCTATAGCATCAAAAAATACTTTTGGAGTAGCTATATCCGGTTGTCCTATGTTTAGGTAGTGAAGTCTGATTCCTTTTTTTAGAGTAGACTCTGCATAAGGTACCAGTTTTCTAACTGGAGATGTTTTTAAAGCTTGGATTCTTTTTGATAATTCCATTTTTTTCCTCCTGATTATTTTTATTAAATTTATTTTTTATGAAAAATTAAAAATTTTTTTTTAATTTATATAAAACTTTTTTCGTGCCACTTTCCACTATTCCAACGCCAAAGCATAAGAAGACCTCTTATCCATTCATCAGCACTGTTAGCAAGCCAAATTCCCACAAGAGCCATTCCAAACTGAACTCCTAGGATCCATGAAAGAGATACTGCTATTCCAAACATAAATATTATTCCCATTATCATAGGGAATTTCACATCTCCTGCAGCATGGAGAGAGTTTATTATCACTATATTGAAGGTTCTTCCAGGTTCAATTAGAAGGAAGAGCCATAAAACTTTTTTACATATATCGATTATCTCCTGATCCTTTGTAAAATATGAAAGAATAGGATTTTGGAAAATAAGCACCACTATCGATACCAATGTCACAGCTCCAAGAGACATCTTAAGACTCTTAATGCACTGATCATGGGCTTTTTTCAGATTTTTTTCACCTATATAACGTCCAGTAAGTATTGCTGTTCCATGCCCCAGAGCTATGGAGAACATCATCATAAAAGAAGCTATCAGATTAAGATAAGTTCGGGCTGTTATAACCTGGGTTCCCATTGTGTTTACCATAGAGAGAATTATTACCTGGGCCAGGTTCCAGCTCAGATGTTCCATTCCACTCGGAACTCCTATTCTAGCTATATACCCTAGTATATCTCTATGAATCACCAGAAATTTTTTGAAGCTATATCTGTAGTGGCAAAGTTTTCCAAGAGTATATAAGGTTATTAGCATACCTACCATTCGGGCTGTTACTGTTGCTATTCCTACCCCAGTTACTCCTAGTATAGGCATTCCCAACCATCCGAAGAGAAACATTCCGTTTCCGATTACATTAATAAGATTGATTACTATATTTATATAAAGAGGTTCTTTGGTGTGACCATAACTTCTAAGAGCTGCAGAAGCTGTAACCGTAAGAGCCTGAAAAACTCCCAGTCCACCTACTATTCTAAAATAGTTTTTTCCTATCTCTACCAAATCAGGAGTCAGTTTTATTTTTGTTAGTATGAATGTACTGAACACAATATATATAACTCCCAAAAGAATTCCCATAATCAAATTCAGGAGTAGAGATACACTTATTACCTCATCTATCTTTCGGATATTTTTAGCTCCCAAATACTGAGCCGTGAGTATTCCTGTTCCTATGGATATGAAACTGAATATAACATTCTGAGTATACATTACTTGACTCATTGCTCCCAAAACTCCAACACCCGTGTCTGAATATCTTGAAACCATAATTATATCTATATTTCCTACCACAGTCATAAGCAGAAGCTCTAAAAAGATTGGAATCGTTAGAGCAAAAAGACCTTTATTTTTTATTTCCATAGGAAAAGTCCAATCGAGCTAAAATCTATAAATTGCGAAGCCATTTTTATAGCAACAACTGTTGAAACAATTACAAATATAGGTTTTATTATTTTACTTCCTCTTAGAATTGCAAATTGAGCTCCTACTTGAGCTCCTCCAAACATAAATATTGCCATAGAAAGTGCATATACATAATTAACTTTTCCTAACATAATAAAAGTTATCACACTGGCTATATTACTTGAAAGATTAAGGATTTTTGAATTCCCGCTCGCATTAATAAAATCATATTTAAAGATTCTTATTAACAAAAATATAAGAAATGATCCTGTTCCAGGTCCAAAGAAACCATCGTAGAATCCTAAGGCAAAAGCCATCAGTATCCCTTTTTTTATATTGCCACTATCCAATCCTGTAAAATCATCCCTATCACCCATATTTTTGTTGTACAGGGTATACACAATAGTAAATATAAGTAATCCTAAAGCTATGGGGTAGAGATATTTGGAGTCTATAAGAAGCACTGTTTTTGCTCCTGCTACTGCACCTATAAAAGAAAACGGCACTAGATATTTCTGAAGCTGAAGGTTTACTTTTCCAGCTTTCCAAAATTTTAGACTGCTAGATATAGATGAAAAAGAAGCTGCGACTTTATTGGTACCCAAAGCTATATGAGGTGGTATTCCTGCTGCCATATATGCTGGCAAACTTATGAGTCCTCCTCCTCCAGCTATCGAGTCAATAAATGCTGCGATAAAACATGCTAACCCTAACCATAGAAAAGTTGTTAAAGTGAACTCCATAATCTCCCCCTGAATGTTTTTTACATATACCTTGAGTTTTTATTATATCATATTCTACCTAATATTTTTACTATTTTTTTCTTTTTTTTTAACAAAAAAAAGGTGGACTTTGAACATTTTCAGTACAAAGTTCACCCTGTTTCTAATGCTAGATTAATCAAAAAAATAATAAAAATATATTTTATGAATTCTCTATATTATATCTCTACCTTCTCAGATGAGCAATTATAAGAGCTATATCGTTCCCTGTTACTCCACTTATTCTAGATGCTTCTCCTATAGAAAAGGGTTTTACCTCTTCTAAACCTGATTTTGCTATATTGGATAGTCCTCTTATAACGGAATAATCGGTATCTGAATCTATTTTCATGTCTTCAAGTTTTTTAAAACGTTCTATCTGTTCCTGTTCACGTTCTATGAATACCTCATATTTTACAAGGGTTTCTATCTGATTGCTTATAAATTGAGGTAGCTCTTCTATATCCATAACCGTTGCAAGGTCTCTATAGCTTACATTTTTAAACTTCAGTATTTCAGAAGCCTTTACTCCTTTCGTCAGTCTCTGTTCTTCTCCCACTGAAATTAGGATTTTGTTGGCATCAGACATAGGTACTGAAATCTCTTTTAATCTTGCTATCTCTCTTCCTATTATTTCTATAGCCTTCTCCATAACTGCCAGTCTTTCTTCTGAAACCAAACCTATTTCACGGGTTACTTCATAAAGCCTCATAAAGGCATTGTCAAATCTCAAAGTAAGTCGATATTCTGCACGAGATGGAAGAACTCTATATGGTTCTGGAGTTTTTTTGTGAATAAGATCATCCACCATTACTCCCATATATCCCTGACTACGATCTATAACTATCGGATCTCTTCCTTCCGTTTTTCTTGCAGCATTTACACCTGCAAGAAAGCCTTGTGAAGCAGCTTCTTCATATCCTGAAGTTCCATTTATCTGACCTGCCATAAAGAGATTTGAAACTTTTTTGGATTCCAAACTTGGGTAAAGTTGTGATGCTGGTGCGTAATCGTATTCTACAGCGTATCCATATCTCATTATTTTAGCGTTTTCAAGCCCTGTGATAGTTTTTAGCATCTCATCCTGGACAAAGGGAGGCATCGCTGTTGTAAGCCCATTTACATAGAGCTCATTCGATTCTGCCGATTCTAGCTCAAGAAATATCTGATGCTTAAATTTCTCTGGAAAATTCAAGACCTTTCTGTCTAGAGATGGGCAGTGTCTAGGACCATGAGTTTCTATTATTCCACTCACTATCGGAGAATATTTTAGAAGTTCCTTTGTTCTCTCTATTGTTTTCTCTGTTGTGTGAGTAAGCCATGTAGGAACCACTGGATTTTTTCCTTTTTCTGTGAAAATTGAGAAATATGTAGGATTTTCCTCGCCATAAAGCTCTTGCATAACCGAAAAATCTACTGTACGCTTGTCTATTCTTGGAGGAGTTGCTGTCTGGTATCTCTCGATATTTATCCCGTTTTCTCTTAAAGAATCTGAAAGTTTTTCTGCTGAATCCTCACCCTGTCTTCCGGCAGGATATTTAATATCTCCTATAACTATTCTTCCCTTCAGAAATGTTCCTGTGCATAGTATCACGGCATCTGCAAAGTACTCTCTATTAAGAGATGAACGAACTCCTATACATTTTTTATTATCAACTACAAGATCATCTATACATTCCTGAATTACATCCAGATTTTCTGTGTTCTCTATTATCTCTTTCATTTTTACACGGTAGTGATATTTGTCAGCTTGTCCTCTTGTTATACGAGCTGCTGGTCCTTTGCTTGTGTTTAGGTGTTTTAACTGAAGGTTAAAGTTGTCCGTATGACGCCCCATCTCTCCACCCAGGATATCTATCTCTGCCACTAGATTACTTTTTCCTGGTCCACCTATTGAAGGATTACATGACATCATCCCTATGTTATCCAGGTAAAGGGTAAAAAGTGCAGTTTTCCTTCCAAGCCTTGCTGAAGCCAAAGCAGCTTCCACACCCGCATGCCCTGCTCCTACAACTATAACATCATATCTATTCATAATCCTCTCCTATTCATATAAAAATTCCTAAATATATTTTTTTATTTATGTTCGTATACATTTTTCAAAAAAAAATTGCTATCTTTTAATAATATACCAGTTTAGAAAAAAAATCAACAGATTTTTACAATAAAAAACACTTGAAAAATTCCTTTTTCAAGTGTTTCATTTTTATTTTCCTACACAGAAATTTTTAAAGATATGATCTAAAAGGTCTTCACTACTTATCTCTCCTGTAACTTCTGAAAGAGAATCCATTGCTTCTTTCAAATCTACGGCCATAAGGTCCATAGGCAGTCCTGTGTTAATAGTTTCAAAAATACTGTCTACAGCATCTTTTGTTTTTTCCAGAGCTGATTTATGTCTCACATTGGTAATTACAACTTTCTGTGAACTATCTTCTAGCTCTCCTTTTACAACATAAGAGTATATTTTCTCTTCCATCTCATCTATTCCAAGGTTATCTTTAGCAGATATTTCTATCCAGTTTTTAACCTTAGTAAGAGGAGCTGTATCAATTACTCTTTCCATATCTATCTTATTCAAAATTCCTATTACATTTTCAGCTTTTATCTTTTCATGAATTTTAAGATCTTCATCTTCTAAAGGTCTTGAACCATCTACTACAAAAAGTATTAGGTCAGCTTTTTCTAAAAGTTCTTTAGATTTTTCAACTCCTATAGTTTCAACGATATCATCAGTTTTTCTGATTCCAGCAGTATCTACAAGTACAAGAGGAATTCCTTTAAGATTGATAACCTCTTCAATTATATCCCTTGTGGTTCCAGGAACATGAGTAACTATAGCACGTTCCTCACGGAGAACTGAGTTCAGAAGACTAGACTTTCCAACATTGGGTTTTCCAACTATAGCAGTCTTTATTCCCTCTTTTATCATTTTCCCTTTATCATATGAAGCTATAAGCTTAGTTGCAGTATCTTTTACTACTTGAAGATTATCTACTAGATTATCAGGTAACGGATCATCGATTCCCTCTTCAGGATAATCCAATACAACATTTATATGAGCCGCAACATCCAGAAGAAGTTTTTTCAAGTGTGCTATCTGTTCACGGAGATCCCCTCTCAACTGGTTAAGAGATAAAGATACACTTTTCTCTGTTTTTCCATGAATAAGATCCATGACAGCCTCAGCCTGGGTAAGATCTATTCTTCCGTTTAGGAAAGCTCTTCTTGTAAATTCTCCCATCTCAGCATGACGTGCACCATGTCTTAAAACTGTTTCCAAAACCTTTTCAGTGATAACAAAACCACCGTGACAGTTTATTTCAACAATATCTTCTTTTGTATAAGTTTTTGGTCCCTTTAATATTGATACTAAAACCTCATCAACCAATTCATCATCATTGTAGATATGTCCATAGTTGATGGTAAAACTTTTTAACTCATCTACACCTTTTCCAGATTTTGGCACAAAGATTTTTTTTAGAATTTCTAAAGACTGTGCTCCTGACATTCTTACAATTCCTATTCCACCTTCACCTCTTGGGGTTGAGATGGCTGCAATAGTATCAAACATAAATTACTCCTCGGTATTAACCTCTGTTTTTACTCTGCTGCTAACTTTTGCGTTTTCAGCCTTTTTTTTCTTTATAACTATATATCTCTTAGGATCTGCACCTTCACTGAAAGTGTCCAATCCTTCGAACCTGTTTATAACCTCATGGATTATTTTTCTCTCTTTTGGAGGCATTGGATTAAGTCTTATTGTTTTTCCAGTAGAAAGAGCTTTTTTAGCCATCTTTCTTCCTAATTCACGTAGAGTTTCTTTTCTTTTCTCCTTAAATCCTTCTACATCTAATTCGATTTTACAATCTTTTAATATGCAGTTAAGAAGATATTCAAAACTATTGAGAGTTTTTCCTTTTTTTCCGATTATAATCCCATTATCATCACCAAAAAGATTTACAACATAGAATTTTCCCTCTCTAGTTCCCATTTCAGCATCTAAATTCAGATCCATGTGCTTTAGAAGTTCTCTTGTTTTCTCAAGAATTATAGTTTCTTTATCTATTCTAGATTGTTTCTTTGGAAATTCTTTTTTAGGAATTTCAATTTTTATATCTTCTTGAATCTCTTTTTTTATATTTTCTACAACTGTTTTTGTTTTCTCTTTTATGTCTTTTTCTATAACCTTTTCTGCCTTTTTTTCTTCGACTTCTATAGGTTCAACAACTATTTTTTTCTCCTTAAGAGTTTTATCAACAGTTACAACATAAACTCCTTCTTTGTTGAAAAGACCTAAAAATGATCTGCTTTTAACTTTTTCTTCTACACTTACAACTTGCTCAGGAGTAGCGTCTAAAATCTTAAGAGCTCTTTGAACAGCTGCTTCTTTTGACATAGATTTTATTTCGATTAAGTTCTGCATCTTAGTTTTTCTTCTCTCCTTTTTTAATTATCCAATATTGTTGAATAATACCTGCTAAAGATGAAACTACCCAATAAACTTGAAGTCCGGCAGGCATTTTATAAGATATAAACACCATCATAATAGGGAACATATACATCATATTTTTCATCTGAGGATTTGAATCTCCAGAACCAGTTAACTTCTGTTGGAAGAACGAAAGAATTCCGTTTAATACTGGAAGTATATAAAATTGATCTGGCACATTCATAGTCATCCAAAGAAATTTAATATTTCCAGGTATCTCTGGAAGATATACAAAGTTTCCTGTTGCATCTACTCTTAATATTCCAAATAGAGCAAATAAAATCGGCATTTGAATAATAAGAGGTAAACAACCTGCAGCTGGATTTATTTTTTTCTCCTGATACAGTTCCATTGTTTTTTGATTTATCATTTTTGCGTCATCTTTATATTTAGTTTTAATAGAATCTATTTCTGGTTGTATATCCTTCATAGATCTCATTGATTTATCTTGCTTTAAAGTTAAGGGAAGTGTTACCAGTTTTACAAGAACTGTAATTCCTATTATTGCTAATCCAAAATTCCCCGTTACGCTGTATAATTCATTTAGAACTCCAGCAAATATTTTATACAAAAATTCCATTTTTCCTTTTCTCCTCCACTTTAACTTTATTATATTCCCTGTATTAAGGATCAGTTCAAAGGATCATAACCTCCTGAATGGAAGGGATGACATTTCATTATTCTCCTTAATCCGAGATATCCCCCTTTAAAAACACCATATTTATCTATAGCTTCAGCAGTATAGGACGAACAACTAGGATAAAATCTGCATTTTTTCCCTAATAGTGGGGAAATAAAATTCTGATATATCTTTATTAATGATAATATGATTATCTTCATCTGCTATCTTTTTCTACTTTTAGCCCTGCTCTTTTTAAAACTTTATCTAAATCTTTTTCAATATCTTTAAATCCTATTAGTGATACGTTTTCTCCAGCTTTACGTTTAGCTACACAGATAATGTCATATCCTTTTTTTAATTCAAAACTCTTTTCCCTAAAATATTCTTTAAATAATCTTTTTAATCTATTTCTACAGACTGCATTTCCAGTTTTTTTACTTGCCACAAATCCAAATCTGTTTACATTTTCCTCATTTTTTTTAAAAAAAATTAGAGAGTAATAACCAAATTCTTTTTTTCCAAAGTTATAGATTATTTGAAACTCTCTATCTTTTTTTAAACTACTATTAGTATTAATCATTAAAAACTCCTTATTCCCGCAAGTTAGTTCCTTAAGAAAAACCCGGTGAATGATGCACCGGGTTTTATGCTGATAATACTGCTCTTCCTCTGTCTCTTCTTCTCTTAAGTACTTTTCTACCATTCTTAGTAGCCATTCTTGATCTGAATCCGTGATCTTTTTTTCTCTTTCTGTTGTTAGGTTGGAATGTTCTTTTCACTGTTCTGGTCACCTCCTAGATATTACATGTATTTCAGATTAGTATTTTATATGAATATTGCAACTTTGTCAAGAAAAAAATATTAATAGGTGTAAAATTTACATATTTTCATAGATTTTATAGGAGTTTCATCTTCCAAAATTTTTTTAAAAAAGAAAATCAAAAATAAAACAACAATTTTTTCTCATTAGTATGTTTTATGTTAATATGTTTGATGTACAGACGAAACCTAAAAAAACAAAAGAAGAAAATCTAGTAATATCAATTAAAAAAAGAGGTTGAAAAACTTTTTTTTATTTTTGATAGCATACACAACAGAAATCTTAATGTTTTCAATGTTTTTTAAGTTTTGTAAAATTAATTGAATAAAAAAGCTGAGGAATTTCAAGGATTTTTTAAAAAAAAAATTATTATTGTGCATATACAAAAAGAAAACTTAATGTTTTCAATAGAATTTAATTAAATTATAAAAGAGAATAATTATTAAAACCCTTATGGATTGGGGATTTGTGCTGTTTATCATTATTATTATTGTGCATATACAAAACAAAAAAAGAGATATTTTCTACAATTTCATTTTATTAAAATAATGTAATCTTAGTTTTTTCAAGGGTTTGAGCAAACAAACAATAACCTAATATAACAAAATTTTAAAAATAAATTATTATTGATAATATACAGAACTTGAAGTATAATATTCTCAATAGTCAAATATCTTATTAATATCCATATACATTTTATTTTGAGGTGGGAAATGAAGAAAAAATCACAGGAAAATTTGCCGAAATCCAATGAAGAAAATATAGAGAATCCAATGGATTTCTTTAATATAGTTGGGACAGGGAATCTTCTAAACGAGCTAAACAAATTAGAAATAAAAACCACTGCAGTGGAAGATATTGAAATCAAAGAAGTTGTAATAAAAGAAACGGGAAATTTTTTGAATCTAAAAGAGAATATAATAAATATCCCTCTTGAGATGCTTATATTTCCCTTTTTTACTCCTCAGAAACAGAATAAAAGAGTAAATTTCCAGTATAGATTTGAGGATCTTGGAGTTACAATGATGAGTACTCTTGTTTCAAAAGGACCTAGCGACAAAATTTTTCAACCGTCGATATTCGAAGAAAAAATATATACTTACCTCCTTTCTCTTTATGAGGCTAAGGATGAAGATGATGACAATGAATATATCGATTTTGAAATAAATGAGTTTATAGTTAGTTTTCTTGGAAATAAAATGAATCGGACTTATTATACCAAGGTAGAACAAGCTCTCAAAAACCTCAAAAATACTGAATATCAATTTGTAGTTTCTAATCATACTCTTTTTGGAAGGTATAAATTTGAAGATGAAGAATTTAAACTTCTTACATATCAGAAATTAAAAGTTGGAAAAAAAATCTATTATAGAATTACCTTGAATAAAAATATCCGTAAAAAAATCAAAGAAAAAAGATATATAATTTATAACAGTAAAGCTTTAGTTGAGATTATGAACTTGGATCCTATAGCTGCAAGAATTTATAAATTTATAAGTAAAGCTCGTATGGAAAAAGACAGGGACGAGATAAATATGCGTACTCTTGCAGCTATTATACCTCTTCAAACAGAACAAGTAACAGAACGTTCTAATAAAAATGGTGTTATGAAAACCTATGTTTTATGTAGATTGAAACAAGTTCTTACAAGAATACAAAAAGCTTTTGATATTTTAGTTCAACTGGGATATATTCTTAACTATTCCGAAGTCTATGATAGTGAACAAAATACCTACCATCTTCACTATATATTTAATAAAGCTAAAGATGGAGCCTGTCATATATCAGAAAGAACTCTTGCTAATAAAAAAGAGTATCTGAAACTTCCAAGTGGAATTGCAAAACCTGTTCAACATATCCAGGAAGCAGAGATAGTTCATAGACCTGTAGCACCAAAGACAACTAAAGCAAAAGTTTCTAAACTACCTAAAAAACCTGAGACAATAGAAATAGTGAGACCTTTTAGTGAAATTGTTTTAGAAAAAATTACAAAAGCCAAAAAGAATATATATGTCAGTCGTAGCTGGGAGAAAAGAGTAGATAATAAAATATTAAAAATAGTTTCGGAAAAAGGAGACGAGTTTGCAATTGAACTCTTGAATCAACTTTATAAATCCCTAACAGCCCCTATAAAAACAACGCTGGTTCAATATATTTCTGGAATAAGTAAAAATATGGAAAAAGAAAAACAGGAAAAAGAAAGTCAAAATTTAAAACTTTTCTCAGATTTTTCAGCTGGAAATAACAAGGTTATAGTGACCAAAACAGGAGTAAAAAGAGCAGCAAAGACCTTTAAAAAACCTACAATATCTACTCTTACCGAGATAATAGAAGAAACGGCCACAGCAATGTCTACTGATTTTGATGAAAAACCAGGATCTTCTTCTCAGGAAATTTCTGAAAATAAAGTAAACATAATAAAAAACTATGATCAATTAGATGAATATGAAAAGTTAGAAGTTGAAAAATTGGCAAGAAAACTCTGTTGCCAAGAGGAAGGAATTTCAGAAAGTTTCTTGAATACAATGCGAGATAAATCTAAAAAAATATACATCAATACGATAAAATCGTACATAGAGCGTGTATTGGAAGAAAGAATATAGAACCGATTTTTGTGGTATTTAAATATATTTAAAGTTGTACAATATAGTAAAATTATGGTATTATTTAAAGTAAATTAAATTGCATAGGAGGGTTTATGCAGGACATAAAAATAAACAGTGAATTTATAAAACTCGATCAACTTTTAAAATGGGCAGGTGTCGTTGAAAGCGGAGTCGATGCCAAATATTTTATTACTGAAGGAATGGTAAAGGTCAACGGAGAAATTGAACTAAGAAGAGGTAAAAAACTTTATCCTGGAGATAAAGTTGAATTTCAAGAAGAGGAATTTTTAATTTTAGGCCAGTAAGTGGAAGAGTATGAATTTAGAAACTATTAATTTTGTTAATTTTAGAAATCTTAATGATAGCAGTATAAAATTTTCTCCTTTTCTTAATCTTTTTTTTGGAAAAAACGGTCAGGGAAAAACCAGTGTGTTGGAGGCTATTTATTTTAATTGCACAGGAAAAAGCTTTCGTTCAAACAGAGCTCAAGAACTCATAAAACATGGGAGAGATAGATGTGGAACTTTTGTTAACTACAGCGACAGATTAAGCAAAAAATCTCTGACGGTAAAATTTAGTGACAAAAAAAAAGAGTACCTTTTAAACGGAAACAAAGTTACTCATCAGGAATTTTATGGAAGATTGGCAGTTGTAGCTTTTACTCCTGAAGATATTGACATTATAACTGGCACACCTGGGAGAAGGAGAAGTTTTTTCGACGAAGAGATATCCCAGAGTAGTGGAGAATATTATAGCGTACTTAAAGATTTTAATAAAATTCTTAAAATAAGAAATCAGTATCTCAAAGAAACTAAAACAGAGGATCCTTTATATAATGTTTATGAAGAGCAATTTATAAATTTAGGAGCCAAAATAGTTTTTATGAGAGCTGAATATGTGAAGAGAATAAGCATAATACTCAATCTCAACTATAGAAAACTTTTTGATTCTACTAAAGAGATGGGTGTAACTTATTTTTCTGAATTGGAACTTGAAAAACGGGATACGTTAAAGACTATTGAGGAAAAAATAAAAATTCGTATAGAAAAAAAATTTTCTCAAGAAAAAAGATACGGTCATTCTCTTGTAGGTCCACAAAGAGATGAATTTAAATTTCTTTTAGATGGAAAAGAAGCAAAATTCTTTGCATCTCAAGGTGAAAAAAAATCCATAGTTTTTTCATTTAAACTTTCTGAATTGGATATGATATTTAAAGAAAAAGGAGAAAATCCTATATTTCTTATAGATGACATAACTTCATATTTTGATGAAAATCGCCGTGAAAGTGTAATGAATCATCTTCAGAGGAAACGTATACAGCTTTTCATAAGTTCAACAGAGAAAATACCTGGAATTGAAGGTAGAAATTTTCATGTTACAGATGGAGAGATAAGATGCGAGGATTAGAAAATGTTATAGACTTAAAAGATATGATAGATGAAGGGCTCCGGAAAAGCCGAAAATTAAAAGAGGTATATATAAAAATCTATTGGAAAGAAGTAGTGGGAGATCTAAGTAAAAAATCTTTCCCAAGAGATGTAAAAAATGGAGTACTCCTAGTTATATGCGAAAGCAGTACTCTGATTCATCATATGAATCTCAACAAAGGGATTTATATAGAGAAAATAAACAGGATTGTAAAAGAGGATTATGTAAAAGAAATAAGATTTCTTACAGGTTCTCTAAAAGATACTGAAATGAAACTATTTGGAGGAAATGATGAGTAATTATCAAGCAGAAAATATAACAGTTCTGGAAGGATTAGAAGCTGTCAGAAAAAGACCTGGAATGTATATAGGAAGTACTTCAGAAAGGGGACTACACCATCTAGTGTGGGAGATAGTAGATAACTCAGTAGATGAGGCTCTAGCTGGATATTGTGACAAAATTATTATCAATCTTTTGCCTGATAATGTAATCGAAGTTACAGATAACGGAAGAGGAATTCCTGTAGGAATACACCCAAAATATGGAAAATCAGCTTTAGAAGTTGTTCTTACTGTACTTCATGCCGGAGGAAAATTTGAAAATGACAACTATAAAGTTTCTGGAGGTCTTCATGGAGTTGGAGCTTCAGTAGTAAATGCCCTATCTGAATGGATAGAGGTAGAAGTAAAAAGAGACGGGAATTTATATTATCAAAAATATTCTAGAGGAAAACCAGAGGCAGATTTAAAAGAAATAGGAAAATCTGATTCTAACGGAACAACTTTTAGATTTAAAGCTGACCATGAGATTTTCGAAACTCTTGTATATAGTTACTTGACTCTTGAAACAAGATTTAAAGAGTTAGCTTACTTGAACAAAGGATTGCATATAGTTTTCACAGATTCAAGAAAAGAAGAGGTAAGAGTATCTGATTTGAAATTTGATGGTGGAATTTTGGATTATATCAAAGAGATTGAGCAGGGACAAATACCTATTATGACAACACCTGTATTTATGTCTGGGAATATCGAAAATGTAGATGTAGAGATAGCCATGACATATAATGTTGGTCAGAGAGAAACTATTTATTCCTTTGTAAATAATATCAATACTCCTGACGGTGGAACTCACGTAGCAGGATTCAGAACAGCTCTTACAAGAGCCGTAAATGATGTAGCTAAAGCTCAAGGACTTATCAAGGAAAAAGATGGAAAACTACAAGGTTCAGATATTAGAGAAGGACTTACAGCAATTGTTTCTGTAAAAGTTGCTCAACCACAGTTCGAGGGACAGACTAAGACAAAACTAGGAAACTCAGAAGTGACAGGAGTTACATCGAGCATCTCTTTTAATTTCTTAAAAATGTTCCTTGAGGATAATCCTAATGAGACTAAAAAAATAGTTGAGAAGATATTGAACTCTAAAAAAGCTAGGGAAGCAGCTCAAAGAGCTAGAGAATTAGTTCTTAGAAAATCAGCTCTAGAAGTGGGATCACTTCCTGGAAAACTTGCAGATTGTTCATCGAAAAATCCTGACGAATGTGAAGTTTATATAGTTGAGGGAGATTCAGCAGGAGGTTCTGCAAAGCAGGGTAGAGACAGAAGATTCCAGGCTATACTTCCACTGAAAGGAAAGATTCTGAATGTTGAAAAAGCTGGACTTCACAAAGCTTTAGAAAATAATGAAATCAGATCTATGATAACAGCTTTTGGAACAGGTATTGGAGATAACTTTAATATAGAAAAGTTAAGATATGGAAAAATTATACTGATGACAGATGCCGATGTAGATGGAGCTCACATAAGAACACTTATGCTTACTTTTCTGTATAGACACATGGTCGACATTATAAATAATGGAAATATCTATATTGCTCAGCCACCTCTTTATAAAATATCTTCTGGAAAAACATCTCTTTATGTATATTCAGATAAAGAGATGAAAGAGGTTACAGGAAATATGGAAAGAGAAGGAAAGAGATATACACTTCAGAGATATAAAGGTCTTGGAGAGATGAATCCTGAACAGTTATGGAGTACAACAATGGATCCTGACACGAGAACGTTGCTTCAGGTATCTATAGATGATGCAAGAGAGGCAGATGTTCTTTTTGATAAACTTATGGGAGATAAGGTTGAACCTAGAAAAGAATTTATCGAAGAACATGCTGAATATGTAAAAAATTTAGATGTTTAAAAAATGTATATAAACAAAAATAAAGATATTCTTAAATTTTTAAAATAAGAGTTCTTTCGGAGGTAATAATAGATGTCAAGCATTGAAAATACATTGAGTGCTGTAAGCAACAGATATATAGAGGATGAGTTGAAACAGGCTTATCTGGATTATTCCATGAGTGTAATAGTGAGCAGAGCTCTTCCAGATGTAAGAGACGGACTAAAACCTGTTCATAGAAGAGTTCTTTTTGCCATGAATGAACTGAACAACACTTATGATAAACCTCATAAAAAATCAGCTAGAATAGTAGGAGAAGTTCTTGGTAAATACCATCCTCATGGAGATTCTTCGGTTTACAATACTATGGTAAGAATGGCTCAAAATTTTAGTTATAGATATCCGCTAGTGGATGGACATGGAAACTTTGGATCAATAGATGGAGATTCAGCTGCAGCAATGAGATATACTGAGTCAAGAATGGCTAAAATTGCCAATGAACTACTTCTAGATATAGATAAAAATACAGTAGATTTCAGAAAAAACTTTGATGACTCTTTAGAAGAGCCTATAGTTCTTCCTTCAAGAGTTCCTCATCTGCTAGTTAACGGTTCTACAGGAATAGCAGTAGGAATGGCTACAAATATCCCTCCTCACAATTTAGGAGAAATATGTGATGGAATTCTTGCTCTGATAGATAACAGAGAAATAGGGATACCAGAACTTATCCACCACATAAAAGGACCGGATTTTCCTACAGGAGGAATCATAGACGGAACTAAGGGTATCTATGATGCCTACTTGACTGGAAGGGGAAGGGTAAGAGTTCGTGGAAAAGTAGAGATAGAGGAAAATAAAAATGGTAGAGTGAGTCTAATTATAAAAGAAGTTCCATACCAGCTAAATAAATCTTCTCTTATTGAAAAAATAGCAGAACTTTGCAAAGATAAGAGAATAACAGGAATTTCAGACCTTCGAGATGAATCGGATAGAGATGGAATAAGAGTTGTTATTGAACTTAAAAAAGGTGAAGAACCAGAACTCATACTGAATAAACTTTATAAATACACTGATCTTCAGAATACATTTGGAATAATTATGCTAGCTCTTGCTAACAATGTTCCTAAAGTTATGAATCTGAAGCAGATACTAGAAGAGTATCTGAAGCACAGAGTAGAAGTTATTGTAAGAAGAACTAAGTTTGACTTGGATAAGGCAGAGAAAAGAGCCCATATACTTCAAGGATTTAGAATAGCTCTGGATAATATCGATAGAGTTATAGAACTTATAAGAGGTGCTGGAGATGCCAATGAGGCAAAAGATGAGCTTATCAGCCGTTATGGATTCTCAGAAGTTCAGGCTAAGGGAATACTTGAACTGAGATTACAAAGACTAACTGGAATGGAAAGAGGAAAAATAGATAATGAGTATGATGAAATCCAGACTCTTATAATTGATCTTAAAGATATTCTTGCCAATGAATCTAGAGTAAACGACATAATAAAACAGGATCTTCTGGATGTAAAAGACAAATATTCTGACGATAGAAGAACTCAGATTGAAAATGAAAGATTAGAGATAAACATGGAAGACCTTATAAAAGATGAAGAAGTTATAATAACTGTCACTAATAAAGGCTACGTAAAACGTATGGAAGTAAGTAAATATAAAGCTCAAAAACGTGGAGGAAAAGGAGTTTCTACTCAGAATACAGTAGAAGATGATTTTGTTGAAAGAATATATTCAGCTTCAAATCTAAATAACCTTATGATCTTCACAGACACAGGAAGAGCTTTTAATCTAAAAGTATACGAGATTCCTGATTTCTCAAAACAATCTAGAGGAAAACTTATCTCCAATATAATAAAGCTTGAAGATGGAGAACATGTTCAGTCTATTATAAAAGTTGCTGAGTTTTCTGAGCATCGTAGCATAATCTTTGCCACAAAAAAGGGAACAATTAAGAAAACTAGTTTAGAAGAGTTTAAACATCTGCGTAGCAACGGAATAAAAGCCATAAAACTTCGTGAAGGAGATGACATTATCTATGTAGGACTTATGGATAATCAAAATGATCAGCTCTTTATGGCGACTAAGAATGGAAATGCTATAAGATTCCCTATGACAGATATAAGAGAGATAGGAAGAAATGCTTCAGGAGTAAAGGGAATATCTCTTAAGGGAGAAGATCAAGTGGTATCAGCTTCTATAATAAAAGATCAAGATACTATGCTGACTGTAACTGAAAATGGTTACGGAAAGAGAACTAAAATGGATGAATATCCTCTTCAAGGAAGAGGCGGTAAAGGTGTAATAAATATCAGATGTAATTCTAAAACTGGAGATGTAGTTTCTGTTACTCCTGTAGAAGGAGAGATAGAGATAATGGCTATAACTTCTTCGGGAATAGTTATCAGAACTCCGGCAGATCAAATTTCTATAATAGGAAGAGCTACTCAGGGAGTTAAGATAATGAGAATTTCAGAGGATGAGAAACTGGTTTGTATTACAAAGGTTCATGCTGAAACAGAGGAAGAGTTTGAGGAAGAGATTGAGGAAGAGATTGAAGAGCAGGGAAAACAACAATAATCTGAAAAAATTTCGGAGGTTTTCATGAAAAGAGCTTTAGTTTTATTTGGGAATGAGAATAACAGAGAAAATCTTATCCAAAGTGCAATTTATATGAGAGATGGTATGGGATATCATCTCTCTGGAATTTTTATAAGCGATATAAGAAATGAAACAATGATACCTCAGGGCTTTGATGGCATGATTTTTGACAGCAACAGAGTTCTTATGAGTGATGAGTGGATGAATTTTGAAAAGCAGGAAGTTCAGAGCATAGAAAAAGAGCTTAAAGAAGACAAGGCAAGAATTGATTTGGAATATGAGATTGGAATTATGGGAGAAACTTTAAAAGATAAAATGAAGAGCTATGATCTTCTTATAGTTGGAAAGGGAGCTCTTATATCAGATACTCTTGTAGAGATACTTAAAAATAACTATAAAACTATAATGATAGTGGGAGATAGAATGCCTGATTTCTCTCACATATATATAGCTAACGATGATGGAGTTAAAATAAATAAATCAGTTTATAATTTCATGAATATATTTCCGGAACTTTCAGAATACATATCTGTAAGTGTAAATAACACTGAAGACAAAAATAGACTTACTGAGTACATGAGGGCCAAAGGAAAGAAAGTAGAAGAGATAACTCTTCCAGGAAAAGAAGAGGTTGTGCACTATCTTTCTCAGGAAGACAGAAAAGGAGTTGTGGTTATGGGGAATCTGAACAAATCATATCTTCTTGAAAGACTGACAAAAAAAACAGGGCTAAAACTTCTTGAGCATAGTAAGATGGTTACTTTTATAGGGTAGAATAGGAGTTATATGAAAATACTGGTATATTCAGATTCTCATGGAGAGATATCTAATATAGTTGAAATATATGAAAAAGAGAAACCTGACTTTATAATAAGTGCAGGGGACCACAGTGAAGATTTTAAAGATTTCACTCTCTCATATAGAAATCTTAATATAGAATACAAGGTTGTAAAAGGCAATTGTGATCATTTTGAGAAAATTTATGGAGAAGAGGAGATTTTTGAAATTGAAGGAAAAAAAATTTTTCTGACGCATGGTCACCTCTATGGAGTTAAGGGATCCCTCAATCAGCTTAAAATTAGAAGTAAAGAGTTGGGAGCAGATCTTGTAATATATGGACACACACATATCCCTCTTTATGAGAGATATGAAAATTGTGAATACTTCAATCCAGGTGCCCTGAAAGATGGGAAATATGGAATAATAGAGATTGAAGGGGATAAAGTAAACTTTTTTTTAAAAAGTTTACCCTAATGTTTTTGGAGGAAAGATGAATAGTTTAATAGAAAATTTAAAAAAACAGTCTCTAGAAGAGATTGTACAATCAGATAATCTGGATAAAATAGAAACTCTGAGAGTAAAACTTCTTGGAAAAAAAGGGGAGATAACAGAACTTTCTAAAAAAATGAAAGATCTTTCTCCAGAGGAGAGACCTGTATTTGGTCAGCTACTTAATGAGCTTAAGGACTCTATAACAGGAGCCCTTGAAGAAAAGAAAGACGAGCTTAAAAAAATAGCAAAAGAGATTCAATTGAAAGAGGAGGCTATAGATATTTCACTTCCTGGAAGAGGAATTGAAGTTGGAAGAGATCACCCGATTACTGAAACTTCTACATATTTAAAAGATATCTTTATGCATATGGGATTTGATGTAGCAGAAGGTCCAGAGATAGAGAAAATAGAATATAACTTTGATGCCCTTAATATACCCGAGGCACATCCTTCAAGAGATTGGCAGGATACATTTTATATAAAAGAAAATGAGGTTCTGAGAACACATACATCACCGGTTCAGGTTAGGTATATGATGAATAATAAACCTCCTTTTAGAATGATATGCCCAGGAAAAGTTTACAGATCTGACTATGATATTTCTCATACACCTATGTTCCATCAGCTTGAAGGACTTATGGTGGGAGAAGATATATCTTTTGCCAATCTGAAAGCGATACTTACTCAATTTGTAAGAAAAGTGTTCGGAGAAACAGAAGTAAGATTTAGACCTCACTTCTTCCCGTTTACAGAACCAAGTGCTGAGATGGATGTTCAGTGTGTAATCTGTAAGGGAGAAGGATGTAGACTTTGTAAAAACAGCGGATGGCTGGAAATTATGGGATGCGGAATGGTTGACCCTGAGGTTCTGAAAGCAGTTGGTTATGATACTGATAAATATACTGGATTTGCCTTCGGTATGGGTCTTGAGAGAATAACTATGCTGAGACATGGAATTGATGATCTGAGAGCTTTCTTTGAAAATGATGTAAGGTTCCTAAGACAGTTCAGATAGGCTATTTAATAAAGAGAGGGAAAACAGGAGAGAGTAAAATATGTTAATATCATTAGAATGGTTAAAGAAATATGTAGATGTAAAAGAAAATCTAGGAGAGCTTGAGCACTCTCTTACAATGATAGGTCAAGAAGTTGAAGCTGTAGAGGTTCAAGGAGCAGATCTTGCAGATGTAGTAATAGGTCAAGTTGTTGAATACGGAAAACACCCGGAGGCTGAAAAACTTACTCTGCTCAAAGTTGATGTAGCAGGAGAAGAAAATCTTCAGATAGTTTGCGGAGCTCCTAACCATAAGCTTGGAGATAAAGTTGTTGTAGCTCTTATAGGTGCTAATCTTCCTGGAAACTTCAAGATAAAAAAGAGCAAAATAAGAGGAGTAGAATCTCATGGAATGCTTTGCTCAGAAGTTGAATTGGGAATGGGAGAAAACGGAGACGGAATAATAATACTTCCTGAAGATGCACCTTTAGGAAAAGAGTATAGAGAATATATAGGACTAAACGATGTAATATTTGAATTAGAAATAACACCAAACAGACCGGACTGCCTATCTCATATAGGAATAGCTAGAGAAGTTGCAGCCTACTACAACAGAAAAGTAAAATATCCTAAAGCCGAAATAATTGAAACAGTTGAGCCTGTAGAATCAAAAATGGCAGTTACAATTGAAGATAAAGAGAGATGTACCCACTATATGGGAAGATATATGACAAATATTAGGGTTGGAGAATCTCCAGAGTGGCTAAAAAAGCATATAAGAGCAATGGGTCTTAAGCCTATTAATAATATAGTTGACCTTGGAAATTTTGTTATGTTTGAATACAATCAACCGATACATGTTTTTGATGGAGATAAAATTGTAGAGGGTGAAATAGTTGTAAGAGCTGCTAAAGAGGGAGAAAAACTTCTGACTTTAGATGGAGAAGAAAGAGAACTTAACGGAGAACTTGTTATTGCTGATGCTAGAACTCCTCTTGCAATTGCTGGTATTATGGGTGGAAAAGACTCTGGAGTTACAGAAGAAACAAAAAATATATTTATAGAAGTTGCAGCCTTCGAACCTAAAAACATCAGAAGAACAGTTAAAGCTCTTGGAATATCTTCAGACTCTTCATATAGATTTGAAAGAGGAGTGGATAAAGGAAATCTTTCTACAGTTCTTAGCAGAATTACTCATCTGATTCATGAAGTAGCAGGAGGAGAATCTCTAAAAGGGATACTATCTTCTAAAATAGCTCCTGCAGCCAAAGTTGAGATTCCTCTGAATATAGGTAGACTTAATAAATTTATAGGTAAAGATCTTGAATTTGATGAGGTAGGAAAAATACTTTCAAATCTTAATATGGAAATCAAAATAACTGATCAGAACCGTATTTTAGTAATCCCTCCATCATACAGAGAAGATTTAACTAGAACAGAAGACCTCTATGAAGAGGTAATCAGAATGTATGGATTTGATAATATTGAAGACAAAATGCCAATGGAAAACATAGCTCCAGGAAAAAAAGATGCTGTTGTGGAAATTGTAGATAATATCAAAGCTCTGCTTAAAGATATAGGTCTTCAAGAAGTTATAAACTATAGTTTTATAAGTAAAAGAGCTGTAGAAATTATGGGAATAGAGGAAAAGTGTATCGAGATACTGAATCCTATAAATGAAGATTTTTCAACAATGAGACCTACTCTTGTTTATAGTCTATTAGCAAACATCAGAGATAATTTCAATAGAAATGGAGATAACTTTAAATTCTATGAGGTTTCAAAGGTATTTTTCCCGGCTGAAGAACTGGCTAGAGAAGAATACAGAATAGCCATTGCTCTTGCTGGAAAACCAGAAAGAACTCTATGGAATCAAAAACCTGAATCATACGATTTCTATACTCTTAAAGGGTATGCGGAAGAGATGATGAAAAATCTGGGTATAAATAAATACAGCCTAGTTAGAACAACTGATAAAAACTTCCATTCTGGACGTGCAGTAGATCTTGTTGTAGGTAGAGAAATTCTTGGAACATTTGGAGAGATACATCCGGATCTCGCAGAGAAAATGGACATCAAAAAAGAGAGAGCTTATGTGGCTGAGTTCAAGCTGAATCTAATGGAAAAATATATGAAGACTAAGATTAAGTATGAAAAAATAGTGAAATATCCTGAAGTTACAAGGGACTTGGCTATACTTTTAGATGATGAAGTAGCTGTAGGAGATATGGCTTTACAAATCGGAAAAATTTCTGATTTTATAGAGAAGGTAAATATATTTGATGTGTATAAGGGTAAGAATATTGAAACTGGTAAAAAATCAGTAGCAGTTTCTATTGTCCTTAGAAAGAAAACAGGTACTCTTGAAGAAAAAGAGATTGTTGAAACTGTTGATAAAGTTTTAAGTTTAGTAGATAAAAAATTCAAAGGTCAGATCAGACAAGCCTAAAAACATAAAGTTTATAGATAAAAAAATTAAAAAATTCAAAGGAGTTGGAAAAATGGATTCGTTAAAAGAATTATTTAAAATTGGAAATGGACCATCAAGTTCTCACACAATAGGACCAGAGAGAGCTGCTAGAAAATTTAAAGAGGAAAATCCGAATGCTGCAAGCTATAAAGTTGAACTTTATGGATCACTTGCTCTTACAGGAAAGGGTCATCTTACTGATTTCATAATCATAGAGACTTTCAAACCGAAGCACACAGAGATAGTATGGATGCCTAATTATGTACATCCTTACCATACAAACGGAATGAAGCTAATAGCTTTAGATGCTTCTGGAAATGAACTTGCATCATGGTTAGCTTTCTCAGTTGGTGGAGGAACTATCATGAACGAGAATGAGCCAAGACAAGGTTCAAAAACTATATATACTCTTAGAAAATTTGATGATATCAAAGCTTGGTGTGAGAAAGAGAAAAAAGAACTTTGGCAATATGTTGAGCTTTGTGAGGGAAAATCTATATGGCCTTTCCTAAAAGAGATTTGGGAAGCTATGGAAGCTTCTGTTGAGAGAGGAATCAATACAAGTGGAGTTTTACCAGGAACAATCAGATTACCAAGAAGAGCTCAAACTTTCTACAGAAAAGCTAGAAATAATGAAACTCAAACTGGTCTAACAGGAAGAATATTTGCATACACTCTAGCTGTATCTGAAGAGAACGGAGGGGGAGGAAGAGTAGTTACTGCACCAACATGTGGAGCTGCTGGAGTAATCCCAGGACTTCTTTATGCACTTAAGAAAGAGCATCACCTTACAGAGGAAGAGGTTCTAAAAGCTATGGCAGTTGCTGGATTAATAGGAAATCTTATTAAAGAAAATGCAACTATCTCTGGAGCAGAGGGTGGATGTCAAGCAGAGGTTGGATCAGCTTGTTCAATGGCAGCAGCTATGGCATGTTTCCTACTTGGTGGAACACTTGATCAGATAGAGTATGCAGCTGAGATGGCTATGGAGCACAACCTTGGACTTACTTGTGACCCAGTTGGAGGATATGTTCAGATACCTTGTATCGAGAGAAATGCAGTAGCAGCAACAAGAGCACTTGATTCTGCTAACTATGCTTTATTCACAGATGGAAAGCATTCTATATCTTTTGACCAAGTTATCCAAACAATGGGAGAGACAGGAAGAGACCTTAAAGAAGAGTACAGAGAGACATCTCTTGGAGGACTAGCTAAATATATATTTGAAGCTGAGTGTTAATAAGCCTTAGCTTAAGAAAGAGGATGTCAGAGAGCAGCGCTCTTTGACATCCTTTTTTTAGGAGGAAAAATGAAACTTATAGTTGGACTAGGAAATCCAGGTATGAAATACGAAAGAACAAGGCACAATATAGGTTTTGATGTAATAGACATATTGGTTCGTGAATTTAAAGCTCCAACTTTCCGTGAAAAATTTCAGGGACTTCTTACTGAGATAAATCTGGAAGGAGAAAAAGTTTTATTTCTAAAACCTCAGACTTATATGAATCTTAGTGGAGATTCACTCTCAGCAGTGGCAAAATTCTATAAGATAGATATAGATGATATACTTGTTATCTATGATGACATGGATACTAACTTAGGAAAAATAAGATTCCGTCCTAAGGGAAGTTCTGGAGGACATAATGGAATAAAATCTATAATAGCTCATATGGGAGAAGTTTTTCCTAGAGCTCGTTTTGGAATAGGAAAACCAACACTCCCATCTCAAGTAGGAGGAGATATAGTAGACTTTGTTCTGAGTAGATTCACTAAAGAGGAAGAGGAAAGATTACTTGAAGGAACCGAACTTTCTCTTAAATGTGTTCGAGATTTTATAAAAGGTATGGACAGCGATAGACTGATGCAAAAATACAATAGAAAATAGTTTAATTTGGAGGGAAATAGATATGGCAGTAGAAGAAATAGGGAAAACAATGGGAATATATGAAGTTTTTAAAGCTCAATTCCTAAATGTATTACCAAAAATAACAATCAGATTACTTATCATAACACTTATAATATTTTTCGCTAAAAAGATTTTGAATATATTTATGAAACACTACAAAGCAGCAGCTAAAAAGAAAAATATGGATCCTTTATTGGAAAGTTTTTTATCTTCACTTATCCAAACAGTTTACTATATATTTGTGACTTTCATTGTTGTTTCTACAGCAGGAATACAAGCGACTTCAATAGCAACTCTTTTGGGAGCAGCTGGTTTAGCGATTGGTCTTGCTCTTCAAGGAAGTCTTTCTAATTTGGCAGGAGGAATATTAATACTTTTCTTCAGACCTTTTAATAAAGGGGATTATATCTCTAATAATTCTGGAATAGATGGAAGTGTAGAAAAAATAAGAATTTTATATACTGAACTTATTACTCCGGATAATAAAACAATAATAGTTCCTAACGGACAACTGGCAAACAATGCTATAATAAATTTCTCAAAAAATCCAGAGAGACGTCTGGACCTTGTATTCTCAGTTTCTTATGATACTCCGATAAATAAAGTTATGGATATTTTATCAGATATATCAAAAGAGGACCTTAGAATTATTCAGAAACCTGAAAACAGAATTGGAGTATTTAAACACAATGCAAGTTCTGTAGATTTTGCCTTTAGAGTATGGGTAAAGACAGAAAATTATTGGGATGCATATTTTGATCTAAATAGAAAAGTAAAAGAAACTTTTGATGCTAACGGAATAGAGATTCCATATCAAAAGATAGATATCTACAACAAGAAAATAGAAGGATAAAAAAAGAGAGCCTGAATTTCAGGCTCTTTTTATATTCTAATTATTTAGCTACATTGATGTTTGTAGCTTGAGGACCTTTAGCTCCTTCTGAAACATCAAAAGTTACTGCCTCTCCCTCGTTAAGAGTTTTGAATCCTTCTTTTTGGATTTGAGAGAAGTGAGCGAAAACGTCCTTTCCATCCTCACCAGTGATAAATCCGAATCCTTTCTCTTGGTTGAACCATTTAACTGTACCTTTCATTGATACCTCCATAAAAATTTAAAGTATTTTTTGAATGAATATAAATTTTTAAAATAATATAAAATAATTTATAACCTTCAATTCGAAGTAATTATACACTAATTTTTTTTCTTTGTATATAATATTTAAGATAAAAATAAAAAAAATTTATAAAAAAATAGAAAAAGGTATATATAATGAATGAATGGAAATTCAATTTGTATAATTTTAATCTAAAATGATTCAAAATTAACTTTTTTTTGTAAAAAAATATACAAATTATTTTTAAAATTCTTGTTAAGGCTATCTAAATATGATAAAATTATCCAGTATAAATCAAAATAAATAAAAAAATAGAGGTGCGAAATGAGATTTTTTGGTTTTAAGGGAGGAGTTCATCCCGACGATAACAAAAAAAGAACAGAAAATATGGCAACAGAGAAAATTTCTATGCCTAAAATGCTTTATATTCCCCTTCTTCAACATATCGGCTCTCCTTTGGAGCCATTAGTAAAAATTGGAGACAAGGTACTTAAGGGTCAAAAAATAGCTGATTCTGAAGGATTTATGACAGCCCCTGTTCATGCATCCACAAGTGGAACGGTAAAAAAGATAGACCTTCATGACTTTACCCTTATGGGAAGGGTAAAAACTATTTTTCTAGAACCTGACGGTGAGGAGACTTGGTGTGAATTGGTTGCTATTCAGAACCATGAAAAGGCAAGTAAAGAAGAACTGTTGAAACAGATAAGAGAATGTGGAGTAGTAGGATTAGGAGGAGCTAGTTTTCCTACTCATATAAAACTGAATCCTCCTACTGGAGCAGAGATAGATACTCTTCTTCTGAATGGAGCTGAGTGTGAACCTTATCTCAACTCGGACAATAGAATGATGCTAGAACACCCTGAAAAAATTATAAAAGGTATCGAAATTTTGAAGTATATATTAGGTGTTAAGAGGGCCATAATAGGAATAGAGGACAACAAACCCGAATCTATTGAAATTTTGAAAAAGCATTTAGGAGATACCGGAATAGAAATTGCTCCTCTTAAAACTATGTACCCTCAAGGAGGAGAGAAACAGCTTATAAAAGCTATCCTTAACAGAGAAGTTCCCTCTGGAAAACTTCCTTTAAATGTAGGGGTCGTGGTACAGAATACAGGAACAGCAGCAGCTATCTATGATGCAGTTGTCCATGGAAAACCTGTAATTGAAAAGATAGTCACAGTTTCGGGATTGGCTGTAAAAAACCCAAAAAATCTTCTAGTGCCTATTGGAACTCAGATTTCTAATCTTTTAGATTACTGTGAAACAGACAGAACGATTATAGATAAACTTGTTGTTGGTGGGCCTATGATGGGTATGGCACAGTATACACTTGATGTTCCTGTAATCAAGGGAACTTCGGGTGTTCTGGCACTTACTACAGCAGAGACTAACCCATATAAACCGAGACCATGTATAGCTTGTGGAAAATGTGTAGATGTATGTCCTATGAGTTTGGTTCCAGCTCTTTATGTAAGACTGGGAGCTTCCGGTATGTGGGAAGAGATGAGGGACAGTAATGTTATGGATTGTATAGAGTGTGGATGCTGTTCTTATATATGTCCGGCGAACAGACCTCTTACAGAGTGTATAAAGTTAGGAAAAGCAAGTTTAAGAAAAATAATGAACAGATAAAAATTATTAATTGGAGGATGGAAAGTGTTAAAACTATTTAAAATGGGGCCATCTCCCCATATAAGAACTTCAGAAACAGTGGAAACAGTTATGTATGATGTAATAATAGCCTTAATACCAGCATTTTTAACGGCATTCTATGTCTTTGGAATTAGAGCTTTTGTAGTAACATCTGTATCGGTAGCAGCATGTATGATTGCTGAATATATAGGAACAAGAATGATGGGAAGAGAAGCGACAGTTTTTGATGGAAGTGCAATTCTTACAGGAATTTTTCTGGCTTTTGTAGTCCCGGCTCAGATGAGTCTTGTATACCTTGTGGTAGGAGCTTTTGTATCTATAATTCTTGGAAAAATCGTATTCGGAGGGCTAGGGCACAATATATTCAATCCTGCTCTGGTTGGAAGAGCATTTATTCAAGCTTCGTGGCCAGTAGCAATTACAACTTTCTCATATGATGGAAAAGCAGGAGCAACTGTACTAGATGCTATGAAAAGAGGAATACCTCTGACTAATTCTCTTATTGAAGGAGGAAATCCATATGTTCAAGCTTTTGTAGGTTCTATGGGAGGATCTTTAGGAGAAACCTCAGCTTTAGCTCTTCTTATAGGTGGGATTTACCTTATTATAAGAAAGCAGATAGACTGGAAAGTACCAACAATTACGATAGGAACAGTTTTTATTCTCACTTATCTTATGGGAGGAAACCCGTTGATGCAGATTATATCGGGAGGGCTTTTCCTCGGAGCATTTTTTATGGCTACAGATATGGTGACTTCTCCAATTACATCAAAGGGAAGAATAATATTTGCCTTGATGCTGGGAACTCTTATAGCTCTTATTAGAATGAAAGGGGGATATCCAGAGGGTACAGCATATGCTATCCTAATAATGAATGGATTTGTTCCTCTTATAAATAGATACTCTATACCAAAAAAATTCGGGGCGGTGAAAGCTTAACATGGAAAAAAATCGTTTTATACACTATGGTGGAGTATTATTCAGTATAGCTTTCCTCTCCGCTTTAATCCTTTCTGTAGTAAATGGATTTACAAGCAAAGTTATTGAAGAAAATGCAAAAAAAGTTGTTACAGCAGCTAGAATGATAGTTCTTCCAATAGCTGACGATTTTAGAGAAGAAGAAGTCGTAGAAACTTCGGAAATAAAATTTATTCCTGGATATAAGGATGGAGAACTGAAGGGTTATGTGGTAACCTCAGCTGAAAATGGATATGCAGGACCTATTGAATTTGTGCTGGGATTCACACAAGCAGGTGAAATTACAGGACTGGATATAATAGGAACTCAAGAAACTCCTGGACTGGGGTCAAAAATAACCAATCAAGATTGGAAAAATCTTTGGAAAGGGCGGAATGGAGATTATAATTTTGACAAAAGTGTAGATGCCTTCGCAGGAGCAACAATATCTCCAGAGGCTGTATATACAGGAATTATAAAAGTTTTAAAAACATATGAGAGCGAGGTGAAGAAATAGTGGCTAAAAACTATAAAGAGATTTTAACTAGAGGATTGGTAAAAGAAAATCCTGTTTTTGTGCTTCTTCTAGGTCTTTGTCCGACTCTTGGAACAACGACATCAGCTATAAATGGAATGGCAATGGGACTTGCTACTACTGCAGTTTTAGTTTTTTCAAACCTTTTTATTTCAGCTCTTAAAAAAGTTATACCTGACAAGGTAAGGATACCGGCTTTTATAATGATAATAGCTTCTCTGGTTACAATAGTAGAGATGCTGATGAAGGCCTACGTGCCTGCAGTTTATGCTGTACTTGGACTTTTTATTCCTCTGATAGTTGTTAACTGTATAGTTCTTGGAAGAGCAGAGAGTTTTGCATCTAAAAACGATGTTTTCTCTTCTCTTTTAGATGGAATAGGATCGGGACTTGGATTTACACTGGCTCTGACTATATTAGGATCAATTCGTGAAATCTTAGGAAACGGAACTCTTTTCAATGTAGCAGTAACTCCTGCTACGTATACTCCTGCCCTTATATTTGTACTGGCTCCAGGAGCATTTATAACGATAGGATTTATAATAGCTGTTCAGAACTTTCTGAAAATGAAGAAAGAGAGAGAGTTAGCAGGAGGGGATAGATAAAATGGATTTTGGAAAACTGCTGACCATAATAATAGGGTCAATATTTATAAATAACTTTATTTTTGCAAAATTCCTTGGAATATGCCCTTTTATGGGAGTTTCAAAGAAAGTAGATTCATCTATAGGTATGGGAATGGCGGTAACATTTGTTATCACACTGGCTTCAGGAGTGACATGGGTAATATATCATTATGTTCTGACACCTTTTGATCTTCAGTATCTTCAAACGATAGCTTTTATACTTATAATAGCTTCATTAGTTCAGTTTGTTGAGATGGCAATTCAAAAAACATCTCCAGGACTGTATAAGGCTTTGGGAGTTTTCCTTCCTCTTATAACAACTAACTGCGCTGTACTGGGAGTTGCACTTCTTAATATTCAGCAGAAACTCAATTTTATAGAGACTATTCTCACAGGATTTTTTGTTGCCATAGGATTTACTTTGGCACTAGTTATGCTGGCAGGAATAAGAGAAAGATTAGAATTTGCTGAGATTCCAAAGCCTTTTAAGGGAGTGCCGATAGCATTTATATGTGCCGGACTTCTAGCAATGGCCTTTATGGGATTCAGCGGAATGAAAATATAGGGGGATGAGATGGAAAATATAATGATACCTGCTCTGATATTGGGAGTAACAGGTTTAGCTATGGGACTGTTTCTTGCATTTGCCTCTAAAAAATTTGAAGTTGAGGTAGATCCAAGAGTTGAAAAAATAATGGGAGTTCTTCCCGGAATAAACTGTGGAGCTTGTGGATTTCCAGGATGTGCAGGTTATGCCGATGCAATAGTTAATAGCGGAGCATCTATTGATGCGTGTGCTCCAGGTGGTGGAACTGTTGTTAAAAATATAAGTGATGTTATGGGAATTTCACTTGAGGTTTCTGAAAGAAAGATAGTGGCTAAATTGTTATGTCAGGGAGAACACACTAAAATTAAAGAGAAATATAATTATAGTGGAGCTCTTAAAAGCTGTGCTTCCATGGCTCTTTACAGTGGTGGAGACAAAAGCTGTAGTTTCTCATGTATAGGAAATGGAGATTGCGCAAGAGTATGTCCAGCAGACGCTATTTTTATAAATCACGAAAGAGGTATAGTTGAGATAAGTGAAGAGAAGTGTATTTCGTGTGGAAAATGTGTGAAAACTTGCCCGAAATCCGTGATAGCTATGCTTCCTCAGGATAAGAGAGTAAATGTGAGATGTTCATCTAGAGAAAAGGGACCTGATGCTAAAAAGAATTGTTCTGTAGCTTGTATAGGTTGCGGAATCTGTGCTAGAGTGTGCCCTGTAGAAGCCATAACTGTTTCTAATAATCTTGCAAAAATAGATGTAGAAAAATGTATCCAATGTGGATTATGTGGGGTGAAATGTCCTACCAATGCAATAAATGATGAGACAACTGAAGTAAAAAAAGCAAAGATTATTTCTGCAAAATGTATAGGATGCACAGCCTGTACAAGAGTATGCCCAGTGACAGCTATAACAGGAGTTGTAAAAGAAAAACATGTTATAGATCCAGATAAATGTATAGGATGTCAGTTGTGCTATGAGAAATGTAAATTCCATGCTATAGAGATGGAGATAACTCCCAAGGCTTAAAAGTAGAAATGAAGAAAACTTTTGATTTTATTATGAAAAAGGGTTATAATACAGAAAGTATAAATATTAAAAAAGAGATTTAAAGGGGCATTTAATGAAGAAAATACTTTCTGTAAAATTGTTAATTATTCTTATGTTTTCTATTTTTGCTAACATGAGTTTTTCCAATACTCTAAAAAAAGATGTAAATGTTGAAAGAATTCAGGCAAAAATGAGGGAAGCTGACTATCTAGATAGAGATCTCAGAAAAGATAAAAAAATGTATATAAAAGGAGATTCAACTCCTTTTACTGGAACTTTGGTATTGAGATTGGGAGATTATGTAGAATATACAGAACCCTATGAAAAAGGAAAACTTTCAGGAGATAAAACATGGTATGATTCTCAGGGTAATATTATGATGATAGAAACCCATGTAGATGGAAAAATAAATGGAGAACAGATAACTTATTATCCTAATGCAAAAGTAAGGTCAATTGTTTACTATAAGAATAATAGGATAACTGGAATTGAGTGGTACAATCAAGATGGAAAAAAAATCTATAAAGATATTTTTAAAAACGGAAATGGAAGCTGGAAATCTTTCTTTGACAAAGGAAATGTTCATGAAGAGGGCGAATATATAAACCATGCTAGACATGGAGTTTGGAGAATGTATAATGAAAAAGGGCAACTAACAGAAACAAGAACCTATAGAAATGGGGCTATTGTAGGAAGAAGTTGGAACTAAAAATTTATAAAAAGATATAGAGGCAGTGTAATTCATTGCCTCTATATCTTTTTTGATAATATGGTATAATGTTAAAAGATAATTTTTTAAATCAGTAGAGATAGGGGTGTAGAGATGCGTTTATTTTATAACGAACATATGGGATGGATTGAGGTTGTAACAGGGAGCATGTTTTCAGGAAAGAGTGAGGAACTTATCAAAAGACTTAGGAGAGTAAGATACGGAAAACAAAGTCTTGTAGTATTTAAACATTCCTCAGACAAGAGATATGATGAGGTAAAATTGGCTTCTCACAGCCAAAATTTTATAGAAGCTATTCCTGCAGATTCTGTAGAGGAGATGTATAGAATAGTAAAGGAAGAGTATCCAGACGTAGAAGTCATAGGAGTGGATGAGGTACAGTTTTTCGGACATGAAGTTGTAGAATTCTGTGAAGCTATGGCTAATGAGGGAAAAAGAGTTATAGTAGCAGGTTTGGATCAAGATTTCCGTGGAGAACCTTTTAAACCGATGGACGAGCTTCTCGCAAAGGCAGAGTTTGTAGACAAATTTAATGCTATATGTATGGTGTGTGGAAGTCCAGCCTCGAAAACTCAAAGACTGGTTAATGGAGAGCCAGCTTTTTATGATGACCCGATTATAATGGTAGGGGCTAGTGAATCTTATGAAGCTAGATGTAGAAAGCACCACGTAGTAAGAATCAGAGAGAATGAGGAGAAAAATGACGATTAATTTCAGAGCTCTTGAAAAAAGTGATAAACTGGGTTTTATTTTTTTCATTGCCTATAATGGTATGAAGTTTCATGCTTTTGATGAATTAAAAGGAAAAAGCACAGTTAAAGGTGAGTTTTCTAGAATAATGAATGAACTAGAATTTACATGGGCTAAAGGAATACAGCAGGGTGGGAGAACAGATGCCAAGGTAAGTGCAGATGAAAATATCTTATATCTCAGTAGCAGATATTTTGGAGATTTAGATGAATTGAAGAAAGAATTCAATAAGCTATCTCCATATGTTAAGATAAAAAAAATAGTTAAAACTCTTCCTAACCTGGCTTTTCCAGATATGGTAGAGGGAAGAGAATATATATACTCTTATCCTAAAAAGAGAATAAGTCTCTCTCTGGAGGAGATAGAAGAAAGATGCAGAAAATATTCTGGGACCTATGATGTGAGTATTTTTACAGACCGTAAGGGGAAAGAACTGAAAGAACATATGAGAACTGTAGAGGTAAGATATATAGATGGAAAACTCTATTTTAGAGGGGATTCTTTTATGCCTAAGCAGGTAAGGATAATGTCATCATATCTGCTCACAGATTCGATGGAACCACTCCCAGGAAAATATCTCAAATTGGATAAAATCTGTGTGAAAAAAGATTTAGAAGATATGTATATAGACAAAAATAAAAAAAATTGGATAGATTATTATCCAGATATTCTCGGATGGGAGATGCTAGGGGATATAAATATTGTTTATCTGAAAAAAGAGAAGAAAAGTGAATTTATAGGAAAAAATGGAAATAATATAAATAAATTTAAAAAGCTTCATGGAAATACAATAGTGAGAGAGGTATGATAAAAGGAAGATTAAATCAGGTAATAATCTATCTTTTTGGAAAATATGATGAGAAGTGGAACCCTGAGATAGAAAAATATCTTGAAGAAAGAGAATTGGAGATTTTCCATAATATGGAGAGGTATGATAAAATTCACAGTTATCGTCTTATGAAATTTGTAGAAAAAGATGATATTTTAAAAAAAACTGGAAACCATAATTTATATATTAGGCTGTCACTTCTTCATGACTGTGGTAAAGAAAACCTCAGTCTTTGGAGAAGGATAAAAAAAGTTTTATGGAGAGACCACAAGGCTTCAGCTCATACAGAAAAAGGCTATGAAAAAATAAAGGAGCTAGACCTTTCTCTAGCCAAAAAAATAAGAGAACATCACAATAAGGTGGTAGATTCTTTTATGAAAAGGTTCCAGGAATTGGATGATAGATAATAAAGGAGAAGTATGAGAGTAGAAATAGAAAAATACCTGCTTCAGGTAGAAAAACCTGCAAGATATTTAGGAAACGAAATAAATAGCGTACACAAGGAGGATTTTATTGCCAATATGTGTTTAGTGTTTCCAGATATATATGAGGTTGGAATGTCCAATCTTGGTTTCAGAATACTTTATAGCATCTTAAACAGGGTTGATGGATTCTCTTTAGAAAGAGGATTTGCTCCAGGAACAGATATGGAAGAGATAATGAGAAGAGAAGGAATACCTGCCTTTTCAGTTGAGAGTAAAAGAGAATTAAAGGATTTTGATGTGGTTGCATTCTCCCTATCTTACGAGATGAGCTATCCAAATGTATTGAATACTCTTGATCTTGCAGGAATCCCAATAAGAGCTGAAGAAAGAAGTGAAAGCCATCCTCTCATTATGGGTGGAGGAACATGTATGATGAATCCTGTACCAGTTGAAAAATTCTTTGATTTTATAGTTATTGGAGACGGAGAGGATGTAATGCCTGCTATGGCCAAAATCATCATGGAAAACAAAGAACTTTCTAGAAAAGAGAAGTTAGCTAAGCTTCAAGATTTGGATGGAATCTATATTCCGTCTATCCATAAAGGAAAAAAAAGAATCCAAAGAGCCATAGTAAAAAACTTTAATGAAACAGCTTACTATGAAAATCAGCTAGTTCCGTTTATGGAGATAGTTCACGATAGAGCTTCAGTAGAGATTCAGAGGGGATGTACAAGAGGTTGCAGATTCTGTCAGGCTGGTATTGTTTACAGACCTCTGAGAGAAAGATCTTTAGAAAAAAATCTGGAACTTATTGAAAAAATGATAGAAGGAACTGGATATTCGGAAGTTTCATTGTCATCTCTAAGTAGTAGTGACTATTCACAGATAAATGAGCTTATAAATAAATTGAAAAGCAATACTAAATATAAAAATCTGTCAGTTTCTCTTCCATCTTTAAGAATGAATATGGATTCTGTAAAAACTGCTGTGGAAATAAGTGGTGGAAAGCGTACTGGATTTACTTTTGCTCCAGAGGCGGGATCACAGAGAATGAGAGACATAATAAATAAAGGTGTAAGTGAAGAGGAGATAATGGAAACTGCCCAGGGAGCAATAGAAGCTGGATGGAAGAGTCTTAAATTTTACTTCATGATAGGGCTTCCTTTTGAAACCGATGAGGATGTGGCTGACATCCATGAATTGGCACAAAAAATTACAACCATGTGCAGGAAAATAAGCAGAGGAATAAATATCACTGTAAGTATATCCAATTTTGTACCTAAACCACATACCCCGTTTCAGTGGCATAAGCAGATGGATTTTGAAGAAATGAGACATAAACATGCACTTCTTCGTGATCTGTTCAAGGGAATGAAGGGATGTACAATCAAGATTCACTCTATGAAAAAATCTTATTTGGAGGGATTGGTTTCCCGTGGAGATGAAAAAACAGGAGACTTAATAGAGTTAGCTTGGAAAAAAGGAGCTAAACTCGATGACTATAGAGATAACTATACAATCTGGGAAGAGGCTATGCAAGAATTAAGTATGGATGGTAGTTATTATTTAGGAACTAGAGACATTGAAAAAGAGCTTCCTTGGGATATTGTAAAAATAGGAGTAAACAAGGAATTTTTAGAGAGAGAATTAAAAAAATCTGAAGAAGCAGCCCTAACACCAGAGTGCAGAATTTCATGTTCGGCATGTGGAATGACAGGACTTTTCCCAAATTGTACAAAAGACGGAAAAAATTAAGAGGTAAAGCATGGAAGACCGATGGAAAGAGATGTTAAAAGATGAATTTCAAGCACCATATTTTATTGAGTTGGAAAAATTTTTAGAAAAAGAGTATAGTGATAAAAAAATTTATCCTCCCAAAGAGGAGGTTTTTAATCTTTTTAAAAATATAAAATTCCAAGATATTAAGGTAGTAATTTTAGGACAGGATCCCTATCATGGAGAAAATCAAGGAAATGGAATAGCATTTTCTGTGAATGATGGGATTCCTCATCCACCTTCTTTGAGAAATATGTTTAAAGAATTAAAGTTGGAGTATCCAGAATACGAGATTCCTAAATCTGGAAATCTTATTAAGTGGGTAAAACAGGGAGTTTTCCTTCTCAATGCTGTGCTCACAGTGGAGGAGGGACAACCTAATTCCCATTCAAAAAAAGGATGGGAGAAATTTACTGATGAGGTAATAAGAAAGATAGGAGAGAAAAAAGAACCGGTGGTTTTTATTCTTTGGGGGAATTCAGCAAGAAGTAAAAAAGCTCTAACAAGTAATCCTAATCATCTTATATTAGAAAGTGTTCATCCTAGTCCACTTTCTGCAAATAGGGGTTTTTTCGGGTGCGGACACTTTAAGAAAACTAATGAATATTTGGCAGAGAATGGGTTATCACCTATTCAGTGGTAAAAATTAAAAATTAATAGAGGAAAGGAGAGCGAAGGATGGGTTTATCAGTGGCAATGATGACTTTCAATGAGGAAAATAATTTAGATAGAACTCTCATATCATTGAGAGATTTGGCGGATGAAATCGTAATCGTTGATAGTGGTTCGACAGATGGAACAGAGCAAATTGCTAAAAAACATAAAGCTAAATTTATAACTCAAAAATGGCTAGGTTATGGAAAACAGAGAAATTTTGCAATAGAAAGCAGCACTAATGAATGGATTCTTTGCATAGATGCGGATGAAGAGCTCACAGATGAATTGTATGAAAAGATAAAAAAGATAATCAAAAACTCAGAAGACAGAAATGTGTATGAGATAAATCGAATTTCAGTGTGTTTTGGAAAAGTATTAAAACATGGTGGATGGGGAAAATCTTATGCTGTTAGACTTTTTAAAAAAGAAATGGGAAGATTCAATGATAATACTGTGCATGAAAATTTTCAGACTTCGGCTCCTCTGATAAAGATAAACGAAAGTCTTCTTCATCATTCGTATTTGACTTTGGAGGATTATTTTGCCAAATTCAACAGATATACAACAGAAGGGGCCTTGGATTATTATAAAAAAGGAAAAAAAACTAATCTGTTTCAGATAGTTTTTAATCCTTTGTATAAGTTTTTAAGAATGTATATATTCAGACTAGGATTCTTAGATGGAATAGAGGGATTTCTTATAGCTGTAACCAGTGCACTGTATTCAATGGTGAAATATTTTAAACTTAGAGAAATTTACAGAAATAGTTCATACCTTGAAAAAATGAAATAAAACACTGGAAACAGAGAGTTTTTATGTGCAAAAAAAGAGGTGATACTGTAAGGAAAAAAGATTTCGAAAATAAAATAACAAAAAATAATAAAAAAACCGTTGACTTTTTATGTTTCTTATAGTATCATTATATTTGTCCACGACGAAAAGCGTGAACGAAACGAAAAGGACATTAACAACAGAATAGAGAAGTAATCTAATAAATCTTTGAACTAAATTAGTTCAGAAAATTCTCAGTAATGAGACGTCATTGAGACAGTGACGT
>JBOFEZ010000079.1:0-1438 GCA_051648365.1 Fusobacteriaceae bacterium
CATCAGGAAGAAAATTCATCTCTATCTTGATAATTCCTGCTCCCTGACAAGCTTCACATCTTCCCCCTTTTACGTTAAAAGAAAATCTACCCTTGTCATAACCTCTTATCTTGGCATCTTTTGTTTCTGCAAAAAGAGCCCGTATATCATCAAATATCTTTGTGTATGTTGCAGGATTGGACCTAGGAGTTCTTCCAATCGGAGATTGATCTATATCTATTACCTTGTCTAAATCTTCAATTCCCTCTAGGGTAGAATATTCTAACGGATAAAGTTTTCCACCGTTTAATTTATTAAAAAGTGCAGGAAAAAGAGTCTGATTTATAAGTGTGGATTTTCCACTTCCACTTACTCCTGTTACCACTGTCATAACTCCTTTAGGTATGGCAACCTCCACATTTTTAAGGTTATTTCCTTTGGCTCCTTTTAATACTATATCTCCAGTTTTTTCCCTTCGCAACTTAGGAATAGAAATTCCTAGCTCTCCCTTGAGGAATTTTCCCGTTACAGAATTGGGACTTTTCAGCATTTCATTAGGAGTTCCTGCAAATACTACCTCTCCTCCTCCAATTCCTGCTCCCGGTCCTATATCCAAAATATAATCAGCCTGAAGCATAGTATCCTCATCATGCTCAACTACTATAAGGGTATTTCCCAGGGACTTCAACCTATTTAGAGTCTGAAGAAGTTTGTCATTATCTCTCTGGTGGAGTCCTATGCTAGGTTCATCCAGAACATATAGAACACCTGTAAGTCCAGATCCTATCTGGGTTGCCAGTCTTATTCTCTGGGATTCTCCTCCCGAAAGAGTTTTAGTTTCTCTGGACAACGTGAGATAATCCAAGCCAACATTTATCATGAAGTTCAGACGTTCACGTATCTCCTTCAATATTTCTGCCGCTATTTTAGCTTGATTAGGAGTCAGCTTCAACTCCATAAAAAATTCTAGAGATTTTTTTATACTTAGATCACATATCTCCATGATATTTTTTCCGCACACTGTAACTGCTAAGACCTCGGGTTTCAGCCTCTTACCTTTACAAACTTTACAGAGAGTTTCTACCATATACTTGGATTCTATCTCATCTCTCATGGCTTCAGAAAAACTTTCACGATAACGTCTTTCCAAGTTATTTATAATTCCTTCGAATTCTTTAAAACCATGAAAGCTATAATCCGGTCCATCGTAATCCACTTTAAATTTTTCTGTTCCTGTACCTTTAAATATATATTCCTTTTCTTGAGAGGTAAGTTCTTTAAAAGGTTTTTCCAAACTTATATGAAAATTTTTACACATAGACGTAAATATTGTCCAAGAATATCCCTTTAGAGCCGAGGCACCTGGGATATATAGAGCTCCCTCCTTTATTGAAATATTTTCATCCAATATAAGTCTGTTCTCATCTACTTCCATTTTTTTACCTATTCCCTTACATTC
>JBOFEZ010000080.1:0-14663 GCA_051648365.1 Fusobacteriaceae bacterium
ATTCACTTGGTGAAAATAGCTACGGGGGTACACCTGGTCACATTTCGAACCCAGAAGTTAAGCCCGTAAACGCTGAAGGTACTTGGTGGGAAGCTGCCCGGGAGAATAGGAATTTGCCAAGTTATATGAAAAGAGGAGCTCTGCTCCTCTTTTTTTTGTTTTTAAAATTGTAAAATTAAATTCTTGTTGAATAATTTTTTAATATTTTATTGAAAAAAGTGTAAGTCCATTTGGAGGAGCAACAATTTTAGGGAAAAATTTTGTAAAATCTGTAAGAAGAATTTCGAAATAATTTTCAGGTTTTTTCCCATAATATATCTCAAGAGCAGTACCTATTATAATTCGAATTTGAGACTTAAGAAAGCCATTTCCTCTTATTTCTATAAAGAAATTTTTAGAATCAGTAAATTCACCATAGATGGAATAGATATTTCTAACTTGATTTTTACTAGCACAATCAGCCAATCTAAAATTTCTAAAATCGTGTCGTCCTATTAAAACCTCTAGGATGGAAATGAATTTCGAAAGGTCAATTTCTTCTTCCAAATATGTTGAAAATCTATTTTCGAAAGGAGAACGAAAAGTTGTAAGATAATACCTGTAAACTCTCTCTTTAGCATTATATCGAGCGTTAAAATCAATATCAACTTCTTCGCAACTTTGAATAGATATATCTTGAGGCAACATATTGTTCATTGCTTTGATGAGTTTAATTACTGGAATAGGAGATTTGGTTAAAAAATTAGAGACCTGCATATGAGCGTGAACACCCCTATCTGTTCTTCCTGAAGATATAAGATTTATTTTTTCTTTCGTTATTTTGTATAGAGAGTCCTCAAGAACCCCCTGTACAGTTCTGCCTTTAGTCTGTCTCTGAAACCCTAGAAAATCGGTACCATCATACATATAGGTAAATTTTATATTTCGCATAAGAACTCCTTAATTATAAATTATATTTTATATTATACATTGAAATTCATCATAAGGTGAACTATTTTTATCCTTTTTTTCAATAAAAATAAAATATTATTGAAAATATATAGTCATTGAAGGTATAATTAAAACATTAAGTAAAATTTCTAAAAAAAGAGGTACTAAAGAATGAAAAAAATTTTCTTAATACTGTTATCATCATATAACTTAACATATTCTATCATAAATTACGAAGATATCCCTAAAGATCATTGGGCATATACTTCTGTAGATACTCTTGTAACAAAAGGGATTATGCAGGAAGATAGCTATCTTTTTCGTGGAGAAGGAAATTTAAAGAGGTATGACTTTGCTTTTTATCTCTCTAGAGTTTTGAATAAACTAGAATTAGAAAAGGCGAATAGAAGGGATTTAGAAACCTTAGAGTCTCTTGTAGCAGAATTTTCAACAGAACTGACTAAAATAGGATATGATACATCTACATTTAATACCAAATTAGAAAATATTAATGAAACAATAGAATTGCTTAAAAATGCTATTGAAGAAAATCAAAAAACAATAAAATCTTTGGAAGAAAGAATAAAAAAATTGGAATGATTTTTTAATAACTTAATATTATGGAAAAATATTTAATATATAAAATGGGAGTTGAATATGAAAAAATTAAAATTCGATTACAAAAACAGTCTTAAATTTTTTGGAGAGCATGAGATAAATTATCTGAAAGATCCAATAAATCTTGCTGCAGAAACTTTACATGGAAAAAAAGGAGCCGGAAATGATTTTTTAGGATGGGCAAATCTTCCTACAGATTATGATAAAGCTGAATTTGAAAAAATAAAAAAGGCAGCAGAAAAAATTAAGAGCAATTCAGATATTCTTCTTGTAGTAGGAATAGGAGGGTCGTATCTTGGAGCAAGAGCTGCAATAGAGTTTCTTTCTCATACCTTCTATAATAATCTTTCCAAGGAAAAACGCAATGCTCCAGAAATTTATTTTGTAGGACAGAACATATCAGGAACTTACCTAACGCATCTTTTAGAACTTCTTGAAGGAAAAGACTATAGCATAAATGTAATTTCAAAATCAGGAACAACTACTGAACCAGCACTAGCTTTTAGAATTTTAAAAAAAGAGATTGAAAAAAAATATGGAAAAGAAGAAGCTAAGAATAGAATATATGCCACAACAGATGCGAAGAAAGGAGCACTTAAAAAACTTGCAGATGAAGAAGGGTATGAAACGTTTGTAATTTCGGATGATGTAGGAGGAAGATTCTCTGTTCTGACTCCCGTAGGTCTCCTTCCAATAGCTGTATCAGGTGCAAACATAGATGAACTTATGAAAGGTGCTAGAGAAGCTTCTCAGGACTTTATGGCAGATTTTGAGAACAATGACTGCTACAAGTATGTTGCAGCAAGAAATGTTCTTCATAGAAAAGGAAAAGATATTGAGCTTCTTGTGAACTATGAACCAAGACTGCACTTTGTAGCTGAGTGGTGGAAACAACTTTTTGGAGAATCAGAAGGTAAAGACGGAAAAGGAATATACCCATCTTCTGTGGACTTCAGTACGGATCTTCACTCTATGGGACAATACATTCAAGAGGGAAAACGTATAATGTTTGAAACTGTAATAAATATCGAAACTCCAGATACTGATATTATAATAGAAACTGAAGAAAATGATTTAGACGGATTAAACTATCTTGTTGGAAAAAGTTTTGATTTTGTAAACAAAAAAGCTTGTGATGGGACGACTCTTGCTCATATAGATGGAGGAGTTCCGAATCTTGAAATAACTATTCCTAAAGCAGATGAATATAACTTAGGTTACCTGTTCTATTTCTTTGAAAAAGCTTGCGGAGTAAGTGGGTACCTTATGGGAATAAATCCATTTGACCAACCTGGTGTTGAAGCATATAAAAAAAATATGTTTGCACTTCTTGGAAAACCAGGACATGAAGAACTTGCGGCTGAATTAAATAAAAGATTGGAGAAATAACCCTTGATTTATTTAGGTTTGTGAGGTAAAAACTAATAGACTTAAAATTTAAAAATACAGGGGGTTGGGATGTTTTACAAAAAAGAAAATGGATGGAAATCCGTAAATGAATCTAAAAAAAATGATATCTTTAAATTTTCAGAAGGCTATAAAGCCTTTTTAGATATTGGAAAAACCGAGAGAGAGTTTATAACTGAGGGAGTTAAACTTGCTGAAAAACATGGGTATAAGAATGCAGAGAAACTAGAAAATCTCAAGACTGGAGATAAAGTTTATTACATCAACAGAGGTAAAAATTTGGTTCTTGCAGTAATTGGGAAAAATCCGATTACAAATGGAATAAATTATGTTGTGTCTCATGTGGACTCTCCGAGATTAGACCTTAAGCAAAATCCATTATATGAAGATCTAGAATTATCGTATATGAAAACCCATTATTATGGGGGAATAAAAAAATACCAATGGGCAGCACTTCCTTTAGCTATGCATGGAGTTGTTATATGTGCAGATGGAAGAAAAGTTGAGATTGTAATCGGAGAAAAAGAAGAAGATCCAGTGTTTACAATTCCAGATCTTTTACCTCATCTTTGGGGGAAGTCTCAAGCAGAGAGAAAGGCAGGAGAGGTACTTACGGGAGAGGAACTTCAAATAATAGTTGGAACGATACCTACTGTTATTGAGGATAAAGAAATAAAAAATCTTGTAAAATATACCGTTCTTAAAGAACTGAATGATAGATATGGAATAGTTGAAGAAGATTTTATCTCGGCAGAATTACAACTTGTTCCAACTGGAAAGGCAAAGGATGTAGGTTTAGATAGAAGTCTTGTCGGAGCCTATGGACAGGATGACAGAATTTGCGGTTATACTTCAATAAAGGCAATTTTCGATTTAGAAGAAATTCCTTTAAAAACAGCAGTATGTTTCTTGGCTGACAAAGAAGAAACTGGGAGTAACGGATCAACTGGGTTACAATCTCAGTACTTGGAATATTTTACTTCAGATATGATATATAAATGTCTTGGAGAATACAACGAACTTCTTTTAAGGAAAACATTATGGAACTCAAAATCTCTATCTTCGGATGTAAATGCAGCGGTGGATCCTATATTTAAAAATGTTCATGAGATGCAAAATGCAGCGCAGTTAAATTATGGAATAGTAGTAACTAAATATACAGGAGCTAGAGGGAAATCAGGAACTAATGACGCTGATGCAGAATATGTTGCTGAAATCAGAAATATGTTAAATAATGCTGGAATAAAATGGCAAACAGGAATGTTAGGAAAAGTTGATGAAGGAGGAGGAGGTACTGTGGCTTCTCTCTTAGCGCAAAAAGGGATACTTACTATAGATGCAGGACCAGCTTTATTATCAATGCATGCACCTTTTGAGTTGGCATCAAAATTTGATATATATGAAACATATAGAACTTATATGACATTTTATAAACTTTAACAAATAGCTTTATGGAGGGGATATGGATATTAAAAAGTTAGGTATCATGTTAATTTTAACAACTCTTGCAACAGGATGTGCGAGTACAGATACAAAACTGTATCAAGGATTAGGGAAAAATAGTATGTTTAGAGTCGGTCCCGGAAAAGACAGTAAAGGAGAACAGGTATATAGTATAAATTATACCACTGCTGCAGTTGTTTTTGATGAACAGGGAAAAATTGTAGATGTTTCAGTGGATGCTCTTGAAATCAGTACTCCGAACTATGATGGAGAAACAATGCCTCATTTTTCAGGTTGGCCTGGAACACAGGGAATCAATGTGACAAATCATAATAATGGGGAGGTTACAGGGATTTCGGATAATAGTTTAGAAAATATAAAGAATGAAGTAGATAATTGGAAAACAAAGCGTGAAAGAGGCGATAACTATGGAATGTCTGAAAAAAATGATTGGCATAAACAGATGGCTAATTTCAACAAATTCTTTATAGGAAAAACTGTAACAGAGATAGAGAATATTTTCCTAAGAACTTTTTCAGATGTAAATGGAAGACCTCTTAAGGTGAATTCTAGAAATGAGAAAGACAAAGCTAAATATGAAACTCTTTCTCAAGAGGATAAAAACATGTTGACAGATCTTACTGCTGGAGCCACTATGAGCATAAAAGATCCGCATGGAGATATAATCGATGCAATAAAAGATGCGTATAAAAATAGAAATGAATTCTTAGTTAAATAATATTAATTAACAAAAGGCGATGTACTATCATAATGCACATCGCCTTTTATTATGTTCTAAATTTAAAAAAAGCTTGTAAAAAAAATGTTGATGAGATATTATATGTATGTAAAGTGAAAAGTTTTGGATATTGAATTTTAATCTTTGTTTCTATTGAAAATCAAATTAACTAGACGAGGAGATTATAAATATGGAATCATTAGCAAAAGATATTGTTGAAAATTTAGGAGGAATATCCAATATAAGTGAAATAGAAGATTGTATAACTAGGATAAGAGTTTCAGTTAGATCTATAGATAAAGTAAATATAAAAAAAATAAAAATGTTAGAGGAAGTATTACAAATAGTAATTACAGATACTATTCAAATAGTTTTCGGACCTAGGAAAAGTAGAGAAATTTCAAAAATTATAAGGGATTTTGAAAAAATTGAAATTTCAGATAAAAATCAAGGAAAAATTTTTATCCAAAATGAATGTGAAAATCTTGAAAAAAAAGGAAAATTTAAAATTTTTGTAGAAAAATTTTTAAATAGATAAAAAATAGATGTTAAAAAAGGATAAAATTCTAACGAATTTTATCCTTTTTTATTAGTGGGATATAAAAATCTATGATGTTTTTATCGATTTGTATAGGTTCTGATTGATAAAAAATATAATTTTCGGATTCAATTAAAATATAGATATTTTCAAAACTAGAGATATCTCCTAAAAAAAACTTTCCTTTCTCAGATGTTAAAGTTCTTTTGAGAGTAATTCCTTTTTCAGAAATCACTTTTACTTCAAGATTTTCCAAAGGTTCTACTCCATCAGTGACATATCCCTCTAACGAAAAAAAGTTCTTTTCTAAAACCATAGAAAGATTAGGAATAGAAGATGCGGGAAGTAAATTTCGAACCATTGATTTATTGATGAAACCCTTAGAAGAAGCTGAAATTCTAAATATACCAGGAGAAAGTTCGAGAGAAAAATAACCAAATTCATCACTTATTATATTTTTAGAAAAATCTCCCGAAGTAATAATTATTTTAGAGAAAGGAATAGAGTTATTGAAATTGTCTATTGTTCTTCCGCTTATAAAACCAGGTTTTAAAAAAACTTCTAAAGTAAGAAAATTTCTGTTTTTCTCATCTCTAAAATCATAGATTTTATCGGAATTTCCAGATAGAAGTAAGGAATAATCTTTTGAAGAAATTCTATATTTTTTTTGCTCTAATTCTACTGAAAAATAACCGAAAATATCAGTTTCAGTTTCTGTAATCTTATTTTCGCTATCTATAAATTCAATTGTTACCCCTCCTAAGTTCATATCTTTACTTTTGATGACTCCTTCAAGAAAAAAAGCTCCATGGGATAAGAGGGTGTTTATGATGAGGAAAAAACAAAAAAATATGGTTCTATATTTTAAGAATGGCAAATTTGACCTCCCAGTGTAATTAATTAGATATTATAAGTAAATTATACCATTTTTTTTTGAAAACAGATAATTATGTGCTATAATTATTATGAAAACTTTTTGAAAAATTTTGGAGGAAGCGATGATAGATAATGAGATAAGAGATGCCCAATTCCAAACAAGAAAAAAATTTTTTCAGACTCAGGCTGAAAGAGAAAAGTATCTTCAGGAGTTTAAAGAAAATATAATAATATCTTTGAATAAAGAGGATATAGAATCTGGAATTTTATATCCTGAAATAATAGAAGCTATGCATGAACCTGATGCAATTTTATTGAAGATGAGAAGAGATATTTCTCTCAAATTTTTAAAACCTTATATTGAAGTAGCAGAGAAAATAGGTTTGAGATATACTCTTATAGATGCTTTGAGTTTTGTAGGGAATGTAGGTTTAGTTATTGTCTCAAAAGAATCTATGGATAATGAAAAACATGATCTTACAATGGATTCAATGGATGAAAAATTCATTGAAAAAGGCTTAAGTACAGCCTACCCTAAAAATTTCGGAAAAAAAATATGTGAAAAACATTATAGAGTTTTAAGTGAAAAGCTACCTTTATATAGAGGCAGTTTTAAAAAATTTAATTTAATGGATAAAATTTTTGGACAAGTATGTCCTATATGTGAAAGTGAAAGGAAGAAATAATGACAGTAGGAGCTTTTAAAATTAACGGTGGAAAAAAAATAGCAGGAACTCTAGAAGTGGGAGGCTCAAAAAATGCAGCTTTGCCTATTTTTGTTGCAACACTTATGGAGAAGGGAACATATATATTGAATAATGTTCCGGAACTTATGGATATAGAAACTCTTTCGGAACTCCTTGAAAGTTTTGGAGTGAAAGTAGAGAAAATATCTAAAAATAGTTATAAAATAATAAATAATGGACTTACAAATTTGAAGGCTGAATATGATTTAGTAAAAAAAATGAGAGCATCATTTTTAGTTATGGGAGCGATGCTTGCTCATAGTAAAGAAGCTACAGTATCTCTTCCAGGTGGATGTGCCATAGGAGCTAGGCCGGTAGATCTTCATCTTAAAGGATTTGAAAAACTTGGAGTTAATTTAGAGATTGAGCACGGATACGTTAAAGGATATGCTGAAAAACTTGTAGGAGGAGAATTTGTCTTTGATTTTCCAAGTGTTGGAGCGACAGAAAATGTCGTAATGGCAGCGGTAAAAGCAGAAGGAAAAACTATTCTAGAGAATGTTGCAAGAGAACCGGAAGTTGAAGACCTTTGTAATTTTCTAAACTCTATGGGGGCCAAAATAGAAGGGATAGGAACAAGCCGATTGGAAATAACCGGTGTAGAAAAATTAACACCTGGAGAATATAGTATAATACCAGACAGAATAGTTGCAGGAACATTTATAATTGCATCTATTATATTTGATGGAACAATAAAAATTAAAGGTGTTATAAGTGAGCACTCTAAAAGTTTTCTTTCAAAACTTGAAGAGATGGGAGTAAAATACAGAATGGAAGGAGATACTTTAGAAGTTTTATCTAAACTCGAAGATCTTAAACCTGTAAAAGTTACAACAATGCCTCATCCAGGATTCCCAACAGATTTACAATCGCCTATGATGACTCTAATGAGTCTTATAAAGGGAACTAGCGAAATCAAAGAAACTATATTTGAAAATAGGTTTATGCATGTTCCGGAGCTGAATAGAATGGGAGCGAAAATAACTATAAATAACAATATAGCCCTTATAGAAGGAGTTGAAACTTTTTCTTCTGCAGAAGTTATGGCAAGTGATTTAAGAGCCGGAGCTTCACTTATATTAGCAGGACTTAAAGCTGAAGGAACTACAATGGTAAATAGAATTTATCATGTGGATAGAGGTTATGAGGGATTAGTGGATAAATTGAAAAATATAGGTGCAGATATAGAACGTATTAAAGTTGAAGCTTAAAGGAGAAACCATGCAAAGCATAATAGGAGTTAATCCAGTTATAGAAGTTTTACAAAATAAAGAGAGTGAAATAGAAAAAATAGAACTATTCAAAGGATTGAAAGATGAGAAAGTAAAACTCATAAAACAATTAGCCTCAGAAAGAAATATAAAAATATATATTACAGATAAAAAAAGAGAAAATTCGCAAGGTGTAGAAGCAATAGTTATTGAGCATGATTACTACAAAGATTTTGGAGCATTTATGGAAAAATTGGCGGGAAGTGAAAAAGCCATAGTTCTAGTTTTAGATGGGATTCAGGATCCGAGAAATTTTGGAGCCTTAATAAGAAGTGCTGAAATTTTTGGTGTTAAAGGAATAATTATACCTGAGCGTAATGCGGTAAAAATAAATGAAACTGTTATAAAAACTTCAACAGGTGCCATAGAATATGTAGACATAGTTAAAGTTACAAATATATCTGAAGCTTTAGAAAAATTAAAAAAAATAGGATTTTGGGTATATGGAGCAGAAGGTGATGGGAAAAAGTTTTATTATGAAGAAAAATATCCTAAATATACAGCATTAGTAATGGGGAGTGAAGGGTTTGGAATAAGGAAAAAAGTTAAAGATAACTGTGATGTACTTGTGAAAATTCCTATGCATGGAAAAATAAACTCACTAAATGTATCTGTTGCAGGAGGAATAATTCTTTCTGAAATTTCTAAATCTATAAACTAAATAGTTACGGGGAGAAAAAACTATGTCAGTAGAGTTAGTTAATGATGACAACATAATAAGAGCACAACAGGGAGATCAAGAATCTATAAATATGATTCTCAAAAATTATAAGAATTTTATATTTATGAATTCTAGAAATTATTTTTTAGTGGGTGCCGATCAAGATGATTTGTTGCAAGAAGGTATGATAGGACTTATAAAAGCTATCAAAGCATACGATGCTGAGAAAAAAGCTTCTTTTAAAACATTTGCTACGATATGTATAAAAAGGCAGATAATAACAGCAATAAAATCTTCCAACGCACAAAAAAACTCTGCTTTAAATTCGGCATCAGGAAACTTTATAGAGTGTGATGATGGAAAAGAAGTCAGTTATACTAAAGGATTAACATCAAGTATGAGTCATAATCCAGAGGAATTATTTCTATCTAAAGAAAAAATGGATTCTTTAGAAAGATTTGCAGAAACTAACTTCAGTAAATTCGAAAAAGATGTTTTTACTTTATTAATAAAAGGATATACATATAGAGAAATTGCTGAAAAATTGGACAAAAGTTTAAAAACAATAGATAATACAATCCAGAGAATAAAAAGAAAAAGTGAGGATTGGATTGAGGAATACAGAAAAGATAGGTAACTAATTATATTAAAAAGAGTGGTGAAAAATGAAAGATTATAATTTTTTAGAAATTGAGAATAGATGGCAGAAAGAATGGCAAGACTCTCAATTATATAAAGCAGAAAATAAAATAGAGGGAAAAGAGAACTATTATGTTCTTGAGATGCTTCCATATCCTTCAGGAAAACTTCATGTGGGTCATGCTAGAAACTATACAATAGGAGATGTTATAGCTAGATATAAGAAGATGAAAGGATACAATGTACTTCATCCTATGGGATGGGATTCTTTTGGATTACCAGCAGAAAATGCAGCTATCCAAAATGGGGTTCACCCTGCGCTTTGGACAAAGTCCAATATAGATAATATGAGAAGACAGCTTAAATTACTTGGTTTATCTTACGACTGGGATAGAGAAATTGCGTCATATACACCAGAATATTACAAATGGAATCAGTGGATATTTAAAAGAATGTATGAAAAAGGATTAGTATATAAGAAAACTTCTTTTGTAAACTGGTGTCCAGATTGTAATACCGTTCTTGCCAATGAACAGGTTGAAGATGGAATGTGTTGGAGACATTCTAAAACAGCAGTTATACAAAAAGAACTCGAGCAGTGGTTTTTCAAAATAACTGAATATGCAGATGAACTTTTAACGGGTCATAATGAACTTAAAGAAGGATGGCCAGAGAAGGTCCTTACAATGCAGAAAAATTGGATAGGGAAATCTTTTGGAACTGAAATAGAGTTTACTGTGAAAGAAACAGGAGAAAAGCTGCCTGTATTTACAACAAGAATAGATACTATTTTTGGAGTGACATACTGTGTACTTGCTCCAGAACACCCTATGGTAGCAGAAATTTTAAAAATAAACCCTTGTATAAAAGAAGCTGTTGAAGCAATGAAAAATACAGATATGATAGAGAGAAGTGCAGAGGGAAGAGAAAAAAATGGAGTGTTTACAGGTTGGAATGTAATAAATCCTTTGAATGGAGAGATTTCTCAACTTTGGATTGGGGACTATGTACTTATGAATTATGGAACTGGAGCTGTTATGGCTGTTCCGGCTCATGATGAAAGAGACTTTACTTTTGCAAAAAAATATGATCTGCCGATAAAAGTTGTCATAAATCCTATAGATAAAGAGAGCAAAAAGGCTATATCGATAGTTGCTGAGGAGATGAAAAATGCCTTTATAGGTTCAGGAATAATCTCTAATTCAGAAGAGTTTAATGGAATAGGAAATAAAGAAGCTATGGTCAAAATAGCTGAATTTCTAGAAGAGAAAGGATATGGGAAACGTACTACAAAGTACAGACTTAAAGATTGGGGAGTTTCTAGACAAAGGTATTGGGGAACACCGATTCCTGCAATCTATTGTGATGACTGTGGAGTAGTAATGGAAAAGGATGAAAATCTTCCTGTATTACTTCCAGATGATGTGACATTCAATGGATTAGGAAATCCTATCTCTACTTCTGAAAAATATAAAAATGTTCCATGTCCATGTTGTGGTAAAAATGCTAGAAGAGATACTGATACTATGGATACTTTTGTAGACTCGTCGTGGTATTACTTGAGATATTGCGATCCAAAGAATACCGGTTTACCATTTTCTAAAGAAATTGTTGATCTGTGGTCTCCAGTAGATCAATATGTTGGAGGAATAGAACATGCAGTTATGCACCTTCTGTATTCAAGATTTTTCCATAAAGTTTTAAGAGATTTAGGACTTACAAGCACAAGTGAGCCCTTTAAAAGATTATTGACACAAGGAATGGTATTAGGACCATCTTATTATTCTGAGAGAGAAAACAAATTTTTGACTCCTGAAGAAGTAGATATAAGAGGGGAAAAAGCATTCTCTAAAATTAGTGGAGAAGAGATGCTTGTTAAGATAGAAAAGATGTCTAAATCTAAAAACAATGGAGTAGATCCAGAAGAGATGATAAAAAAATATGGTGCAGATACAACTAGGTTATTTATTATGTTTGCAGCTCCACCAGAAAAAGAATTAGAGTGGAATGAAAATGGATTAGCAGGAGCTCACAGATTCCTTACGAGACTTTGGAAGTTAGTGAATGAAAATACAGATAAAATCGATATGGCCCCAGTGATTGATTATTCATCCATTTCTAAAAATGATAAAAAAATAATAAGAAAACTTAACCAGACAGTTAAAAAAGTTACGGAATCAATAGAGAATGACTATCATTTTAATACTGCAATAGCTGCCAACATGGAACTTTTGAATGAGACTCAGGAATATCTGAATACTTTTGGAAATAGCACAGAAGCCAAAAAAGTTTTAGGAGAAGTTTTGAAGAAAATAGTGGTAATGCTATCTCCATTCATTCCTCATTTTTCACAGGAACTTTGGACGATTCTTGGAAATTTAACTCCAATTTCAGAAGAAAAATGGGTTGAATACAAAGAAGAACTTACGATTTCAGATGAAGTTGTAGTAGCTATTCAAGTTAATGGAAAAGTTAGGGGAACTGTTGAAATAGACAGAAATATGCCTAAAGAAGAACTTGAAAAATTAGCACTTGCTCATGAAAATGTTGTGAAGCATATAGAGGGAATGAACATAATGAAAGTTATCATAGTTCCTGGAAAAATAGTGAATATAGTTGTAAAATAATAAAAAAAGGCTGCTCTTAGGAACAGCCTTTTTTTTAAAGGAGATACTTTATGAAAAAATATGTTTTAATTGGAGAAAACATAAATTATACACTTTCTCCCAAACTTCATAAAATATTTTTTCAAGAGATGGAGATTGGTGCAGAATATGGAATAGAGGATGGGTATTATGAAGAAAATAAAGGGGAATTTTTAAAATGTATAATCGACAAAATTAGAAGAGGAGATTTAGAAGGTGCAAACATAACAGTTCCATATAAAGAAGAAATATTGAAATATATAGATGTTTTAGATTCAGAAGCGGAGAAAATAGGGTCAGTAAATACATTGGTATTAGAAGATGGAAAGATAAAAGGATATAATACAGATTATATAGGGGTCTTAGCTACACTGGATAAAATGAAGATAGATATTAAAAATAAAAAAGTATATATTTTAGGAAATGGTGGAAGTGCAAAGGCGGTTTCACATGCTGTGAAAAAAATCGGTGGGATACCATATATTGCATCTAGAAGTGAAGATATCAAAAATGAAAATAATCAGATGAAAAAAACAGAAAATATAATTTCATACTTAAATATGGAGAAAATAGTTTCAAGAGAAAAAGCGAATGTACTTCTTATAAATACAACTCCAATAGGAAATATGAATTATTTAGACTTATCTCCGATAAATCAGGATGTTGCAAAGAGATTCCAAGCTATATTAGACCTTCACTACAAACCACTAAAAACAAAACTTATGGAATATTCTTCTAACAGTGAAAATGGTTTATATATGCTGGTTGTTCAAGGGATAGAATCTGAAAAAATTTGGAATAAAAATTTGGATTTTTCACACAAAAAAGATATAATAGAGAAAATTTATGAAATTTTAGAGGAGGAACTGAAGAAAAATGAATAAAATAATAATGGTTTGTCCACACTGTAAACAAAAAATGAAAATCGGATCTAAACTAGCGAAATATCGTTGTCCACACTGTAAAGAGGTATATAGGTTGAATTTTGTAACTTTATTAAATTTGAAAATAAAGGGTTTTTTTAAGGGGATAATTGAAACAGTAGTAGATTCTAAAAATAATTTAAGAAAAAAATATCAGGACGCAAAAAAAACAGCACAATATATGTCACAAATGAGAAAAAATATGAAACAAGACCCTAACTGGTCAAATTATCACAAAGAGAAAAAAGAAAGAAAAACAGAAGCGAGAAATGAGAAATTCAAGAAATTTTTTAAAAAATAAAACAAAATATTTACCTAAGGGGGGATTATGAAAAAATTATATTTAGTGGCATTATTATTGTTTTCTATGTGTATATATGGAGAAGGATTGAATGAAGAATTCAGCATAGAGCAACCACCTTTAGAAGAACTTTCATTATTAACCATAAGAGATGAAATAAAATCTAGTGAAGTCATTATAGTAATGAACAATGAGATAAAAAAATTGAAATTAGAACTGACTGTGGCTCAAAAAAGAATGGATATTATAGATAAAGTAATAGTAGATAAAAATCAACTAATAGATGAACTTGAAAATAAAGTAGAGAGACTGAATACTCAAATAAAAGAATCTCAAGAAGAAGAAAAAAATAACAAAAATGGATTTGAAAAAAATACCATAAAAAAAATATATCAAATAGGAGCTGTCATAACCCTGTTAATAGTATTTATATTTATAATCAGTTTAAGTCTTCTTGTATTACAGGGAACTAAAAATAAAAAAATGCTAGAAGAGTGGAAAGATATATTTGAATTAAATAGAAATAAAATAGATTTAATGGATCAAAAATATGCTGTTCAAAAAAATAAAGAAGAAATAGAAGATGATTTCGACTTTATAATAAAAGGCTAAAAACAAAAAAACTTCTGAAATTTTCTTTCAGAAGTTTTTTTTTATTTTTCGAAAAAAATATTGACGAAAAATTATATTTGTGGTATTATCTATTTTGTCCACGACGAGAGACGTGAACGAAAAAAAGGACATTAACAACAGAATAGAGAAGTAATCTAATAAATCTTTGAACTAAATTAGTTCAGAAAATTCTCAGTAATGAGACGTCATTGAGACAGTGACGTAAAACAAAGGTGTAAATTAATTAGAAACAGTTTAACTGTAGCTATAGAGATTGAATGAAGAGTTTGATCCTGGCTCAGGATGAACGCTGA
>JBOFEZ010000081.1:0-96357 GCA_051648365.1 Fusobacteriaceae bacterium
GTGGCAACACGATTAAAAGTCGTGTGCTCTACCAGCTGAGCTAATGACGCATTTGGAGCGGGAAACCAGGTTCGAACTGGCGACATTCAGCTTGGAAGGCTGACGCTCTACCAACTGAGCTATTCCCGCAGACAAGAATAAGTATACTACATTATACTCATTTTGTCAATATTATATTTTTTTATTTTTGAATTTTAAATTTTTCTCCAAGTGCTTTTTTTAACATAAGCACAAAATCCATCTTCCTTCCCATCATAAGAGGAATTATATATTGCTTATTGTCTTGAGTTATTATATCTACAACTGTCTGAATTTCAGCTTTTTTACCTATCTGCAACTCTTTCAGAGTACAGCTCCCCACTTGTTTCAAGTCTATTTCTATTTTTTCATATTTTAGAATATGGCTCTTCAAATCTAACTCTACTTTATATGCCACCACTGTCCTTATCTGCTTTAAGGCTAAATATAAAAACAGTGCACCAAATATTAAATTGACAGCTTTGATTCCATCTAGAGTACCTATATAAAATTGATAAAGGGAAATCAATAAAATCGGAATCCCTGTACCCATCCACATAATTATTCTTTTTAACTCAAGAAAAAATCTAGCTCTCTCTTTCAAATTACCCAAACTACTTTTTTCTATTCTTTTTATAAAATCTTCATAAAAAACCATTACTTCAAAACCTCTTTTTTATGTCCTAGGTTATGAACAGCATTGATATATCTTACTGTTTTAGTCTTTCCTCTTACTAACAGAGTCTGAGTTCTTGCGATGTCTCCTTTTTTCTTTACACCTTCTAAAAGATCTCCAGAAGTTACGCCTGTGGCAGAAAAAATAACCTCATCATCTTTTACCATATCATCCATTTTCAGGACATCTCCCACATTTAATCCCATCTCTTTACATCTGATTTTTTCATAGTTAGATATTTTATCGTTCTCTAGAGATACTCCCTTAACTTCATTTCTTAGTTTTAATCTCGCTTGCATATCTCCTCCGAGAGCTTTAAGTACCGCAGCGGATATAACGCCTTCTGGTGCTCCTCCTATTCCATAGAGCATGTCCACATCTGAGTCTACAAGGCATGTAAGTATCGACCCAGCCACATCTCCGTCAGGAAGAGCGTATACTCTTATCCCCAGTTTTTGAAGTTCCTTGATTATATTTGAATGTCTAGGTTTATCCAATACCACAATTGTTAGTTCATTCAAAGTTTTATTTGTAGCTTTAGCCACAATCTCTATATTTTCCATAAGAGTTTTTTCGAGATCTATTTTACCTTTCGCCTCAGGTCCTACACATATTTTTTCCATGTACATATCAGGAGCTTTTAGAAAACTTCCTTTATTCCCTACCGCAAGTACAGCTATTGCATTGGCCTGTCCCTGAGCAGTCATTCTCGTTCCTTCCACTGGATCTACAGCTATATCAACTGCTGTTGCATATTCTGCATCTTTTCTTCCAACTTTTTCTCCTATATAAAGCATAGGAGCCTCATCTATCTCTCCTTCACCTATAACTATCTCTCCCTGAATACTTATCTCATTAAGCATACTTCTCATAGCATCTACTGCTGCTTGATCAGCCGCTTCTTTATCCCCTCTTCCAATCCATTCATAAGCTGCCAGTGCTGCTGCTTCTGTTACTCTTGCAAATTCCATCGCCAATTCTCTTTTCATCTCTAAACTCCTTCTATTTTTTTATCAGTTTGCCGGTCTGTATATCGACTCTCCTTCTTTTACAAGCTTATGCTTATCTCTCCCCATTTTTTCCCTGTAGAACTCATCTTTCATTTTTAGTATTTTCTCTTCATAAACTCTAACTTCTTTTCCATATCCTGCAATTTTCAAATCCAGCTCCCCTATGTGAGTATTCAGTTTGCTCAGTTTATTTATACTCCTGCTTATTTTAGGCGTAAAAACTATAACATTTCCCGCCAAAAAAATTAACATAATTATAAAACCCGGTAATCTTTTCATCTTTTTTTCTCCGTTTTATTTTTTTACCATTTTAGCAAGAGTTTGTAATTTTTTACTGATAAGCCTCTTAGAAACTGGAGATACTTTATCTGTAAAAAGAACCCCTTCCAAATGATCATACTCATGCTGAAAGGCTCTTGAAAGAAGTTCTTCTGCCATCTCTGTTATTGTTTCTCCCTTTTCGTTCATATATGTAGCCTTTACAGTCCTAGGCCTTTTTACTCCTCTGTAAATTCCTGGCACACTTAGGCAACCCTCTTCATTTTCTTCTGTATCCTCTGAATATTCTAACTCAGGATTTATAACTTTTCTTATAATTCCATCTCCAATATCCATAACAAAAATTCTTTTGTCTGCTCCTATTTGAGGAGCTGCCAAACCTACACCTTTAGCATCTTGCATAGTTTCCACCATATCGTCTAAAAGTTTTAGTATCTCCTCATCTATCACTTCAACTTTTAAGGCTTTTTTTCTTAATATCTCTTCTCCATATGTTTTTATGTCATATATCATCTTTTTTCCTCCTCTTAACTTCTCAATAGTCATTTTATAGCAGATTTATCGGATCAATGTCCACTATAACTCTGACATCTTTTTCTTTCTCAATCTCTTTGAGCCTAATGCTTAATTTTTTTTTAAAGATATTTATAGAATCTCTATTACCCTTTATAAATATATTCTGTCTGTACCTATCCTTAACTTTGTAGACCAATGATTTCAAAGGTCCATATATCTCTACACTGTCATCCAATATACTATTATAAATTTTTTTTGAAATTTCTTCAAGCTTAACTTCATTTTTTGACGAAATTCCTATATTTATAATTTTTGAAAAAGGTGGATAAAAAAGAATTTTTCTGTCATCTATCTCTTTCCTATAAAAAGTTTCATAATCAGAATTTATTATGTCCTGGAATATATGATTTTCAGGCTGATAGGTCTGTATTATAACTTCACCTGGTTTATCTCCCCTTCCTGCACGACCTGCTACCTGTGTTAAAAGCTGAAATGTTCTCTCTCCTGATCTGAAGTCCGGAAAAGACAAACTCATATCAGCTGATATAACTCCTACTAATGTAACATTCGGGAAATGGAATCCCTTAGTTATCATCTGAGTTCCCACCATTATTTTATAATTTTCTGCTAAAAAATCCTCATACATCCGCTTATGAAATCCTTTGTCTTTAGATGCTTCTGAATCTACTCTTAAGACCTTTAACTGAAAAATTCTTTCTAGCTCCTCAGCAATTTTTTCTACACCTTTCCCACTATGTAAAATATTTCCACCCTTGCATTTGGTACATTTTCCTGTAAATTTATGTGACAATCCACAATAGTTACATTTCAACCTATTATCTCTCTGATAATAGCTGTATTTTATCGAACAGTGGGGACACTCTTCTACATGACCGCAATCTTTACATTGTATATATGTGGAATATCCCTTTCTGTTTATGAGAATAACCACCTGTTCTCCTTTTATAAGAACATCCCTCATCTTTTCCAGAAGTTTTTCACTAAAAAATTGATTCTCCTCCTGCTTCATATCTACAGTTTCTATCCTAGGAAGCTGTGAATTATTAAATCTGCTTTCTAGTTTAAAAAGTCTAAAAATCCCTTTTTCGGTATAATAATAAGATTCTACAGAGGGCGTAGCAGATCCTAAAATCACCTTTGCACCCTCTAGTTCGGCTCTTTTGATAGCCACCATTTTTGCATTATATCTGGGATTTGTATCCTGTTTATATGTAGTTTCATGTTCCTCATCAATTATTATATATTGAAGATTTTTTATAGGAGCAAATATTGCAGACCTTACTCCCAGTACTACTCTTTTTTTTCCGTTTCCTATAAGTTCCCACTGAATATTTTTTTCACTCTCTGTCAGCTTGCTATGAAGTACAGCCAGTTCTCCTCCAAACTCAAGATGAAAACGATTTATTATTTGAGGAGTAAGTGATATTTCCGGAACCAGAAATATAGAATTATTTCCCTCTGCATATGCTCTTTTGAGAAGTTCTATATAGATTTCAGTTTTTCCGGAACCTGTTATTCCATGAATAAGATGGTATTTTCTGCTGTCTTTGTGAATTTCTTCAACTATCTCTTTCTGCTGAGAAGTTAGCGTTATCTTATTCTCGATCTTCTCTTCCAGATTTTTTTCTGCTCCTTCTATATATTTTGTACTTTCTTTTGCTACCTCTTGAAAAGTAAGAAGTCCACTAGCTATAAATTTATTAATCTGTTCTTCTGAATATTTTTTTTTAATAAATATCTCTCTAATACTCTCTCTCTTCTTAAAATATTTTATTAGCTCTTTCTCTTCATTAGTTTCTGGTAAAAAATTTTCATCCAATAAAAATTCTTTTACATAATCTATTTTTATTTTTTTACTATTAAGAAAACTAAAAACATTTGAGTAGCTCGAAAGATAATATCCCTTCATCCACAGGAGTAAATTCACATATTTTTCGCCATAGGACATATTCTCTCCTACAGATCTTTTTATTTTATTTACTTTAAAATCGAAACTCTCCTCCAGGCTTATCGATACCACAATCGCTTTTCTTTCACGATTTCTGAAATCTACTATCACAATATCTCCTGGATTAAATTCATTTTTTTCATCCAGATAGGTATATATATCATTTGTTTCAGAAACATATAGATTCAGATATCTCACTTTACTTTAATTCCTCCCTCTTCTAACTTTACCTCTAGAACATCGTATTCATAGAGATCTGTTCCGGGAACTGGAATTTGGGTTTTTACTACCCCTCTTCCGGTTATATTAACTTTAAATCTTCCTCCATGGAAAATTTTCAATACATCTTTAGATGGAAGGCCTATTAAATCTGGCATTGTCTCTATTTTTTCAGTCACTTCCTCTTCATTTCCATTTTGAAAGCTTCGGCTTTTCAAATCTATTCTTCTGACATTTTCAGAATGAATATTTTTATTTTTGGTAATCCCTCTTATAATTTCTCCGAATATAGGGGCACCTACAGTTCCTCCATATTTTTGATTTACTGTTTCGCCTTGTGGTTTTAAGAACATTGTAAGAACTACATACTGGGGATTTTCCACGGGAAAAAATCCTATAAATGAAGCAAGGTATTCATTTTTGTAGTATCCTCCCCACGGAGCACTGATTTGTCCTGTTCCTGTTTTTCCCCCAACTCTATAACCTTCTACTATAGCACGTTTTCCTGTTCCATACTGTACAGTATTTTCCATCATACCCTTAACTTTTTCAGAAACATCCGGAGATATAACCCTGCTTACCTGGGTAGGAAGATTCCTTCTCAGCACAACTCCGTCTTCATTTTCAACTCTGTCAACTAGATAAGGTCTGTACATTATCCCTCCATTTACGACTGCAGAAAAAGCTGTTACAAGCTGAAGAGGTGTCATAACTATACCCTGTCCGAAGGACATGGTACTTTTCTTAAGTTTATCCCATCTTTTATACGATGGAGAATATGGCTTTAGTTCATTAGGAAAATCTACTCCGGTTCTCTCATAAAGTCCAAACTTTTTAAGCCATTCTTCAAATTTCTCATCACTGAAGTAATCACCAATAAGAACCATTCCAACATTACTTGATTTTTTTAAAACTTCTTCTGTCGAGATTACACCTTTTGTACTACGGCTACTTTCCTTTATTGTTTTACCGTATTTTCTTATAGTTCCATCCCCAACATCGAAATTAGAATTTCCTCCTATATAGCCTGCCTCCATTGCTGCAGCCACTACTATAGGTTTAAAAGTCGAACCCGGCTCAAACTGATCTTGAATAAGAGAATTTCTTGTACTTTTTTTCACCTTAGAAAACGAAGATAAAGCTATTATTCTTCCATTTCTTGGATCCATTACTATTCCATGAGCTTCTTCAGACCCTGTAGCCTTAAACTGTTTCTCCATTTCGGAATTCAACACATCATTTATCTCATAATCAATTGTTAAATATACATTTTTTCCATTAGGAGAAATTTCAAAGTTTTCTTTATTAGTAGGAAGTTTTATCTCTCTTGATTTAGTAAAAAACTGTTTTGTAAAAATATTTTTTTCTTTCAAATAGGAGTTATATTGTTTTTCTATTCCCAAAACTCCTATTTTATTTTCTCCAGTTTCATCCTTGGCATACCCTATATTCCCTACAATATTTTTGTAGATATTATTTTTATAATATCTTCTCTCTGGAATCTCAGTAAAAAACAAAACACCTTTTTTTAGTTTTGCTTCTTTTATAATTTTTTCCATCTTATTTTTTTTCAGCTCTTCTATTTTTTTCTCCACAAGCTTATATTTTACATTTTTTTGGGCCAAAACCGGAATCTCTCTATTGAGTTTAGCAGCATCAATAGTTATATATCCTTCCTCTTTCAATCTGTTTAAAACTTCTACTGCTTTCTCATCTCCAACAAATCTTTCGGGCTCCAGACCCAGTTCATAAGAATTTGCATTGTATGCTAGCTTTTTTCCGTTCAGATCAAAAACTTCCCCTCTTTTACCTATCTTTCTATCTATCCCTTCAACCTGCTTATTTACCGCTTTAGAATACTCTCTACCCCTTATCACTTGAATATTTACCAATCTAGAAATTATAGCCAACACAAGAAAACTTAGAATTATCGAAGCTAATCTGCTTCTTTTATTAAAATGAGCTGTATTCTTATTGTATTTTAACGATATATACACATATAGCTGATAAAAAATCAAACCTCCAAAAAAAACTCCCAAGGAATATTGCTCCTTAAAAAAAAGCCAAAAAACAAGCACCGTATTTATTAAAAGAAAAATTATTTTCAAAATCATCCATTTCAATTTTTTACCAACCTCAATTTTTTATTTTTCACGCTCTAAATTATAGCATATTTTGACATAAAAAAAAACTCAGTCCTTAGAACTGAGTTTTAAAAATTATAAATTTTTATTAATCTTTCTTTTCAGTCGAGAAATCCATAGTTGCTAATCTCTCATACTGTCTCCATCTTCTTTGAGCTTCAGCTTTATTTGCAGCAAATAGTGCCTTGGCTTTTTCTGGGTTAGATTTTGTAAGTGTTGCATATCTTACTTCTCCCATTAGGTAATCATCATATTTATCCCAAGCTGGTGCTTTAGAATCTATTTGAAGAGGATTTTTTCCCTCTGCTTCAAGATTTGGATTATATCTGAAGATTGGCCAGTATCCACACTCAGTAGCAAGTTTCATCTCAAGTTGAGATGCTCCCATACCTTTCTTTAATCCATGGTTTACACATGGTGAGTAAGCTATTATGATTGATGGTCCGTCAAATGCTTCAGCTTCTTTGATTGCTTTCAGATATTGAGACTGGTTAGCTCCCATTGATACCTGTGCAACATAGATATGACCATAAGACATTGAGATTGCCGCAAGATCTTTTTTCTTAACCGGCATTCCAGCAGCAGCAAATTTAGCAACCGCTCCTGTTGGAGTAGCTTTTGAAGCTTGTCCTCCAGTATTAGAGTAAACTTCCGTATCCATAACAAGAACATTTATATTATCTCTTGAAGCAAGGATATGGTCAAGTCCTCCGTAACCGATGTCATAAGCCCATCCGTCTCCTCCGAAGATCCATTGTGATTTCTTTACAAGGTACTGCTTAAGATTTAATATTTCTGTACAACACTCGCATCCTTTTTCAGATCCTGCTTGAAGCATTGGAAGAAGTTTTGCTGATGCTGCCTTCGAACCTTCACCTGAGTTTTTGTTTTCTAGCCATTCCTTCATAGCTTCTACCATTTCAGGAGCAATTTCTGCTTCACTTGTAGCTAAGCAACTCTCAAGATTATGAGCAATTCTATCTCTGATAGTTTCTACTGCTATGTGCATTCCGTATCCATACTCTGCGTTATCTTCGAATAATGAAGATCCCCATGATGGTCCTTGTCCGCATTTGTTTGTAGTATATGGAGTTGAAGGAGCTGATCCTCCATAAATAGATGAACATCCAGTAGCATTGGCAATCATCATTCTATCTCCAAACAGTTGAGTTATAGCTTTGATATATGGAGTTTCTCCACATCCTCCACATGCTCCGTGGAATTCAAATAACGGCTGTGCAAATTGTGATCCTTTTACTGTTGCTGTTTTATCCATAAGTGTATCTTTATAATCCACATTATTGAATAGATATTCTGCGTTTTCAGCTTCACCAGCTTCTTTTTCTTCAGCAATAGGTGTCATTACTAAAGCTTTTTCTTTAGCTGGACAAACTTGAGCACATACTCCACACCCTGTACAATCTAATATAGATACTTGGATTTTATAATCAAGATTCTCTAATCCTTTTCCTACTGCTTTCTTAGTTACAAGTCCTTCTGGAGCTCCAGCTTTTTCCTCTTCTGTTAGTAAGAAAGGTCTGATTACTGCATGAGGACAAACAAATGAACACTGATTACACTGAATACAGTTTTCTGATATCCAATGAGGAACATTTACTGCTATCTCTCTTTTTTCGAAAGCTGTAGTTCCGTTTTCAAAAGTCCCATCTTCATATCCAACGAACGCAGATACTGGAAGATCATTTCCTTTTATTGCATTTACTGGTGCTGCTATCTTTTTAACAAATGATTCAGTTTTTGATTCTGTACATCCACAATCTGTGCAAGCACATCCTGTTCCAACTTCAGCTTCAACAGAAAGATTTGCCCATGCTGGATCAACAGTTATTTCAACTAGTTCTCCCGCTCCTCTATCTATAGCTTCGAAGTTCATCTTAACGATGTTTTCTCCCTTTTTAGAATATGTTTTCTCAGCATATTCTTTCATATATTTTTGTGCATCTGCGAAATCTATAACATTTGAAAGTTTAAAGAATGCAGACTGCATAATTGTATTTGTTCTATTTCCAAGTCCAATCTCAGTACCAAGTTTAGTTGCATTGATAATGTAGAATTTAGCTCCTTTTTTAGCAAGATCTCTCTTTACAACATTAGGAATATTCTCTAATACCTCTTCTTTATCCCATACACAGTTCAATAGGAATGTTCCGTTCTTTTTAAGTCCAGAAGTCATATCATATTGGTGTAAGTAAGCTGGCAATGAACAAGCAACAAAATTTGGTTTAGATACTAGGTAAGTTGATCTGATTGGTGATTTTCCAAATCTCAAGTGAGATCTAGTAACTCCACCAGATTTTTTAGAATCGTATGCAAAGTATCCTTGAGCATACATTTCTGTTTTATCTCCTATTATCTTTATTGAGTTTTTATTAGCTCCAACCGTACCGTCTGATCCCAGTCCAAAGAATAAACACTCAGTTTGCCCAGGAATTACAATCTCTACATCTGATGGTAGCTCTAGTGATGTGAAAGTCACATCATCATTGATTCCTACTGTAAATAGGTCTTTTGGTTTTTCAGATTTTAAGTTGTTAAATACAGCAACTATCTGATCTGGAGTTACATCTTTAGATGATAATCCATATCTTCCACCAACTATTAACGGCTGTTTTTCAGCAGTATAGAACATTGATTTTACGTCTAAGTAAAGTGGCTCTCCTAAAGCTCCTGGCTCTTTTGTTCTATCTAAAACCGCTATTTTCTCAACTGATTTAGGAAGTTGATCAAAGAAGTATTTAGCTGAGAAAGGTCTGTATAGGTGGATTGACAGTATACCTACATTTTCTCCATTGGCATTCATCATATCTATAGTCTCTTTTGCAGCTTCTACAACTGATCCCATAGCTATTATTATTCTATCTGCATTTGGAGCTCCATAGTAGTTGAAAGGTTTATAGTCAACTTTTCTTCCAGTAGCTGCTCCTATTTCAGCAGAAATTTTTGTCATATAATCAGCAACTATATCAGGTACTGCATCATAGAATTTATTTTGTACTTCTCTTGTTTGGAAGTAGATGTCATCGTTCTGTGCTGTTCCTCTTGTTACTGGATGCTCTGGATTAAGAGCTCTGTTTCTGAATTCCTGAATCGCATTTTTATCAACTAATTTTTCTAAAATAGCATAATCCATAACTTCAACTTTCTGAATCTCATGAGAAGTTCTAAATCCATCAAAGAAATGAAGGAAAGGAATTCTTGATTTGATTGCAGCTATGTGAGCTAATCCAGCAAGGTCCATTACCTCTTGAACTGAGTTTGTTGCAATCATAGCAAAACCTGTCATTCTTGCAGCATATATATCCTGGTGATCTCCGAATATAGATAGTGCTTGAGCTGATAAGGCTCTTGCAGATACATGGATAACTCCAGGTAATAGCTCTCCAGCTATTTTATACATATTAGGAACTTTTAAAAGTAATCCTTGTGATGCAGTATATGTTGTTGTAAGGGCTCCAGCCTGTAGCGATCCGTGAACCGTTCCAGCAGCTCCGGCCTCTGATTGCATTTCTACAACTTTAACTGGTACTCCAAACATATTCTTGTGACCTCTTGAAGCCCACTCATCTGTGTACTCCGCCATTGGTGAAGATGGTGTTATTGGATAGATTCCAGCTACTTCTGTAAATGCGTATGATGACCATGCAGCAGCTTCGTTTCCGTCCATAGTTTTAAATTTTACAGCCATGTTTTCCTCCTAATTGTTCTTCTTTATTTTAGTTAAAAATTTTACTTAGTATAGCTTCTTCAGCTCAATACTATAATAACTTCTTTTATTGCCTTTGTCAAGAAATTAGACTGAAAAAATGCTCAGAAAATCAAATTTTCTGAGCATTTTATTTATTTTATATACATTTTATATGTGATTTTGAACAAATTATTTAGAAGTTATTATTTTATAAGTGTCTTGTGCTATTACAAGTTCTTCGTTTGTAGGAATTTTATAAATAAGAACAGACGAATCTTCAGTAGAAAGTTTTACATTTCCTTTCTTTCTTACACTATTCACAGTTTTATCAAGTCTTACACCCATATACTCAAGACCTTCTACTGCTGCAGCTCTTATTGAATCTGAATTCTCTCCTATTCCACCTGTGAAACAGATAGCGTCAACTCCACCCATAGCTGCTGCATAAGATCCTATGTATGATTTAAGTCTGTATGTCATCATATCAAGTGCAAGTATAGCTCTCTCGTCTCCAGCTGCAACTGCATTCTCAAGATCTCTACAATCTGAAGATTTTCCGAACACTCCAAGAATTCCAGATTCTTTGTTCATTCTTGAATCTATTTCTTTATCTGTAAGTCCTCTTTTATTTTTTACAAATAAAACTGCTGCTGGATCTATATCTCCACATCTAGTTCCCATCATTAGACCTTGTAATGGAGTTAATCCCATTGACGTATCTACAGATTTTCCATCTTTTACCGCTGAAACAGAAGCTCCATTTCCTAAATGGCAAACTATGATTTTAGAGTGAGCTGGATTTCCCATGATTTCTCTCATAGCTGAAGATACGAATAAGTGTGAAGTTCCGTGGAATCCATATTTTCTAACTTTTAACTCTTTGTAATCTGCATATGGAAGTGGATACATAAATGCTTTTGCAGGCATAGTTTGGTGGAATGCTGTATCGAATACTCCAACATTTGGTTTTCCTGGAAGAAGCTCCATTATTGTTCTAACTCCCATTAAGTTTGCTGGGTTATGTAGAGGTGCTAAATCGTTGTTAGCCTCAACAGCTGCTAAAACTTCCTCTGTTAAAAGTATTGAAGATGCGAATGCTTCTCCTCCGTGAACAAGTCTGTGACCTATTGCTTCTATCTCGTCAATGTTAGATACAACTCCGTGCTTTGCATCTGTGATTGCATCTATTACTAACTCAAGAGCAACTTTATGATTTGGCATATCCTCTTTGATATCTAATTCGAAATTTTTTGATGGTACTTCATACTCAAGTTTAGAATTTGCTATTCCGATTCTGTCACAAAGTCCTTTTGCAAAAACCTCTCCTGTTGCTGGATTCATAAATTGGTATTTTAGTGATGAACTTCCACAATTAACTACTAATACTTTCATTGTTTATCTCCCTTTTTATCTTTTTTATTTTTTATAAAATTTATTTTTTAACAAATATTTACTGAATTATTTTTTTCCAGCTTGAACTGCTGTTATAGCTGTAAGATTTATTATATCTTCTACCGAACATCCTCTTGAAAGGTCATTTATAGGTGCCGCAAGTCCTTGAATTAACGGACCGTGAGCTTCTGCTCCCGCAAGTCTTTGAACAAGTTTATATCCTATGTTTCCTGCTGCAAGATTAGGGAATATAAGGATATTGGCTTTTCCTGCAACCTTAGATCCAGGAGCTTTTTTAAGACCAATAGCTTCTACAAGTGCTGCGTCAGCCTGCATCTCATCTTCAAAATCAAAGTCAACTTTTCTCTCTCTTAAGATATTTCCAGCTTCTATAACTACATCCACAGCTGCATGTTTTGCAGATCCTTTTGTAGAAAATGACATTAGAGCAACTTTCGGCTCTATTCCTGCAACCTCTCTAGCTGTTACTGCTGCTTCTGCTGCGATATCTGCCAACTGTGCTGATGTAGGCTCTGGAATTACTGCACAGTCTCCAAATAGTAAAACTTCTCCATATGTTTCCTGTTTTTGTGTAAGCTCCATAACAAATACAGATGAAACTGTTTTAATCCCTGGTTTTGTTCCTACTACTTGTAATCCTGCTCTAAGAACATTGGCAGTTGGGGAATCTGATCCTGAAACCATTCCATCTACATCTCCCATTTTAACCATCATAGCACCAAAAAAGTTTACATCTTTCAGAAGAGTTTCTTTTGCTTTCTCCTCTGTCATTCCTTTTGCTCCTCTTAACTCTACGAGTTTCGCAACATAAGAGTCTAGTTTTGGTGAATTAGCTGGCTCTTCTATAACCACTCCTGCTAATGATGCTCCAATTTTAGCAGCCAGTGCTTCAATTGCAACTTTTTCTCCGATTAAAACTGGCGTTGCCAAGTTTTCTTTTACTACCCCAGCAGCAGCCTTTATTACTCTCTCGTCTGTTGCTTCTGGAAGAACAATTCTCTTACCTAATTTTGTAGCCTTGTCTTTTACTCCATTAATAAAACTCATTTTTTCACTCCCTATTAATTTATTTTAATTTTGGATTTTAGAAATAACTTAAATTTTATTTTTTATTTAATTCTACTTAAAGATTCATTTCTAGTTAACTATATTTTAACAGTTTTAATTGAAATTTAACAATCCTATTTTCTTATGTTTTTCTTGTTTTTCATAAATAAAATAAATTATGAGAATTTTTTAATCAAAAATTGCTTCAATATATTCCTTTACGTCGAATTCTCTCAAGTCTTCGATCTTTTCTCCTACACCTATGAATTTGATAGGTTTTTTTATTTCTTCAGAAATACTAAAAAGAACTCCACCTTTAGCTGTTCCATCCAATTTGGTGACTATAAATCCTGTTAATTCTGTAACTTCATTAAATACTTTTGCCTGTGCAAGAGCATTTTGACCAGTTGTTCCATCTATAACTAAGATAGATTCATAGAATTCTTCACCAATTTTTCTTTTAATTATGTTGTTTATTTTTTCCAATTCTGCCATAAGGTTGTTTTTATTATGAAGTCTTCCTGCAGTATCTATTATAACTACATCTGCCCCTTTTTCTTCTGCTATTTTAAGCGTATCAAATACAACAGCTCCAGGATCTCCACCTTCTTTTACTGGTTTCACTATCTCAGCACCAGCTCTTCGAGCCCACTCTTCAACCTGTTCAACTGCAGCAGCTCTGAATGTATCTCCTGCTCCTATAACAACTTTTTTACCTTCTTTAACATATTTAGACGCCATCTTACCAATGGTAGTTGTTTTCCCTACTCCATTCACTCCGACCACAAGAATTACATTCATTTTGTTTTTTTCTAATTTTAGAGTATTTCCTTCTGTTATAAGAAAATTTTCCATAACATTTTTAAGAACAGGATAAACCTGACTAGGTTCTTTTAACCCTCTTTTTTTCACTTCTTTTTCTAGGGCTGAAATTATCTTCAAAGTCATATCCAAACCTATATCCGATTGAACAAGAAGTTCTTCCAATTCATCATACATTTCATCATCAATCACTGATCTTCCACTAAAAAATTGGGCTATTTTCCCAAAAAAACCCTGTCTAGAATTGAAAAGTTTGTCCTTTAGAGAAGTGAAAAAACTTTTCTTCTCTTTAGTTTCCTGTTTTTCATCTTCTTTTTTTTCCTTTTCTTGATCTTCAAATTCTTCATCTTCATTTGATTCTTCAAGAAATTCTAAAGAGTCTTTTTCTTCTTTTTCATCGATTTCTTGCCTATCCAGCTCTACATTTAGGAATGACTCAGATTCTGATTCTAACTCACCTTCAGTTTCTTTATATTGATTTTCAGCTTCCTTCAAAAGTTCTTTTATCTCTACTTCTTTGTTTTCATCTGCATCTGTTTTTTTTCTTTTAAACAATTTATCAAAAAATCCCATTTCAACCTCCAAATTTTTCTATTTCACTATACCATAAGATATTTTCTATTTCAAGGGAAGCTAGTCTAATTTTTATTTGGAAGTTAGTTTTTTTCTAGGATACTTCTTACCGCAAGTATTCCCATTACAGCAGCTATATTCAGTCCACTTCCATACCCTGACCCGTCTCCAGCTGCGTAAAGACCTTTTATGTTTGTCTGCATATTTTCATCAATTTTGACTCTAGTACTTCTAAATTTTATTTCTGGAAAATAAAGTAATAAATCGCTAGAAGCAAATCCTGGAGTTATTTTATCATGAACTTCTATAAACTGCATAATGTTATCAAGTATTCTCTTCGGACATGCTAGAGCTATATCTCCAGCTACATAATCATTAGTAGTCGGAATTATATTTAATCTAGACAGAGATTCATCAGTAGATCTATGTCCAGCTTTCAAGTCTCCATATGACTGAACAAGAATTTTACCACCAGTCAACATAGAAGTTATCTTCGCCAAAGATGTAGCATATTCAAAAGGCTGATTAAAAGGATGAGTAAATGTTTTTGTACAAAGGAGAGCTAGATTTGTATTAGTAGATTTTTTATCTTTGTATGCATGTCCATTAGCAAGAATTACATCATCACTATGTTTTTCTACAGCTATAAATCCACTTGGATTACTGCAGAAAGTTCTCATCTTATCTTCATATATTGGAGTATAGTAAACCATTTTAGCTTCGTAAAAATTTTCATTTATATCCTTCATAACTATATCTGGTATTTCAACCCTTACCCCCAGATCAATGGCTCCATTTTCAAAATTTATCCCTTGATTTATACAGATGTCTTTTAATTTTTTCGCTCCACTTCTTCCTACAGCGACAACTACATTATCAGAAAAGTAATTTTCTACATTTCCTTTATGAGTTACTTTAACTCCCTTAACCTTTCCATTCTCTATAGTGAACTCTTCTAAATCTCTTTCAACCTTAAATTCTACTCCAGCTCCAAGAAGATGAGTTAAAACTCTTCCATAAAGTTTTCTCGATCCGTCTGTTCCCAAATGCATTGTAGGAGTATCTACCAGCTGAACACCGTTTTCTATGCATCTTCTTTTTATTTCCATCATAGTCTGATTATAAGTAAGACCTGCAGGTTTCTCATCAAAACCAAACTCCTTATATATGTCTACAACGTAATTTATGGTCTCATTTACTATCTGTTTTCCAACAACAGTATGAACGTCTCCACCTACACGGTAATCCATATTGAATTTAGAATCCGAAAAAGCTCCAGCTCCACTTACACCGTATATAATTGCACAAGTTGGGCACTTTACACATGTCCCCGTTCTCTCTTTAGGACATATTCTATGCTCTAACATTCTTCCTTTATCTATTACTAAAACCTTTACAGCTGGATTTTTTTTCATAGCTTCATAGGCTCCAAAAACTCCCGCCTGGCCGCCACCTATAAATATAATATCGTATTTCATTTTTACCTCCAAGTCTATCTATTCATCTTCCCAATCTATATTTTGATTGTATGCATTCTGAGGTAAATTAGCATGAATCTCTCCACTATTTCCTCCATAGTTTAAATTCCAACCACCTTCTAAATTCCCCTTTTTAAAATTCTGAATATCATAAACTTTATTACTCTCAGCGATTCCAAATGTTTCGGGTGTAGACTCCAACTTTTCTTTTCCATAAATTTCTGCAAAAGATATATTTTTTCCTTGAGAATCTAAATAATCTAGAGTTCTTAGGTTATCATTTACTCCTTCTCTTACCAAATCGGGATATTTCCCTGTTAGTTGATAATATTTTTCTAGAGCAACTCTTATCTCCCGTATATTTTTCATAGTAATTTCAGTTTTTTCAACATTTTTAACATCACTTATCTTATTCTTTGTTCCGTAAAAAACAACTATGACTACAACAAAAATCATAGCTGCTATCTCCCCTAAAAAATAGATACTTTCCCTAATTTTCATCTCTATTTCCTTATCTTTTTGGTTTTATGAATGCTGGTCTGATTATTCCTTCAACTTGCTCAGGCATTGTAACTTCCACATGAAGAGGACCTCTCTTCACTGTTATCCATCCCAATCCTTTAAATGCCAACTCTTCTCCTGTATGAACAGTAAGAAGTTCTTTTTTCTTTTTTATAGCTCTGTACTCATCTACACATTTCTCACATGGAATTTTGAAAATATCTACTCTCTTTTCAAGAACATACTCTCTCTGCTTTTCGATGTTTGTCTCTAAAAAATTTACATTTTTCGAAGCATAAACTGAAATTATAGGCTTGGCTTCCTCTATCTCTGTAACTCTTAATTGAATAAGATCTCCTAAAAAAAGAACTCTATCAGTATCCAACTTATAAGTTTTTCTAGATATTTCTCCCGAAGGAATTATTTTAAGATTACATTCCCCACATACTAAATCTGAAATTCTTCCCTCAGGGATAAGTCCAGGTGTATCTATTAGAGTTATTTTTGTTTTTGGAATTTGGCATCTGTTTATTTTAAGTGTCGTTCCTGGATATTTAGAAACTGTCACAAGTTTTTGTCCAAGTAATTTGTTTATTATACTCGATTTTCCAACGTTAGTTACTCCCATTACAACCACTTCTACTCCATCAGGATAGAAATGATTAATTTTTTTGAAGATTCCATTTATTCCATATCCATTTTTAGAACTTACTATTGCTATATCTAAAGGAGCTATTCCCTCTTCAGCAAGACGATTTTTTACCCAGTCAGCAACTTCTGAAGGATGTTTGTCATCGGGTATAAGATCCAATTTATTTATAACAATAATTGATTCTTTTTCTCTTAAAATATCCAATATCTCGTCATCAAAAGATCCTTCGAAATCTATTATATCGAAAACAGGCAATGCCAGTTCTGCTGAATCCGCAGCAAGAGCAACTTCTTTTCTATAATCATTTTTATTTACTTCTACCAGAATATTTGTTCCATAATTTTTTATTTTAAAACATCTTTGGCAATAATGCTCAGTCCTTTCAGATTCTAACACCGAAGGCTGAATGTATCCATCTTTGTTCGGGTTTTCTGTCTGCATCTCTATTCCGCATCCTACACAATTTTTTTTCATCTGTATCTCCTCGCTCTCTATATTGTTTCTACACATATGTTTAGATTTGTATAAATACACATTTCTCCAGCTATTTTCATTGATTCTATAGCAATTTCTTCTGCTCCAAGTAGGCTATGTTTCATAAGTGCCTTAGCTGCAGCATATGCATAATTTGCACCACTTCCTATGCTTGCTATACCTTCCTCCGCCTCTATCACATCTCCAGTTCCTGAAACTATAAGCAGATTTTCTCTGTCAGCCACAATAAGCATAGCTTCTAAAAATCTCAGTGCTTTATCATCTCTCCACTCTTTTGCCAATTCCACAGAAGCTTTTTTAAGATTTCCGTTATACTCATCCATCTTATTCTCAAACTTTTCCATAAGAGCAAAAGCATCTGATGCTGTACCAGCAAAACCTGTCAAAACACTATAATCATCTAATTTTCTTATTTTTTTTGCATTATTTTTAAAAATTACATCTCCAAAAGTAACCTGACCATCCCCAGCCATAGATACTTTTCCATCTTTTTTTATTGCTACAATAGTAGTAGCCTTTAACTTTTCCATCTTTTTACCTCTATTCCATATTATTTGCACTTTTAAAATTTTTCAGAACCACATAGTATTTTTTTGTGAAATCTAGAGTTGAATGACCTAAAAGTTCGTGGACAAATTTTATATCCATCCCTTTGGCAAGAAGATAAAGAGCAAAAGTGTGTCTTAACATGTGAGGGGTTATCTCTCTTTTCAGTTCTCCCTTTTCAACATATCTATCCAAAATTCTTCTTAGAGACCGTGCACTTAATCTTGTAGCAGATCCATTCACAAATAATATGTCTCTGCTATATTTTTCTCCATATTTTATCTTTTTTTTATCAATATATCTTTTTATATATTCCGCCGCTCTTTCACTGAAAAAAACTACCCTAGATACTTTCCCATCAAAAATTTTCAGTTCTCTACTTTCAACATCTACTACACTTTCTCCCAATTTCAGAAGTTCTTGAGATGTTATCCCAGAGGAATACAGAAGTTCAAACATAGCTCTGTCTCTCAATCCATTTACATTCTCTGTCCCGATAACGTCTCGGAGTTTCTGCATCTCTTTTAAAGTTATAAATTCAGGAGATTCAGCTTCGAATTCAGGAAAATCAACCAATAACACAGGATTCTTTTCTGTTACCCCTCTTTTTTGAAGGTGCTTAAAAAAAGTTCTTAAGGTGGAAATTTTTCTGTTGATCGATCTTTTCCCCACATTTTTTTTTGATAAAAAATCTATGAATCCTCTGATAGTAAACTGATCCATTTCCTGTAAAGAGGATTTTTCTCTATGGTTTTCCAAAAAATTGCAGAGTTGTTCTAAATCACTTTTGATAGATCTTATACTATAATGACTTCGACCCTCGCCCAATTCTAGAAAATAAAGAAAATTCTTTATTTCTCTTTTCATTTCCAGCACCTTGCACCTCTTTTCATCTTCTATATTTCAGATAATTTTGTCTCTAGATAATCAAGAGCTATCTTGGATATTTTGTTATATTTTTCTTTTTTGTCTCTTATTCTCTCATCCAAAGATCTTATGACTCCAAAATTTGGTCCCATAGGTTGGAAGTTTTTCTTTTCTTCTGTTATATATTTTATTATAGACCCTATTGAACTTCTGTCATCCAATGTAAATTCAGGTTTTCCATCTAATTTATGCACTATATTTATAGCTGCTATAAGTCCTGTGGCAATGGCACATACATATCCTTCCCCACCTGTTATCTGACCTGCAAAAAATATGTTTCCATTTTTTTTAAGATTCAAACTCTCTTTTAATAATTTTGTAGAATTTATAAAGGTATTTCTGTGCATTACTCCATACCTTATAAATTCAGCATTCTCTAGACCAGGTATCATAGAAAAAACTCTTTTCTGCTCTCCGAATTTCAAGTTGGTTTGGAATCCTACAAGATTATAAAGTTTTCCATCTTTATCATCCTGTCTCAACTGAACAACAGCATGATCCCATCTTCCAGTTTTTGGATTAGTCAATCCCTTTGGTTTCAGAGGACCAAAAAGAAGAGTTTTTTCTCCTCTCAAGGCTATTCTCTCTACAGGCATGCAAGCTTCAAAAAGTTTTTCCTCTTCAAATTGTTTAAGAGGCGCCCGCTCTGCAGTTATAAGATTATTATAAAATATCTCATACTCTTCTTTGTTCATAGGACAATTTATATACTCTCCATCTCCCTTATCATAACGGGATTGAAAATAAACTTTTTCTTTATCTATAGATTCGAAAGTAACTATCGGTGCTGCTGCATCATAAAAATAGAGATCTTCAGAATCTGTTAGCTCTGCTATTTTTTCAGAGAGTTCAGGAGAAGTCAGAGGTCCTGAAGCTATTAAAACTATAGTCTCTTTCGGTATTTCTTTAAGCTCTTCTCTTATAATTTCTATATTTTCACAATTTTCAAGAACCGTTGTTATCTCTTCGGAAAAACCCTCTCTATCTACTGCTAAAGCTTGTCCTGCTGGAACCTTGTGTTTGTCTGCAATCTCTATTATTTTAGAGCCCATTCTTCTAAGCTCCTCTTTCATAAGTCCAGAAGCATTCCCTAAGTGATCTCCACCTAAAGAATTACTGCAAACCAGTTCTCCAAATTTATCTGTGTTATGAGCCTCTGTAGTTTTTTTAGGTCTCATTTCATAAAGTTTTACTTTTATACCTCTTTTTGCCAATTGATAAGCAGCTTCACTTCCTGCCAGTCCGGCTCCTATTACTACAACTTCTCTTTTCATTTTCTCTCCATCTCTACCCATTATTATTTTAGGTAATTTCTTAATTGCCTTTTGGCAATTTTCTTATATTTTTACATTCAGGATATCCAGTACAGCTCAAGAATTTTCCCCAACGCCCTCTATTCAGTTTAAAAGGTTTTCCACATTTTTCACAGACTCCGGCGGCTCTTATTATCGCATCCTCTTCCTGCTGAATCTTGTCCATTTCCCATTTAAGTTTTATCATTCCATCTTTTTCCTGGATCTCTCCATTCATAAGTTTTTTCTTTATCTCTCCTGGAAGTGACATTCTGATTCCATCCTCTTTGAATTTAGAACTTTCAAGATAGCTTCCGAATCTTCCAATCTTTAAAAGACATGGAGTTCCTTCTTCTGTAATCATATCTGTAGGTACTCCCTCTTTTCCTTTGTCTCTTTCCACTATCTGATTTTTTACAAAAATCTCTCCAATTTCAATTTCTTCTTGTGAAAGTTTTATACCTTTAAGAGTTATCTTTTCAGAACATTCTTCATCCGGACACTCCAGATATTTTCCAAATCTTCCTGTTTTCATAAGCATATAAGTATCTGAACAGCTACATTTCACATCTGAGGTAATAATTCTCTTGCTCTCTTCTTCTAAAATAGCCTCGTACTTTTCTAGGAAACCAGAAAGTTCTTGGTAAAATTCTCCCAATACTTCTGTCCAAATTAAATCTCCTTCAGCTATCTTGTCCAATTTATCTTCTAATTCAGCCGTAAATTTAACATTCATTATGTTAGGAAAATTTTCTTCTAGTTTATTCTTTATAGAATAACCTAATTCTGACGGAATAAAACTTTTTCCTTCAACATCTACATATTCTCTTTTTTTCAAGGTGTCTATTATCGAAGCATAAGTGGAAGGTCTTCCTATACCTTCCTGTTCAAGTTTTTTCACCAAAGAAGATTCTGTAAGTCTTGACGGCGGCTTTGTCCAAAGCTCTTTTATGTTAAGCTTTTCAAGTTTTTTTATATCTCCAGGTTTTATATCCGGAAAATTTCCAAGTGGAAGCTCTTCTTCATCTTTAAAAATTTTATAGTATCCGTCAAATTTTATCTTATTTATAGTTCCTCTAAAATCAAATATCTCACGGTTCAAAACAATTTCAAACTGCTCATATGCCATATCTGCCATCTGTGATATAACAAATCTATCCCAGATAAGTTTGTACAGCTTATACTGATCTCCATCTAATTCAGATTTTATTAGGTCAGGAGTCAGATTAACATCAGTAGGTCTCACTGCCTCATGGGCATCTTGAATTTTCTGCTTTGTTTTAGCCACCTTTTGCTTTCCTATATACTCTTTTCCATAACTATTTGCAATAAATTCCTCTGCCATATTCTTTGCTTCGTCCGAGATTCTCACAGAGTCTGTTCTCATATACGTGATAAGACCTTTTTGCTCTCCCTGTATATTTAGTCCCTCATAGAGGCCTTGAGCCACTCTCATTGTTTTCGTGGCTGAAAACCCTAAATATGAAGAAGACAATTGCTGAAGAGTACTTGTTTTAAGAGGCTGCGGCGGAGATTTTTTTCTGTTTTTAGATTCTGCCGTAATTACTGTAAATTCTGAATCTTTTCTGAATTTTTCCAACTGTTTGACAGTATCTTCATCTTTAAGAAGATCAATTTTTTTTCCATTTACCTTATTTAAAGAGAGCATTAGTCTATTTTCAAAGTCTCCTGCAACATCCCAATATCTTTCTGGAATAAAACTTCTAATTTCATCTTCCAAATCACATATAAGTTTTAATGCTACCGATTGAACTCTTCCGGCACTGGTATTTGCCGATACAGATTTCCAGAGAAGAGGACTTATCTTATATCCTACAATCCTGTCCAAAATTCTTCTGGCCTGCTGGGCATTTACCATCTCCATATTTATTTTTCTTACATTTTTTATAGACTCACTTACTGCACTTTCGGTAATCTCATTGAATTCTATACGGTTCAGTTCTCCCTCAGGAAGCTTCAGTGCCGTTGCTATGTGCCATGATATAGCTTCTCCTTCTCTATCCGGGTCTGAGGCCAGGTAAACTTTCGAAGCTTTTTTAGCCAAAGCTTTCAAATTATCAATCAGCTCTTTTTTTCCTTTTACTGTGGAATAGTTAGCTTTAAAATTTTCCTCTATTTTTACTCCTAAAGTAGTCTTGGGAAGATCTCTCACATGACCATAAGATGCTGTTACCAGATATGAATTACCTAAAATTTTTTCAATAGTTTTTGCCTTAGCTGGGGACTCTACTATCACTAGTTTCTTTTTAGACAAGTTATCCACTCCATTCTTTTTTTATTTTTTTCTTCTGTATGCTCCTCCAGGAACACTTATAACCAATTGTTTTATTTCTAATTCAACTAAAAGAGTAAGAACCTCTGTAGATTTTAATCTAGTATCCATAATCAGCTCATCTAAATTCTTTACCCCAATAAGTTTATCATATACTACCTTCTCAAGTCCAGTCAACTTTAAATCTATATCATCATTCTGTAATTTTTTTTCTTCTATGCCATATTCATTCAGTATATCAGATAGCCCCGTTACTAATTTTGCTTGATTATTTTTTATTAGGTTATTACATCCTTCTGAAAACGGAGAAAATATCTCTCCAGGAACTGCAAAGATATCCCTTCCCTCTTCCAGAGCGAATTCCGCAGTTATAAGACTACCTCCTTTAACTCTAGATTCAGTTACCAAAATCCCTTTAGATAAACCCACTATTATCCTATTTCTTTGAGGGAAATTATAATTATGAGGTTCTGTTCCCAAAGGAAACTCTGAAATCAAAACTCCATAACGGGGTATAAGCTCCCATAATTCTCTATTTTCTTTGGGATATATAACGTCTAGTCCACTCCCGACAACAGCAATGGTCTTTCCTCCTAAGGCTATAGTTTTTCTGTGACATATGCTGTCTATTCCTAGTGCTAATCCACTTACTGTGGTAATTCCACCTTTGACTATTCCTTCTACGAATTTTTCCGTCGTACCTCTTCCATAGCTACTAGGTTTTCTTGTTCCAACCACGGCCAAGGAAAAATCTTTCAACCTTTTCACATCTCCACGACAATATAAAAAAAGAGGTGGAGAAGCTATATTTTTTAAGGGTTCTGGATATGCTTCATCTTCTATAAACAGCAGTTTCACTTTCTTCTGTGCCAATTTATTTAGCTCATCTATAAGATCTATCTCTTTAGCCATTCCTAGTTTTTTTAAGGATTCTTCATCAAATTTAAGATACTTTATAAGTTGTTCTCTCTCTAACTTATATATTTCTCTGTAATCTTTAGTTATCTTGAGGAGTGCCCTTATATAACTGTCACTCAGTCCCACACATCTCAATCTATACCACTCCATATTCCCCCCTCTATTTACTATAGGATCTTGCCAAAAGTTTTTTTATAAGTATCGATTCTGGGAACTCTCTGTTTCCGTCTTCTAAAATATTTTTTGCCTCTCTAGTCTTACCTATAAGCATATAAAGGTCTCCCAAACCTGCATAATAATATTCATTTTTATCTAAAAATATACACTGTTCCAAATCATTTATAGCTTTGTTATACTCTTCCAATTCTCTATAGGCAAGAGCTCTTCCAAAATATCCTTCTGCAAAATTTGGAGCTTTTTCTATAAGTTGGCTATAATATCTCACTGCTTCACTGTTTTTCCCGGAAAATCTTGCACTGGTTGCAGCACCCAGAAGATTTCTACTATTCTCTTTGTTTTTAAGAAACTCATTTTTAGCTTCTTCATATTTTCCGATTTTAAAGTAATAATCTCCTTGATAAAAGCTATCGTCTGGCTGAGAATAAATTTTTTCGCCGTTTAAAATAAAAGCAAAGAATACAAATATTTTCACCGCTGACATACATGTTTTTTTTGAAAATTTCAACATTTCACAATCTCCTTAACACTAGCTTTAAAGGCTCCCGATTTTAATTTTATAGTTACCTCATTTCCAGGTTTTATCTCACTAATATTTTTTAAATTTTTCCCTTTAAATTCCGTTATAGAATATCCACTTTCCAATATTTTCATGGGATTTAAGGATATTATCCTTTCTATTCTTAATTGAAGATCTGTTTTTTTTCTCGCTATTATCTTCTCTACCTCTCTCTTTATATTAGCCTCAACAGTCATCAACTCATTAGCGTATTTCTCTAACTCCCTATTATAATTCCTTATAAAGTAATTACCTCTTACTCTCTCTAATTCCTTTTCACAGTTTTTTAATTTCAAAAACATGATTTTAGTAAGGTTTTTTTCGATTTCTGCCATTTTTCTACGAAGTTCTTTTTTTTCAGGAATTCCTATTTCCATGGCTTGTGTGGGAGTCGATGCTCTTATATCCGCAGTAAAATCAGAAAGAAGTATGTCTGTTTCATGCCCTACTGCTGAAATTATGGGTTTTTTGGAGTTGTAAAAAGCCATTGCAACTTTCTCATTGTTAAAACTCCAAAGATCCTCGATGCTTCCTCCACCACGTCCTGCAACTATAAAATCTATTTCAGAAATTTTGTTTAAAACCTCTATTCCTTTGACTATTTCATCTGTAGAGCCGCTCCCCTGAACTTTAGCTCCGTATACATAAATATTTATCCTATTATCCCTTTTTCTCAAAGTTTTTATCATATCCTGAAGTGCAGCCCCTGTATAAGAAGTAACTATACCTATGTTTCTAGGATATTTAGGAAGTTTTCTTTTGTGTTCAGGATTAAAGTATCCTTTAATCTTCATGGACTCTTTCAATAATTCCAGTTTTTTAAAAAGTTCTCCCAGTTCACTCTCTCTTTCCACATGACGAACCAAAGCTTGGATCTCTCCACGAGCTTCATAGACTCCCATATCACAAAATACTTTTACTGAATCACCCTCTTTTAAGTCTGCCAGTATTCTTTTCATTTTATAATTAAAAGCCACACATTTAATTTGAGACTCTCTATCCTTCAAGCTAAAATACAGATGACCACTTTTATAATAAGTAATATTCGATATTTCACCCTTAATAAATATCTCTCTGAAAAACTCATTTTCCTCTAGGGAAATTTTTAAAATTCTATTGAATTCTGTTACAGTATAAATTCTCTCTACCACTTTAAAACTCCAATAATAATTTTTTTAATCTATTCATTTCATCTCTTTTTATTATTGCTTCTTCAAAATTAAGTTCTTTTGATAGTTTAGTTATCTCTCCAGCCAGTTTATTTATATATTTCTCTATCTCGTTTCTGGATTTAAACTGTTTCTCTTGATTTTTTTCTACAGAGATATCTTTCGGAAGACCGTAATCTAGATTTACTAAATCTTCTCCTATCTCTCTTACCGTATTTTTAGGATCTATTCCGTTTCTGACATTATATTCTGTCTGTTTTTTTCTTCTTCTTTCTGTTTCATCTATTGCAGCTTTCATAGAATCAGTAATAACATCTCCGTAAAGTATAACTCTTCCCTCAATATTTCTGGCAGCTCTACCCATGGTCTGAATTAGAGACCTTCTGCTCCTTAAAAAACCTTCTTTATCCGCTTCTAAAATGGCTACAAGTGCCACTTCTGGAATATCCAACCCTTCCCTCAAGAGGTTTATTCCAACAAGAACATGGAACTCTCCACGTCTCAAACTTTTTATAATTTCTACTCGTTCTAAAGTATCTATATCTGAATGCAGATATTTTACTTTTATTCCATAAGTCGAATAATATTCGGTTAGTTCTTCAGCCATCTTTTTGGTGAGTGTGGTCACAAGAATTCTATTGCCTTTTTCAGTTTCTAATTTTATCTCATCCAAAAGGTCATCCACCTGATTTGATGTAGATTTTATGGTTATTTGAGGCTCCACTATCCCTGTCGGTCTTATAAGTTGATCAGATACCGCTTCGCCAGATGTTATGAGTTCAAAATCTCCCGGGGTTGCCGAAACAAAAACCGTCTGATTGGAAAGCTTTCTAAATTCTTCAAAGGTAAGAGGTCTGTTATCTAGGGCTGATTTTAACCTAAACCCGTTTTCCACAAGAGTAGTTTTCCTTGCTCTGTCGCCGTTATACATACCTCTTATTTGAGGGACCGCCACATGTGATTCATCTATATATATGACAAAATCTTGGGGGAAATAACTGATAAGAGTATCTGGTGTGCTTCCGGGTTCTCGGTTGGCAAGATATCTGGAATAATTCTCTATTCCTTTGCAGTATCCGATTTCTCTTATCATCTCTAAATCATAGACAGTTCTCTGTTTGAGTCTTTGAGCTTCCAATAATTTTCCAGCAGAGATAAAGGTTTCCACCTCCCTCTCCATATCTCTATTTATCTCTTTTACTATTCGGTCTAAATCCTTTTCTTCTGTTATATAATGAGTAGCAGGATAGATAACTATCCGCTCTATATTCTTTTTTATTTTTTGTCCTGTTAATGTGTTGATTTCTGAAATGACCTCTAGCTCATCTCCGAAAAATTCAATTCTATAACCTGTCTCCATATAAGAGGGATAGATATCTATAACATCACCTTTTATTCTGAAGGTCCCTCTTTGGAAGGCTATATCATTCCTTTCATATCTTAGATTTATCAGTTTTTCTATCAGTTTTTTTCTTTCAATTCCGCTTTTAAAATCTATAGGTATTGTTGTATTTCTATAAATTTCCGGAGATCCTAAACCGTAAATAGCCGATACCGATGCCACGATAATAACATCTTTCCTATGAATAAGTGCTGCTGTAGCAGCATTTCTAAATTTATCTATTTCATCATTTATCGCCGAATCTTTTTCTATGTAAGTATCTGTGGATGGGATATATGCTTCAGGCTGGTAATAATCGTAATATGAAACAAAATATTCCACTGCATTTTCTGGAAAAAAACTTTTATACTCCTCGTAAAGCTGGGCTGCCAGTGTTTTGTTAGGAGCCAGTATAAGTGCCGGCTTCTGAGTTTTTTGTATAACATTAGCAATTGTAAATGTTTTTCCAGAGCCTGTAACACCTAAAAGAGTTTGATCTTTTATTCCTTCTTTTATATTTTTAGAAAGTTTTTCTATTGCCTCGGGCTGATCTCCTGTGGGTTTATATTTAGAAAAAATTTTAAACATTTTTCACCCCTGAATAAGTTTATAAAAAGTAATAAAAGGGCGATTTTTTTCTCAATCCCCCTCCAGTTTACCATATAATTACTCTTTTAAATATAGGGGCGCCTCTACTGAGCATATAACTTTCCTCCCCTTTACAGCCTTAATCAGTACCAAATTAGATACTTCACCCATACTATGATACACAAACTTCATACGTTCTAATGAAAAACCATAATTTGCCAATTCACAAATTATTTCAGGAACCCTGTGCGATCTGTGCACCATATAAAAAGAACCTCTGGGTTTTAATATCTTTTTAGCACTTTCTATCAACTCTTTCAAAGTTAATTCTATCTCATGCCTTGCTATACTTTTACTTTTGTCATCATTTATATTTTTCCCATCCACTACCATGTAGGGAGGATTACTTACGACAACATCATAGATGTTTCTATCTGTAAAATCCTTTATATTGCAGTTGACTATTTTTATTTTATCTTTTAAAGAATTCAAGTTGATATTCTCTTCTGCCAATTCTGCAACTTCTTTCTGTAGTTCAATTCCTGTTATATTCTCGGCCTTCTCTTTTATGGCAAGAAGAATAGGTATTATACCATTTCCTGTACCTATATCCAAGACTTTTGAAGATTTTTTTTCATTGTAGAAATCTGAAAGTACAACTGAATCCACTGAAAATCTAAAACCTTTTTTAGACTGATATATTTTGTATTCTCCAAATAACTCAGTTATATCCTTCATATTTTCTACTCCTTTTCTAAAATTTTATGAACTTTTTCTTCTGCTGAAGATACATTTTTCAATTTACTTGCTTCTTTTTTATTAAATATTACATCCTCAATATTTAATTTTTGAATCCCTTTAGTTTCTGTATCTGCATAAAGGAATCCATTCAAAGGGCTTATACTTAAAACTTTCGCATTTCCAAACTCCGTTTTTACATATTGGTTAACTGCTGGATATTTTCTTAGTGCCTCTTCATATTGGTGGTATTCATAGTTTATGCAGCATAGTAGTCTTCCGCATACCCCAGAAATTTTTGCAGGATTTATTACAAGACCTTGATCTCTTGCCATTTTAATAGAAACAGAATCAAATTTATTTATAAAACTTCTGCAGCACAATTCTTTACCACATATCCCTATATTCCCCAATATTCTAGCTTCATCTCTTACACCTATCTGTCTCAGTTCTATTCTAACTTTAAATATATTAGCAAGATCTTTTACCAATTCTCTAAAATCTATTCTTCCCTCTGCTGTAAAATAAAATATAAGTTTTGTTTTATCAAAAGTATACTCAGCTTCTATGAGTTTCATAGAAAGTTTATGTTTTTTTATTTTTTCTTTACAGATTTCCTTAGCTTTTAAAGCTTCTTTTTTAAGTACTTCATAGATTCCAACTTCTTCTTCTGAAGCTTTTTTCAGAACAGGTTTAAGAGGAAGTACAAGAACTCTTTCAGGAAGCAACATAGGTTTACCATAAACAAGGCCTATCTCTTTTCCTCTAACTGTATCTACTACCACTCTATCACCTTTTTTATACTCCGTATCGTCTGTAACCTCAAAGTAATATCTCTTTTTAGTTATTTCAAACATTACGCCTAAAACTTTATACTGTTTTTCCTCTTTTTTCTCTATCTCTTCATGAACGATATCCCTATCGTTATTTATATTTTCCAAAATATCCTCCTAAATTTTAATATTCTATCAATCCCTCTTCTAAAAAACTAAAATGGGAATCTTTCCCTATTATTATATGATCCAAAAGCCTTATCTCTACCTGATTCAAAGCTTCTTTCATTCCTCTTGTGACATCTATATCACTTTTGGAAGGTCTAATATTGTTACTGGGGTGGTTATGTGCTAGTATAACAGATTTAGCCTTATTTTTAAAAGCTTTTTCAATTATATTCCTAGCAGTTACCTCTTTCAGTTCCCCATTTTCTTCATATTTTAGAGAAAGGTTTCTTTCTGTACTTTCCTCTATGACTCTATGCTGTTCTGTTATTTTTTTTATAACTTCTCTAGCGTATACAGCACTTCTGTCTAGAGTTCCTTCGAATACAGTTCCGCTTCTTAAATCAGGGGTATCTATAACTTGATTGGCCGAATTGAGGAAGAGAACAAAAAAATTCTCTCTATCCCTAAATCCGATTCGATTTTTCAGATATGATATAAGTTCTTTTTTGCTCGTTATCGTTTCTATTTCCTGTTTTTGAACTCTATTATTTTCATGAAAAACAATCCCATGAAAATCTCCTAAAAACTTAAGAAATATGGCAGTATTTTCTCCAATACCTTTTACAGATTTCAATTCATTTATATCAGCTCTGATAACCCCTTCCAGGGTGTGAAATTTTTTTATAAGATCTTTGGCTAAAGGCTTTACATCTTTTTGTCTAAAAACAAAGGTAAGAAGAAATTCCAACTGCTCATATCCGTGATGAAATCCCTCTATTCCACAATTAAGATATTTATCTCTCAATCTCTCTCTGTGACCGCAATTTAAATTCTGCCCATTTTTAACCATAGATTTTACCCCCCTATTTTATCAAACGGTAAACCTCTTCTTCAGTTTTCATCCTTCCAGCAATTGCCATGGCACATTTTGCCATACCGTGTAAAAATACTGCTCCTGTTCCCTCTCCCAATCTCATTTTTAGATGGAGAGGAGTCTGCTGTTCAAGTTCTTTCAATATAATCCCCATACCAGGTTCTTCACTCCTATGGGACATTATTATATAATCTTTTATTTTAGGTTCAATTCTAGTTGCTACAAGAGCTGCTACTGCAGATATAAATCCATCCACTATCATAGGTCTTTTTTTTGCTGCTGCTCCCAAATACATTCCTACCATGGTGGCTATATCGTACCCCCCTACTGCGGCAATGATATCTAAGGGCTTTTTATGGAAAAGTTCATATCTTTCACATGATTCTACAATTATTTTTTTCTTTCTGTCAAGAGCTGAATCGGATAATCCGCCACCTCTCCCAACTATTTCATCTACATTTCCACCAGTCAAAGCATATAGTATTGCCGAAGAAGTTGTAGTATTCCCTATCCCCATTTCTCCGTTTGAAAAAAGAGTGTAACTCTCTGAATATTTTTCAATAATTTCTATTCCCAATTCAATAGCTCTTTCACATTCCTTATATGTCATAGCAGGTTCATATAGAAAATTTTTACTTCCGTAATTTATTTTTTCTCGTAAAAGATCTTTATAATCTTTTTTTATATCCCCGTTGATAGCAACATCTACTAGTTTCAAGTCTATATTCAGATTTTCACATAATATTCCTATAGCAGCTATTTTCTGCAACATAGCTTCTGATACTATTCTTGTATATTCTGTCGGGCACGAAGAAACTCCTTCTTCCACTATTCCATTATCTCCAGAAACTACAACATGAAGAGTTTTTTCTATTTTGTAATCTATATTCCCTGTAATTCCAGATATTTTTATAGCCAGTTCTTCGAGAACGCCTAAGCTTTTCGGAGGTTTCATTTTCCCGTCTAAGTTCTCTTCCATTTTTTTACAAGCTTTATAATCTAACTCTTTTATGTTAGCTAGAGTTTTTTCAAATTTAGTCATCCCATGCTCCTATATTAAATCCTTCTAATACAGGAAAACCCTCATTGAAATCTATAAGGGCTATCCCTCCATTCTTTAAAGAAAATTTCCAATATGCTTCTAAATCCTTTGAAAAAAAATAACTCAATATTGAATTGATAACTCCCCAGTGGGATACAATAATGTTTATATCTTTCAAATCCAATTCTTTTTTTATAAACGATATCACTCTCTCCTGAAGTTCTCTTGGAGACTCTCCAGTTTGAAAACTATAATCCTCCCATTGGGTAAAAGCTATCTTGCTTTCTTGAGGATATTTTTTCAATATTTCTTCATAGGAAAGACCCTCAAAAACACCAAAATTTATCTCTTTTAAATCATCAGCTATCTCCTTGGGAAATTTATCTATTCTCATTTTTTCACAAGTTTCCAAAGCTCTTTTTAGAGGACTGACATAAGTTCTGATATTTTCTTTTCCTTTTAAAATTTTTTCTAATTTTTCACCAGCTAAAAAAGCCTGATGTTCCCCTGTTTTATTAAGTGATGGATCCAACCACCCAAAAAATTTTTTTTCTCTATTAAGTTCTGTCTCTCCATGCCTTATAAGTATCAGTTTCCCCATATTTCCCCTCTTAAATCAAAAAATATACAGACAGAATAGCGGCAAGCTGACTCAATTCAAGCACAGCTCCTAAAGTATCACCAGTTATTCCACCTATTTTCCTCTTCATAACTCTTGCAAAATAATACGAAAGTATTGCTGTAACTGGTACAGTTAATATTACAGCTATTGGCAACGAAAAATATTTAATAACACCATAAACATATAGTGAAGTTATCACAAACGAAATAAGAAAATCCTTATAAGATGTATTCTCCACAAAAGATTTCGCCATTCCGTTACTTCTAGCATACTCTGAAACCGCACAATTAAGAACACTGCTCATTCTCCCTATAACAGGGTATATAAGTATAATAGCCCCCATGGGAATTTCAAGTGTCTCAAGTTCTGTCAACAATACTACGGACAATATAAAATACATTATAAGTGAAATGACACCGTTTGCTCCAACTCTTGAATCTTTCATTATTTCAAGCATTCTCTGCTTACTTCTGTAACTAAAAATTCCATCAAATGTATCGGATAAGCCATCCAAATGTATTCCACCTGTCAAAACTACATAAATCATAACAACCAACGTCGCTATTATAAGAGGTGCATTGATGCTTATAGATAAAATTTTTACTGAAGAATACATAATTAGCCCCAATATAATTCCTACCATAGGAAAAAATTTCATACTCTTTCCAAGTTTATCCCAATCGATATCGTCTTTCCCTCCCAAAGGAAGTCTAGTTGTGAATTTAAAAAGTGATATTATGCCATTCATAATTTTCCTCCAAGTTTATTCTATTATTTTAATTTTACTTTAAGTCCCGAAACTACTAAATAAGCTTGATTCGCTTCTTCGGCACAATACTGGTTAACTCTTCCTGCTATATCTCTAAAGTGTCTTGCCAAAGGATTATCTGGAACAATTCCCATCCCCACCTCGTTGGAGACAAGTACTAGAACATGTCCCTTATTTCTAATATATTGAAAAAGCTTTTTCAGATCTTCTATTATAGCAAATTCAATATCTGCTAACCTTTCTTTCTTTATTTTTTCCCATTCTATCCCAAAATCTTCTAGCATAAAATTTGTTACTAAATTAGTTATACAATCCAATAAAATTATTTTTTTATCTCCCACAGTTTTTTCAATCTCTTCTTTAAGATTTTTATATTTTTCAACTGTTTGCCAATCTTCGCCTCTCTGCTTTCTATGCTTTTCAACTCTTATTTCCATTTCATTATCATAGATATGTGCAGTAGCAATATAAATCTTTTCTCTCTCCCCCCTGTTATCCCCTATATAATTTTCTCCAAAAGTACTTTTTCCACTTCGGGCTCCACCAGTTATATAAATAATCTCCCCCATATTTCTCCTTAAAAAATAGCTGTTATATTTATAGATTATAGCACAATTTTTTTATTTTTTAAACTGATAGAGGCTATTATTAAAAAATCCCACACCATTCTCTGGTGTGGGATAGAAATATCTCTTATTTTTTATTCGGCTCTATATGAGCATAATCACCATTTTCTTTATGATATATTACATTCATCTCTCCAGTTGCAGCATTGGTAAAAGCATAAAAATCTCTTCCCAAACACTCTAGTTGAAGAATAGCTTCCTCAATTCCCATAGGTCTTGGAGAAAGAGACGTTGACACAACCGATTTTACAGATTCTTTTTCAACTGTTTTTGTTTCAGGATCATATTTCAATCCCTTAACATGTCCAATGTGCTGATCATCTCTTCTTTTCTCTTTTATTTTTTTTATTTGAGTTTCCAATACATCCGAAACATCATCTATCGCCGCATATAGATCAGTTTCAGTTGATGACCCCTTAACTACTCCCCCATTGATATAAATAAGGGCTTCTACTGTATGATGAGGTCCTGTTTTTAATTTTTCCGCTGAGAGAGTTACATCAATTTCTAATATGTTGTCAAAATACTTTCCTACTCTCCCTATTTTTTCTTCAGCATATTGTCTCATAGCCGGTGTTACTGATAGATGTTTTCCATGGATTATCATTTTCATAAATATCACTCCTTTTAGTGTTTTGCACGGTTTATTGTGTATCTATGTCAATATATACTCTTAATTCTCTATCTTTCCTTTTTTTAAAAATAAAGTTTTATCACTTATATTTGCAAGCTCTTTAGAGTGTGTCACTACAATTATTGTTTGTCCTCTTTTTCCATTGATTTCTCTAAAAAGATTATGGATAGTTTCACTGGTTTCCTCATCCAAATTTCCTGTAGGTTCATCTGCAAGAAGTATAGCTGGGTTATTTATAAGAGCCCTGGCAATAGCTACTCTTTGTTTTTCTCCTCCCGAAAGTTCAGAAGGTTTATGATTCAGACGTTCTCCTAATCCAACTTCATTGAGAAGATTTATAGCTTCTTTCTCCACTGTTTTTTTATTTTTAAAGTTATGAACAAGAGCGGGTAACATAACATTTTCTAGGGCGGTAAATTCAGAAAGCAGATAGTGAAACTGAAAAACAAAACCTAACTTTTCATTTTTTAATCTATCTTTTTCTCTATCTTTTATTTTAGATATATCTACACCATCTATAATTATCGTTCCTTGGCTGACTTTATCTAGCATCCCTATCAGATTAAGAAGAGTGGATTTACCGCTTCCTGATTTCCCCATTATTGAGATAAATTCTCCTTTTTCAATAGTTAAATTTAAATCCCTTATGATATGAAGTGTCTCACTCCTTCCCTCGTAAATCTTGTTAACTCCATTTAGCTCTAAAACTTTTTCTCTATGCTCTTTTTTATTCATATTTTAATGCCTCCTGTGTTTCAAGGCTCGCTGCTCTATAAGCCGGGAAAATACTTGAAAGAAAAATAATTAAAAGGTTAGCACTTATAATTACTATTATCTCTTTTAAAGATATCTCTATGGGAACTTTTTGAATATAGTATATAGAAGTTACTCCAGGCAGAGAATAATTTTTTATGTACCAAAGTATAAAAAGTGCTAAACCTGTCCCTAGTAATATTCCGATTCCTCCTAAGATAAATCCTTGGATAAGAAATATTTTCTGTATATTTCCCTTTGAAAATCCCATAGCTCTCATTATACCTATATCTTTTATTTTTTCTCTTACAAGCATATTAAGGGTCACCCATACTACAAAGCCAGCTATGACCACGATAAGAGAAAAAACTATTATCATTACTGTTTTTTCAAGGGCTAGAGCTGAGAGAAGATTCCGATTCATTTCTCCCCATGTCCTTCCCATAATTCCAAATTTTTTAAAAATTTCTCCAGAAATTTTTTCAGCTTCATAAGGATTTTGGAGAACTACATTGAGTTCTCTTACTTTATCTCCTAAATAGGATATGTACTGAGCGGATTTCAAATTTATCATCACCACATTGACATCATAGTCATAATACCCTGTCTGGAATATTCCCTTCACTTTAAATTTTATCTCTTTTCCATCTGCTGAAACTAGAATCACTTCATCTTCTAAATTTATTCCTGCTATGTTGGCCATTTCACTTCCAATAAGAATAGAATCTGGATTCAGATTTATCTCCCCGACAGTAATTTTGTTTTTCAGATCCATTATATCTGCAGCAGATTTTAAATTAAATCCCTGTATTTTTATTCCAGAAATATACTCTTTGAAGTCACCCTTAAATTTTATAATTCCCTGGGAAGGAACATTAGCTATTACGCCTTTTACCCCTTTTATCTCTTCTATATTTTTCGAAATTTCTTCATAATTTTCAATAGGTTCGTAGGGTTGTATAAGAATATGACTACTTATAGACAATACACTTCTTATCATATTTTTATCCAGTCCATTGGATATTCCTATAGATACTATTAAAACTATTATTCCTATCATAACTCCCATAATAGAGATTAAACTTTGCTTTTTTCTTTCGAACATATGTTTTTTAGCAATAAAGAATTCTATCAAATAACTCTCTCCTCTAACCCTAAAAGGTTGATTAAGCCTTCTACTCCCTCTTCAATACTTTCATATTTTACAACTTCTTTAAAATTATATTTATCTATACTTTTCTGGTAGAGAGCATCATAATAGTCGTCCATAAGTTTTCCTGCTAGCTCCTCTCTCTTTCCTTCTGCAAGAAGTTTTGAAAATTCTTCAGCTAATTCGTGAGGAACATAACGCTTAACTTTCGTTATACACTCTTCTATCTCTTGGTCGGTTGTAGTTGTAAAATAATCCTCCATAACTACTTTTATCCTAAGTTCCTTGCCCGTTTCCGCTAAAACATGTCTACCTTGAAGAAGAGAATTATATACAGAGTCTGGCACATAAACATTACCTATTCTTTTACTTTCACTTTCCGCTATAACATATTTAGGGTTGTGTGTTCTGAAGAATTCATATATAAGAGATTCGAATCTTTTCTGACTTTGAGCTCTTTTTTCACATAGAGCTCCAAAAAAAGATCCTTTATGATCAGCTAATTTTTCAAGATCTAAAACACTATGTCCTCTTTTTTCTAATCCGTTCAAAAGTTTTGTTTTACCCACTCCCGTACGACCGTGAATTATTATGTACTCCACTCCGGCATTGAGTTTTGGTATCTCTTTGTTTATAAACTCTCTATAGTTACGATATCCCCCTTCCAACTTGCAAGTCTTGTATCCCAAAGCTCCGAAAAAAGCTGTCATAGTTCCGCTACGCATTCCACCACGGGCACAATAAAAAACAATTTTTCTATACTGTTTCGAAATTTTATTTACTTGACTAAAAATTTCTGGGAGTCTTTCTGAAAAATATTTAACCCCATCTATCTTTGCTTGTTCTGGAGATATTTGTTTATAAGCTGTGCCCACAACGACTCTTTCTTCATCCAACAATATAGGTATATTTATACTCCCTGGAATTCCCTCAGCTTCAAACTCTCCTGGAGTTCTTACATCTACTAGAATATAACCCCTTTCTTTTATCAGTTCCTCATATGATATATTTTTCATATCCCCTCCAAATTAACATCATCTTTAATACTTCATTCTACAATGAAATAATAAAAAAATAAAGTTTTTTTTCCCATACAAAAAATATCCCCTCGAACTAGCTGTCGCCAATTTTAAGAGGGGATATCATTACGTATATTTTTATTTTGAATTTGGCGGAAGTATTTTAATCTCAACTCTTCTATTTCTAGCTCTTCCATCAGCGGTACCATTAGAAGCGATTGGATGCTCTGGTCCGTAACCTCCAACAGCCATTCTTCTTGAATCTATTCTTTGACTGCCAAGATATTCAGCCACAGAAGACGCTCTCTTTCTAGAAAGATTTATATTATAATTATAATCTCCTGTATTGTCTGTAAATCCAGCTATTTGAATTATACTTTCAGGATATTTAGAAAGAACATAAGCAATCTCATTTAGAGGTCCGTAAAAACCATTATTTATATTATATTTGTTAGTTGGAAACGTCACTCCACCTGGCAGATAAAGACTTAACGCATCTCCATCTCTAGATATTTGTATTCCAGAATTTGCAAGCCTTGTACGGAGCTCTTGTTCCTGTTTTTGTCTGTATGCTCCCCATCCTATTCCTGCTAAGGCTCCTATTCCAGCTCCAATTAAAGTTCCCTTTGTATCTTTTCCAATAGCCTGTCCAACTATTGCTCCCAAAGCTGCTCCCCCTAAACCTCCTCTTGTTGCAGTTGGTTTTTGCTGGTATGCAAAAATCGTCTGAGAAAATATAAGACCACTCAAAATTCCTGTTAAAATTATTTTTTTATTCATTTTGTTCACCTCATAAACTTATTTTGTATTTTTTGACTATTAAGTCAAAATCTTACATCTTTTTTCATTTCTTGTCAATTGTTTTTTAAATTTTTAGTTTTTAATTATACATTCTTATCTTAAGTTTATAAGCAATACTATTACAATATTCTTTTTAGAGCTCTGTCTATTTCGAGAATAGACCCTTCTATACTCAGTTCTCTTTTCAACTGCAGAAGTTTTTCTTTTTCATAAGTGTACCTTACAGGATTATTTCCATTTATAACTTCCATAACTCTTTCTCCATAATTTTTAAATTTTTGATTTCCTATTCCGCGAATTTTCAGCATATCCCATCTAGTTTCTGGTTTTTGTTCAGCTAGTTCGATTAGAGTCAAATCAGAAAATATATTATACGGTGCCACTTTTTCTTCTCTGGCTATCTCTTTTCTCAAACTCAGAAGTTTCTGGAATATTTCGTTGTTATAATACTCGAAACTTATTTTTTCCGAATCTCTTCTCCGAACTCTTTTTTCATTTTTCAGAACTTCGTAAGCTTTCTTTTCTAGCAGAAGAATAGGAAAACTTCCTGCTGACTGAGTTATATATTTTTCAGATATTAGAAAGTTTATAAACTCCTCTAGCCATCCTCTATCAGAATCCTTCATAATTGCAAAAGTCGAAAGATTTCGGAATCCTTTTTTTTCAAGTTTAGTATCTATTCTTCCCATAAGAATGTTAACCAATGAGGATACCCCTATACTTTCTTTTGCTCTTCCTACACATGAAAAAACTTTTTGTGCCTCCAAAGTAAAATCTTCTATATCTTTTACAGTAGAGCAATTCTGACAGTTCCCACAGTAATTTTTTATTCTTCTCTCACCGAAGTATTTCAGAATATATTCTCTATAGCAGCTTTCTAGGTATGCATAATCTACCATTTTATCCAGTTTTTTCAATTTATGAGGCTTTAGTTTAAATGTGAAATCAGTATTATTCTCTATGAGATACTTCTGTACACCTTCATCCTCTTCATAAAAAAGAAGAACAGCTTCCCCAGGAGCTCCGTCTCTTCCCACTCTCCCGACTTCTTGATAGTAACTTTCGATATCCTTAGGAATATTTCTGTGAATTACAAATCTCACATTCGACTTATCTATCCCCATCCCGAAAGCATTAGTGGCTACAATTATTTTCAAATCATCTTTTACAAACTCTTCTTGAGTTCTACTTCTCTCTTCATCTGTCATTCCAGCATGATATTTCCCAACCGAAAAACCTTTTAGATTCAGATAGGCATAAAGATTGTCCACTTCTTTCCGGGTAGATGCATATATTATCCCTGACATTTCTTTATGTGAATTAAGATATTTCACTATAAATCCCTCGGGATCTTTCCCCCTCTCTACACTGAAGTATATATTGGTTCTGTCAAAACCATCCACATGGATATCACATTCCTCCATAGAGAGTTTATCTATTATATCTTTTTTTACTTCTTGAGTGGCTGTAGCTGTAAGAGCCAATATCTGAACTTTTTTTTCTATTGCTTTTAAAAAATTAGGTATTTCTAGATAACTTTTTCTGAAGTCATGACCCCATTGTGATATACAATGAGCTTCATCCACTGCAAGAATTGAAATCTCAATTTTTTTCATAAGTTCTATAAAGTTCTGATTAGTCAACCTTTCTGGAGAAACATATAATATCTTTATCTTTCCAGTTCTCAAATCTTTTATAACCTGAGAAAACTCCTCTCTATTCAGAGAAGAGTTTAGATATGCTGAGCCTATTCCAAGTATTTTCAGACTATCCACTTGATCTTTCATCAAGGAAATCAGAGGCGACACCACTAAGGTAACTCCTCTGAAAATAACAGCAGGTATCTGATAACAAACTGATTTCCCTCCACCTGTGGCGATTATACCCAAACAGTTTTTTCTTTCGAGGACAGACTGAATTATAGCAGTCTGTCCTCCTCTAAAATCATCATAACCATATATATCTTTTAAAACTTTTCTTGCTTCCCTTATCATAAAACTCCTATGTTCTACTCACACTTAGAGTAACCACAGCTTCTACAAGAGTAGCATCCTCCTGAAATATCAATGGCTTCTCCACACTCAGGGCAGTGTGCCACTTCTAGTGGACTCTCCTTTTTTTCCTGAGCTTCTAATTTTTCCTTAGCAATCTCTTCACGTTTTTTTATCACAGCTTTTTCAACATCATGAAGCCCCATCTCTTTCTCAAACTTTTTAAGAATATTCATAATAGCTGAAGGACATGTGCTTCCTTTACTTACTTCTGCTCCTCTTGTTCTGGCTACTGCAAAAGATGTACAACCACTGACTCCTTCTATTGCATTTTCAAGCATAAATAGATTGCCTCCCAGTCTCAATATTCCCGACATGTATATGGCTACTGCTTGGATATTTTTTTCACATCCTCCCTCTCCACTTCTTATTACATAAAGGTCCTGAATAGCTCTCTCAGTAGGAGAATATCCTATCATCACATTAATTTTCCCACAACCTATTCTCAGCATATTTGGATAATAAATTGTATCTGGGGCTATGGGTTTCATCTCTCCTCTTGGTAGCTCTAGCGATTTTTCTTTCTTTTCCTCTTTCCTATCAATAGTGAGTATTCCCTCTCTTCTGCATCCGCTACGGTATATTGTAGCACCTTTTAGTCCATGCTTCCATGCCTCAATATAGATATTTTCTACCTCTTCCACAGTGGTTTTATTTATAAGATTTATTGTAGAGGATATACTTGCGTCTATTCTATTTTGCCATACTCCCTGCATCTTTATTCTATCTATCGGATTCAGATTTTGTGCCGTTACAAAATAATCTGGCAATTCATCTTCACCTTTCAGACTATTTTTTTCTATATATTCCTTAGCAATCGGTATAAATACCTTATAAAATTTATCCTCTCCATGAAGGCTTTCTGTTTTTCTTGTATAACTAAATGCAAAATTCGGTTCTATCCCTGTACTCAGTTGTAGCATCGTCCCAATGGAACCTGTAGGAGCTATGGTCAGAAGCTGGGAATTTCTAAGTCCATAAATTTTTATCAATTCAATAGTTTCCTGACTAGCATTAGCTTTTAAAAATTGTGATTCTAAAACTTTATCCAATTTAAATTTAGGATATGCTCCTTCATCTTTCGCCAGAAGTGCACTTGTTCGCAGAGCCGAATCCACCATTATTGAAGCTATTTTGTCACAAAAATCTAGCGATTCCTGTGATCCGTATTTCAATCCAAGTTTTATAAGCAGGTCTCCAACTCCTAAAATCCCAAGCCCAATCTGTCTCCAATCTCTTACCGATTCTCTCTGTTCTTGGAGAGGGTGTAGAGGAAGTCCTTCATCCAATACATCATTTAAGGCTCTTACAGACTTTTCTACACACTGTCTGAATTTTTCAAAATTAAATTCTCCATCTTTTTCAAAAGTGGGAAGTATTATAGAGCCCAAAAGACATGATCCGCCTGCTGGAAGTGGTTCTTCTGCACAGGGATTTGTTCCTGCAAATTCAAATTCATCATCTTCACTAAGAAGATTCCAATTAGAAATTCTATCCCAAAAAAGCACTCCAGGTTCTGCAAAATCCCAATTTTGTCTTGCGAACTCTCTGAAAAGAGCTCTAGCATCTATCTCTTTCTGGATAACTTCCTCTGTATCTATTACAGTAAATGTTGTTGTATATTTTCTTTTGGCAATAACCGCCTCCATAAATTTCTCATCTATTCTAACTGATATGTTGGCTTTTTTTATTTTTTCAAGATCTGATTTTACCTTTATAAAATCTTCTACATCTGGATGATTAACATCTATTGAAAGCATTAAGGCTCCTCTTCTCCCCTTCTGTCCAATAACATCTGTAGTCATATTATAAAGTTCCATAAAAGATACAGCTCCCGTCGTATTTTTCGCTGCATTGTTTACCTCACTTCCCTTGGGTCTTAGTTTCGAAATATCTACTCCACAACCTCCACCGTAAGAATAAGTTCTTGCTAGCTTTTTTGCTGTTTCAAATATGGATTCTATATTATCCTCTGGGGGAGCTATCACATAACAATTGGAATAAGTTATTTTTTTTCCCAACTTATGAAGTCCTCTATTTGAAAGTATTCTTCCTGCAAAAATAAATTCTTTATTCCGAATCATATCTGAAAGATCTTGAGAACCTCCTGAAACCCTTCTTAGCCATTCAAGGAAGCTTTCTCCATCGTATTTATATTTTTTGTTCCATATATCCTGTCCTAAACTATTTTCTTTTCCTAACCATTGTTCAACTGTCATTCTATCCCTCCGTTAAAAAAATTAATTTTATTTTTTATCACTCAGATAGAATACACCAGTCGCTAGCCTTTGTCAACTAAATATAGTGTTGTACAACTTTCGTTCACACTATATATTGTTTGAATGTTGCTGTTTTATTTTTTCCATTCATACTATTTTATTTATCTTATATTTTTATATTTCTTTTTTCTAAATTTTCACTATTGATTTTTATTTTCCAACCTTGGAACATCCACTGTAATAACAGCCCCTGAATCTCTACCTATATATTGAGATACACCTTTCACAAGATAAGGAAAAACAACTCTCATATCTGAAAGTGAATTGTTATTTATGGCAATAATTTCCCAGAGTGCAACATTTTTAGAATCTCGAGCTTTAATAATCAGATATTTTTTATAATACTCGCTCAACTCTACTACATCTGCAAAGAAAACATCATCTCCTATAAATCCGTTATAATAAGCTCCATGTCCTCCCCATCTTCCATATCCGTAACCCAGACCAATTCCCATTCTTACAGGCCTTGTTCTAATCCTCTCCCGAACAAAAGGCCCTTCAACTCCATAATCAAAATTTATTATATATTCCGCCAATTTTTTATCAAAAACTTTTTTGTATCCTCTATCATAAAGCATTAAGTCTATCTCTAGAGCATAGTTTTTCCGAGCCAATTCTCCGCCTACTACATCATTATAGACCTGCTCCAGATAATATATCTTGTCCCCATTTGGCTGGGATCCAGCATAAGAATCTATCTGAACTTTCACAGGAGAAGGAATAGAAGTACAACCCATAAAAAAACTTCCCACAACAAAAAATATTATTTTTTTCATATTCATAAAAACACCTCCTCAATCTAAATTAATCCCATTTCTTTTTTCAATCTTTTCTGTAAAATCTCTAAAATTTCATTATATTGAAACAAGGTTTTTTCTATTATCTCTGTTCTTATTCCTCTCTTTTCTATTTCCAATGATATTTTTTTTATATCTTCATTAAAATGTATTCCCGCTTGAGCAAGGAGAGGAATAATTACTATTTTAGAGTAGGCTCTTTTCTCCAGCAACTTCATAAGACTGTTCAATTTTATGCCTTCCTCCAATGTTCCTACAAAAAAATTATCCCTCTGGAGAGAAAGAATATATCCTATCATGCCTAAAGCACAATTTCCAATATCTTTTCCTCCATGCCCTACAAAAAGATACCCCTCACTCTCGCTTCCAAATTTTTCAAGCAATATTTCAGCAAATTCTTTTACATGGGACATCTCTCCTAATATAGGTAAAAGATTTTTTATCTCTTTAAAATTTTTACTATATTCCATATTTCTTTTTTCTCTTTCTCTTAATATTTTTCCTTGAAGAAGATACATAGGCTGGAGATAAATTTCTTCATAGCCCTGTAGGTGCAATTCTTCTAAAATTTCATCTATGGAGTTTATTTTCTGTCCTCCCTCTTCTCTCAATTTTTTTATTACAAAATCTGAATCAATCGCTGTTACAACTTTAATATTTGGAAATTTTTCAGAAAAATATTTTTCCACTTCATCGTAAATTTTTTGAGATTTTTCTTTTTCTCTTGTTCCGTGATAACTTAAAATTATAGATTTTTTCATTTTTTCCACATACCCCTTTATTTTTATACTGAATTGTAATATAATAGATAGCTATATGTCAATAATTAGGAGGTATTTTATGGATTCGAAAAAAGAAAGAATAAAAACCATAGCAACTATTATGTTTGCTTCAAAAGGTATTAGAAATACAACTATCAGGGACATTGCTTCATCACTCAATATTGCATTAGGTGGTATTTATTATTACTATAAAAGCAAAGAGCATCTTCTTCAAGAAATTATGGAAGATTCAGTATATAATAGACAAGTTTTTTTGGAAAATATTGAAAATCTTGATATCAATTTCCAAGATAAATTAAAACTTATGCTGGAACGTAGGCTTAATTTAAAAAAAGAAAGATATCATCTCTTTCTTTTTGCCAAAATATTTGAAAACGGAGAAGCTTATATGACTTTTGATGAATATTTTAAAAGAGATCAGTTTTTCGAAAAAATACTTTCAGCTAATCTGGATAAAATCTCTCCTCAGTATCATAATGATATTATAAAAATAGGTAGATTCCAAAGTACGGCTTTTACCAAATTGCTACTTATGCTTATAGAAGATACTGGAGTTCAAGTAACCGATGTGGAAAGCTATGAAAAAATGGTAGATGTTTTTAATCAAAATATAGATATAAAAAAAGAGGTTGACTTATTCTTTAACATCTCTTTCAAACCCCTCTTAAAAAATTAAAAGCCCTTTATTCAAGGGCTTTTTTTATTATCTCTTTTATCTTTAAAGCTCTTTTAGGATTTCCCTTGCCAGATATTCCTATCTTATATTCTGATCCTTCCAAAATGCTCATAAAACTGAGATTCATTTCACTTTTAGAAGTTATATTATTCACCAATATTCCCCTCTGACTACAGATTTTTGCAATATCTGAATTGATATCTACTCTATCTGTTGCTGCTATCACAAGGAATTTACCTTCTAAATCTTTTTCTGAAAAACATTTTTTTATACAAGTTACATTTTTCATATTTTCAATTTCTACTAAAATTTCAGGAGCTACCACAGTAACATAGGCCCCATACTCTTTTAAGGTTTCTATTTTTCTTCTAGCTATCTTCCCCGCTCCTACAACAAGGCAACTCTTACCCTCTATATCTACCATTACAGGAAAGAATTTTTTTTCTCTAGTTTTTTCCATCTCTGATATTTCCAAAAGCAAGTTCTATAACTTTTAAAGTTTCTTCTATATCCTCATCACTATGGACAGCAGAAAGGAAATGTGCCTCATATTTGGAAGGAGGAGCCATTATTCCATTATCCAGCAGAGTATTGAAATAGATAGAATATCTCTCTCCGTCTGATTCTATAGCATGCTCCAGTGTTGAAACTTTTTCAGATTTTGTAAAGAAAATAGTAAAAAGAGAACCGCATCTATTTATACAAATAGGGATATCATATTTTTTTGCTAGTTTCTCTATTCCATCAGTTAGTTTTTTTGTTTTTTTCTCTAGTTCTTGATATATGCTATCTCTATTTTCCATAAGATAACCTATAGTTTCTATTCCAGCTCTGACAGCTATAGGATTTCCCGAAAGAGTTCCGGCATGGTAAACTCTTCCCACTGGAGCTATCATATCCATTATCTCTTTTTTTCCTCCGAAGGCCCCTACAGGATAACCTCCTCCAATTATTTTTCCTAAAGTTGTAATATCTGGAGTTATTTTAAAGATTTCCTGAGCTCCTCCTAGAGCTACCCTGAATCCCGAAATGACTTCATCAAATATAAGAAGAGTTCCTGTTTGGGTGCATATCTCTCTCAAATCTTCCAAGAATTTTTTTTCACTTTCTATAAGTCCCATGTTTGCAGGAATAGGTTCCAAAATCACAGCAGCTACATTTTTTTCTATCAAATATTCTTTTACAGCTAAGATATCTCCAAAATCTGCAACCAAAGTATCTTTTAGTACACCCTCAGTTATACCGTTGCTATCTTGATATCCATCTGTAAGTAATCCTGAACCTGAGCTTACAAGAAGAGAATCTGAATGCCCATGATAACAACCGTGAAATTTAAGTATTTTATTTCTTCCAGTAAAGGCTCTAGCCACCCTTATCGCAGACATCGTTGCTTCTGTTCCTGAAGTTGTGAGTCTGACCATATCCATAGAAGGATAGCACTTCAACACCATTTTTGCCAGTTCTATCTCTCCCTTGGTTGGAAGACCAAAACTACTTCCCAGCTGTATGGCTTCCATAACTCCACGTACTACTCTTTCGGGATTGTGTCCCAAAATAAGCGGTCCCCAAGAACAGATATAATCTATATAACTATTTCCGTCTTCATCATATATTTTAGACCCCTCTCCTCTTTCTATAAAAACAGGAAAAGATTTATTTACTGAACCGAATGCTCTTACGGGACTATTAACTCCTCCAGGAATAATTTCTTTACCTTCCATATATATTTTTTCAGAATTATCATATCTCATTATTTTTTATCCACTCTCCTATCTCTTTTGCATGGTATGTTATTATAATATCAGCACCTGCTCTTCTCATAGCATAGATATTTTCCATAACTACTTTTTTTTCATCCAACCACCCTTTTTCTGCTGCAGCTTTCACCATAGCAAACTCTCCACTTACATTATAGACAGCAACTGGAACATTAAAACTTTGGGCAAGTTCTTTTACCACATCCAGATAAGGCATCCCTGGTTTTACCATAATTATATCCGCACCCTCATCTATATCATTTTGGGCTTCAACCATATATTCTCTAGAGTTTCTGAAATCCATCTGATAACTTTTCCTATCTCCGAAACTTGGTGCTGAGTCTGCTGCTTCACGAAAAGGTCCATAATAGCTCGATGCATATTTTACACTATAAGACATTATTGGAATATCTGTATATCCTTCCTCATCTAGAGCTTCTCTTATTTTTTTTACTCTTCCATCCATTTTATCCGAAGGCGCTACCATATCGGCTCCTGCTCTCGCGTGGGAAAGTGCAATTCGGACAAGGTATTCTAACGTCAAATCATTTAGTACTTTCTCCCCCGAAAGAATTCCACAGTGTCCATGAGAAGTATATTCACACATACAAACATCCGTTATAAGTAAAAACTCAGGAAATTCTCTCTTTATATATCTAAGTGCCTCCTGTATTATTCCTCCTTCATTATAAGCCTCACTCCCCACCTCATCTTTCGATTTAGGAATCCCAAAAAGCAATAAAGATTTTATCCCTATATTTTTCAGATGCTCCAGCTCAGACCTAAGCATATCTATGGAAAGTCTATACTGACCTTTCATAGAACTTATCTCTGTCCTAATGCCATTTCCTTCTTCTATAAAAAGAGGATACACCAAATTTTTCATTGAGAACTCTACGTTGCTTACCAAATCTCTCATAACTTGATTAACTCTAGTTCTTCTTGTTCTATTAAACATTTTCTTCTCCCTTTATAACCTCTACTATTCCTTGCACATCGTATTCTCTAGCTTCAAGTGCTACTTCCATCCCTAATTTTCTCATAGTTTCACTTGTCACTGGTCCTATGGAGACAAGTTTTTTTTCTTTTAGATATGAAATATCTCCTTCTAAAGACTCATATAGGCTTTCGACAGTAGATGAACTCATTAGAGTTATGTAATCTACTTTTTCTAAAGCCTCTATTAGAATATCTTTTTTAGCTATAAATTTCTGTGTAGAATAAGCCTCATATTTATGGAATTCCCTACTATATTTTTTCTCCCACTCTTCACAGTTACACGGAGATATATCTGAAGTCACAAGGAGTAATTTATCTCCAAGTTCTGTAAATTTGCAACTTTCTTCTGCTAGCCTGTCTATTCTGTATTCTAAAGGCATAAAATCAGGTATTATTCTATATTCTCTCAGAATTTCATCTGTTTTCTTTCCTACAACGCCTATTTTTTTATCTCCTAAAACTCTCAAATCATCTATTTTTTCCATAAAGTTTCTTACCCCGTTAGGAGAGTTGAAAAGTATACAACTATAATTTTTTAAAAATTCCCTGTCCAGTCTATTTTGATTGGGAATAATTTTTATCAGGGGAAGTTCTTTTACAAAAGCTCCTTCTCTACTGAAAATTTCTGTCATTTGATCGCTTTGAGCAGAATCCCTCGTTACCATTATTCTCTTACCAAAAAATATTTGCTTTTCTCTCCACATAAATTCATCTCTGAATTTCACTACATCACCTACAACTATTATAGCCGGAGGAAGTATACCTTTTTTTTCCGATATTTCTACTATATTTTCTAGAGTTCCTTCTGTAACTCTCTGAAAAGGAGTTGTACCTTTTTCAATTATAGCCACAGGAGTTTCTGGGGTTTTTCCATTTCTTATAAGATCCTTTGTTATTCTTTCTAAATTTTTTATTCCCATAAGAAAAATAAGTGTTCCTTTCAGTTTTGAGATGGTTGGAAAATCGTGCCATTCTTCACCTTCCGCAGTATGTCCTGTGAAAACATGAAAAGATTTAGAAACACCTCTGTGTGTTACAGGTATACCTGCATACTCTGGTACTGCGATACTAGAACTTATTCCGGGAATTATCTGGAAGGGAATAGAGTTTTTTACAACTTCCTCTATCTCTTCTCCTCCTCTTCCAAATACAAAAGGGTCTCCCCCTTTAACCCTGGCTACAATCTTTCCTTCCAGAGCTTTTTCTACTATTGTTCTATTTATTTCATCTTGGATAAGTCCACCCTCTGTATTCATTTTTCCAAGGTATACAAATTCAGCCTCCGGCTTTGCGAGTTTAAGAATCTTTTCATCTATAAGTCTATCGTATATTATACAGTCAGCTTCTTCTATGCATCTTTTCCCTTTAAGTGTCAGAAGCTCTATATTTCCGCAGCCGGCTCCGATTATATAAACTTTACCTTTCACCCTTCATCATCTCCCTAATTTTTTCTGCTAAAATCCCTGCTATTTCTATCCCTTTTTCTCTCTTTCCCAATACCTCACTACGATAAATCTTGTCATTTTTCCAATAGCTTCCTTTGAGAAGAATTTTATCCCCGTTTATCTCTCCACTACATCCCATAGGAGTATGGCATCCTCCATCGAAAATTTTTGAAAATTCTCTTTCTATTAAGACAATTTCTTCAACTGACTTATCATGAATTCCTTTCAGAATTTCTAAAATTTCCCTATCTCCTTCACGACACTGAATATGAAGGGCTCCCTGTGCAGGAGCAGGCATCATCTCTTCCGCTTTGAAATACTGTGTTATTTTTTCTTCCAACCCAACTCTTTTAAGACCTGCTGCTGCTAGAATAATTCCGTCATAATCTCCCTCTTCAAGTTTTCTCAGCCTTGTATGAATATTACCTCTTAGATGCTTTATCTCTAGATCAGGACGAAGTTCATTTAGAGCTGACGTCCTTCTTAATGAACTTGTTCCTACTACTGCTTTTGGGGGAAGTTCTTGAATATTTTTATATTTAAAAGACACAAAAACATCTCTATTATCTTCTCTTGCTGGAATTGCTCCACATATTAGTCCTTCCGGAGAAATTATAGGCATATCTTTCATAGAATGAACGGCCAAATCTATCTTCCCTTCTAAAAGATCTCGCTCTATCTCTTTTGTAAAAAAACTTTTGAGAGATGTATTGCTGTTTTCCCAGTTACTCACTAAATCTTTGTCTCCGCTTGTCATAATAACTTTTATCTCTATATCTAGTTCAGGATTAAGCTCCTGAAGTTGCTTTTTTATTTTCTCACTTTGAGCCAGGGCCAATAAACTTCCACGGCTTCCCAAAATAATTTTTTTTCTCATTCTATGCCAATTCTCCTTTGTATTTAAACCATTTATTCAGACTTTCTATCTGTTCAACTAAAAGATATTCATATTCATAAAGAAGATTTTCTCTATTTTCTAAATTTTTGTAGTATACTCCCCAGACATCATCTAAGTTATATAAATTTATATTAGAATAACTATTTAAATTTTCTTCAATATCTCTAGGAACTGCAAGATCCAAAAACATATAACTTTTATTTTTTTTCATTTTTAATGCAAATTCTTTTTCATGAATTATGTAGTGAGGAGCCGAAGTTGCTGATATTATTATGTCATTTTCTACTGCTGATTCTATTTTATCATGAAAGCTTATTGAAGATACAGGATATTCCCGTTGAATCTCTTCTGTTCTATGACAGCTTCTATTTGTTATAGTAATTTTTTCACACTCTTCTTTCAAGAGAAGTTTCATTATGGACTCCGAAAGATCTCCTATACCCAGAAGAAGAATTTTTTTATTTTTCAGTGATTCCACTTGAGATTTTATAAACTTCAAAGAAATCCCTTCTAAAGATAACGCATTGTGACATATTTTACTATGATGTCTAAATTTTTTGCCAATTTCAATAGCTTTATTAAAAATTACATTAGTTACACTTGTACAGACTTTTGATTCCATAGACTCTAAATGAGATTTTTTTATCTGAGCTAATATCTGATCCTCGCCTTTTATAACCGATTCAAATCCACAAGCAACTCTGAAAAGATAATTTACTGCTTCATGACCATTTTTAGAAAAGATTTTATATCCTTTAAATTCCTCTAATATTCCTTCAATTTTGATATCCTTTGGAATATGAATATATATCTCTACCCTTAGGCAGGTAGATAAATTTACATATCCTAATATTTTCCCTTCAGAATATAGCTGCTCAACTTTTTTTATAGGTTGCATTTTTATAAAGTTTTCCCGTTCTTCTAAGTTCAACTCCTTATGACTCATACCTACCACAATAAAATTTTTAAAATACATAATTCATCTCCCCTATTTAAAAATAGATTTCTCCAACTACTATTATAACAATTTAAATAAATATTTCTACTTTATTTTTCAAAATACTTTAAAATATTTTAAAATATAAAAAACAAAATACAAATTCCCTATATATTTAAAGAGGATAACAAAACTAAGTTTTATTATCCCCATTTCTTTATCTAGATTTTTATCCTATTAATGCCCACCTGTTTTATATTTTATAGGTGTTTGAAGCTCATATGGATCTCCAGGACTCTGATGCTGTTCAAGAGGTCTCACATTGATGTTGGCTCTATATTCAGTTTCAGCCCACATTATTCTCTGCGCTACCATTGCTTCAGGATTAAGTTTTATTCCATCCAGTATCATCTCTTTAAACTTGTGATACCCTGCACGGTCAATAAGATGCCCACCGTGAAGATACATAGGTTTATGGTGTAACACATTTGCTGAAAATTTTTGCCAGTTAGCAAATATTCCCAAAACAACATCTTCAGTTACCCAGTTAACAAACATCTTACCCATTCTTGGATACTGTTTACCAGTTCTTCCACCTATCATGATTCTATATAGTTTTTCTTCAGGTCTTACCCATGCAGACGCAGGACACGCTTCAACACATTCTCCACACCCAACACAGCAACAGCTATCTTTTTCAACTCTATTATTTTTCATGCTAAGTACTCTTGTGGCAGTACTGTCACAAACTTTAACGCATCTTCCACATCCTATGCATCTATCCTTTAGATATATAGGTTTGGTCACTCCGATTACTCCAAAATCATTAAAGTGTCCCTTTGCACAGTCGTTAGGACATCCTGCTATTGCAGTTTTTATATGGTAGTGACTTGGGAAAACTAGTTTTTCTATTTTTCTAGCTAGTTCATATGTATTGATATTAGCCTTTATACAGTGAGAGTTTCCTATACATGCCATAATGTTTCTTGCACCTATAGTTGGGTATCCGGCTTTACTCACTTCCATATCTATATCACAAAGCTCAACCTCAATTTCTTTTATGTAATTCTCAAGGTACTCATTTACCGCTGGAATATTTTCATATTTAATTCCAGGAGCATTAAGAGTTTGTCTCATACCTATGTGGAAAGTTCCATTTCCCCAAGTCTCTGCTATATACTGTATATCTTTTAAATATTTTGCTTCTATCAAACTTCCTGGCACACGCATTTGAAGCATAAATTCTCCAGCAACCTTAGATTGACGGAAACAGTTTAGTTTCATTTTCGTTATATTTATATCGTGATTCACAGTTTTCCCCCTTAGTCCACTAAATATTTTCCTGCTTCATAATTAAATACAGGTCCTTCTAAACATACATAAGTTTCATCCACTCTGCAGTGTCCACATTTACCTACGGCACAGGACATTTTTCTTTCAAAAGAAACCCAGATATTTTTTTCAGGAACACCAAGTTTTAAAAATTCCAATGCTGTATATTTCATCATCATAGGTGGTCCCACAATAATAACCTCGAGATCTTGAAAATTTTCTTCAGATATTTTTAGCTGTGGAACATATTCAGTTACAAGTCCCACGCACTCCCCATCTAATCCACATCCTTTATCCACGGTTAGAATCATAGGGAATTTTTTTCTCCAAGATGCCACTTCATTTTTGAAAAGAACAGATTCAGCATCTTTAAATCCAAATAGTAGTTCCATAGATTGAACTGTCTCTGGATTTTTATGGATATGCTTTATCAAAGATCTCACTGGAGCAAGTCCTGATCCTCCTGTTGCTATAACAAGTTTTTTACCTTCATAATTTTTCATGTCAAAGCCTTTCCCATAAGGTCCTCTCATAGGTAATAGATCCCCTGCATGAAGTCTGAAAATCTCATCTGTTACTATTCCAACTTTTCTTATAAGGAACTCTGCCCATCCCTCTTCTGCAGAAAAATCTGTTACTGATATTGGGCACTCCCCTACTTTAGGGAGAGAAAGTTGCATAAATTGTCCAAATTGAATTCCACCAGCTTCTGGATACTCAACACGAAAAAGATACTCTATCTCAGTTATCTTTTTCACATCCAGTAATCTGTATGGTGTTGGCATTATTATATTTTCCATTATTTTTCACCTCTGTTAATTTTATCTACTTCATCTGCTAATTTGTTTACTGTAGTTGAGAAAGAGATAAATACTGGACACTTGTCATCACATCTTCCACATCCAACACACATTTGGTGATTTCCAAATCTTTTTTTGTGGTCATGAATTTTGTGCATAATCTTAAATCTCATACGCTCTCCACCATGCTTTCTAAAAGAATGGTTTCCTGCCATATCTGTATATCCATCTACGTGGCATGAAGCATTTATTCTTCTACGCTCCCCTGCATTTGTATCGGTAGAATAGTTCATATCATAAGTGGTGAAACATGTGCAAGTAGAACAAGAAACAGTACAGCTACCACACATCAAGCAACGCTTGTCAAATTCTTTCCACATTTCTAGGGACTTGACCGCTTGCTGAACATCTTTATTCATTATATTAGGAATTCTAACTTCTCTTTCATTTTCTGTGATAGGAGAAACTTTAAACTCAATTTCTTCATTTCCTTCAAAAAATGAATTGAAAACTTCATCTTTAGTTTCAACTTTTATATTATCTCCAGCTAAACTGATTCCAAATGCATACTCATCTGCTGAACCTGTTCCCATAGATGCACAGAAGCAAGTGTCCCATCCCTTTGAAGGACATTGGATTAGAATAAACTTTGTTTTTTCCCTCATTCTTTTGTAATATGAATCTTCCATTCCCCCGTTGGTTAAATAGATATCATCATATCTTTTTATAGAATGAATATCGCAAGCTCTTGCGAAAACAAGAAGAGGTCTATCATCCACTATTTTACTTTCTCTGTAATCTGTATCTGTAAAATATAAAACTGTTTCTGTTATCGGACTTAGTGCTTCTTTTGCTGCATAATCAGATTTTTCATTAAAAACAATCTCATCTAGCCCATATACTCTATCATACCTTATAATGTCAGTATCTGAGTATCTTCCCTGCTTCGGAAATCTTTTCGGTGCAAGAATCTTATGTGTTTTGCTTAATTCTTTGATCATTTGATCAAATTTTTCTTTGGAAATATTGTAACCCATAACTACCCCCCCTCTTTTTCTTGAACTCTTGTTCAAGAAATGATTTATATTAACTATACATTATTTTTTCGTGGTAGTCAATATTTTTTTATGTTTCATTTTTATTTTTACGTATATAAAAAAGGCTATATAGTTATATTTTTATACAACCAATCTATATATTTTTATCTGGAGTTAATTTATTTACATTTATATGGTATAATTAATAAATTACAAATTATTAGGAGGTTTTTATGAAAGTTGTCGCATTTAATGGAAGTCCTAGAAAAGAAGGAAACACTTATCATGCCCTTAAAATGGTAGAAGATGTTCTTGTAGCTGAGGGAATTGAATTTGAAATTGTTCACGTAGGAAACAAGCTTATCAGCGGATGTCTTTCTTGTGGAGGGTGCATCCGTAATCGTGATGAAAAATGTATAATTCCAAATGATCAAGTAAACGAATGGCTTCAGCTTATGAAAGAAGCCGACGGAATAATCATAAGTTCTCCTGTCCATTATGCAGCTATCGGTGGAACTATGAAAAGTTTCTTGGACAGAGCCTTCTATGTGGCTGGAGTAAACAATTCTATGCTAAGACACAAAGTCGGAGCTGCAGTAGTTGCAGACCGTCGTTCTGGAGGAGTTTCTACATTTAATCAACTTAATAATTTCCTTAATTATTCAGAAATGCTTATGCCTACCTCTAACTACTGGAACGTTATTTTCGGAAGAGCTCCTGGAGAAGTTGAACAGGATGAAGAAGGAAAACAAATTATGAGAGTTTTAGGAAAAAATATGTCTTGGATGCTTAAACTGAAAGAATCTGGAAAAGATTCTGTACCTGCCCCTGAAAAAGAAAAGAAAATTTATATGAGTTTTGTTAGATAAATGACAGACAATAAAAAAACGGTAAAGTTCAAAATTTTACCGTTTTTTTATCTTTGGATTTCTCGTCAATGATTTCAATAAAAATATTATGAAAAAATTATATTTTATCTGTGAAAATTTTTGGAATCGGTGATATAAAATTCATCATTTTTCCGGTAGCAGGGTGCTTAAATTTAATCGTATTTGCATGAAGACCTAAACGTGTCAGCGGATTTTTAGAAGATCCATATTTCTTATCTCCCACTATCGGATGCCCCAAATCTTTCATATGAACTCTGATTTGATTTTTTCTTCCTGTTTCTATGTCAAACTCGAGCATCGTCATCCCTTTGGCTCTTTTAAGAACTTTGTAGTTTGTTATCGCCAGTTTTCCTCCATCTTTATCTGTGTCACAAGAGTATGTTACAAAAGCTGCATTTTCTTTTAAATAAGATTTAACAACTCCCTCATCTTTTTTAACTGTTCCTTCAACTAGAGCCACGTATTTTCTTTCAACTACATATTCATTCCAGTTAGCCTGTAGCTTCTGTTGCATCTCTTCAGATTTAGCAAAAATCATAACTCCCGAAGTTTCTCTATCCAATCTATGAACTATAAAAACTTTAGAAAGAGGATTTTTATTTTTCAAATAATCTTTAAGCATAGAGTATGCTGTTTTCTCTCTCTCTTTATCCGTAGAAATAGAAAGCATTCCCGAATCCTTCTCTATGGCAACGATATCATTATCTTCAAATAAAACTTTGATACCTTTAGATGTCTTGTTGACTTTTATCTCACGAGAAGCCGTAAAGTTAACTCCTACAACATCTCCAGGATTTAACTGATGGTTAAACTGTCTTATATGCTCTTCGTTTACAGTTATTTGGTCATTTGCCAAAAGAGTTTTTATATTATTTCTGCTCTGTCCCTCAAGTTTTTCTATTAAAAACTTCATAAGTTCATTTGCACTTTCAACTTTAAGTTCTAAGTTTTTTCTCATACTTTCATCTCCTAAAAATTTAATCTTACCGTAAATTATAACATATTTTTCTGAATAATCATATTTAAATTTTAAAGAAGAAAAAAGAACCTGGAAAAATATGGAATTTTCCCAGGTTAAAATTTTCCTCTTATTTCACAGCTACTAACTCGGCTATTTTAACAACCGTATCCACAGCTTTGTACATAGATTGAATCACTGCATATTCAAATTTTCCATGGAAATTGTGTCCACCAGTGAATATATTAGGGCACGGAAGCCCCATATAAGAAAGTCTCGCTCCGTCTGTTCCACCTCTTACCGGGCTTGTCTTAGGAGAAACTCCCACCTGAACCATGGCTTCCCTCGCAAGTTCAACAATATGGAATACCGGTTCTATCTTCTCTCTCATGTTGAAGTAGCTATCCTTTATTTCCATATGAAACTCAGCATCTGGATATTTTCCTCTAAGAAAATTAACCGCTCCTTCTGCCAACTGTTTTTTTTGAAGAAACTTTTCTTTCGAATGATCACGAATAATAAAATTCGCTTCACAATTTTCAATATCTCCTGATATTTTAGTCAGCAGGAAAAATCCCTCATATCCTGTTGTATACTCTGGTCTTTCTTCAACAGGAAGCATTGATACAAATTCCATTGCTAAAAGCTGCGAGTTTATCATCTTATTTTTAGATGCTCCTGGATGAATATCTCTTCCTACTATTTTTAGATTAAAAGAAGCTGCATTGAAATTTTCATATTCAATCTCTCCAATCTCTCCTCCGTCGACTGTATAGGCAAAACTAGCTCCAAATTTTTCCACGTCGAATTTATTCGCTCCTCTTCCTATCTCTTCATCTGGAGTAAAACCTATTCTTATTTTTCCATGCTTTATTTCTGGATTATTTTTTAGAACTTTCATCGCTTCCATTATTTCTACTATTCCTGCTTTATTGTCAGCTCCCAAAAGAGTAAGTCCATCTGTAACTATTATATCCTGCCCTAAATAATTTTTTATCTCTGGAAAATCTTTAGTATAAAGAATTATATTTTCTTCAGGATTCAAAACAATGTCTTCGCCATTATAGTTTTCAATTATTCTAGGATTTACATTTGTTCCAGAATAAGATGGTGCCGTGTCCATATGTGCTATAAAACCAATCGTTGGAACTTTTTTATCTGTGTTAGCAGGAAGTGTAGCCATAATATATCCGTTATTATCTAGTTCTACTTCTTCCAATCCTAACTCTTCAAGATCTTCAATTATTTTGTGTGCAAGATTAAACTGAATAGCCGTACTTGGACAAGTGGCACTCCCTGGATCCGAAGTTGTGTCAATTTTTACATATTCTAAAAATTTTCCAATCATTTTTCTTTCCATTTTCTACCCCTATTATATTTTTTTATTTAATTTTCTACTACACGAATCAAATTTTTTTCTTTGATTTCCAAATTCTTCATCTCTCTTCTTATCATTGTAAACGTAACTGCAAAAGCAAAAAAATCAGCTATTGGAGCAGCTAACCAGACACCCATGGCTCCGTATCGATTTCCCAGAAAAATCACAAGTGGTATTAGAAATATTACTTGTCTCGAAAGTGTTAGAAAAATCGTTGCCTTGGGCTTTCCTATAGCTTGAAAATATATTGAGCTTACAATCTGAAAACCTATAAAAGGGAACATAGCCGTATATATTTTCAATCCTCTGGCTGTTATTTCTACAACTTCCTGATTATGTGTAAATATATATACAAAATATTTAGAAAGGAACTGTACAGAAAGAAATCCTATCATAGAAAAAACTGTAGCTCCGATTATAGCTCTAGAAAGAAGTCCTTTTACTCTGCTGTATAGTTTTGCTCCGTAGTTATAACCTACCGTAGGAAGTACCGCCTGATTTATTCCGAATATCGGCATTATAAAAAATGTCGTAATACCTTGAACTATTGTCATCGCTGCTACAGCCAGATCTCCAGAAACATTTTTCAATACACTATTCAAAGTAAATATTACCATACCCGAAGCCATCTGAAGAAAAAACGGTGCAACTCCCTGTCTTACAATGTGCTGAACATACTGTCCTTTGAGTTTCATATTTTTCAGTTGAAGCTTCATGCCACTTCTAGGGCTGCAGAAGTAATATATTGCCCAAACCATGGAAGCAAACTGTGATATTATGGTGGCTATAGCTGCTCCTGCCACTCCTAGTTTCAGAAGAAATATGAAAATTGGATCCAAAATAATATTCAATATAGCTCCTATCAAGAGGGTTCCCATTGCTATTTTCGGACTTCCATCTGAACGAATTGAGGCGTTGGCAGAATATCCTACAATACTGAATATAAAACCTAGTGAAACTATCGATAGATAGCTTTTAGCCGAATGGAAAGTATTCTCGCTGGCCCCTAAAAAATTTACTACCCAGTCTATATTACCTATTGTAAATATTGTAAGGAGTATCGATAAAATTGCTCCTAAAGCTATAACATTTCCAAGGTATTTTTCTGCCAGTTCTTTTTTCTTCTCTCCCAATCTAAGAGAAATAAGAGTAGAACCTCCCATTCCTACCATAAGAGCTATGGCAAAGGATATAGTCATAGCAGGCATGGATAATCCCACGCCTGCTATGTCAAAATGCCCAGTTCCCTCTATTCTTCCTATATAAATTCTATCTACAATATTGTAAAGAGCATTTACAATCATTCCTACAATTGCAGGAAGAGAAAATTTTATAAGGAGTTTAGTCATATCTTCAGTTCCCATCAATTTATGTTTTGCATCTAAACTCATAGTTTATCCCCTAGGCTTATTTATTTTTTCTATTTTTTACTATATCTCTCTTAGGAAAATATTCTGAGTTCTGTCTGGTCCAACTGACACAACAGTTATAGGACATCCCAAGAACTCCTCCATTCTCTTGATATAGTTTTTGCAATTTTCTGGTAGCTCTTCATAAGTTTTCATATTGCTTATGTCTTCTGACCATCCTGGTAACTCTTCATATACAGGTATGGCTCTTGCAAGAGATTCAGTAGATGCAGGTACCGACTTGTATATTTTTCCATCGATTTCGTAGGCAGTACATATTTTTATCGTATCTAGTCCACTCAGACAGTCTATTTTTGTAATAACAATATCTGTAAGTCCATTTATATCCGTTGCATATTTACCTACAACAAGATCTAGCCATCCACATCTTCTTGGTCTTCCTGTAGTTGCTCCGAACTCATGTCCAACTCTTCTCAGAGTCTCACCAGTCTCATCATTCAATTCTGTTACAAAAGGTCCCTCTCCTACTCTTGTTGTATAGGCTTTCATAACACCGATTATTCTGTCTATGCTTTTAGGAGAAACTCCCGCTCCTACCGTAACTCCTCCAGCTGTTGGCGATGAAGATGTTACATACGGATATGTTCCGTGGTCTATATCCAGCATCATTGCCTGTGCTCCTTCAAAAAGTACAAACTTATCCTGAGCCAGGGCCTCATGTATCTCTGGTGTTGAATCTATTACTCTATGTTTTAAAATCTCAGCATATCCTTTATATTCCTCGAAAATTTCCTGGAAATTCATATGTGGAGCATTGTAAATTTTTTCAAAAACAACGTTTTTTTCCTCTATGTTCATTTTTAATTTCTCTGCAAAAAGGTTCATATCCATAAGATCTACCATTCTGATTCCACATCTAGAGATTTTATCTGAATAGCAAGGTCCTATTCCACGTCTAGTAGTTCCTATTTTTTTGTCTCCACTAGCATCCTCTTTAAGTCCGTCTAGCATAACATGATAAGGCATTATAAGGTGTGCTCTGTCACTTATGAAAAGGTGGTCTGTCTTAGCACCTTTAGATTCTAGGGTAGCCAGTTCTTTTAAAAGAACCTTCGGATCTACTACAACTCCCGGTCCTATTATGCATTTCCCGTTTCCATGAAGCATTCCTGAAGGTAAAAGATGAAGTATAAATTTCTCTCCATTTACTACAACTGTATGACCTGCATTGTTTCCTCCTTGGAATCTAACTACATAGTCTGCTTTATGTCCTAAAACATCTATTATTTTCCCTTTTCCTTCGTCTCCCCACTGTGTTCCTACTACAACATATCCTGCCATTTTATTCCTCCTTAAAAAATTAGGTTATTTAGTCTTTATTATCTCAATATAATTGATGTTTTTATTGAATTTGCATAAAAACAAATCCTCAAATTCAGTCCTGATGTTATCCACTACCTTAGGAGAATTGTGTAAGTCTGGTGTATGATACTCTACCTCATAACCATCTAACTCTACCATAAATTCAAGTATGTCTGCATAATAACCATCATGATCTGTCTTAATAAATACTTTTCCGCCTTTTTTTAGAAGGGCATCCAGCGTCTTAAATAGACGTGGCTGTATAACTCTGTTTTTGAGTTTTTCCTCCCAAGGATCCGCAAAATTGATATATACTCCATCCAGTTCATTTTCTCCGACAAATTCAGAGATTTCCTCAGCTCTTCTTCTGAGGAACATAATATTTTGAGCATCTCTTCTTTCAGCTTTATCCGCTGACATAACAAGTCTCTTAAATCTTAGTTCCAGGGCAAGATAATTGCATTCTTTATGTCTTTCACTCATACCGTTAGTAAAGTTTCCAGACCCTGAACCAATTTCTAAATATAGAGGATTGCTATTTCCGAAATGTTCATTCCATTTTCCTTTTAGATTATTTATTAAATCTTTTTCAAACATAAGATATTTTGGATAATCCAGCATTTTTATAATGTATGGATTATAATTTTTTCTCGGATATTTGAAAAAATGTTGCCATAAGTTATCTAAATTTCTTTCCATATTTTCCTCCAAACTTAACTTATTAACACAAACTATATTTTAAATCATTTTATCAATTTTTTCCACTATTTTTTCTAATGTTTCTGAATTTCCCTTAAAAATTTTTCTGATTTCTGATTTTTTATCTTTTGAATCCAAGATAGCACGAGCAAAAATTGAAAAATCTTTTCCTTCTCTAACCTTATAACCCAAATTTCTCCTAATAAGTTCCCGTGAGATGTCTTTTACATTATTTAGGTGAGGTCCAAAAATCGGAGTTTTTCCATAAAAGAGAGGTTCCAGAAGAGAGTGTCCACCTATATCTACAAGAGTTCCTCCTACAAAAGCTATATGACAAAGGGCATAAAACTTCCTCTGAACCCCCATCATGTCAACTACAAGAACATCTTTTTCTTCATCTCTGCCATTTTTAAGAAGATCTGAAAATCTGTTATAAGTGAAACCATTCTCTTTCACTACTCTTTCTATTTCATCTATCCTGTGAAGATGCCTCGGAACAATTACGAGGAGTCTTTTTTCCTTCATATTTTTTAGATATGGAAGTAGCATCTCCTCTTCATATTCTCTTGTGCTTCCAAAAACATATATCTCCCTATTTGCAGCACTGATAAGCTCCTTTGTTTCCTCTACCTCTTTTTCACTGTAAGTTTCGAAATTTATAGAAAATTTAAGATTTCCAACATTTTCAACCCTTTGGTCATCAGCTCCCAGTGAGATTATTCTCTCTCTATCTACTTCTGACTGCATAAAAAAATAATCTGTTTTTTGAAAAATTTCTTTTAAAAAAAATCTGAATTTTGTATAGCTCTCTATACTTTTATCCGATATTCTTCCATTTATAAAAATCACTTTACTATTCTTCGAAGCCTGGCTAATGAGATTGGGCCATATCTCTGTTTCGACTACTATGAGCATCTTCAGCTTTACAGCTTTTAAAATTTTTTTTATAAGAAAATAGTCATCTAGAGGAAAACGGACTATCTTCACTCTCTCTTCTGACACGTATCTGTTTTTTACATTTTCATATCCTGTATCTGTGAATACACTTAGTAGAATCCTCTCCTCCCTTTCATTGAGCAATCTTTTTATCAAAGGGTCAGCCAGATTTGTTTCTCCCATAGATGAACAGTGAATTATTATTACAGGCTCTTTTTTTAAAAAAGATAAATCTTGAAAAAATCTCTCAAAAAAAAATTTTCTCTTTTTTCTGTTAATCAGAGACCAAATCAAAATTAGAGGATATAAAAGAACATATCTTATAAGATTATAGAAAAAAATCCACATCTATCTGTCTATCCTCTCTATCTCAAGAGAGATAGCTTCGCAGACCTGAGAAATATCCATAAAGCTTGAATCTACCTCTATAGCATCTCCAGCCTTTTTTAGAGGACTCTCTTCCCTTGTTGAATCTAGATGATCCCTCAGTTTTATCGCTTCCAAAACTTCTTCGTAACTTTCTCCCTCTATCCCTTTACTTTGGTAATCCTTTACTCTTCTATTGGCTCTCTCTTCTGGAGAAGCTATTAGGAAAATTTTTAAGTCAGCCTTTGGAAATACGACTGTTCCTATATCTCTTCCATCTAGTATAGCTCTTCTCCCTTTAGATATATCTCTCTGAAGATCAACAAGTTTTTCCCTTACAGCTTTTATAGCCGCAACTTTAGAAACAACAGCTGTAACTTCAGGTGTTCTTATCTCCTGTGATACATCTCTCCCGTTCAGATAAAAACTATTTTCTCTGATGTCGAGCTCTATTCCTTTCAGAGCCTCTTCCATTGTCGTAACATCAGCTAAATTCAGATTATTTTCTAGCGAATAAAGAGAAACCATCCTATACATAGCTCCCGTATCCAGATATATCATACTGTATTTTTCAGCTAAAATTTTAGCTATCGTACTTTTCCCACTTCCAGCAGGTCCATCTATTGCCACTGTTATCGCTCTCATACTTTTCCTCCCCGAATTATGCTTGAACTAGCATTCCTCTCCACTCTTTATCTGATTTTATCTCTAAAATTTTGTAACCTAGTCTCTCTATTTCATTTTTTACAAGGATCTCTTTTTCATCTACAATTCCAGATAAAATTATTATTCCACCTTTTTTCACAACGTAGGAAATATCCTGCATCAGTACCAAAAGTACATCAGCCAATATATTTGCTACAACTACATCGAACTTTTCCTCTTTTAAAGTTGCAATAAGATCTCCCTTATGAACCTCAAAGTTTTCTTCAGATATTTCATTTAGAATAAGATTTTCATAAGCAACTTCCACAGCTAGTTCATCTATATCCACCCCTACAACTCTCTTAGCTCCAAGCTTTGCTCCTGCTACCATAAGAATTCCCGAACCTGTTCCAACATCTAGAAGAGTCGTCCCCTTTAGGTTCTGCTCCTCCATAAGTTTTAGACAAAGGGATGTGGTCGGGTGTGAGCCTGTTCCGAAAGCTCTTCCAGGATCTAATTCTATAACCATCTCTCCCTCTTCTGGCTCATACTCTCTCCATGTAGGCTTTATTACAAATTTCTCACTCACTTTTTCAGGATAAAGGTAGTTTTTCCAAGAGTTAGAATAATCCTCTTCTTCAAAAGAATAGACATCCACTGTATATATAACATCTTCTCTCTCTGCAAAAATCTCTTCTAATTTCTCTTTTATAGCTTCATTTCTTTTAGTTGCATAAAAATTTTCTGGAAAATATGCTGATACAGCATTATCTACCTCATAAAATTCCTGTGCGTCTCTATAATAGTCTAAAGGATTAAGATTTTCTAAAGGCTCATCTATCTTAAGACCTGTTGCTCCAAAATCATAAAATATTTTCGAAATTTCCCCTCTAGTTTTTTCTATATCATCACTTTCAAATACTACTCTTATCTCATTTATTTTCACATTTTCCTCCAGAGGTTTTTAATATTTAAATTCAGCTTCTCCAACATTTATTCTATCTATAGAGATACATTCACCAGTTTCATCATCTATCACCACAGAAATTCCATTTACTCTCACGTTTCCATCTTCCACTTCAAATTTTGCAGGAAGTCCTGTAAGAAATCTTGCTATTACCGGTTCAGCCTTTGTACCTATTATTCCATTATCTGATCCTGTCATTCCTATGTCAGAGATATAGCCTGTTCCTTCACTTAAAATTTTCTCATCAGCAGTCTGAACATGGGTATGTGTTCCGAAAACCAAAGATACTTTTCCATCCAGATATTTTCCTAAAGCTATCTTCTCAGATGTGGCCTCAGCATGGAAATCTATTATTATAAATTTCGTCTCTTTTCTGAGCTCCTCTACCAACTCTTTCCCCATTCTGAAAGGGCACTCTACTGGATTCATAAAAACTCTTCCTTGAAGTGAAATCACTGCAATTTTCTGTCCTTTAGAATTTTTTTGGATAGTATATCCTATTCCCGGAACTCCTACTGGATAGTTATGTGGTCTTACAACTTTATCCGTTCCGTCCAGATAAGTATATACCTCTTTTTTGTCCCACATATGGTTGCCGCCAGTAATAACATCTACTCCCCATGCAAGAAATTCTTCTGCTATGGCTGAAGTTATACCTTTTCCAGCAGCACTGTTTTCTCCATTCACGATTACAAAATCATAATTTTTCTTTTTTCTGCTCAGATATCCCGAAAGAGCTGTTCTTCCTGGATTTCCTACTACATCTCCAATTATAAGTATTTTCATAGTCTTCCTTTCTTAATTTTTTATTTTTTTATTTTATACATCTTTTTCATTTTCTTGAGAAAAATTAAGTATTCCAGAACTTAGAGTTATTCCCAAACTAAAATTTAAAAGAGCTATACCAGTTATTACTTCAACCATAGTTATAAGCTGAGTTATAAATTTTATAGGTGAGATATCTCCATATCCCACAGTAGTTATAGTTATAAAGCTGAAATATATATGCTGGAAATAGAGATAAAGATTATTATCCGTTGATTCCATGCCTCTAAAAGCAGGCTGTGCAGAACTCACAGTTATCAGAAAATATACAAATCCAAAACTTATTGCCAATGTTACATATATTAAAAAAGTTATTACTATATCTGAACTTTTTATTTTCCTTCTCTTTTTCATTATATCTACAAAAGAATATTTGAAAAGTACCACATGGCTCCAGAATAAAAGGATTATATTGAGTATGCTTATTATTTTTATAATTATCCCTTCACTCTTCTCTGCAGTTTGCATATTTCCAGAAAAAATATAATTAAGAACAGGAATAAAAATTATATAATAAAATATAAGAGTCAGAGCCTTCAAAGGCCCATCTTTAAAAATTATATTTTTTTTTATAGTTATAATTATAGGTATTAAACTTAAAAAAAGTAGAGGACTATGCTTATAATTTCCCAAATAAAACCACTTTTCTAGTTCACTAAAATTGGCAAATATATTTGTCATTGTTGGAATAAAAAAAGATAAAAAAAGTGATACTCCAAGATACCATAAAAAATAATATCTCCGTTTTTGAGGTATCATTCTTTTTTCTAGCTTTCCTATAACTTTTATTCCTCTAGTTAAATCGCTTATTTTCTCTTGTCCTTTTATTTTCAGCTTTCTTATATATTGTTTATCCTTTTCCATCATATTCTCTCTTTTCCTATTTTTAATAAAATTCAATATCTAAAGTTCATACCCTTTATTATAACATAAATTATAGAAGAATATAAGAAGTAAAAAGAAAAAATAACCTTTGACTTAATTGTCTAAATATTGTATATTTATAACGTATAAAGAAGATTATGTCTAGAAATCTTTAGAAATATTTTTATATAGAGATATAAAAAAGTTTAAAAAAATTAGAAAAGATACTCACATATCTTTTCAATAGGGGGAAAAATTGAGAAAAAAAATTTTAGTAACTTTAGCCTTAGGGACTCTGCTTTTCACAGCTTGTGGAGAACAAAAAGTTAAAGAGGAAAATCTAAAAAAAGAGACCCGACAGCAGCTGGTAATCGCTCAAGAGGGTGAACCGAAAACTCTAGATGTCCACAGTGGAAACGATGGTTTCTCTCTGAGAATAAATAAACAGCTTTATTCTCGTCTTGTAGAATCTGACGGAGATATGAATATACACCCAGGTCTTGCACAATCATGGACGAATTTAGATGATAAAACAACTCAGTTCAAACTGAGAGAAGGAGTTAAATTTCATAATGGCGATGAGCTAAAATCTGAGGACGTTAAATTTTCTTTTGAAAGAATGATGAACTCTCCAAGAATAAGTTTTGTCTTGCCACCAATTGAAAAAATAGAAATTGTTGATGACTATACAATCAATATAATAACTAAAACTCCTTTCGGTCCGCTGCTGGCACATCTATCACACCCGGCTCTGGGAATTGTAAACAAGAAAGTTGTCACAGAAAACGAAGAAAAATTTAGAGAACATCCTATCGGAACAGGACCATATAAATTCTCTCAGTGGAAATCTGGAGATAGGGTTATTCTAGATAGAAATGACGAATATTTTATGGAACCACCTAAATTCAAAAATATAATATATAGAAATGTTGTGGAAGCTAACAGTAGAACCATTGGATTGGAAACAGGAGAGCTAGATATAGCTCTGGGAATAAGTTCAGTAGACGAAAACACTATAAGAGATAATCCGAAGCTAGAACTTCATACAAAACCTTCAATCTCTTTCACTTATATGGGATTCAACAATCAGAAGGCTCCTTTCAATGATATAAGAGTAAGAAAAGCTATTAACTATGCTGTGGATAAACAGGCTATAATAGATGTTGTTCTGGCTGGTGCTGGAAATATTGCTACCTCTCCTTTAGCTCCTGGAGTTTTCGGTTTTACAGACAAAACTAAAGCTTATGAATATGATCTTGAAAAAGCTAAAGTGTTAATGAAAGAGGCTGGTCTTGAAAATGGATTTACAGCATCTATTTACGTTATGGGTGGAGAAGCAGACAAGCAGACAGCCGAAATAATTCAAGCAGATTTAAAAAATATCGGTATTGATTTAAAAATTTTAGTGACTGAAAGCAGTGCTTATTGGGAATTGACAGCAAGAGGAGATCATGATATGTTTCTAGGATCTTGGGGATGTGTAACCGGGGATGCCGATTACGGATTGTACTCTATGTACCATTCTGTAGCTAAAGGAGCCCCTGGAAACAGAGACTTTTACGAAAATGAGAAAGTTGATACACTTTTAGACCAAGCTAAAACAACCACAAATCAAGAAAAGAGAAAGGAGCTCTATGAAGAAATTCAAAAAATAATCGTTGAAGATGCTCCAGATCTTATGCTTTACAATAGAATTTTAGCAGTCGGAAGTCAAAAAGATATAGGTGGATTCAATCTCCATCCAGTAACCCTTCATGATTTTTATCCAGTTTATATAAAAGAATAGTAGAAAAAAAGAGAGCCACAACCCTCATAAAACACGAGGGTTGTGGCTCTCTTTTATAGGGATTGTTTTTAAAATTGATTGCAGCGAATCTGTTTTTAAGCACTATTTTCTCAATTTTTTATCTATCTCTGTGGCTAAATTTCCCATAGGACAAACCACACACCAAGTTCTCTCCCTATACACGATTCCTAAAATAATAGAAATTATCGTGCTAACTCCAACCATACGAAAAAAAAGTTTTCCTACCGCCCTAAAATCTCCCCAAGAAAAATACAATCCATGAATAAATAATCCCATAATTAAGAGAAACACACCTATTTTCATTTCAGAAGTAAAAAACCATTTAGGAGCGGTTCTTCTCAATGATATTGGTGAAAGTTTAGAAAGAAGAGATCCCCTTGGACAGAATTGATTACAGCCCTTTCTTCCTTCACCTTTTAAGGCAAAAAATATCGGTGTTATCATACAGATAAGAGCAAGTATCCCAAATCTATAGTCTAAAATGGACAAAGCAAAAAATAGTATTATAAATACCCAAGATATTTCAAAGATTTTTTTCATAAGAATCTCCTTTCGATAATATATAGTTTTATCACTATATAATTATATCAAAGAACTCTAATATCTGTCAATTCTAAACCTCATAACGATTCCATTTTTTCAAAGTTGTTTTTCCTGCTATGCTATTAAAATATACTTTATACAGATTCCATTCCAAATCATGAAAATTATTTTTAAGCTGGGTAAATTTATATCTTATATTCCACCATCTTGGAACATCATTCATTTTCCATTTATAAACCGCATAAGCTGCAACTATATTGGTATAAGTATCTGTAGCCCAATCTTTTTTCAAATTCACTTCATAATTTTTTTCTATTCTTTGAAAAGTTTTTCTGAAATTCTTATCAGAACTCATCCTTTTAAAAGTTCCTGGTTCTATCTGGGTTATCCCCTTAGCCACAGTACTTTTTATATCTGGATTGCAATTGGATTCTATCATTATAGTTTTCCTCATAAGCCTTTTAACATCAATTTTAACCACTTCTTTTTTTGTATTAAAAACTAAAACAGGATTAGTTTTAGACTCAAATTTTTCCAATTCTGGGATATTACAATTTCCAAAAGCAAAAGATGCTAAAAACAAAAAAATTACCGACATTTTATTTATCATAAACACCTCCATAAAAAATAACTATTAAATTATAACATATTTATTAAAAAAAATAAAATTTCTATAATTTCCATTGTTTTTTATTGACTAGTCAGTCAATAAATGATATAATTTTTTAACAAGCGAAAAATTATTGATGAATTATAACTGGATTTAAGAATAGGGACATTCCCTAAAGGAGAGTCAATTATGAAAAAAATTTTTATTTTACTATTAACACTTGTTTTGACTATTACTTCCATGGCATCAACTTATCATAGACCTGGACGACCGTTACCAAGTCACAGACCCATCCATGTACACAGACCTATTTATATACACAGGCCTATCCATGCTCATAGACCAATTTACGGTCACGGATATCGTCATGACAAGAGAGATGCAGCTATAGCTGGACTTGTTGTAGGAGCTGTAGCTATGGCCGGTATAGTGGCTGTAGCAAATGCAAATAATAATACATATTATCCAAGACCAGTTCCTAGACCTTATTATGGATATTAATTAAAAATTCACCATTCATCTTCTTTAAATTTTAAGGCAGTATTTTCCCAAAATTTAATTTGAAGTTTTAACTTGTACTGTTATAGTTTTTTGATGTATACTATTTTATGCTAATACTTTATGTGTCTTTGCACAATACTAATCAAAAGGAGTGTATAATGATGAAAAAATTTCTAATCGTTACTTCAGCTTTACTTTCCGCCGCTGCTTTTTCTGCAGAATTTAAAACTGAAAAAGGTGGAATGGAATTTCCAGAATTAAAAATTGAAAAAGTTGAGGCTGCTACATATCTAGCTCTTGCCAGCAAAACTGGTGAGTCTTATACCTTTGGTCTTGCCAACGATGTTCTTTTAGAGGCGGAAAAAGGTAATGATCAAATAGAGGTCATCGGTTTCTATGATCATATCGGTAAAAAGAAACTCGATAAAGAACTTTACGACGTTGTAATAAAAAAAGGAGCTTTAACTGTTAAGCCTACTTACGAAGATTTTTCTATAATTTTCACAAAGCAAGAAACAGGAAAAATATTAAAAGCTATAAAGGAGGCTAACTAACATGAAAAAATTTTTTATACTCTTGGGAATTTTAGCTTCTGCTAATCTTTTTGCTGCAGATATAGTAAAAGGAAATACTGCTGTTAAAACTGATAAAATAGGACTTCTGACTCAAAAAGGAAATGCATTTTTTGCTCTTCAGACTAAAAATGGAGCTGTAGTTACTTTTGGACTTCCTAAATCAGTCCTTATAAACACACTAAAAGATGGAAAAGCTAGGGTTCAAATTCCTGGAATTATAGCTAACGCCAATAAACCTGAAGAAAATGCACTTCAGTTTTATGATATTCAATACGACAAAAAAGAAGGTATACTTCTTTTAGATTTCTCTGGAACAGAGGATTATATCGTATTCAATAAGGAAGAAGTAGCAAAATTTGGAAAAATACTTGAAAATGGAGGAAAATAATATGAAAAAAATAATTCTAACTTTTTTAGTTTTTGGGATGTCGGCTTTATCCTTTGCAGACTACCGTAGACCTATTCCTCGTCCAGTAGTTAGACGTGAAATTGCAAAAGCTCATATTCGTAATGAAATCAGAAAAGATATAAGAAGAGATATAAGAGATGAATACAGAAGAGACCAAAGAGAAAAAGCTATCGTTGGTGCTGTTATAGGTGCTGTAGCTATCGCAGGAATTGCTGCTGCAAATAATAACAATAACAATAATAATAACAATAATAATAACAATAATAATTATTACAACCCTGTTCCTCAACCTTATTACGGATACTAAAACCATAAATTAATTTTTCCAAATAAAAAATAGCCGGTTAATCCAGCTATTTTTTATTATTTCTCTTCTCCAATTTTTTATAAAGAAGAGCTGCAGGCGCTTCAACAAGCCTTGTCTTTATAAATTCATTTGTAGGATTTTCAAAATATCCTGTGGAAATAAGAGTTGCAAATCCATGAACATAGATCCAAGAATCCAGGAAAAGGTCTACTTTATCCTCCTCACTTATCGCAGAAAATCTCTCATCTCTTCCCATCTGTTGTTTCACTAAATCTCTAAATTCCCTTATAAGGTCTCTATAGGAAATATCTTTCAAAAAAATATTTTTAAAAAGCTGTTTTTCCTCTCTAGCAAAATAACAGATTCCCAATCCTATATTAAGAAATTCAAATTCCGTTTCTTCATTATTAAGATATTCTAAAAATCTTTTCTTCGCTCTATCTATAAGTTCTTCTTTTAGAACATCCATAGATTCGTAATAACTGTATATGGGAGCTGGAGAAGCATTAAGAGCCTTGGCTAAACTTCTGGCTGTAATCTCTTCTAGTCCATATTTTTCAAACATCTCATACGCTTTATTGTGAATCTGTTTCTTTTTGAATATGGCTTTTTTAGGCATTTTTCACCTCTTTCTCTTTTGATAAAAAATTTAGGTACACACCTTCCAGTATATACCCAAATAATTTTTCTGTCAATTCTGTATTTTTTTATATCTTAATTCCATTTATAAGTAAATCCAAGTCCAAGAGCTGTCGTCTCTTTTTTATAAGTAATTTCAGATTTTCTAGCTTTAGCTGTATCATAGAAATAGTATGCAACTGATCCAGTAAGAAGTAAATTTTCACTGTACTTATACTTAGCTCCTGTCCCCAGCATGATAGAATTTAACGCATACTCAGAATCATGATAGTTATTTTCTTCTGCTCCAGTTACAGCATAGTTAGCTCCTGCCATCCAAGACCATTTTTCATTGATAACATACTCCGATCCAAGCGACATTTCATATCCATCGTTATATCTTCTGCTTGCTCCGGATTCTGTTTGAGCTCTCTCTCCGATATTTGCAGCTTTATTGAAGTAGTAATTTCCTCCAACAAAAGTCATCCATCTGTCAGTTACCGCATAAGACGCTCCTAGAGCCAACATTGCGGGAAGATCTCTTCTAGCTTTGAATCCATCTCCGTACTCAGGATAGAAATTTTCGAAACCTAGGGACGGTAACTCCTTATTACCAATTGTACCGCCTCCTATAGATGTAGAATTATCAGATTTTGTTTCAAAGTTCATTCTGACTTTAGTATCATATCTCATACCGACATTTAATTTCTCGGTAGCAGCATAATTAACGCCAAATTGCCCTCCGAATCCCCAAGCTTCTCTTTCAGCATCTGTCGTAGTTGTTCCATTTAAAATTTCAACTAAGGGATTTAAACCTGATTTGATATCGTCTATATTTAAAGTTCCCTTGAAATTCCTTTGCCCACGAACTATTCTGAAAGCTCCCGACACTGACCATTTAGAATCTATTTCATAAGCTGTTCCTAGAGTAGTTTGAATATATCTATTTTCCCCTTCAGCTTTACCAGTTATATTTACACCATCTGTATCTGTTAGAATATTCAATAAGCCAGCTGCCCCAGAACTAATTCCAGGTAATCCTGTAAACCCATTTCCTCTTATTTGATCCTGAAGTGTCGCATATTTAGAGATTCCTTGTTTATACTCTACTCCAGCTCCTCCAGCTATTCCTCCAACTGTCCAAAAAAAAGCCTGTTTTCCCTTCTTTTTAACTATGGAAAAACTAGACACAGTAGAACCAAGATCAGTTTTAAACTGCTCTCCTTTATATTCTGTGCTATACTCTCCAGTTGCAAATTGGAGTCCTCCATTTATATAAAGTCCATCCTCTATTTTAGTAAGACCTGCCGGATTATAATTCACACTCGAAGTTGTATTGATTGCTCCTTGCAATGCTGGATTCGCATTGTACTCTGGTGTGTAGTTCATGATGTGATCTATTGATGCTGCATTTGAAATAGCTGTAACTGCTAAAAATGCTACTAAATTTAATTTTTTCATAACAATCTCCCATAACTTTTAATAATACAAGTGTAATTATAACATATGTTTTTTTTGTTGTAAAGTTTTTTATATAAGAAAAACAACCGGGAAGCACTATCACTTCAAGATTGTTTTTTGATTTATCAGTTATATTCTCCTAGCTCCATCTCCAACTTTAGCTACATAAAAATCTGCAACCAAACCTGTCTTAGCCGTATATTCTTTCCCAACTTGATTCATAAAATCTTTTATAGACTCATCTTTCACAAGGGCAACTGTGCACCCTCCAAATCCTGCTCCTGTCATACGAGCTCCTAAGATTCCCGGAGCATTCCATGATGCTTCAACCAGAGAATCCAATTCTATTCCCGAAACTTCGTAATCATCTCTTAGGGATATATGAGACTGATTCATAAGTTCTCCAAATCCTACTATGTCTCCAAGATTCAACTTTTTCATCGCTTCCATTACCCTTACATTTTCAGAAACAGCATGACGAGCTCTTATCATTCTTTCTTCTGATTTTATAAGATGTTTAACAGATTGGAATTTCTCATTATCCATCTCACACAGATATTTAATATCTATTTTTGAAGCTTGAAGCTCAGCTACTGCTTCTTCACATGAAGTTCTACGCTCATTATATTTAGATTCCCCTAACCCTCTTCTTTTATTTGTGTTAGCTATAACTATTGAAACACCATCTAACACAAGAGGTGCATATTTGTAATCAAGAGTGTCACAGTTGAGAAGTATTGCATGGTCTTTTTTCCCCATTCCCACAGCAAATTGATCCATGATTCCGCAGTTTACACCGATAAATTGATTTTCAGCTTTTTGAGAAAGTTTTACTATCTCCACCATCTCTATGTCTAAGTTAAATTCATCTCTCAGCAGAGTTCCCATAAGAACCTCTAGAGAAGCTGAAGATGACAATCCAGCTCCGTTAGGAATATTTCCATAGAATAGTATATCCAATCCCTTCTCTATAGAACATCCTTCATCCTTAAGCATTTTTAGAACTCCCTTAGGATAGTTTACCCAGTCATGCTGAGGATTATTTTCCAATAAGTCCAAATCAAATTCGATAATCCCCTTGTTTTCAAAGTTTAAAGAATACATTCTAAATTTTCTGTCCTCTCTTTTTGCTACCACTGCATATGTTCCAAAATCTAGTGCACACGGAAAAACATATCCACCATTATAGTCTATATGTTCTCCTATAAGATTTACTCTTCCTGGAGAAAAATAAAGAGAAAGATCCCTATTTTCATCTCCAAGCATTATTTTAAAGCTATCTATTAATTTTTCTTTCACAATTCTCCTCCAATTAAACTGAATAGATTGATTTCATAAATCTTTTAAAACCTTCCATTCCTTTTTCATCTCTTTTATAAACTCCTGAATGCTCCAATACTGTTGAGAATCTAACACCTATCTCATGCTTCAGTATTTCTTCTATCTCCTTCTGAGATCTAAGAGGTATATTTTCATATCTGTTCATAATTTCGGCTATCCAGTGATGATGCTTTTTTAAGTCTCCACTATTTTCTATTTTTTCTAAACCTTTTTCAGATTTCATAGTTTCTGCCAAATCCCTTATTTCATCTTTAAGACGTCCGGGTAAAACTGCCAGTCCCATAACTTCTATAAGTCCGATGTTCTCTTTTTTGATATGATGAACTTCACTATGAGGATGGAAAATTCCCATAGGATGTTCCTCACTTGTTCTGTTGTTTCTCAGAACCAAGTCCATCTCATATTTCCCCTCTCTCATACGAACAATAGGTGTTACTGTGTTATGAGGAACATCTTCAGTATAGGCTTTTACGTCTACATCCATATCATTATAGTTTCTCCACTCATTCAGAATTTTATCTGCAAGTTCTATTAATTCATCCCTATCTTTTCCATTTATTCTGATAACTGACATAGGCCATTTAACTATTCCGCACTTTATATCTGGATAGTTCTGAAACCTAAACTCAGTTTCTATCGTAGCTTTAGCCATTGGGAAATCATGATTTCCCCCTTGAAAATGATCATGACTCAAAATAGATCCTCCTACTATTGGGAGATCAGCATTAGAACCTATAAAATAGTTAGGTAGAAAATCGACAAAGTCAAAAAGTCTTTCGAAACTCTTCTTCTCTATCTTCATAGGTCTGTGTTCTCCACAGAAAAGTATCGCATGCTCATTATAATAAACATATGGAGAATACTGAAGATACCAATCCTCCCTAGTCAGAGTCACAGGAATAACTCTGTGATTCTGTCTAGCAGGATGATTTATTCTTCCTGCATATCCAACATTTTCATAGCAAAGAAGACACTTGGGATATGATGATGCTGGCATATTTCTCTCACGTATAATGTCTTTAGGATCTTTTTCAGGCTTAGAGAGATTTACTGTAATCTCCAAATTCCCATACTCTGTATTTGAGTACCAATGCATGTTTCTATTTACCCTATCCATTCTTATATAGTTAGTAGCTTTTGAAAAATTATAATATTCTTTAGCCGCCTTTTCAGGTGATATAGCATGCCTATTCATAAATCTCTCTATTACCACCGACTGAGAAGGAACCAGATGTCCCATTATCTCAGTGTCTAGAAGTTCCCTGTCCACAATGCTTTCTGTTATTATTTCCTTATCTATTGCCCATAAAGTTATATAATCCAATATCTCATGTATTTTTATCTCAGCTTTCCTTTCACTTGAGTCCTTTTCTCCAGACAAATAGCTGTCCAATTTAAGTGATTTAAGTATATTGTTCTGAGCAATTATTCTATCGTATTTTCCAATAAGTTTCTGTTCTATCCCATAGTTCAGAAGCTCATCTATTGCTGAATATATATTTTTCATAATCTCTCCCGATTTATCTCTTCATATCTATTGTATAGTTAAAAGTCATATTTTTATCTGCTTTTATCAGATATTCATCGTGGGTAGGTGCTCCCCATGAATCATCTCCTCCGACTCCCATCTGAATCTTATTGATATTCAATACCGTGTAGCTTGACTCTGGGAGATCCTGATGATGATAAGCTGATTCCAGTTCATGTACTGTGTATGGTAGTGCACTGAACTCCATATTTTCAGAGGTTATTTTTAATCCATTTCCATTTCTGTCTGTAATGGTAAACCATCTAACTCCCACATGGTTTCCACACTCTTGAGGAATTACATACTGGCTCAATCCATCTTTCATTTTTTTCTTAAAAACTCCCATTCTAGCTCCATGAACTCTATCTATGTAGCTCTCTTTTGGCCCCATTCCATAGAACTCTATATTTTCATAGTTCTCAGGAATTTTGAAAGTAGTTCCGAAGACCGGCATTTCATTTAATCCAGATACTCCTGCATAATCCAGTTGAACTCCAATTTTACCTGTGATATCAACTCTATACGTTACAGTACATGTTGAAACTGGGGATGTCGGTAGTTCATAAACATAAGTGATATACGCCACTCCATCTTTCTCTTCCAAACGCACATCTGTATGTTTTGCATATAGAGAAGCTATTTTCCACTGAGCAGTTCTGAATCCCAGCTTATTTCCTTTATCATTATCTGTAAGAGCTCTCCAAAAATTAGGCATTAGAGGCGATTTTATAAACTCTTCCCCCATATATTTCATTGAAATTATTGAACCATAATTTTTAGAGAATATATGATGGAAACCTTCACCTTTTACACCTATATTTACATCACAGTTTTCGACTCTTACACTTGTAGAATTATCAAAAAGTTTTCCTTTTAATTCTTCTTCTGTTATTTCATAAATAAACTGACCGAAAGCAACTTCATGTCCTGCCTCGGCATATTTTTCAGTTTTTTTCAGGTTGAGAGTAACCTCTATAACATACTCTCCTGGGATTGAAAACTCTGGAATCTGGAGTTGGAATTCATCTGTAGAAAGTGCTGCCAAATTAAGAATCGTTTTTCCTTTTAATATTTCTGTTCCATCTCTTAGAACTTTATATTGAGTTGAATATTTCGATATATTTGTGAATAGGCTTTGATTTTTTATGACTACACTATTTTTCTCCGGAAGAATTTTATAATCACTGAAAAGACCTTTCACTTCCTGCATCTTAGGAGAAGGCTTTCTATCTCCGTACACAAGTCCATTTACACAGAAATTATAATCTGTAGATCTATCATTAAAATCTCCTCCAAAAGCAAGAAATTCTATTCCATTTTCATCACGCTTCATTATGGCCTGATCTATGTAATCCCAGATGAACCCTCCCTGATACATAGGATATTTTTCTTCTAACTCTGTATATTTATGAAGTCCTCCATTGGAATTTCCCATAGCGTGTGAATATTCACAGTTGATAAAGGGCTTCTGAGGGTCATTATTTAAATATTCCTCTATATCCACAACCTTAGCATACATTCTACTTTCCATATCAGAAGTTCCGTTATATCTTCTATCCCAAAAAATCCCCTCATAGTGAACTACTCTTGTAGGATCTGTTTCTCTGAAATATTCTGAAAGTTTATAGAGATTTTCTCCTCCATAAGCCTCATTCCCACAAGACAAGATGATGATAGATGGATGGTTTTTATCACGCTCTAGCATAGATTTCCCTCTATCTAATACGGTTCCTAGCCACTCAGGTTTTCCGTCAGGAACAACAAACTCAGGTTTGCATGCACCCATTTTTTGCCATGTACCGTGACTCTCTATATTTGCTTCATCTATAACATACAATCCATACTCGTCACAAAGTTCATACCATCTTGTTACATTTGGATAATGCGATGTTCGAACAGCATTAAAGTTATTGGCTTTCAAGAATTTGATATCCCAGAGCATCTCCTCTTCTGAAACTACTCTTCCGTTATAACAGCTAAATTCATGACGATTCACACCTTTAAATACTATTCTTTTTCCATTTATCAGCATAAGCTTATCTTTTATTTCAAAAATCCTCACACCGATCTTCTGAGAAATTACCTCTATAATTTTTTCAGTAACAGCATCTTTTACAATTATAAAAGTTTCGTAAAGATATGGATTTTCAGCACTCCAAAGTTCAGGATGATCTATATCTATGGCAAACCTTCCACTTTTATCTTCTGTTATAATTTCTCCCGAAGCTACTAAGTTTTTCTCAGCATCATAAATCTCTTGAACAATTTTTACATGTTTTTTTTCTAAATACTGAAGTTTCATCTCTGTTATAATAGTAACTTTTTTATAATCATCTTCCACTTCTGTAACTATTTTAAGATCTCTCACATGGACGTTTGGAACAGTATAGAGATAAACATCTCTAAAAATCCCTGAAAGTCTCCAGAAATCTTGATCCTCTAACCATGATCCGCTGCACCACTTATAAACTTCTACTGCTAAAGTGTTCTCTCCCTCTATGATATATGGAGAAATGTCAAACTCTGCAGGAGTAAAACTATCTTCTGAATATCCAACAAATTCTCCGTTTAACCAGATTTTAAAAGCTGATTCCACACCTTGAAAAGATATATATACAGCTTCTTTATCCCAATTCTTAGGAATACAGAAATTTTTTATATATGAACTTACAGGATTAAAATCTTTTGGAACCATTGGAGGTACAAGTTTTTCATGTCCGTCCCAAGGATACATAGTATTCACATAGTGAGGTTCACCAAACCCTTGCATCTCGACATGTCCAGGAACTTTTACAGTATCCCATGCAGATGTGTTAAACCCCTGCTGGTAGAAGTTTTTTATTCTCAGCTCTGGGTTTTTTGCATAACTTATTTTCCAGATTCCGTTTAGAGATTTTTTTAAATTCTCAGAGCCCATCTCTAAAGATTCTAGAGATGAAAAATATTTATGATCAGAATGAGGTTCCAATCTATTTACCTCAAAAATTTCTGGATTTTCTAAAAAGTTATCCTCAAGTTTAAAACTCATTTTTACCTCCAAATTATTTCCCAAAATTTATTCTGTACTATTTTTTATTACAATTCAAGAATTCTAAATCTCAACATGGTTAGGAAGATTATCTAAACTGTTTCTGAATTTTATCTTCTCCATTATACCATCATAATACTCTCCATGAAGATTATAGAATTTTTTATAAACTATATATCCCATCACAGATAATCCAATAGGAATAAATATCATAAGAACTTTTAGTCCAACTATCGTTGCAGGTGTCTGATCTACATTGGCCACATAACCTACCAAAGAAAGCCCTGTTCCTATAAGCCATCCACTTATTGCTGAAGCTGATTTTACCAGAAGTGTCTGAACTGAAAATACAACACTCTCATTTCTTGTTCCAAATTTATATTCTCCGTAGTCTACAACATCTGCCAACATTACAGTAGAAAGTCCAAGAGTAAATCCTGTTCCAATTCTCGCTATAATCCCTGAAAAAGCAACTGCTATTATACTCTGTGGCATTACTGCTCCTGCCATAAACAAACAAGAGAATCCTATTATAGGGAGTGTGCAAGCTAGAAAATAAAGTCTTTCTCTTCCAAATTTAGAAGCCATTAACGGGAACATAAGAAGTCCTCCCATCTCAGCGAGTCCTGAAACTCCCGTAAATACAGAGAAAAGATTTTCTCTTCCCACAACATACTTAAAGTAATATATTGCAACTCCTCCTGATAACTGAACCATAAGGTTAAATAGCAATATCGTTCCTATAAGTGCAACAAGCTGGTCATTTTTAAGTATCATTCTAAAAGTAGATTTTAAGTTTATCTTCTCCGCTTTCTCTTCTACCTGAGCCTGTTCTTTCACATTGAAAAATACCAAAACCTCAGAAACTATAAATAGTGCCGCTATTCCTATGGCAAAAACCTAAAACCCTTTTATACTGTCGCCCTTTCCCAGGAAACCTATAATAGATAATCCAAAACTTCCCATGATAAGCCATGCACAGCTTGCAAAAACTCTAGGAATTACAGCTATCTGCTCTCTATCCTTCTTAGTTTTGGCAAGAGCTGGAATCATAGACCAGTAAGGTATATCCATAACTGTATATGTCATTCCCCAAAGAATATATACTATTGAAGTATATACATATAACGAATTTCCATTCAGTCCTGAAGGTTTTGTAAAGAGCGCTATAAGTGCCATCGAATTCAGTACTGTTCCTACGAGGATCCAAGGTCTAAATTTCCCAAATTTAGTACGGGTATTGTCCACTATCATCCCCATAGCAGGATCATTGAAAGCATCCCACATTCTAGCTACAAGAAATAGTGTTCCTGCAAAAGCAGGAGCTATTCCTACAACATCTGTATAATAATACATTAAAAATATATAAACTATCGAACAAGCAAGATCTTTCCCCAATGCTCCTATTCCATAAGATAATTTCAGTCTATTGCTTAACATTTTTTTCCTCCACTTTTTAATATTCAATAAAATTATTTTAAATAAACTTTACTAAAATACTGCTGTAGTCCCCTTCTAACTTTATATCTACTCCCACATTCATGAGATAGTTTCCTGATTTTTTAAATTCCCTGTTCCCTATCGTATAAGTATATTTTTTTTCAGGATTCAAATTTCTCATTTTTACATTTGTTCCCTTATGTCCTATCTTTGTCATAGGTAAGAATAGATATAACAACGATTCATCCTTATAGTTATATTGGAAAATTTCATAAGAATTTGTAGATTTATTTTCCAGTCTATGAAATTCTCCGTTCTGTACAATCTCCCTAATGTTTTTGTACTGAGCAATCATCTTTTTCGATAAATTCTTTTCATCTTCTCCAAACTCAAGAATATTACATCCTATTCCTAGAGTTCCCATCATGGCACTATGATATCTGAATTTGAGAGGTATAACTCTCTTAGAAAGAAAATTAGGACAATCCGTTACCCATGCTCGCATAGCTTTAATCGGATATACATATGAATAAGTTCTCTGAATAGTCAATCTGTCTAGAGCATCTGTGTTATCACTTGTCCAAAAATCATCAAAATACTCAAGAGTTTGAAAATCAGTTCTTCCTCCTCCAGAAGCACAAGCTTCTATCAGAACCTTTGGATGCTTGGCTTTTATTCTGTCTACAATTTCATAGACCTTCATTATATGTGTATGCCACACAGACTGGTCTCCTCCGGTTTCAGAGATAGGTCTGTTCACATCCCATTTGATATAGTCTATTTCATTTTCACTAAGAAGATTATCTATCATATTATAAATAAACTCTGTCACTTCTGGTTTACACAGATTCAGAACCAGTTGTCCTCTAGAAGTTTCAGGAATCCTTACATGAGATGAATATATCCAGTCGGGATGATTTCTGTAAAGATCTGCATTAGGGTTTACCATCTCGGGCTCTATCCAAATTCCGAAATCCATTCCAAGCTTTTTTACTCCTTCTATCAGGGGCTTTAATCCGTGAGGAAATTTATCTTTATTTATCCACCAGTCTCCTAGTCCATCATTTATACTGTCTCTCCTTCCAAACCATCCGTCATCAACAACGAAAAGTTCCACTCCGAGTTCAGCTGCTTTTTCTGCCAATTTTAACTGTTCATTTCCATCAACTTTAAACTCTGTCGCTTCCCAAGAGTTGTAGAGTACTTTTCTTGTAGAAGTATTTCTCATAATTCTATTTCCATAAGCATGCAGTCTGTGACTCATATTTCCTAAACCTTTTTCAGAATATCCTATTACTAATTTTGGCGTCTGGAATTCCTCGTCAGAATTAAGAGTTATCTGAAAATCATAGTCATTTAATCCCATCTGTACCAGAGTATGTCCATATTGAGTCTGCTCAACTACGCCTTTAAAATTCCCACCTTGCTTCAGAACACCGAAATAAACCTCTCCATTTGTCTCATCTGCATTTTTATCCAATATGAAATATGGATTATGGTTATGTGTTGAAACTCCTCTTCTGTTTTCAAAATAGATTTTTCCATGACTTACCTGCTGAACAAACCCCTGTTGCTCTGCTCCCCAATGTCCGAAACTATTTCTAAATTTGAGGTTATTCTCTGGAATATGTAGTTGTGCTGAATAAACTGAATCTACTTTAATTGCCTGGCTTCCTCTGTTTTTTATAACTGTCCATCTTTCTATAAGATCTAATTCTTCTACAACTAGATAATTAAGCTCTATTTCCAGTCCGTAAACCTCATCTTCAAGTTTTATTTTTAGATGCTTTCCATCAATTTCATAGCCCACATATTGATAACGTATTTCACGGGTTCCATCTCCAAACTGTACTTTTAGACAGGTTTCTTTATATCTGAAGCTTCCGTGTACAGGATATTCTTCGTTGGTAATCTCCGCTACCGGATCATTTGTTGAAACTTCGTTTATCTCCTCCACTTCAAACTCATCAATACAATTTACTTTTTTTCCCCAGTATAAATTCCTCAAATAACCTGCCTCATCAACACAGAAAGCATAAGAATTTTTTTTGTGTTAAGGAGAAATTTATTTTCTCCAATTATTATCGCCATTATTCCCCCTTAAATAATACTTTCTTTTATTATAAATTTTGTTTTTATTTTTTTAAGCTTCCCTTTCTCTTCACCCTCAATCATTTGGAAAAGTGCTTCAGTTATCCCCTCACCGTCATGGGAGATCGACGCCAGTTTAGGTGTTATGTAATCCGTAAAAAGCATATTGTCATAGCCCACAATACCTATATCTTCAGGAACTCTTATATTTCTCTCTCGAAAGGCCTCCATAACTCCTATAGCCATTGCATCATTCATAGCAAATACACTATCGAATCTCTCTGGATCTATTTTTTTCCCAACTTGATAGCCACTATTCTTGTAAAAATCTCCCTCAAAAAATTCTATTTGAAAACCTTTTTCCTCTCCTTTTTTCTTTATTATATCTATTTTTTTTTGAGTAGATATAATAGAATCCTTGCTACCAGTTACAACTGCGAGTCTTTTTTTTCTATTTTTTTCCAAACACTCCATCATCTCAGAAATTCCTGAAGAACTGTCTGAAATAATTGTATTATAATCTCCTCCGGTTTCTAGGTCAAACATTATAACTTGCGTTGACTGGAGTTTTTTCAATTCCTCCAAATTAGGATCATCATAATCCATACCTAAAAAAATTGCACTCATAAGATTCTGTTCTCGACAGTAGTCTGCATACGATATCTCTCTTCTAGTTCTGTCCTTATCTGTATAAAAAAGAAGTGTATATCCTTTCTCTCTCATTTCCAACATAATTTCCTCTAAAAGTTCTATGTAATAATAAAAGAGCCTGTCCTCTTTTTTTTCTGGAAAATTCAGCAGAAATATTCCCACATTACTTCCCTTTTTCATAACAAGATTCCTGGCCCCTATGTTAGGCACATAGCCAGTTTCCTCAATTATTATCTTTATTTTTTCTCTCAGAACCTGACTGGGTCCTTTTCTGTTGTTTATCACCATCGATACTGTTGCATGGCTTACCCCAGCTATTTCTGCTATTTTTTTTATAGTGACCACATCTCTACCCCTATCGAATTCTCTTTTATTTGTTTTACAAGTTCTAAAAAAGAACTTTTTTATCGTTTTAAACGTTTAAGTTCCTGTATTTTAACTCTTTAACACGTTTAAGTCAACTTGTTTTTTCACTTATTCTGTAAAATAAAAAAATATCCCCTTTAGGATAAATAAAAGTCATAACTTCTATCTTTTCCATAAAGAGGATATATTTATTTTCTATTTTATTTTAATTTTTCTTCCATAAGAGAAGCAACCAATTCAGGATTTGCTTTTCCTTTAGAAAGCTTCATAACCTGTCCTATAAGTCCTTTTATAACTCTAGGTTTTTTTCCTTCATCTGCTAGCTTATAATCTTCAACCATTTTAGGATTAGACTCTATAATTTCTGTTACCATAGTTTCAATAGCACCGCTGTCAGCAACCTGAGCCATACCTTTTTCAGCAACAATTTCAGCTGGATTTCTATCATCTTTAAGCTTTATTTCAAAAAGCTCTTTGGCTATTTTATTAGAAATCGTTCCTTTATCTATAAGGATTATTATCTCCCCAAGATGTTCAGGAGTTATTTGGAATTCCTCGATAGTTCTATTTCCATCTTTCAGAACTCTCATGACTTCTGTCATTATCCAGTTAGAAGCTAATTTAGGATTCCCTGAAGTTTTTTCCACTTTCTCAAAATAATCTGCCATCTCCATATCATGACACAGAAGATCTACATCATACCGAGGAAGAGAATAATCTTTTAAAAACCTCGCTATCTTATCAGCTTTTTTCTCTGGCATTGTAGCTTCTACAGCCGAGATCATTTCATCCGTTATATATAATCTTGGAAGATCTGGTTCTGGAAAATATCTATAATCCATAGCTTGTTCCTTACTTCTCATAACTCTTGTTACTTGGTTTGCATCATCCCAAAGCCTTGTTTCTTGAGAAATTTCTCCCCCATTTTCAATGGCATCTATCTGTCTTCCAATCTCATAATCGATTGCTCTCGCAACGGCTTTAAAAGAGTTCAAATTTTTCACTTCTACCCTTGTTCCAAACTTTTCAGCACCTTTTTCCATTACAGATATATTGGCATCACATCTAAGAGATCCTAATTCCATAGAAACATCACTTATCTTTGTATATTTTATAATCTGTTTTAGAGTGTTCAGATATTCATAAGCCTCTTCTGAATTTCTCATATCAGGCTCTGATATTATTTCAATCAAAGGAATTGAGGCACGGTTGAAATTTATCAACGATTCATTTGCTGTATGGATATTTTTTGCCGCATCTTCTTCTATTTGAATACGAGTTATTCCAACTCTTACCTCTCTTCCAGAATTAAGAGAAAAATCTAGATGCCCTCCCTCGCAATACGGAGTTTCGAATTGAGTTATCTGATAATTTTTTGGAGTATCTGGGTAGAAATAATTTTTTCTATCAAACCCACTTTCGTTATTTATTTTACAATCTAAGGCAAGAGCTGCCTTAATTGCATAGTCTACAACTTTTTTATTTAATTTTGGAAGAGTTCCAGGATGCCCCAGGCAGATTGGACATGTATGTGTATTCGGTGCCGAATGATCATAATCTGCTGAACATCCACACCAAGCCTTTGTTCCAGTTTTCAGCTGGAGATGGACCTCTAAACCTATTACCGATTCCCACTCTCTCATATATCTCTCCTCAAATTTTATAGTATTGGAAATTTCCATTTTCCATTTTTCTCTTCTAATGCCCTTTCAAAAGCATCTCCTGCTCTGAATAATTCTCCCTCACCAAAAGGCTTTCCTATAAACTGAACTCCAACAGGAAGATGTTCTGTTTTTCCAGCCGGAACTACAAGTCCAGGAAGACCTGCCATATTTGCAGGAATTGTGAATATATCTTCAAGGTAAAGTTCTACAGGAGTTTTAACATCTGTAAGCTTGAAAGCCGGAGTAGGAGAAACTGGTGTCAGAAGTATATCTACATTTTTGAATACTACATCAAAATCATTTTTTATAAGTCTTCTTACTTTTTGAGCTTTTTTAAAGTATGCATCGAAGAATCCTGCACTTAGTACATAAGTTCCTATCATTATTCTTCTTTTAACTTCATCTCCGAATCCTTGACTACGTGACTTTGTGTATATTTCATCAGAAGTTTTTGCATCTGAGCTTCTATATCCATAACGTATTCCATCATATTTAGCTAGATTAGATGATGCTTCAGCAGGCTGAATTACATAGTAAGTAGAAACTGAGTATTTTGTATGTGGTAAGGATACCTCAACTATTTCAGCTCCTAAACTTTTAAAGATATCTATAGCATTCATTACAACCTCTTTTACCCCAGGATGCATCCCTTCTATAAAATACTCTTTAGGTATTCCTACTTTCATTCCCTTTACTGACTGTCCCAAATATTTCGTATAATCTTCTACTGGAATATCTAAGGCTGTTGAGTCATATTCGTCTGCTCCCGAGATAACATTCATACATAGGGCCGCATCCCTTACATTTTTAGTAAAAGGTCCTACTTGATCAAGAGATGAAGCCAGGGCCATAATTCCATGTCTTGAAACTCTTCCATACGTAGGCTTAAGCCCTACAGTTCCTGTAAAAGAAGCAGGCTGTCTGATACTTCCACCAGTATCCGAACCTAAAGTTATGTATACTTGCTCAGCAGACACTGCTGAAGCTGATCCTCCACTACTTCCTCCTGGAACTCTCTCTAAATCCCAAGGATTTTTTGTAAGATGATAAGCTGAGGTTTTTGTGCTCGATCCCATTGCAAATTCATCCATGTTCGTATTTCCTATTATTATCGCACCTGCATCTTTAAGTTTTTTAACTACAGTAGCATCATACACCCCTGTAAAACCTTTCAGTATATTTGATGATGAAGTAGAAAATTCTCCAACTGAAACCATATTGTCTTTTATAGCAACTGGAACTCCAGCTAAACTTCCTACTTTTTCCCCAGCAGATATTTTCCTGTCTATTTCCCTTGCTTCCGAAAGAGCAGATTCCTTACGAAGAGAAACAAAACTTCCTATCTGCCCATCGATTCTTTCTATTTTTTCAAAAACTTTTTTTGTAACTTCTTCAGATGTTATCTGTCTCGCTAAAATTTTCTCTCTTATCTCGTATGCTGACAAACTTAATATATCCATTAATTTTCCCCTCCCACTACTTTTGGAACAACCAACATTCCATCTATTCTAACTGGAGAGTTTTTCATTGCTTCTTCTTGACTTAACGATGCTTTCACTTCATCCTCTCTAAAGTTGTTTCCAAGATGATTTGCCTGCACCATAGGTTCAACACCATCAGTGTCAACTTCACTCAATTCATCCACATATTTTAAGATGTTATTGAGGTCAACTTGAAATTTAGCTATTTCTTCATCTCCAAACTCCAATCTTGAAAGTTTTGCGACATTTAAGACTTCCTCTCTTGTAAGTGCCATTTTTACCCCCTATATATTAATTTTTTTATTTTCCCAAAGAGTATAAGTATTCTATCTCTTTTTTGGTAAGTTCACGATAGTCTCCCAAAGGTAATCCCTCAATAGTTATCTTCCCTATTTTTTCTCTTATAAGACCTAGAACCTTGTGTCCTAGAGCTTCTATCATCCTTCTTACTTGACGATTTCTTCCCTCTCTTATAGAAATTTTTATTTTGCTTTTAATTCTATTACGTTCTACAAGATTAACATGGGCTGGAAGAGTTATACCGTCTTCAAGTACCACTCCATTTTGGAGTCTCTCTATCTCTCTGTCGCTTATAAGTCCTGTCATCTCTACCTGATACTCTTTAAAAACTTCTGTTCTCGGATGAATTATTTTGTTGAAAAGGTCACCGTCATTGGTAAGAATTATAGCTCCTTCTGTTTCAAAATCAAGTCTTCCAATAGGAAAAATTCTTTCTTTAGTACGAATACAATCAACTACGGTTTTTCTTCCTCTGTTATCTTTAGATGCACTGATTACATTTTTAGGTTTATTTAAAAGATAATAGACTTTTGATTGCGTCTTTACCTCTCCTTCTACTTTCTTACCTCTTATTTCAATGATATCTGTTGCATCGACTTTTATTCCAGATTCTGCAGGTTTTCCATTTACCTTTATTTGATTTTCCTCAATCCATCTATCTATTTCACGACGTGAAGCTATCCCTAAACCGGCTAAATACTTATTTATTCTCGTTTTCTCCATTGTTGCCTCCTCTAATTTCATGATATTTAGGTAGTTGCTCCACTTTTTCTATACTCAAATAAGCTAAAAAATTATCTGTAATCTCGTATAGATTGGGTCTTCCTGGGGATTCTCTTTTCCCACACACTCTTATAAATTTTCTCTCTTCTAAATTTTGTATTATTCTATCTGTGGAGACACCTCTTATTGCTTCTATCTCACTTTTAGTTACAGGTTGTCTGTAAGCTATTATAGAAACTGTTTCAAGAGCTGCACCTGAAAGTTTTTTAGGTTTGGATTCCTGCTCAAAAAATCCAATAATAGCTTCCCCACAATAGGGATTAGTTATAAAATGAACTGTTTCCTCTCCTATTTCTAGGTTAATTCCTCTTTCTTTACAATTTTCTTTTAGCTGAGTCAGCAGATTTACCGTTTGGAAAAAGTCCATAGAATAATACTTCATTATATCTTTTATCTTTACTTCATCTCCACCTAAAAAGATTATCGCTTCTAATTCTTTTAAAATTTCTACCATCTTTCCCCTTTCATTAAAACCTGAAAATATTTCGAGATCATCTCACCATAAATTCCGTTTTCGTTTCTATTTTTTATAGGAGAATATTTCGGTATATAATAGCTATTTTTTCTTATCATGCTCTCTAATTTTCCCAAAAGAAGATCAGCTTTTTTTCTTTCTCCCATAGAATAAAGAAAGATAACCATATTCAGATTGTATTCCATATCTATCTCTTCAGGATTCTCTGCCAACTCTTTCTGGAAAAACACTTCATAATCTCTTGAATAGTTTTTTTCCATCTGTTTTTTCAGCTGGACTTTCCTTTCTTCTTCTCCTATAATTTCACTATAAATAAGATTTTTTCCCTCACCAATTTTTGAGTATCTGTTATCTTTAATTCCTGACTCATCATAAAAATTTTCTTTGACCAAATCAAATATTTCTTCTTTATAATTTTTCAACTTTTTCCAATCCCCTAGATCTTCCATAGCATATTTCTCCAAAATTTGAAGAAGCTTATAGAAATAATATAATTCAGCTATATTTCCCTCATTATAAACCTCTTCAAAAACAGTATCTATATATCTCTTAGTATAGAGATAAAAATCTTTTCCCCTATTTTCTAAATTAGGGTTTTCTTCTATCAGTTTAAAAATTATAAAATCATAATATATTCTTTCTAAAATTTTAGGTCTCTGTTTCTCGAGAATATCACTGATATATGAGAGTTTATAATAACTCCCCATATACTTGAGATTCAGTTCATTTATATAATCAACTTTTGGAATATTATAACTTATTTCACTTGGAATAACGGCTCTAGATACAAAAAGTCTCAACTGATTCAATTGCTCTCTTTCAATCTCTCGGCAGGATTCAAATGGTAAAATATCTAATTTTTCTTTAGTTTTTCTATTTGAAAGAGTCCCAAATTTTATGATAAGATTTGCTTCTTGTTCCTCAAGAGGGACTATGTAATACATATATCTGTCCGAATAATTCACTTCACGTCCTGTAACTTTGGATAAGGAATATCTTCTACCCTTTTGGATAGGATCTGTAGAAAAATATATATCTCCACGATTTTTAGTATCCTCAAAACTTATTCTTCCATCATAAATATATCTCCCTTTTTCTCCCAGTTCCAAATAACCATTATCCTTTTTGGGAAAGATACTATAATTTATTTTTATTCCATTCTTTGAAGATAGTTTTCCAAATAGAATAAATTTCACAAGGAATTGATTCTCATTCATAAAAGAATATTCTATTCTATATGGAACTCCTTTTATTGTCCCTGAAACTTCAACCAAATTTTGTTCCTTATCTGCATGAATTTCATCCACATAATCTCGAAGATAATAGTGCTCTCCATCTATTATTATACCTATATCTATCTGAGATATATCTACATCTGAAAATATATTACCCTTTATATCAGAAGCTATTTTTCGTTCATTATCATAGTAAAAAAGAATATCTCCATTTGTTATCAGTTGTCTTGAAAAAACAATTTGGAAAAACAGTAAAAATAGTCCTACAACTCTTCCCATAACATAGCTCTTAATATTCAATTTCTGATGAAACTAAAACTCTACTATATTTATTGAAGTCTTGAAGAAGCTTTTGAATTCCATGTATCACACAATTTAGCGGTTCCTCTCCCACATAAACCTTAAGAGAAAGAGCCTCCATTATCTTTCTATCCAATCCTCTTATAAGAGCTCCACCACCAGCTAGACATATTCCATTTCTTTTAATATCGGATGCCAATTCTGGAAGAGTTTTTTCTAGAATAGCCTTAATCTCCTCAATAATCAGAAGAGCCAGTTCCGAAAGTATAGGAACAAGTTCATCTGAAGTTATTGTTATATCCTTCGGAAGTCCATTCAGTATATTTCTTCCGCTAACGGTTATAGTGAGTTCCTCTTCCTGATCTATTACCGCACCTACAGTTTTTTTTATGAGTTCTGCTGTAATTTCTCCTATAAGCATATTGTGTCTCTGTCTTACATAATCAATAATAGCTGTATCAAATTTATCTCCTGCAACTCTAAAAGATGAGGCCCTTACAACTCCTCCCAGAGAGATTACAGATATCTCAGATGTTCCCCCTCCTATATCCACAACCATATGCCCCAATGGATCGAAAACATCGAGCCCGAGACCTATTGCTGCTGCCATGGGTTCCTCTATGAGATATGCTTCCCTAGCTCCAGCATCTCTTGTTACATCTACAACAGCTCTTTTTTCAACTTGAGTTACTCCCGCCGGAACACAGATAACAACTCTTGTACTTGAAAGAAGTCCTCTTGCACTTACCTTTTTATAGAAAGCTCTTAACATTTTCTCTGTAACTTCATAGTCTGCTATAACTCCATTTCTTAAGGGTCTTACAGTCTCCAAAGAACTCGGAGTTTTTCCTATCATTTTTTTTGCAGTTTCTCCAACCTCAAACACCTCTTTAGTTCTTGCATTTATAGCGACTACAGAGGGTTCATTTAAAATTACACCCTTGTTTTTTTTGCATATAAGAGTGTTGGAAGTCCCTAAATCTATTCCTAAATCCTCGGAAAATATTCCCAAAAATTTATTTAAAATCCTGTTTCCTGACCTTGACATTTTCTCTCCTTTAATTTATCAAAATATTATTTTTATTTTTTAAAAAGATTCCAAATCTTTTAATTCTACACCTATCTTCTGTATGTTTTCTACAAAATCTCCTATAGGAAAGCCCATAACACTAAAAAAATCTCCATTTATACTTTCTACCAACATAGCTCCCTTTCCCTGAATACCATATGCTCCTGCCTTATCCATGGGTTCTTTACTTGCTATATACCAATCTATTATTTCTCTGGTCAGTTCCCTAAATTTAACCTCCGTCTCTATACTTTTGGTTATATCTACTTTTTTTTCAAAATTATAAATCGAATAAGCTGTAATCACTTTATGAGATTTTCCTGATAAAAGAGTAAGCATATTAAAAGCTTCCTTTTCATCTCTAGGTTTTCCTAAAATTTCACCCTTTATAACTACTACAGTATCAGCAGAAACTATATATTCATTCGGGAATTTATTTCCTATTGCCATAGCTTTTTTTCTACTAATATCTTCTATCTGATCTTTTATCCCAAATTTCAAACTACTTTCCTCTACATCAGGAGTCTCTACCTTAAAAGAAAATCCGAAATTTTCCAATATCTCTTTTCTACGAGGGGATTTAGATGCTAATATCATTTTTCCCCTCCATATCTTTCTGAATTTTATGACGTATTTCAGTTATCTCGTACTCTGTACGCCCAAAATTAAGATTGGTCACTTCTTCTCTGATTCTTTTTTCAGTTTCTTCTCTTAGTCTTTTCAATCTTTCAACTTCTTTTTTTTCTAGCATCTCTTTTAAAGCAATTTTTTCTTGAAGCTCTTTCTCTTCTCTTTCCATTTTTTCTCTAAGAAGGTAGCCTTTTCTGATTTTTTTCAAATGATAGAAAATCCCCCAATTTAGCATTAAAACCAGTAAAAGCAATGAGTTAAAAATAGCTATTCCAAATGCTCCATAAAAAATATTTTTATTTTCGTTAAAAATAATAACAAAATTAAGGTAAGTTGGTATAAGTCCTAACTTGTACTTAAATAAAGCGAGTTCCATAAATTCAGATTCCAGATTCATTAAATTTATCCCAGAAAAAACTTCAAGTTTATAAATCATAAAAAGAGTTACTACAGAAAGCATACCTATATATATATAGTAATTTATAATTGTAAAAATAAGTTTTTTTCTCTCATTTTCCACATAGGATATAAAATAGTTTAGCATCAATACACCATATATTATATACTGAGTTCTTCCAAAATAATAATCCATAAACTTGGAAAGATTATAACCCAAAAACGTCTCTCCTGTGATTCCGCCCAAGATAAAATATGTCGCTATCAGAAGATAAATATTTTTCAAACTAAATATTTTTTTCATTACTCCACTCTCTTCCTAAAAATATTATGTATACTAAAATAGTTTAGCATAATAACCCTTATTTTTCAAGATGTATAGAATATAGAAAGAGATATTTATGAAAAGCTTTTTCCATGCTATAATATTGAAAAAATATTAGGGAGATAAATTATGATAGCAAAGGGAATTATTGAAAATTTAAAAGATAATCATGCCACAGTAAAATTTTATAAAGATTCTGCCTGTGCCTCATGCTCAGCATGTGGCGGTGAAAGTAAATTTGGTCAAAAAATATCTATAAATCTAAAAGAAAATAAAAAATTTAGAATCGGGGATGAAATAACTATCGAAATCGATGATGGAATTCTTCTTAAACTTTCTTTTATAGTTTATATTCTTCCTGCCGTAGCCATGATTTTAGGCTATCTTATACTCGATTCCCTCCATTTTTCTGAAGGAATTTCTATCTCTGGAAGTTTTATCTCCCTTCTTATTGCATTTATATGCCTATATTTTTATGATAAAAAAAGAATAAAAGACATTGGTGAAGATTTCACTATAATCGTTTGAAATTAAGCATAAAAAAAGAGGAAAAGATTCTAGTCTGGCTAGTATAATCTTCTCCTCTTTTTTTTATAATATAAACCCACTGGCTATAACTTTATTTTCCCCATCATAGAGTACAACCCCTTGACCTGGTGTTACAGCTCTTACTTTATCCTCATTTACAAGAGTTATTTCCAAAAATCTTTCTCCCACAATATTCACACTGCATGGATGTGGAAGATCTCTAGATCTGGTTTTTACAAAAAGTTCCATATTTTCAAGGTCTTTTAATTTTTCTCCCACAAGAAGGTTTATATCTCTTGCCTTTATTCTATTTTTAAATAGCATTTCGTTACTTCCTACAATTACCTGATTCTTTTTATAATCTAGGCTTATTACATATAAGGGCTTTTCACTTGCTATTCCCAATCCTTTTCTCTGTCCTATAGTGTAGAAACTAATACCTTTGTGTTTTCCTAAAATTTTTCCAGTTTCATCTACTATATCTCCAGGATTGTGTGCTTTTCCATTGCTTCTTTCAATAAGAAATTCAGGAAGTTTTCCATCATCTACAAAACAGATTTCCTGGGAATCTTTTTTTGCATAAACTCTTACCCCTAGCTCTTTAGCAAGCTCTCTTACAGCAGGTTTCTCTAAATCACCTATAGGAAATATTATATATTTCAAATTTTCTTTTTTTATCTGTGAAAGGAAATACACTTGATCTTTTTTAGGATCATCTCCCATAGCTAGAGTCCCATCTTTTATCTTAGCATAGTGTCCCGTTGCCATAAAATCTGCACCCTTAGATTTTGCAAATTCCAAAAGTTTACCGAATTTAACTTCTCTGTTACATACCATACATGGGTTTGGAGTTCTCCCTTCCAAATAGTCTGTTACAAATTTATCAATTACTTCCTCTTTGAATTCATTGGTTGCATCATAAAGATGATATGGTATTCCTAAATCTTCACAAACTCCTTTGGCATCTTTATCTTCCTCTTTGCAAGTTTTCATTGTAACACCAATTATATTATATCCCTGCTTTTTCAAAAGGTAGGCAACTGTTGACGAATCAACTCCACCACTCATAGCTACAGCTATTGTAATATTTTTTTTGTTATCCATTTTAACCTCCCGTTAAAATCCTTTCCGTTGAAAGTGGAAGGACCCTACTTTATTATTATACTTATTAAAGTGAAAATTCCAAAAGCCATTATTATAGCTCCCGTCATTTTTGATATAAGGGTTATTGTCCTATCTGTTATTTTTTTCCTCCAATGACTCAGGATATATATTGTAGTCAGCCACAATCCTAATCCTCCTGTAAATATACCACCTAGAAGTTTGGTTATAATTTTTAGATTAGGTTTTTCTATTTCATGTATGCCTAAAGCTGTATATATTCCTACAATTAAAAGTATCCCAGTTATATTCATAACTGCCAATCCGAAAGTTGTCATATAATCTTGAACCAGTGTTTTATCTTTGTCCACAGTATCACGAAGTTCCAAATTTGATTTCAGTTTCTGTATTCCTATTATCAGAAGAAATATAGAAACAGCTATCTTAAAATATACACTGTAATCTTCTATAAAAAATCCAACTTTATTTAAAAAAATTAGTGCAATTATTCCATAAATCATATCACAGGTTATAAGCCCCAAAGCAGAAGCTATACCCTGTTTTTCACCTTCTGACATGGTTTTTTCCATACAATAAACTCCCATGGGCCCAAAAGGCAAAGAGAGTATAAAGCCAGTTATAAGCCCCTTAAAAAACAGCATCCCTATCCCCCATCCTTAACTTTTTATCCGTTGCTTTTTTCTCCTGCTTCTCTTTCTTCAATTTCTTGCAATTTTTCTTTTACAAGTTTGAAAAAATAATCTCTATGTTCTTGATTATCTCTTATATCTAGGTTGTCCACATTCACAACCAATATATCTGAAAGATTATAAGCATTAAAATAACTTGAATAATTTTTATTCAGACTTTCCCAATACTCTCTTGGTACTATCTGCTCATAATCTCTTCCTCTTCTTTGGATCTTTCTCATAGCATTTTCCACTTTCGTCTCTAGATAAATCATGAGTTTAGGTCTCTCGATATGCTCTAGCATATGAGTTAGGAGTTCCTCATATATGTGAAATTCCTCCCGGCTCATATCTCCGTCTTCCATGAGCATTCTTGCAAAAATCACATCCCCATATATACTACGATCCATTATGCAACTTTCCAGTTTTTCCGCTTCCTTTATCATCTCAAATCTCTTATTCAGAAAAAAAACTTGAAGTGGAAAAGCATATTGTTTTCTATCATAATAGAATTTATCGAGTAAAGGATTATCGATTACAGGTTCTACAAAAAGCTTTGTATCTAGTTCCTTTGCCAGCAACTCTCCCAACGTACTCTTTCCTACTCCTACCACACCATCTATACATATAACCTTTCGCATGTTTCTTTCACCCATTTTCAATTGTTTAAAAAAATTTTTATAATACATCTCTACCTCTAGTCTAAAATTTTGTAATTATTAATTTACCTGTTCTAGATATCTTTTAAGTTTCGCTATAACCATATTTATAGCCACTTTATTCTCTCCACCTCTAGGAATAATGACATCCGCATATCTCTTACTCGGTTCGCAGAATTCTAAGTACATTGGCTTAACTGTTGAAAGATACTGATTCTTTACAGAATCAAAACTTCTTCCTCTCTCATGTATATCTCTTTCTAACCTTCTAAGAAGCATCTCATCAGCGTCTGTATCTACAAATATTTTCACATCAAAAAGATCTCTGATCTCTTTTACTGCAAAAACTAAAATTCCTTCAACTATAATTATTTTTGAAGGATTAAGGGTAATTTTTTCTTCTTTTCTCGAGTGTGTTTTAAAATCATAAGTAGGTCTCTCTATCGGTGTTCCTTTTTTCAAATCTATCAAATGCTGTTTCATCAATTCAAACTCGATTGCATCAGGATGATCAAAGTTCGTTGTCGCTCTTTCATCTATTGTAAGATCACTCAATTCTTTATAATAAGCATCCTGTTCTACCAATATAGCCTCTTCTCTGCTGAAAGCTTTTACAAGGTTGTGTGCTACGGTTGTTTTTCCGCTTCCGCTCCCACCTGCAACACCTATAATAATAGTATTTCTCATCTACTTAAACCTCCAACTCATAATAATTACTCCTAATATTATATCTTAAAATTCACAAAATAGCAACTTAATCCCTCCTGCTAAAATTTCCTTTTCAATTTCTCTTAATCTGTTGTATAATTATAAGGTAATTGGGTTTTATCTTTTTATTTTTTAGGAGGAATTTATGAAATTAGCTAAGATTACTGTTCTACTCACTTTGTTTTTCAGTAACTATCTATACCCCTTAGCAGTTGATTTTGTTCATCGGAACAATCTGAATTTTAATATCATCTCAGTCAATAATAAAACTCTTTCAGATAAGGATTTTTTAGGTAAAATGACTCTTATCAATTTTGGAACTTTGGATTCAGAAGCTTCTCTCAAAGAGAAGATATTTCTTCAAGAATTTATAAATTCGAACAGAGATTTAAATATCAATTATATCCCTATTATGTTAGGAGAAAAACAACAGGTAGACTCTTTTGTCAAAAACAACAAATTTTCATATGATTTTTATCGAGATCCTAAAAATATTTTAACAAAAAAACTTAAAGTTACTATTGTTCCTTCTAGTTTTATTCTCAATGAAAATGGATTTATTGTCTATAAACATATTGGAATTTTAGATTTTTCAAAACTCCATAGTGTTTTAGAAGTTCTTAACAAGAATTCCAAGGAGGTTTTTAGTGGAAAATAGTAAGAAAATTCCAGACATAGATGCCCAGCTTTACAGGTCTCTTAAAAAAATTCCGTGGGAGATGAAAAAAGTAAAATTTTATCTTTGGTTATTAAAAAAAATAAATTTCTTTAGGAGGTAAAAAATGATAGATGAAAAAACAGCTCAAAAATTAGAAAAAATATACGAGGTATTTCAGGAAAAAGGATTTGATTATCTAAAAGAGGACTTAACTGAATTTTTTCAAGAAAGAGTTGACGTGGTTCAAAAAATTAAAGATATAAAATTTAACAAAATAGAATTTTTTACAGCTCCGGAAACTAATTCCATAGGATTTACACTCTCAGACATACAGGTTGAATTTTTTGTAGAAACTGGTGAAGATGAAGAGGGACCTTGGTACGAAGCCACAGCTGAAATTTTAGATTTCAGCGGGGAGGAATAATTTTGACTTTTTCTCCCAGTGTTGCTTTAAGTTATTACAAAAGAGAGAAAAAAGGAATACATGAAGTTTTAAAAATAGCTTTACCCACTATAGGAGACATGTTTGTTCAAACTCTTCTTGGTTTTTTCGATATGTTTATGGTTGGAAAAATTGGAGCTGAGGCTATCAATGCGGTAGGGGTAGGAAATACCCCTATACTTCTTCTATCAACAGTTTTTTTTGCACTTTCTACTGGAACTACAGCTATCGTAAGCAGAGCCTATGGTTCAGGAAATAAAACAGAAGGAAGAAGATCCACAATTCAGAGTTTTATACTATCTTTTCCTATTGCTATTATCATCACTCTAATCTTTCTTTTTTTTGGAAAAAACCTTTTGAACTTTATTGGTGCCGGGGATAATCTTCCTCTTTCTCTCCAATATTATAATGCTGTTATTTTAGGACTTCCTTTTATGGGGATGAATATAATTTTTTCGGCACTTTATCGTTCTGTCGGAGATGCTCAAGTCCCTATGTTCACCAATATTTTAAGTGTGGCAACTAATATATTTTTTAATTATGTTTTCATTTTTATATTTTCTTGGGGAGTTTTGGGTGCAGGAATCGCTACTACAATAGCACGTTTTTTAGTAACTGGAATTTATTTCTATCTTATGTTTATAAAAAAAAGTTTCTGGGTTAAGCTTTCCCTAAAAAAAATGTTTTACCATAGAGATACTGCTCTAAGAATTTTGAAAATAGGTCTTCCTGCTGCTTTGGAACAGGGTCTTTTCAGAATCGGTATGATGATTTTTGAAATGCTCGTTATAAGATTAGGTACCGTAGCTTACGCTTCACATAAAATAGCTCTTACTGCTGAATCTTTTTCTTTTAACTTAGGATTGGGTTTTGCTGTGGCTGCAACATCTCTTGTTGGACAGCAATTGGGGAAAAATTCTGTTAAAGAAGCTGAAAAATATGTATATATCTGCACTATACTTTCAATATTTGTAATGACACTATTCGCCCTGGCTTTTCTCTTAATTCCTACTCAGATTATATCTCTATTCACTAATGATTCCGATATAATAGATTTAGCTTCCAGAGCTCTTTGGGTCGTCTCTTTTTGTCAGCCTTTCCTCGCTGTTTCTATGGTTCTTTCCGGTTCTTTGAGAGGAGCAGGATCAACTAAATCTGTTCTTTTTATAACTGCAGCAGGAATGTATCTCATAAGAGTACCATTAACTTATATATTCCTTTATAAAATGAATACTGGACTCTTAGGGGCTT
>JBOFEZ010000082.1:0-2266 GCA_051648365.1 Fusobacteriaceae bacterium
CTAATTCCTCATATTTCCTAGAAAATAGAAAAAGAGAGAAAGCCAGTAATACCAGACAGTTTCTCTCTTTTTTCCAAAAGAACATACTTTTCTTTGTTGAAACGGTGGGTGAAACAGCTCTTTCGAGGAGAGATCCTCCACCTATACCCTTCATTTTATTAACTTAATCCCAATTATAGGACAAACAATTTAAAAATGTTTTTTTTCTAATTCCTCAAATTTGCAACGCTCCTAAAATTTCATGAATGCCCATATTTATTGGCTTTGCGAGACAGCTTTTTTTATGTTAAATTTTTAACCAGAGCCGATATCTTTAAAGTGCCGTATTCATTGGCTTTCATAGGATTTTAGTCCGAAAAAGTGACCTCGTAAAATGCCCTAGGATGAATCTCGAGGTACAGATGCAAGGGGGCGATTTCCGTGTGCACTATACAGGCTTTTAGAGAGTTGGATTTTGAAACTCAATTTCTTAACAGTTTTTCAAAGTACTCCCTTATATCAAAATCTAAAATTACCTCTTTACAGCTCTCTCCCTCAGAAACTCCAGCACGCTTCCTTGCCTTTTTCCAAGGATCTTCTCTATGGGTTAATTTTTCAAGATCTTTGGCACTATGAACACCGTAACCTACGGCTATTTTCAATATTAATTTTTCAAGATTCTTATCATGGAGAGATATTTCCTTCTGAGGAATATCTATATTCATATATCTATATGAGGAATATTTTTCATATACACTTGGAAATACAGGTCCATGTGCCCAAGCTTCTGGACTTTCTTCGAATATTTTATAGTCCCATTCCACTAAGCAATAGCTGTAAACATAATTTAACTGCTTTTGAAGCTTCAGTGGAGATATCATCTCCCCCATTCCTTCATAATCATAGTGCTTTAATATGAACTCTGCAATCTCTTCAGGAAGGTAGGTTTTATGAAGAGTTATAGGGTAGTCCTCTCTTTTGATTCCGACTTTAAAATGAACCATTATCTCTATCAGAGATTTCACTTTTTTCAGGAGAGCTTTATAATCTTTTTCATACATCTCTTCTTTTAACTTTTTACAGTTTCTAAGGAGTTCTAAAAAATAGAGCTGCTCTTTTGAAATCAATTTTATCAGATTATTCTGTGCCATATCCTGCAGTGATCCGTTTTCATATCTAGCTATGGTTTTATCTCCAAATCCCAATATTTGAGCAAATTGAACCTGAGTTACCCCAAACTTCAATCTTATCTCTTTTATTTTTTGAGAAGAAATCAATCCTTTTAACTCTCTATATCTGCCAAAAATTCTTCTATCATTCTCCTGTTCCAGAGCTGGGTCAAAGATTTCTTCTCCTGTCTCTTCATCAACCATTATTTTTTCCATAAAAGTTATTGGGGTTCCTTTAACTTCGTAAGTTCTTTCCATCTCTATAACTTTAACCATTTTATAACTCCTTTCCCTTTAGAGGATAATCCATTCTATACTCTGGTATATGATAGGACCATAATACAACTTTTTTTCCACACTCTTCTCTAATATCGAATTTCAGGTATATTTCTCTTTGAAAAATTTCTGTTCCAAACTTCCAAAATATATATCCTCGTTCGGGTTTATCATCTTCATCAGGTCCCTGATAATAATTTTCTATCCCCAATTTTTGTATAGAGTCAAGAATTTCATCTTGAAAATCCTCATAGGTTATTCCATACTTTCTTCTTAAAGTTCTAAAAGTTTCCATGTTTTTTGAAGATAGTTGAAACTCTAAATCTCCATCTTTTGCCAATTTTTTCAACTCTTTTAAAGTTTCAGATATCATATTTCTGAAAAATTCACTTTCTCTATCTATTTTTATGTTCAATTTTTCAATCTCCCATCCATGTCGTTTTAATTATAAGTATCATATGATACTTTATTAGTATACTACTTTTTTTTATTTGTGTCAATGACGTCTATAGCTATTCACAACTAAAACTCTGTGAACCACCCACCACTTAAAATCTATGATTTTTGAAGTGGGGGCTTTGTAAGAAGTACCTAAGTTATCTTAGATATATTGATTACGCTCGTCGGGGAGTTCCTACCCTGATATATATTTTATTTATTTACTTTCACTTTTTTAGTAAGCTAGTAATTTTTTACCAGATTTACGGATATTTATACTAGCATTGAGGTCTCTATCTATCTCTGTATCACAGTTTTCACAATGGAAAACTCTCTCTGATAGATGTAACTCAGATTTCTTTGCACCACAAACTGAGCAAGTTTTTGAAGATGGGAAAAACTTA
>JBOFEZ010000083.1:0-28862 GCA_051648365.1 Fusobacteriaceae bacterium
TTATGACCCGGAACTTCAAGTTTCAGTTTTAGGAAAGGATCCATCTGAATTCTAGAAGAAACATGGAAAGAGTTATCGTAATATCCCTTATCAGTAATTCCTTCAATATCCCCGAATTCTTCCTTGTCAATCTGTGCAAATCTGTCGCAGAGAGATTCAGAAGGAGTGGAATAAAGTGCAAAACCTAGGTTGTCATGCTTCTTGAATTCCTCAACTTTTTCAGACATATATTTCAGAATATTGAAAGTTTTTTCATAAACTTCCATATCCTGAGAGAAATCTTTTCCATAAAGAAGCTGCGAAACTTCACTCAGTCCGATATATCCTATTGAAACTGTAGAATATCCTCCCCAGATAAGTTCCTTTATAGTCTCTTTTCCCTCTTTGTTAGCCATAGAACCGTTCATCCAAAGGATAGGAGCAGTTTCGGCAGGGGTATTCTCTAGATATTTTGCTCTAAAGATAGAATTTTCTCTAGAAAGTTCTAGGAGTTCTTCTAGTTCCTTGTAGAAACCAGCTTCATCTCCTCTGTGTCTTATTGCGATTCTTGGAAGATTGATGGTAGTAGCTCCAATGTTGAATCTCCCTGAATATGTTTCTTTACCGTCCTTATCATGCCATGGAGAGAGGAAGGCTCTGCATCCCATTGGATAAACTACTGTTCCATTCTTCCACTGCTCTTCAGTTATAAAAAGTATATCTGGATAGATAGATGTAGTCATACATTGGAAGGCTATTTGAGAGATATCCCAGTTTGGATCTTCAGAATTGAAGTTCAGCCCTTCACACACTGCATAGACTATTTTCGGGAAGATAGCAGTTTCTTTTTTAGCTCCAAATCCTGCCATTCTTGTCTTGAAAATATATTTTTGTACAAGACGACCCTCCCATGAAGTTTCAGTTCCTATACCTACAGTTGTAAAAGGTGTCTGCCCGTTTACTGTGGAAAGAGAATTTATCTCATACTCCAGCCCTTGAGTAGCTTGTTTTACAGATTCTTCAGTCATGTCTACAGCATAAGAAAATGCAGAAGAGTACTCTTTTTCAAGCTCTCTATTAGAATATTGCACATCTTCTTTTTTGGAAATTCTTTCTATCTCTTCAACAGTTAATCTTGTTACATATTTAAGACCTTTTAAAAAATGTTTTTTGAAACTCTTTTTTACATATGGTACAAGTGCTCTATCTAGGTAGGGAATAGAACATCCACCGTATGTATTGGAAGATACAGAAGCTATTATCTGTACGATGTGACCTACTGCCACATCCACGGAGTTAGGTTCTAACATCTTGGCATTTCCTATGTTGCATCCACCATTCAGCATATTTTCAATATTCACAAGCTCACAGTTAGTTTCACGGAACAGAAGATAATCCAGATCATGGATATGGATAGCTCCAGATTCGTGTGCTTCTTTCAGATGATTAGGAAGAATTCTGTTAAGATAAAAATCTTTAGAAGAGATACCAGCCAGTAGGTCTCTCTGAACAGAAATTGTTTTTCCATCTTTATTGGCATTTTCATTTAAAATGTCAGAATTAGAAGACGCCACAAGTTCCTCTATTCTGTCGTAGATATTCTCTATTTTGTTATCTTTTTCAATAATCATCTTAACTTGTTCCCCCTAATTTTATATAAAATAAATTGTGATTTTTCTCAACATATATTAAACTCACTTATTATTATACACAACATCTAGTGATTTTCAAAGAAAAAAAACAATTTATTTTTGCTCTTGACAGGATAGTTCAGTGATAGTAATGAAAAAAAATACAAAAAAAATATCTAGAAAAATAAAAATAAAGAGATAAATTTTTGGAGGGTTATATTAAAAGATTTAAAGACGCATAATCTTCCTCTTTATCATAGTGTAGTCTGTCTATGTCATTAAAATCCACATCAATTATTTTATAGTCTCTCATACCTATCGCTCTTCCCGAGATGGAATTTTTCAGAAGTTCTACCGCACGAATAGACATTTTTCCTGCAAGAGATCTGTCAAAGGCCGAAGGCTTACCTCCTCTCTGAATGAATCCGAGAGAAGTTTTTCTGATTCCTATTTCCAATTTCTTTTCAATATAGTCTTTAAGCTCGTCCATGTTATACATGTTTTCAGTGATTATAACGATATTGTCGCTTTTTCCTTCAGCAATATTTCTCTGAAGCTTTAGGGCTATCTCTTCTGAAGTGAGCCTTCTTTCAGGGGTAGAGATAATCTCTCCCGCTCCTGAGAGTGCAGAATGGAGGGCTAGATCTCCGCAGTGTCTTCCCATAACCTCTACAATAGTTCCTTTCTCGTGAGTTGAACCAGTATCTTTTATTTTACTTATAGCATCCAGTACAGTATTCAATGCGGTGTCAAATCCTATGCTGAAATTGGTATACTGGAGATCATTATCTATAGTGCCGGGAATACCTACAACATTTACTCCGAAACCTGAAAGTTTGGCAGCTCCCTTGAAAGATCCATCTCCTCCTATAACCACGAGTCCGTGAATCTCTTTATCTTTAAGATTTTGTGCAGCTTGATCCACATAAAAATCTTCATAGAATTTTTCTGTACGGGCTGATTTAAGGATAGATCCTCCTATCTCAGCTATATTATCCACATCTCTTGGAGTAAGAAGGTTCATCTGATTTTCGATCAGTCCTACAAATCCCCTTTTTATTCCGTATACCTCAATTCCGTATGAGTGAGCTACCTTTACAATAGCTCTAATAACCGCATTCATTCCTGGAGCATCTCCTCCGCTTGTTAAAACTCCTATTCTCATATATTTCTATACCTCCTAAATTTTATAGTTTAATTCTACCTCAAGTCTGAAAAAAGTCAAAGGGAAATAGTATATTTGTGATTAATAATATGGTAATATCTATAATAAAAGAAATACACATAAAGTATAAATATTTAGGAGGAAAGAGCTATGAAAATTCTTCACTGTTCAGACATACACCTGGGGAAGCGTCCCTTTGGAAATGAAAATTTTAGTCAGAAACGTTATGAGGATTATTTTAAGGCATTTGGTCAGGTAGTGAATTTAGCAATTCAAGAAAAAGTGAAGGTTGTGATAATTTCTGGAGATCTTTTTGACAGAAGAGATCTAACTCCTGATATATTAGCCAGAAGTGAAGAGTTTTTTAGAAAACTTCATGACGAGAGGATAAAAGTCCTTATAACAGAGGGAAATCATGATAACTCAAACAGATATGATGAGATAAATTCCTGGCTTCACTATCTAGAGGGAAGAGGCTTGAGCAAAAGGCTAGAGTACAGGAGAGATGAAAAAGGGAGATACTCTTTTCAGAAAGAAAAAATAGAAAATATAAATTTTTACGGACTTGGATTTCCGGGATTCGGAGTTGACAGGGTTGTGGAAGCTCTGAGTCAGAAGCTGGATGGAGAAGAGAAAAATATAGTGATGATACATACTGCTCTTGGAGGAGAGGGGGGAGCGCTTCCTGGACTCGTGAGCAGTCAGGCTCTCAATCTTCTTAGGGGAAAAACCTTATATGTTGCAGGAGGGCATCTCCACTCTAAAAAATTATATCCCTCTCCTTCACGAGGTGAGACTCCCTTCTTCTTTATACCTGGTTCCACAGAATATTGGAATGTAATAAATGAACTTTCAGATGATAAAGGAGTCTTTATTTTTGACACAGAGAAGCAGGAGTACAGTTATCATCTTATCCAACCAAGAAAACGTATAAAAAATAGCTTTTTGGTGGAGGAAAAAGAGGGAGTTACAGAAAAGTTTAAAGAATGGGTAGAAAGCTTAAATCTTACGGGAGAGGAACTCCTTGTATTGGAATTAAAAATAAAGAATAACGTCTATGTGAACAGTAAGGAGCTGGAGACCTTAGCCGAAGAGGGAGGAGCACTTAAAGCCTACATACTTCCAATTTTTTTAGAGGAAACTTTTTCAGAAAAATCAAGAGAGAGTGAAGAGAGCGACACGACTCAAAATATAGAAAGAGGAATAATAGAGAGCTGGGAAGGTTTTGGAGAATCTGGACTTTCGAATCACTTTGAAAATCTCAAGGAGATACAGCGAGAGGGTGATTCCTCAGCTCTTGAGAGATTTTGTCAGGAGTTTGATCAGATACTAGAGGAGATGATAGTGAATGAGGATAAATAGAGTATATCTTAAAAACTTTAGAACCCATAAGGAGTTGGAACTTAATTTTGCACCGGGAATGAATCTTCTTCTGGGACAGAATGGAAGCGGAAAATCTTCCGTATTGGAAGCCATAGGTATAACACTTTTTGATTCTAAGTTCCGTGACGGAAACAGCACGGGAAAGGACCAAGTTATAAAATTTGGAGAGAAGGAAGCAGTTGTCGAGATAGAATTTCAAGGAAATGATGGAAAAACATATATTGTACAGAATAGCATAAAAGCCCGTGGAGGATATTATAGAATCTTTGACAAGGAGAATCCCGATGAGATTATCTTTGAAAGGGACGAGGTAAGGGAAAGGTTGAAAGTTCTTCTGGGAATTGGAGGAAATCTTGGAAATACCTATGATAACATAATAGTTGCCAAGCAGAATGAGTTTATAAATATATATAAGCTTAAGGGTGCTGAAAGAAAAAAAGTTTTTGATGAAATATTTGAAACAGATATCTATGAAAAAATATACAGAGGATTTTCAAAGGATGTAGGTGACCGTTACAAATCTGAACTGGAAAAATCCCGGGCAAAACTGGAGACCCTTAGGGGCAAAGTTGAAGATCCGAGGGAGATACTGAAAGAGTTGGGAAAAAATGAAAAATCCAAAATCAGTGTAGACCATGTTTTAAAAGAGAAGGAAAATATAAAAAAATCTCTGGAAAAAAATATAGATGAAAACATGGTTTTGGAAAAAAAGATAGAGAGAACCGAAAGGGATATTGAGACAGAGGTAAAAATCCTAGAAACTCAGAAATCAGCTCTAATTAATAATGATAAGGATACCTTGGAAGCTGAAAAAAGTCTGAAGATTGTCAGAGAAAACAGTGAAAGTTACGAGAGTTATCTTGAGTTACAGAAAAGAGCAGGAGAAAAAAAAGAAAAGGTAATAGCCCTTGAAGATGAGATATCGAATCTGAGAAAAAAAGAGATGGAGATAAAAAATCTTGAGAGGGAAGTTCTCGAAACTTCAGGAGAAATTGAAAAAGAAAAGATTCATATAGCTAATAACAGAGAAAATTTACAAAAATTTTTAGAGCTGAGAACACAGGAGGAAAAAGCCCTTCTTCTTGCTCAAAACCGTGAAGCTGAACTGGAGTCAGAAGAAAAAAAACTCCGTCCTCTTATAAAGAAGGGAGAGGTTCTAGAAAATGAGATAAAAAATCTGGATTATCTTTTGGAGATAGAAGAGGAAAAAATTTCTCAGGATAAAAAAATTTATTTGGATATTTCTGGAAAATTAAAACTTTCTCAAAAAGATGGGGTTCAAGAGAAGATAGATATACTTCTGAAAGTTGCAGAGGAAAAACTTTCTTTGGAAAGTGAAATAAGTAAACTCCAAGCTCTTCTAGAAAATAGTCGTGAAGCTGAAAAAAAACTCTCTACAAGTCTATGCCCATACCTGAATGAGAAATGTAAAAATCTTGAGAGTAGTTCAGATGCAGAGGAATTTTTTAGAGAGAGAGAGAAAAGATTTACAGATTCTTTGAAAGAAAAAGAGGCAAAGCTCTCTAAAGTGAATGAGTCATTGGAAACTTTAGATCACTTAAAAAAACTGAAGAGAGAAGAGGAGATAATGTCAGAGACTCTTCTGAATCTCGAGAGAGTTATGGAAAAAAGAGAGAGTGAGATAAAAATTTCTCAGCTTCAAAGGGAAAATTTATATCTTCAGATGCAGAATTTCCTGAGAGAGGGAAGTAGTTTAGAAAAACTCCGTGAAAGAAAAATAACACTTATAGAGGAAAAAAAATATCTTAATCTGAAAAATATTAGTGAGAAGATAGAAGTGATTTTAGGAGAAATTTCAGAACTGGAGAAAAATTTCGGAATACTGAGTGAGAAAAAAATAGTTTTAGAAAAAAGCAAAATTAAAAAGATAGAAAAGATAGAGGTTCTTAAAAATGAGATAAAAGACCTCGCTGATTATGAAGAAAATTTGGGAAAAGAAAAAAAAGATCTTGGTAATATAGAAGGAAAACTTTTAGAGCTGAAGCAATCTTATGAGCTATACAGCAGAAATATAACAGTAGCACTTAAACTGGAAAGTTTTAGAGAAAAAGAGTTATCACTAAAAAACAATATAGAAAGAATAAGTTTTGGAATAGAAAAATTAGGAGAGAATCTCCAAAAATTAAGAGAGGAATTGAGTAAAAAAATATCTCTCTATACTCTTCAAGCTGAAAAAAAAGCTATTGAGGAAAGCATAACCGATCTCCATAGGGAGAGTGGTGCACTTCTCAGCATAATAGTTGCGCTGAAGGAGAGAGCTAAAAAATCTGAAGAAGATTTTATAGAGATAGAGAGTCTGGAAGAGAGAGAAAAGACTCTTCAAAAGAAGCATGAACTTACCCAAAAATTCCGGGAAAATATAAAAGGAATGGGAGAAAAGGTGGCTGAAAGTATAATCAGAAGAATAGCTTTTTTTGCCACTGAAAATTTCAGAAAAATTACCGGAAGAAGCGAGAGTATAATATGGAGCGGTAAAGATTCCTCTGGAAAAGATTCTCCATATTCGGTTCTACTGGAGGGAGCAGACAGGGAAGGAAATCTTAGAAAGGTAAACTTTGACCAACTTTCAGGGGGAGAGCAGGTGGCAGTAGCCATCTCCATCAGGGGAGCCATGAACAGTATATTTACTAAAACTGGATTCTCAATTTTTGACGAGCCGACTAACAACCTGGATCAAGAGCGTCGTAAAATACTGGCTGACAATATAGGGGAGATTTTAGAAAATATGGAGCAGAGCATAATAGTAACCCACGATGATACCTTTAAAGAGATGGCTCAGCAGGTAATAGAGTTATAAAAATGAATTTTTCAGGTCATTGCTCAGAAATTCTAGAGCTTTTTCCTTTTTCTTAGCTTCGACTTCTACATCAAAATCATTGAAAAGCCAGAGAAAATTTAAACAGTCCTCCTTTGTAATATAATCACTGTGAGAACGGTCTTTTTCACCCGATTTGCCACTGGAAATATGAGTCAGTGGCTTTTTTTCTTTCCAGGTTTTTTTTATTCGGTCGATATCGTAGGACTCTGAATCTGTAATCCTTGCATGATGGACATCTAAAACCATGGGGATATCCAAGTTTTCACAGAGTTCCAAAACCTCATTCACCTTATAGTAATGGCAATTTTCAAGGACTAGAATTTTTTTTGTAAAAGGTTCCAGTCTTTTGAAAGTTTCTTGAAATTTTTCAATACTGTTACTTTTTCCTATGTGGAGTATAAGTTCGCTTATACCACAAAGTTGGGCGATTTTACTCTGCTGACTTAGGATAATCAAGGAGTTTTCTATTACTTTTTCAGAATCACTGTTGAGAACAACAAACTGATCGGGGTGTATAATTAGTCGGATTTTTTTGCTCATCTCTTTTATTTTCTTGAAAAGCTCTAAAATTTCATTATCTTTTTCCCAATCCCAGAAATCAGGATAGGGAATAAGAGCTGAAGAAACCCTGTAGATATATCCCTTCTCAATGCAGTAATGGATGCATTCTAAGGTATAATTCAGATTGAAAATAGCTGCTTCACGAACTTTCTGTTTATCTATATTTTTTATGGAATTACTTCCTCTCTTCATTCCTTTTCCATCTAGCATACAAACCAGTCCTAGCATAGCGGCCCCTTTTCCGCCAAAATAATCCTTAGGACGTCACCCATCATAACATTCTTACTGGTAACCTTTGAAAACCCAATCTCTCTGATGGTTTTTTCAGTTTCTCTCAGAAGAGAGGTGCCAAGAAGGGGACGGGTAATCTGGTTGAGGAGAAAGAGGAAAAAATTGATAGGAGCATGGCTACTTTTCATATGTTCAAGAAATACAGCTTTACCTCCAGGTTTTAAAACCCTATAGATCTCTTTCAGCCCCTTTTCAGGATTAGGTACTGTACAGAATACACAGGTAGAAAGTACAGAGTCAAAAGTATCTTCAGAAAAATTCATATTTTCAATGTCCATTTCTAGGAGATGTACATTTTTTAGATTACGTACATCTAGCTTTTTTTGAGCTAGTTCCAGCATCCCAGAAGAAAAATCTATACCTGTTATATCCATATCTTCCCTATAAAATTCTAAGTTGGCTCCGCTCCCGATACCAACTTCAAGTATTTTACCAGTAAGAAGAGACACACATTCTTCTTTAAATTTGTTCATAGGCATTTTGTTTTCTACCCAATCGTATATTTTGTTCAATCGGCTATATTTTTCCTTTGTCGTCATAATTTGTCCTCCCTTTAAATTTTAACAGCTTTCCAACATGATTCCACTATCTGTGAAATCTGATATTCGTCTAGAGAATATTTTCCTACAAGTGTTCCCTTTACTCCGAAGAAAATGATGCCGAAAACCATACTCAAGCAGAGATTGGGATCCAATTCACGGATTATCCCTTTTTCCTGTCCGAGTTTAACCAGTTTAAAAATTTCTGAAAAAATTTTATTGCTTTCAATGTCCCGATATTCTGCAGGCATATAGGGAGAATAGATAAGATCGGTGACAAAAACCATTCTTTCAGGATAAGTTAGAGAGTATTTCAGGGAGCCCTCTATGAGATGTTTGAATCTCTGGTATACCCTGGTTTCAGGATTATAATTTTTCATAACCTTTTCTGTGAGATCTTGAAAACACATTTCATAGAGAGTATAGATGAGTTCATCCATATTTTTGAAATAATTATAGAGAGTTCCAGAACCTACGTTCGCCTTTTTAAATATTTTTGAAAATGTTAGAGAATGGAGTCCCTCCTCCATTACCAGAACCAATGTAGCATTTAAAATATCATCTTTTTTACTCATCTGTGATCCCCTTCCCAATAGTTTATGTCTTATTATATCTTAAGGAGCAGATATATTCAATTATGAATTGACTATATTTTTTTCATATGTTAAGATAAAGTTAAAATAATTTTGGAATAAAAATTCCAAAAAAGGAGAAAAAATGAAAAAATTCTATTATCTTACAACGATTTTTGTTTTTTTATTAAGTGGCTGTTCCTCTACAAATTATAGAGAAATCCGTGCCGAAGAAAATAAAAAACTTTTGTCTAAAGAATCTGAAAGTAAAGAAATTATATCTGAAATGGGGGATGGAATTTCCCTAGAAGAAGCCTTGGCTTTGGGTGAAAGAAGAAATACCAGTATAAAAATAAAAAAAATCAAGTCTGAAATTGCAAAGCTTGATAAGGATATCGCTTTTGGAAATTTTTTGCCAAAAATAACAGCTTCAGGAAGCTATAATCAGTTCAATGATGGGATATATGCCCAAACAGCAGGTGTGGAACTTCCCTTTGGATTAGATTTGGAGACTAGAGTTGTGGATAAAAATTTCTATATGGCAGGAGTGGGTGCCACTCTTCCTATATTTACCCCGACAGCTTGGTATCTTTACGAAGCTAGAAAAAAAGGAGTCGATATTTCTAGAGAGATTGAGGATTTTGAGAGAAAAAAAATAAGAGTTCAGATAATAAATAGTTATTATCATATTGCCGCACTTCAATCTGAAAAGGATTATCTGAAAAAAGAGATTGAATACAGACAGGAGTTAATGAAGAATGCCCGTATTGCTTTAGAAACAGAATCTATAATGCCTTGGGAGTATGAGCAGAGTCAGCAGTTTTTAAAAAGTAAGGAGTTTGCTCTGAATAAAAATAACAGAGAGCTATCTCAGGCTAAAATGCAGTTCCTAAGACTTTTGGATCTTCATCCTCTTGCAGAATTTCAAATTGAAATGGATGAAAAATTTATAGGAAAAAAGGTTAGTTTAGATGAGGTTATATACTCAGCTCTCGAAAATAGCTCTCTTCTTAAAATAGAAGATATGTCTCACGGAATAGGACAGGATATGGTAAAAATGTCGATAGCTAATTTTCTACCTAATATAGCTTTGACGGGTGGATATTCTAGGAACAGTAACAGTGCTATAGTGGATCCTCTTATAATAAATGGAAGTCTTATGGGAGCAATTAATCTTTTTAATGGGTTTCAGAATATAAATGGTTACAAAAAAAGTAAAAAAAGTCTCGAGATTTCAGAAATAGAAAGAGGGGAGTCGGCAGCCAAGGTTATTTTGGAAACAGTGAATGCTTTTAATTTTTACCAGGAGATGGAAGAAAATTTGGAATTGGCTCAAAAAAATTATTCGGTTCTAAGCCAGAAACTACATCAGGTAAAACTTCAAAAAGAGATGGAGATGGTTAGCGAAGAGGAACTCTTTAAGACTTATGCAGAAAATGAAAAAGCGTTTTCCCTATGGAAAAATTGTGAGTATAGATATGAAATTTCACTGGCTCTTTTAGGGTTGGTTATTGGAGGGTATGATGTTAAAAAATAAAAAATATTTTCAGATAGTTATGGTTGGTGCTCTTTTAATCTCCCTTGCATCGTGCGGGAAAAAAGTAGCAGAGAAGGAAAGAGTTTCCAATGTAAGAGTTTTAGAAATACAGGAAATGTCTTCAGAAGAGGAAAGAGTTTTTAACGGAGTAATAACTCCTGAAAAAGAAAGCATTATATCTTTTAAAATTCCTGGAAAAATAGAAAAAATAATGGTAAAGCAGGGAGATTTTGTAAAAAAAGGTGATGTTTTAGCAGAGTTGGAAAAGAAAGATTATAATCTCAATCTTCAAGTCTACGGAAAAAAATATCAGGCAGCTCTTGAAAATTACAGAGCCCATGCTGCAGTTGCAGAAAATGCAGAACTTCAATTTAGAAGAGTAGAAAAGCTTTATATGGAAAAAGCAGCACCAAAAAAACTCTTTGATGAAGTTCAGGCAAAATACAAAGGAGCCATTTCTTCTAAAAAGGGAGCAGAAGCTCTAATGGGAGAAGCGGAAGCTGGAGTTAAAAATAGTAAAAATAAATTGGAAGATGCTTTTTTAAGGGCACCATATGATGCTTATGTAGGATCTAAAATAGGAGAAGAGGGAAATACTATAAATGCTGGAACACCGATTATTTCACTTTTTTCTAGCGATTTATCTGAGGTAAGTATAGGAGTGTCAGAAAAAGAGATTCCTTTTATTAGGGAAGCTGAAAAGGTGACTTTTATTCACGGAGAAAAAAAATATAGCCTTCAAGTCAAAGAGATAGCGAAAAAGCCACATTTATCAAAACTTTCATATCCTGTTATTTTAGAATTTTTAGAACCTGGGGATTTTTTAAGTGGAATTCAGGGAAAAGTTCTTTTCACTAAAAGAAAAAATTCTTCTACGGAGATAAAAATTCCTCTTACGGCAGTTTTTGAAAATAATGGAACAAAGGTATGGATATATGAAAATGGAACAGCTCTTTCCCGTGAAATTGAAATAGAAAAAATAGCAGGAAATGGAGAGATTATTGTAAAAAAAGGACTTTCTTCTGGAGATAAAGTTGTAACAGCAGGAGCTGCTTTTCTTCATGAAGGAGAAAAGATAAAACCTATTTCTCAATTTTCAGAATCGAATGTAGGAAAAATTTTTTAGGAGGTAGAGATGAAATTTTTAGAAAAATTTATAAGGAATAAAACAGTAATCAGATATATTACCCTCCTACTAGCAGTAATAGGACTTTTTTCCTATGGAAAACTGGGGAAACTAGAAGATCCTGAATTTAAAATAAAAGAGGCTCTTGTAATTACTCTTTATCCAGGAGCGACTCCTCATGAGGTAGAACTTGAGGTTACAGAAAAAATAGAAGCAGCACTTAAACGTATTCCCCATGTGGAAAAATATGAAAGCGTATCCAAAGCAGGTTACTCTGAGGTAAAAGTTACTCTTTCAGAAAAATTACACAGCGACCAGATTGAGCAATACTGGGATAATATGAGAAGAAAGGTAAGTGATACAGGGAAAACTCTTCCATTGGGTGCACTGCCGTCTATAATTATGGATGACTATGGAGATGTATATGGGATGTTTTTTGCTCTTACCAATGACGGATATTCAACAGAGGAGTTTAACCGTTATCTCGAGTATGTGAGAAGGGAGTTTCAGAATCTTCCGGGAGTAGGAAGAATTTCAGTATACGGAAAGCAAAGTGAGACCCTGGAAATTATTCTAGATAGAGAAAAAATGGCTGTCATGAACATAAGTGACAAACATCTTCAAGGAATCTTCCTGAGTGAAAATCTGCCAGTAGACGGAGGTAAGATTAATTTTGGAGATGAGAGACTGAGAGCTGATATTTCGAAGAGATTTAAATCTATAGAAGATATTGAAAACCTTATTATATCTGCTCGAAAAAATCTTAAAGGCGAAGAGGAGGTTCTTCTCTTAAAGGATATAGCTCAAGTAAGAAGAGAGAGAAAAACACCAGCTTCTAACATTATGAAATATAATGGAAAAGAATCTGTAGGAATACTTCTTTCCCCATCTTCAGGAACGAATGTAGTCGAAACTGGTGAAATCATAGACAAAAAAATAGAAGAGATGCAGGCAGTTATTCCTAAGGGAATAGAACTAAAAAAAATCTATTATCAGCCTGAACTGGTAAGTTCATCTATAAAAATATTTGTTATCAATCTAATTGAATCGGTAGTTGTCGTGGTGGGAGTTCTTCTTCTTACTATGGGAATGAGAAGCGGACTTATAATAGGTAGTGGACTGATTCTTTCAATTTTGGGTACATTCCCTATTATGAAGCTTATGGGGATAGATGTTCAAAGGGTATCCCTGGGATCTTTTATAATTGCCATGGGTATTTTGGTGGATAACTCTATAGTGGTTGTAGATGAAGTGTTAAACGGAATAAGCCGTGGAGAGGAAAAATTTCAGGTAGTTATAAACACTATAAAGAAAACAGCGGTTCCTCTTTTGGGAGCAACGGTAATAGCTATAGCAGCTTTTTTACCTACAGTTCTTATGGAGACCAACATGGGAGAATATATAGGTTCACTTTTCTGGGTGATAGCGATTTCACTTATATTAAGTTGGATATTTGCACTGACTTCGATACCTGTATATTGCGATCATTATTTGAAAAAAAATAATGAAGAGAAAAAAAATAATGGGAGGGTAGAGAAATTTTATCTTTGGTTTCAAGCAACTCTAGAAAAAATTCTGAAACATAGAAAAATATCTCTTTTAGCTCTTATAGGTGCTTTGGTTTTTTCGGGTCTTCTGTTTCTAAAAATTCCAATGAGTTTTTTCCCAGATTCAGATAAAAAAGGTTTTGTCTTAAATATCTGGCTTCCTGAAGGTAGCAAAATAGAAAAGACATCTGAAATTGCGAATATTCTTCAAAAGAAAATATCTCAGGATGAAAAAATAAAAGATGTTACATCTGCTGTGGGAGGCTCCCCTGCTAGATATTATATGATGACTATTCCAGAGATGCCAAACCCATCTTTTGCTCAGCTTATAATTTCTACAGAAGATTTAGCAAGTGTAAATAGACTAGGAAAAGAGATATTAGAATTTGCAAGAGAAAATATTCCTGAAGCACAGATAGGAGTAAGAAAATACAGTAATGGAGTAGAAACAAAATATCCTATAGAGGTTACAGTTTCAGGAGCTGATCCTAGAATACTGAGAGAGATTTCAGAAAAAGTTATGGGCGTAATGAAAAATGCAGAACATCCCTTTAATATAAGAACCAACTGGAGAAAAAGAGTTCCGGTCTGGAAAGGAGATTATTCAGAAAAACAGGGTAAACTTTCAGGTATAACCGAACGGGATATAGCCGGAGGAATAAAAAGAGCAACTGACGGTTTAAATTTAGGTGTTTTCCGTGATGGAAATGAATCTCTTCAAATTCTTCTTAAAGAAAGAGAAACATCTGAAACAGATATGGTAAATATAGGACAGATTCCTCTGTGGGGAATAGTGGGTAGAGAAGGAGTTCTCTTAAAAGAAGTAATAGAAGGAGAAGATATTATTTGGGAAGATTCTCAAATATGGCGTGAAAATGGATTAAGAACTATAAAAATTCAGAGTGATGTTCCTATCGGAGTAGGAATAGAAGACACAAGAAGAGAAATAAAAAAAGGAGTAGAAAGCATAAAACTTCCTGAAGGCTATCACCTTAAGTGGGCAGGTCAATATGCAGAACAGGTGAAGAGTAGCAGAGCGGTTATGGAATATATTCCACTTCAGCTTATTGTTATGTTTACAATCTGTGTGTTACTGTTTTATAATTTGAAAGAACCTGGAATAATATTTGGAATGTTACCACTAGCCATTATAGGGATAGTACCAGGACTTCTACTAACAGGAAGATCGTTCGGATTTATGTCGATAATAGGTGTGGTAAGTCTTACCGGAATGATGATAAAAAATGCTATAATACTGATAGAGGAGATAAATTTCCAAAGGGATAACATGGGAAAAGAACCTTATCAGGCTGTTATACAGTCTGCTTCTGATAGGATAAGACCTGTTACTTTGGCGGCAGGAACAACAATACTGGGAATGCTTCCTCTTATGAAAGATCCACTATATGGGGATATGGCAGTTACAATAATATTTGGTCTGACAGCTTCCACTATACTTACACTTATGGGAGTTCCACTACTTTATTCAATAGTATATAAAGTTCATAAAAAAGATCAGTAGAAAATGAATGTTATTTAATTTCTTGCTTTCGATTAAAGCTTAAGTTATACTGAAAAAGAGAAGGTCTAAAGAAGTTTAGGAGGAAAATAGGATGAAAATTAATCAAACAGCTTCTACAAGTGCTTCGCTTGTGGAATTTTACTTAGAGAAAGGTGAAAGCATAAGAATGGAACCAGGAGCGATGGTTTATAAAGATAGCTGTATAAATTTGCAGGGAAAGATCAACGGAGGATTGTTTTCAGCAATAGGAAAGGTATTTTTGGGAGGAGAGAGTTTTTTCACTTCAACAGCTACAGCTAAAGAGGCGGGAAGAATTGCAGTGGCACCTAGAGGTTTTGGAAATATAAAAATTTTAAATGTTTCCAAGGGTAATCAATGGTATATAAATGACGGAAGCTTTTTAGCTTGTAATACTTCAGTCGACTATACTTCAACTATGCAGAAAAGATTGCTCAATTCCATCTTAGGAGGGACAGGAGGTTTTTTCATTTTAAAATCTAAAGGAGAGGGAGAGCTTCTAGTAAATGGATTCGGAGATCTTATTGAGATAGAGCTAGACGACTCACAGCCCTTTCAGATAGATAATGGTCATGTGGTTTGCTGGGAAGAGACTCTGGATTACAAAATGGAAATGGCCAGTGGATTGTTTGGATTTAGATCTGGAGAGGGACTACTCAATACTTTTAGGGGTAAGGGAAAAGTTATTATTCAGACGAGAAATATCCAATCCTTCGTGGATATGCTGGTGGACTATATTCCTTTTCCTAAGCCGGAGAAAGAAAGAGCTAGATAATGAAAAAATCGGAAGAAATTTCTTCCGATTTTTTCATTATAGAGATTAAAGAGTAAAAAAAAAGAGCCAAATGGCCCGAAATTTCATTGGTGGCGGGAGTAGGACTCGAACCTACGGCCTTCGGGTTATGAGCCCGACGAGCTGCCAACTGCTCTATCCCGCGATATAAATATATAATACCATATAAAATAAAAGTTGTCAATGTTTATTCTTGGAATTATTTTTAAAATAAATAAATGAAAAAATTGAAGTATTCCATATATATTGAGAGAGGATGAAAAGTTTAAAAATCCAAAAAATATTATAGTCAGCAGTTGTGCTGCAAAGGAAGGAATTCAAATGTCAGAAAGCAGAGGAAAATGGGGATCCAGTTTAGGATTTATCTTAGCATCAGCAGGGTCAGCGGTGGGACTTGGAAATCTTTGGAAATTTCCATATTTAGCGGGAAAAAATGGTGGAGGAGCCTTTGTTGTGGTGTATCTTTCTCTCGTAATAATTTTAGGTTTTACCCTTATGCTTGGAGAGATGGCATTGGGAAGAAGAGGGAAGTCAGATCCCTACGGTTCCTACAACAATATTAAAAAAGGCTGGGGATTTGTAGGAATATTAGGAATTTTAACATGCTTTATAATTCTCTCTTACTATTCTGTAATAGGGGGATGGGTTATAAAATATATTGTAGATTTTATGTCTGGAGGAGTTGAGGGTGAGGCGGGAGCATATTTTGGAGGATTTATCTCAGGAATTTCATCTCCAATAATTTATGCAGGAATATTTCTAATTCTCACAGCTTTAATTGTGGTTAAGGGAATCTCTGGGGGAATTGAAAAAGCCAGTAAATTCATGATGCCGGCTCTATTCCTTTTCTTGATTATAATAGTTGTAAGATCTGTTACTCTTCCAGGGGCAATGGTAGGTATAGAGTTTTTAATTAAACCAGATTTTTCAAAAATCACAGGTGGAGTTATATTGGCAGCACTTGGACAGGTATTTTTCTCTCTTTCTCTAGGAATGGGAGCAATGATAACGTATGGAAGTTATCTTCCTCCGGATTCGAAACTGGTGCGTAGTGCCCTTATAGTTCCGGGACTGGACACACTGGTAGCACTTCTAGCTGGTCTGGCTGTTATGCCGGCTGTATTTTCTTTTGGATTGGAGCCATCGGCAGGACCGGGACTACTCTTTGTAACTTTGCCAAAAATATTTGAGGCAATGGCTTTCGGGTCTTTTTTCGGAGTAATTTTTTTCGTTCTTGTATTCTTTGCGGCAATAACCTCTTCTATATCGATGCTTGAGGTAATTGTTGCCTTTGTGGTAGATCAGATGAAATTTGACAGAAAAATAACCACATGGGCTCTGACATTCATTCTGTTTCTTGTGGCTATTCCGAATTCATTGTCCTTCGGAATAATGGAAAAATCAAAAATATTTTTCGGAATGAATTTCTTTGATTTTCTATCATATCTCAGCGACAATCTCTTCCTACCTATTGGAGGACTCCTATTATGTATCTTTATAGGTTATATCTGGGGTGAGGAAAATGTTCTTCATGAGATTACAAATGAAGGTAAATTGAATTTCTCCTTGGGGAAATTATGGATTTTTGTAATTAAGTATATAGGACCGGTTGTAATTGGAATAATCCTTTTACAGGCACTTGGAATATTAAAATTTTAAAACGAAGAAAAATGGAAAAGGAAAATTTGTGACAGCCTATTAAAAGAGGAGAGAATCTCATTTCTCTCCTCTTTTAACTTAAATCTTTTTGCTATACTGAACTACATCCGATAAATTTTCCAGATTCAGTTCTGACAGAATTTTTTCTACAAATTCATGTCCGAGTATATGTTCCAGCACAGAGTAGTAAGAGGTAATGAAGGGTTTATACTCTTCTTTTTTAAATCCTATGGGGTTTTCTCTCCGGAAATATGGAGAGATGGACTTAGCTATATCCATACAGGGGAAATCTGTGTCGTTCATAGCCATAGATTCATTTTTTTTGGTGGGAACCAATATGTATAGAAGGGACTCATCCTCTTCACAAATGATTTCTAGAGGATAGATAGAGCACCAAAGAGGTTTTGTATCAATTATCTCGCCTAGATTCATGCCTCTATCAATACATATTTTGTGGATGGCACAGAGTTTTTTATCCACATGGATGCATGAGCAGGTACAACGGTCAAAGGTTTTTTTTACATGCTCCTGTGGAATAAGCATAGGGTCATTTTTTATGGATTCTCTAATCTCCTTTTCAGTGAGCCCCTCCTCTTTTAGAATTGATACAGCCTGTGTCAGCTTGTCATATTCCTCCAAATTTTCCAGTATGACCTCTCTGGATTTTTCACTGAACTCGTAGGGGAATTGGACACAGCAGTTAGTCAGACAGTTGAAGCAGTCAAAGTTGGTAGGGAGAAGAAAGCTTTTTAGGTCTACAAGAGCAAGATATCTCTTTCCTCCTATAGTTACTTCTGTTTTCAGAGTTGGCACAAGAGAAAAATAATTTCTGATTTTTTTTGCCAGTTTGTAATCTATCCCGAATCCCTTATGCATAAAATATCTCATAATTCCTCCTGAAATTTTTTCTTATCCGTCTATTATACCATATTCTTCAAAAATATGATATTATATAGAAAATAGAATGCGGGGATAAGGGAGGAGAATATGGAGGTAATAGTGAAAAGATTTCAAGAGCTGAATCTAAAGGAACTCTATGAAATTTTAAGAGTGAGAAGTGATGTATTTGTGGTAGAGCAGAACTGTCCCTATCTGGATCCCGATGGAAAAGATATGGATTCTGAACATCTTATAATCAGAGAAAATGGGAAGATTGTAGCTTACGCCAGAATTTTAAAGCCTGGAGTTTCATACCAAGAAAGTTCCATAGGAAGAGTTTTAGTAGTGGAGGAAGCCCGTGGAAGATCTCTGGCTAAAAAACTGGTAGAGGAAGCCATAAACCACATTACTGGAGTCTGGAAAGAGAGAAAAATCAGAATAAGTGCTCAGGCATATCTTCTGAAATTTTATAGCGAGTTAGGATTCCAGCAGGTCTCAGAAGTCTATATGGAAGATGATATTCCTCATATAGAGATGGTATATGAAAAGGCAGGTGAAAGATGATAATACAAATTTTTGGAAGAAAAAATTGTAATTCTACTAAAAAAGCTCAGAGGTATTTTAAGGAGCGAAACATAAAAGTCCAGTTTATAGATTTGGTGGAGAAAGCCCCATCCAAAAGAGAGTTGGAAAATTTCCAAAAATATTATACTCTGGAAGAACTCCTAGATAAGGATGGAAAGGAGTATGAGAAGAGAAACCTTAAATATATGGTATATGACAGCGAGGAGCTTCTTCTCCAAAATCCGATACTTTTTAGAACCCCAATAATAAGATGGGATGGAGGGGTTTATCTGGGTTATGATGCAGAAAAGTATGGAGGAATAAAATAACGAAAATTATTCGAAATCAAAAATAATAATTATTCAACTGAAGCTGTAATTTCGTTTTAAAAGCATGTCACGAGTATAGACTTAATAGTTTGTAGGGGTATTTTTTTAAAAGCGATTTTACAGAGGCAAAAAACTCCAATGTTTACGGGGGTTCAGGAAGAACCCTCTTTTTTTTATGAACAAGTAAAAGTGTGAGCTCAATAAAATCAAGGGTTTATGGAGCTGATATGTCAGAAATGACTCTGACACCCCGCCTTAAATATTTATTTCTGAATTCTAATCATCCAACTGGAAATTTTTCTGAAAAACTCTATTTTTAGGGAGGTACTCTCTAAAATGGCCTTTTCATGGGTGAAAGTGTAGAAACTATGTTTTCCATGGTAGTTTCCTAAACCACTTTCCCCTACTCCTCCAAAAGGTAGAGCCCCTTCAGCTACTTGAAGAACAGTTCCGTTGATACATAGGCCACCAGAGACTACTCCACCTGTATCCAAATTTTTACTGTCTTTCCTAAAAATATACAATGCCAGAGGTCTGGGTTTACGCTTTATTTCTTCATAGACCTCTTCAAGTTTCTGAGAATCATACCCTATAATGGGAAGTAAAGGACCGAAAATCTCTTCTTCCATAATGGGAGAGTCTTTAGCCGGATTAGAAATAATGGTGAAAGGAAATCTGAGTTTCTCCTTATCTTCATCAGAAAGATTAACATTCCCTCCTGCTAGTTCTGTTAGTCTTCTATAGTGCCTTTCATTTATTATCTTTCCACTATCCACAGGATATTTTTCCAAATATTCCTTTGTCAGATTCAGAAAATCTTGAATTTTTTCTTCTGGAAGATAGACGTAATCTGGAGCTATGCAGGTCTGACCGGAGTTTAATAACTTTCCCCAGAGAATTTTTTCCACAGCATCCTTTAAATCAGCCTCTGGCTCGATTACCACGGGAGATTTACCACCCAGTTCTAGGGTGACAGGGGTGAGATTTTGGGCAGCAGCTATGTAGACAAGTTTTCCCACAGCTGTACTTCCAGTAAAAAAAATATAATCGAATTTTTCCTTTAAAAGTTTTTCGGCCACATGATAATCTCCAGTTGCTATTTTTAATTGGGGGATATCCAGTTCATGGATAATTTTTGCTAAAACTTTTTCAGTATTGGACGAAAGCTCTGAGGGTTTGAGAGTCACCCGGTTTCCGCTTCCTAAAGCTCCTATAATAGGGAGGAGTGCTAGCTGGAAAGGATAATTCCAGGGAGAGATTATTAAAACATCTCCATAGGGAACTCTCTGGGTATAGCTTCTGCATCCGAAAAGTGAAAACAGTCCCCAAACTCTTTTTGGATTTTTCCATTTAGAGGCTTTTTTTATAAAAAGATCCAGCTCTTTTATTACAGGAATATATTCTGTAAGTAAAGCATCCTCTTCGCTTTTTCCCAAATCTAAATTGAGAGCTTCTAATATATCTTTTTTATGAGTTTTAATAATTTTTTTTAATTCTATTAAATTTTCCATAACCTCTCCTTTTCTAAATAATCTTGATTAAGTTTACCATATAAATTAAGATTATTCACCACCACTCAATAAAGTCCTATAATCAATTTATCGGAATTAAAAAAATAAAATATAAAAAGAAATGTTTTCAACAAAAAAAGACATAACCTAAACTATGTCTTCCTTTTTGATTTCCCTAACTTCTCCCAACTCCATATCTCCAAGAGTCAGATTTCCAAATTTTATTCTTTTTAAATACATAACTTTATTGCCCACAGCTCGAAGCATATGTTTAACTTGATGATACTTCCCCTCTGTGATAGTGAGATGAATCGAATTTTCAGAAATTCTTCTAGCTTTTCCAGGTTTAAAGTGGTAACCTTGAAATTCTATCTCCTGTTCTAGTCTGGCAATTTCTTCATCAGTAATATCTCTGATAAGTTCAGCATAGTATGTTTTTTCTATTGTTTTATCAGGGTGCGTAAGAAAATGATTAAACTCACCATCATTCGTGAAAATCAGTAATCCCTCAGTATTTTTATCCAATCGCCCCACTGGAGAAAGTCCCTGTTTATCTATCCATTCAGGAAGAACTTCCATAACTGTAGGTTTACTGTTTACAGGATTGGAGACAGCAGTTATATATCCCGCTGGTTTATGGAAAACATAATATCTGAAAGTCTTTAAATTTAGTTTGTTTCCCAAATGAAGAATATCTTGAAGTTCAGGATTTATATGGACACCTACGTCAGTTTCAACTTTTCCGTCCACTGTAACTTCTCCGGCACGGACTCTTTCTTTAATTTTTTTTCCTGTATCTATTCCGCATTGGATAAGATATTTTTCCAGACGCATCTCCATCTTTTCCTCCTAAAATTAAATAAACATATTATATCATAATTGTTTTTTAATTCCAAAACTATATGGTATAATTGAAATAATTTACAATTAATCTGGAGGTAGTTATGGAAAAGATAAGAAAGCAACTAGATTTTTTAATTGAGATAGACAAAGTAAAAGGAATTTTGAGACAAAGCCTTATTCTTCAAGGAGAACGTAGAGAAAATGATGCGGAACACTCATGGCATATGTCTCTAGCTGCAATGACTCTCCGTGAATATTACAAGGAAGAGGTGGATATGGAAAAAGTTCTTAAGATGATACTAATCCATGATATAGTAGAAATCTATGCAGGAGATACTCCTGCTTTTGGAGCTGTAAATCATAATAAATTTCACGAGGAACTGGAGTCTGCTAATAAAATATTTGGAATGTTACCCCAAAAAGAGAAAGATGAATTCTTAAATCTCTGGTTAGAATTTGAGGAAGAAAATACTCCTGAAGCAAAATTTGCTACAGCCTGCGACCGTTTTCAAGGATTTATGCAGAATCTCACATCTGACGGGCATACATGGGAAAAATATTCTGTGCACAGATCCCAGGTAGAAAAACGTATGGAGCCTATAAAAATTAACCTGCCTGAGGTATATGAGAAAATAGTGGAACCTGAAATTCACCACTACATGAATAGGGGTATAATTTTACATGATCTGCTGTAACAAAAATAGAATGGGGGAACAAAATTAAAATGTATAAAAAAATTATTATATCGGGAGTCGTGGCTTTTTTTCTTGTAGCCTGCTCCTCAGTTGAAACTAGTGCTGGAGATACTCGTGAAAGAAGAACAACTACTGGAAAGATTTCTAGAAGTGAGCAAGAAGTGTCAAAGAGTGAGGAAACTCAAGATCAAATTTCCCAAGAAATTAATCTTTTACAATTTGGGAATATACCTAAAAGTCCTAAGGGAGTTGACTTTCGGTATCTGCCAACTGCTAACCACCTTCTTGAAAAAAAAGATTACAAACTGGAAAAGGATGAGAGTGCTGCCCTAGAATTTTATAAACGGACAGATATAGAGGCTTATGGGGATAATGCATCTTTCTACCGTTGGAATTTCATCAGAAGTGAAGCCGAACTTATCCAGATTCTAGAAAAAAATCTTGTAGCTCTTCAAAAGTCACGTCCTAAGGATGTGCTTCAGTTTAAAAATGGGAAGTGGGAAAAATCCGGTGCTATGGGTAAAAATCCTCTAGGAAATCTTGAGCTTCTATATGTTACAGAAAGAGACCAATCGGGAATGGCACTTGCACTCCTCATTAAAGGAAGTGGAGGAACCTATCTTGTCCACAACAAATATAATCTTAGAAAAATTTTAGGCGGAGGAACTTATAAGGTTTTCAGTTCCATGAATGGTAAAAGACTTCTTAGCAATCCTACTTTAATTCCTTCAGGTTTTTTTGCTTTTGAGAAAAAGAACGGAAATTACTATTTCTACGGAGGAGGTTATGGACACGGAGTGGGACTTTCTCAGGCTGGAGCTCAAGATATGACCAAAAATTATGGAAAAAATTACAAGGAAGTAATAGCCTTCTATTATCCAGGAACATCTATATCCAAAATAGAAAACCGGAATATCCGTGTAGCTATAACTAATACTGGAAAAAAACTGGATCATAAAATTGTAATGCTGACAACTATTCACGGAATGAAAGTCAATTTTTTAGGGAAAGATCATCGTATCCCCGGTGGGACTACTCTGACTCTGAAAAATATCGGAACCGGGATTGAGATTCTTTCTGGAGGAAAAATTTTAGCGAAGGGAAAGGGAAAAGTTAAGATAAGTAGTGAGAAGTCCATGCTTAAACTTACCTCTATAAAAAGAAACTATAAAAAAAATAACTCCCCATCGTATCATGGAGAGTTTCGAGTTACAGCCTCAGGAAAAGATTCATTGAGAATAGTAAACCATGTCCTTCTAGAAAGATATCTTGAAAATGTGGTTCCTAGTGAGATGTCTCCAACTTTTGGAGTTGAACCTCTAAAGGTTCAGGCCATAGCTGCCAGAACCTATGCAATCAGATTCCAACAGCGTAATGGAGGAAAAGGAAATTATGATGTGGATGATACAACCAAATACCAGGCATATAACTATGTGGAAAAGAATTCCAACAGTACTGCTTCAATTGCTTCAACTAAGGGAATGATACTTACCTATGGAGGAAAGACAGCAGATACCAAATATTATTCTGTGACCTCAGGTTACGGAGCATCTTCCAAGGCAGTTTGGTAAAATTATTTTTTATCCTCTAAAAGTTGGAGGGTTCCTCTAGTAATAGCAACGCAACTTACTAGGGGAGCCATAAACATTCCTATAAGGGGTAGCATAAAAAATAAAACAAAAATAATTCCATTAAAAGCAGTAAATAGGAAGTTTCTTTTTACAAAAACTAGGGACTGGGTTGAGTTCATTCCTCTCCGCTCCAAAGTGTAATCTATTATAGATGCCCCGGCAAAGAAACCTTGAAGTAGCAGAAGCAGACCGGGAGTAAGAAGGTTTATCAGTGGTACGAATCCTAGTATGAGTATAAGGATTGTTCCTGAAATTTCAAAGAGAAGATATTTACTGGAAACGACGGCACCTCTCCCTATAAATTTTATATTTTGCTTAAGAGAAAAGTTCGTTTCTATTCCAGTTTTATCCTCTTCTACCTGTTCAGAGATATAGCTGAGAAAAGGAGAAAGGAGTACTAGAATAAGCCCTTTATAAATAAGAAAATAAACCAAAAATACAATTATTGCCACCAATATTTTCACCAGATAATAAGCAAGCTTGCTGTATTCCTGCAAATTTATTGCGGAACCTAGCTGGTTGAAAAGGCTGAAGCTTATTCGGGTGCTCAAATAATAGAGCAGAGAAATTAAGAGAATGGACAGAAGTCCCGGAAGCAAGTAGAAGAGCTTAAGCTCTTTACGCTCAATTATAGAAAAGGCTTCTGAATAACCTTTGAAAACATATTTTAAATTTGTCATAATTCACCTCACCTATCTTATTAAATATATCTTCTGAAAACTTTTCACAATTCCTTTTTTAGTCCAATCCGAACAAAACCTCAATATAACTTATACAGTATAATTTTTCTATTGTCAATAAATTCCCCTTCTAATTAGAATGAAAAAGTAGAATAATGCAGTAAAGTAAAATTTGTAAAAAGCGAACAAAAAAATAATAAAACTGTTATCTAGGAGTATATCTCCCGAAATGATATCATTATTTAAATAAAATTTTCAGGAGGTACCTTATGGTAATGGGTTTAATGGAAAAAATTGTTGAGAAAGCTAATTTTTTTATGTGGGAAAAAAATATATTGGTAGTAATGCTTGTAGGCAGTGCTCTATATTTCACGTGGAAAACTAAATTTATACAGATAAGGTTCCTTAAAAATGTGGGAGAAATTCTTTTCAGAAAACAGGAAGAGGGTGACGATAAAGGCATAACTCCTTTCCAAAGTTTCTGTCTGGGAACTGCGTGCAGAGTAGGAGCGGGAAATGTTGTGGGAGTTGTAGCAGCTATATCTATCGGGGGTCCGGGTTCAATTTTTTGGATGTGGTTGGTAGCATTTCTCGGAAGCTCGACAGCCTTTGTAGAGTCTGTTTTGGCAGTAATTTATAGAGATGGAAAAGGCGGGAAGTATAGAGGAGGAACTCCTTGGATAATAGAGAAAAAAACTGGTAATAAGAAGTTTGCCATACTTTTTGCACTTTCCAGCATACTCTGCTATTTTGGAGTTACTCAGGTGATGGCCAATACTATAACATCTTCCCTAAAGATGAGTTTTCCTTCTGGAGGAAATTGGATAGCTTACCTGCTTACACTTCTTACTGCTACTCTTATATTGGGAAAAAAAGATAAGATAGTAGGGGTGTTAAATAAACTAGTACCTATAATGGCAGGTCTATATCTCCTGGTTTCATTTTTTATAATTTTAAGAAATGCTACTCTTATCCCTGGAGTTTTTAAGGAAATAGTTCTTTCCGCATTCGGTGTGGGAGAAGCTGTTGGTGGAACAGTTGGTGGAGCTCTTATGCTGGGAATAAAAAGAGGACTTTTCTCTAATGAAGCGGGAAGTGGAAACTCAACCTATGCAGCGGCAGTTTCGGAAGTTGACCATCCAGCAGAACAGGGAATGATTCAGATGCTTGGAGTTTTTGTTGACACACTTTTAATATGTAGTGCGACAGCCCTTGTTATTCTTCTTGGAAAAGGTGGAGAAGGTCTGACAGGAGTGGCTCTTTTCCAAAATGCCATGGTATATCACCTGGGTTGGATCGGAAAACCTTTTGTGACACTTATACTTTTCTTGTTCTCTTTCTCCACGATTTTAGGAGTAGCTTTCTACGGAAAAACTGCTGTTGCTTACTTCACTCAAAAGAAGAGAGGAGTAATAATTTTCAATCTTCTTATGGTGGCCATGGTACTCCTAGGGGGAACAGGAGAAAATTATTTTGTATGGTCTCTTGCAGATTTGGGTCTTGGACTGATGACAATTTTCAATCTCTCGTGTATAATACCTTTAGGTGGAGAAGCAGTGGCAGCTCTGGAAGAGTACGAAGCCATGAAGGGAGAAACGGTATATGAAAAAAATAAGAGTAACGCTGTCTGAAGATATTTGGAGACTTATTGGAAAAGATGTGGAAGAGTTTGGAATAAACAGCAACCGTTTATGTAACTATATTTTGGATAAACTTAAATACGAAAAAAATATGGATACCTACAAACTTATAGAAAATAATACCGGAATCCAGAAGAAGATAATTCAGTTTGATCTGAATAGTGTCAATGAAACGATATACTATGATATACTGAGAGAGAACGGTGTGGAAAATGAAGCTGAATTTTTCAGAAATCTCTTTGAAATCTATACTTCAAAATTCAAATACCAAAGAGAGATTTTTGTGTTTATGGACAGAGTCCTAGAGATACTGGATGCCATAGATAAAAAGTGTAAAATGAAAATTGTCTATTACGGAGAGGTATATACTGTTAATCCATATTTTATAAAACGTGAGGAGCAGGGAGATGAAAATTTTCTTTTCTGTTATCACTGTGAAGATAAAAAATACCTGAACTTTAAATTGAAAGATTTAACGGTCGGAGGAGTACTTCAAGAAAAAATAGATTTTTATGAGAAAAAATATATAGAGATGGTCAAAAAGAATTTTGATCCATTTCTTGGATATGGAAATATAGTTAAAGTTAAACTGAGCTCTAAGGGCGAAGGACTTCTTAAAGGTATCACAAACTATAAACCTAGGTTGAAAAAACGTGAGGGAAGTATCTATTATTTTGAGATGTCGAATGAGAATGCTAAAATATATTTTCTACCATTTATGGAAAATGCTGAAATTTTATCTCCAGTTGAATTAAGAGAAGAGATGAGAAACTCACTTCTCTCTACATTGAAACTTTACTCGTAACAAAAAAAAGCCACAAATTCATGTGGCTTTTTTTGTTGATTAAATAAAGAAATCTCTTTCTCCGGTTTTGATTTTTTCAATACTTTTACGAGTGTAGTTTCTAATATCTTCTCTTGCTATTTTTTCAATTTCCCGTTCAATAACTTGGAATACTTTTTCTTTCAGTTCTGCATCTCCATAATCCATAGCATACTCAGTTAGAGTCATAAGTGCATTAGGTTGGCAAACATTTTGAATATTTCCAGATTTAGCAAGTTGCATAAATCTATCGCCTGTTCTTCCTGAACGATAGCAAGCAGTACAGTAACTTGGAATATATCCGTCATCCACAAGCTCTTTTAAAATTTCAAGTGGACTTCTATGATCTCCAACTTCGAATTGACTACTTTCAACTCCTTCAGATTCATCCTTATATCCTCCAACACCAGTACATGAACCAGCACTTATCTGAGAAACACCATATTGGAGAACTTCTTTTCTAAGCTCTGCTGTCTCTCTTGTTGATAGTATAAGACCTGTAAAAGGAACCGCTATTCTTAATATCGCAACTATCTTTTTGAAAACATCATCATCGATAATATTTGGGAATTGCTGGAGACTTACACCATCAGCTTTTTTCATTCTTGGAACTGATATTGTATGGAATCCAACTCCAAAATTTTTCTCCAGGTACTCATTATGTAACATAAGCCCTAAAACTTCGAATCTCCAATCAGAAAGACCAAATAAAACTCCAGCACCAACATCATCTATTCCAGCCTCCATAGCTCTAGAGAATGCATTTAAATGGTAAAGGTAATCTCCTTTAAGAGAATCTGGATGCATCTTCTCATAAGTTGGTTTATGGTAAGTTTCTTGGAAAAGAATATATGTTCCGATATCTGCATCTTTGAGTTTTTTATAATTTTCAACAGTTGTAGCAGCTATATTTGCATTTATTCTTCTTATAGCACCATTGTCTGATTTTGTAGAATAAATAGTTTTTATTGCATCTGTAATATATTCCATACCACAGTTTACAGGATCTTCTCCAATCTCTAGTGCAAGTCTCTTATGTCCCATTTTTTCAAGTAATTTTACCTCTTCTTGAATCTCATGCATACTTAGTTTTCTTCTAGAAAATTTATTATCTCTTCTGTAACCACAATAAACACAATTGTTTACACAGTAATTACTGATATAAAGTGGAGCAAAGACAACTATTCTGTCACCGTAGATCTCTTTCTTGATCTGACCTGCGATATTAAAAATCTTTTTTAAGTGCTCTTTTTTTTCTGAAGCCAAGAGTAACATAACATCTTCAGGAGTTATTTTTTCACGTTTTTTAGCTTTTTCAAGAACAGCATCTATCTGCTCATCTTTTATTTCTGAAAAACTTTCCATAAGAGAATAGATGTAGCTATGATTAATAAAATCTATATTTTTAAAATCACCTTTTATCTCTGTTATCTTTTTTTCCATGATTTTTATCTCCTTTTGTTAAGTTCCTCCAGTATCTATTTATATTCCAATTAATTTTTATTTGATTTATCGGAATATGTAGTGTGAAGTATGTGATGACTCTTATGTCCACAAGGTTCACCTAAATAATTTTTGTAAAGATTTTGAACTTCGATATTTTCGTGAGATTTTCTAAGAGTTGAATTAGAATCGAAAGAGTGCATACCTTTCATTCTCTCTTTTCTAATAGTTAGGTTATCAGGGATAGGAGCTCCTCCTCCACTAATACATCCACCGTAACATGCCATTACTTCAATAAAATCAAAATGTACCTCTTTATCTCTGATAGCATCTAAAAGTTCCATAGCTGAATCAATTCCGTTTACAACTCCAACTTTTAGAACTCTATCGCCTATTATAATTTCGCTTGATTTAACATGTTTAAATCCTCTTAACTCTTCAAATTCAAGACGGTTAAGTTCACCGTTGCTTAAAACATGAGAAACAGTTCTTAGTGCTGCTTCCATAACTCCACCAGAAGTTCCAAACATTCTACCAGCACTTGATCCAAGTCCCATGAAAGAATCATAAGTTAGATTATCTGGAAGTGATAAGAAATCAATCTCATTCATTTTTATTAATTTTGCAAACTCTCTTGTAGTAATAACAAGATCTACATCTTT
>JBOFEZ010000084.1:0-19641 GCA_051648365.1 Fusobacteriaceae bacterium
GTTAAACTGTTTCTAATTAATTTACACCTTTGTTTTACGTCACTGTCTCAATGACGTCTCATTACTGAGAATTTTCTGAACTAATTTAGTTCAAAGATTTATTAGATTACTTCTCTATTCTGTTGTTAATGTCCTTTTCCTTCGTTCACGCTTTTCGTCGTGGACAAAATAAATAATATCACAAATATTGTTTCACGTCAATATTATTTTTCTTTTTTTTCAAAAAAAATTACAAATAAAAATTATAACTGGAAAAATCATAAAATATTTATTCAATATAAATTAAAATAGACTGGAACCATTTTGATTTCCAGTCTATTTTTTGACACTATTTAAATATTTTTTTAAAATCATCCATTATTTCTTTAACAGATTTTATAGAATCTATTTTCCAAGCATCTTTTCCAGCAAAGAAAATACCTTCTTCTTTATTTCCCTCGTGACCTTTTACCAATCTCTCATTCACACAAAACGAGTAACTACAATGTTTAAGGCAGTTAACACAGCTTTTAGGTTTTATATCTTGAGAGTTCTCCAATATTTTTTTTACTGTTGGAGACATTATTGCATTGGCAGGGAGACCAGCACAGCTAACTATTTGGACAATATCCCCCTCTTTTGAGGCTATATACATCTCTTTAAATTCTTGACTAACTTCACATTCTTCAGAAGCTATAAATCGGCTTCCCATCTGTACTCCATCTGCTCCTAATCCTAGCATTCTTTTGCCATCATCTGTAGTTATTACTCCCCCTGCTCCAAAAACAGGAATCGATACTGCTTTTTTTACTTCTGTGATTATATCCCAAGAATCCTTTTCAGTCCCAATGTGTCCTCCTGCATTTCCTCCCTCTACAACTATTCCATCAGCTCCTAACTTTTCTGCTAATTTTGCTAATTTAGCTGAAGATACTATAGGAAAAACTTTCACCTCTGTTCCTTTTACCATCTCGTACACATCTCTTGAAAATCCAGCCCCAGTTATTACTATATCTATTCCTTCTTCAATAGAAGCTTTTACCGCTTCTTTAAATTCGGTGGCAGCAAACATTATGTTTACAGCAAGAGCTCCTCCTTTATTCACAACAAGTTTTTTAGCTTTTTTTATTTCTGTTTTTAATTCTTCTATAGAAAGGGCAGTTCCAGCTATACACCCTATCCCTCCTTCATTAGCTACTGATGCTGCTAGTCCGCTCATGGATGCTTTTATTCCCATTCCGCCTTGAATTATGGGCACTATAATTTCTAAGTCTCCTATTTTTACACTCATCTTCTTCTCCTCTCCTCAATATCAATAAATTATCTAATTTAAAGGTGAATATTTCGTTTTAAAAATAACGTATGTTATTATAACATTTGTTATTTTTTTTTCAAAGTGTTTTATTTTTTGTATTAACTTTATAATAAAAAAAAGAATTACTCTCTTTTCAAAGATCATAACTCTCTTTTCTTTAAACATATATTTGAAAACTTTATATTTTACTTATATCAAAAATCTGCAACTCCATCTCTTGAACATTCTTATCTTGCATCCTTACTATAGCTCCTAAAGTATCCAATGAAGTAAGTATATTCGCTCCGTATTCAATAGCTGTTCTACGGATTTTAAATCCTTCTCTCTGCGAATCATTAGCCTTAGTAGGTGTATTTATAACTATATCTATTTCTCTATTCTTTAAAATATCTAAAATATTAGGAGAAGCCTCATTAAGCTTCCTTACTTCTTGCGATTCTATTCCTTTCTCTCTTAGGAACTCGCATGTTCCTTTCGTAGCCATAAACTTTGCTCCATGAGCTACAAGTTTCACTGCAAGAGGTAGGAATTCATCTTTATCTTTATCTCTTATAGTAAGTAATATTCTTTTGTCTTTTATGCTAGTTATTCTCCCAGCTCCTTTAAGCCCTTTATACACTGCCTCTTCTAGAGTATTTCCTATTCCTAGTACCTCTCCTGTAGATCTCATTTCAGGTCCAAGGGATACTTCAACTCTTCCAAGTTTCTCAGTAGAGAAAACAGGTACCTTTACGGATATAACTTCAGGTTTTCTATAGATTCCTGTTCCAAATCCTAGTTCTGAAAGTTTTTCTCCTAGTATAACTCTTGTAGCAATCTCAATTACTGGAACTCCCGAAACTTTCGATATATATGGTACAGTTCTTGAAGATCTTGGATTTACCTCTATAACATAAAGTTCATTTTCATAGGCTATAAACTGGACATTCATCATCCCTTTTACTCCTAGAGCTTTTCCAAGTTTTTTTGTTATCTCTAGTATTTTTTCCTCTGTTCCTTCATAAAGATTTTGAGCAGGGTAAATTGTTATTGAATCTCCCGAGTGAATTCCTGCCCTCTCCAAGTGCTCCATAACTCCAGGTATTAGAATATTTTCTCCATCACATATAGCATCTATCTCTACTTCTATACCGTTAAGATATTTGTCTATAAGTACTGGATTTTCTGGATCTCTAATAAAAGAAGCCTCAAGATATTTAACTAAAGATTTCTCATCGTGGCAGATTTCCATTCCCTGTCCTCCAAGTACGTAAGATGGTCTTACAAGTACTGGATATCCTAAATCTTCTGCTATTTTTTTTCCTGATTCTGCATCCCATACAGCTTTTCCTTTTGGTCTCTTTATATCTAACTTCTCCATCATGGCTTCAAATCTCTCTCTATCTTCCGCCTCATCTATCTTATCAGGAGATGTTCCAAGTATCTGTATCCCTCTTTTTTCAAGGTCTTTAGCTAGTTTTATAGCTGTCTGTCCTCCGAATTGAAGTATAACTCCTTCTGGTTTCTCCTTATCAAGTATATTCATAACATCTTCTGTTACAAGAGGTTCAAAATACAATTTGTCAGATGTTGAGAAGTCAGTCGAAACTGTTTCTGGATTATTATTTATAACTATGCTTTCTATTTTTAATTTTTTAAGTGCTTTAACAGCATGTACAGTACAGTAATCAAACTCTATTCCCTGTCCTATTCTTATAGGTCCTGATCCTATTACCGCTACTTTTCTTTTGTCACTTACGACTACCTCATCAAACTTATCATACGTTGAATAAAAGTAAGATGTTTCAGCCTGGAATTCTCCTGCACACGTATCTACCATTTTATAAACTGGAGTTATCCTAAGTTCTTTTCTCTTAGCTTCAATATCTTCTTCGGTTATATTCATAAGCTGAGCTATTCCTTTATCAGAGAATCCTTTTTTCTTCAGATTTCTTAGAGTCTTTTCGTCTAGATCTTGGAACTTTGTCTTTTTAAGAAGCTCTTCCTGTCTTACTATCCACTCTATTTTTTCCATGAAGAATTTATCCATTCCTGTTATTTTCTGAAGTTTTTCTTTTATATATCCTCTTCTTAGCATCTCTGCCGCTATAAATATTCTCTCATCATCAGGTCTCACAACCTCTCTCTTTAACTCTTCTATAGTAAGTTTTTTAGCATATGGGTGCTCAAGATTATATCTTCCTATCTCTAGTGATCTTATCCCCTTTAGGAAAGCTGATTCAAAATTATTTCCGATAGCCATTATTTCACCTGTTGCCATCATTTTTGTTCCTAGTCTTCTATCAGCTTTTTTAAATTTATCAAATGGCCACTTAGGTATCTTTACTACTATATAATCTAGTGCTGGTTCGAAACATGCAAAAGTTTTTCCTGTTACATCATTCACTATCTCATCCAAATTATAACCTAAGGCAATTTTTGAAGCAACTCTTGCTATAGGGTATCCAGTAGCTTTTGAAGCTAAGGCTGAAGATCTTGAAACTCTAGGATTTATCTCTATAATAGCATATTCAAAAGATTTAGGATTCAGTGCAAATTGAACGTTACATCCTCCAACTACACCTATCTCATCAATTATTTTTATAGCCGAAGTTCTCAGCATCTGATACTCTCTATCCGAAAGTGTCTGTGATGGTGCTACAACTATTGAATCTCCTGTATGTATTCCTACTGGATCGATATTTTCCATATTACATATCGTAATACAGTTTCCATTTCCATCTCTTATTACCTCATATTCTATCTCTTTCCAACCGTAGATAGATTTTTCTATAAGAACCTGTCCAACACGGGAAAGGGAAAGACCCTTAAGAAGTATCTCTTCTAGTTCAGCTTTATTCTGGGCTATTCCTCCTCCACTTCCTCCGAGAGTATATGCCGGTCTTACTACTACTGGATAACCTATCTCTATTGCAACTCTATATCCCTCTTCTAAAGATTCTACTATACGGCTTTCTATACAAGGTTCCCCTATTTTTTCCATAGCCTCTCTAAAAAGTTCTCTGTCCTCTCCACGCTTTATAGCTTCGATGGGAGTACCTATAACTTTAACTCCATATTTCTCTAAAATCCCTTTATCACTAAGCTCAACTGCTAGATTAAGAGCTGTCTGACCTCCCATTCCTGCAAGAATTGAATCGGGTCTCTCTTTCTCTATAATTTTTTCTACAAATTCAAGAGTTATTGGCTCAAGATATATTCTATCCGCCACTGTTGTATCTGTCATAATTGATGCTGGATTACTGTTTATAAGAACAACCTCTATTCCCTCATTTTTAAGGGTTTCACATGCCTGGGTTCCAGAGTAATCAAACTCTGCTGCTTGACCTATAACTATAGGCCCTGATCCTATTATTAAACATTTTTTTATGTTCTTATCTAACATTTTTTCCTCCTTCAATTGTCTTCATAAAATCATCAAAAAGATAGTTGTTGTCCTGAGGTCCTGGCCATGCTTCAGGGTGATATTGAACACACATTATATGAAGTTCATCACTCTTCATTCCCTCGTTGGAACCATCATTTATATTTACGTGAGATTCTCTCATCGCTTCTGGCATTTTATCCACTATATATCCATGATTTTGAGATGTTATATAGATTCTGTTTCTATCTAGATCTTTAACCGGATGGTTTCCGCCCCTATGTCCGTATTTCAGTTTCTTTGTAGATCCTCCAAGAGCCCATGCTAGGAGCTGGTGTCCCAAACAGATTCCTACTATTGGAAGCTTTCCTACCATTTTCTTTATCTCATTTACAACTCCAGTAAGTTCTGCAGGATCCCCTGGTCCATTACTTAAAAATATTCCGTCCAAATTGTGACTCATCATCTCTTCTGCTGTTGCATTCCAAGGGAAAACAATCATATGGCATCCTCTAGCTTCAAAATTTCTAAGAATGTTATTTTTTATTCCAAAATCCATGACTCCCAATCTAATTCCTTCTCCTGGAATCTCATGCACTTCTTTTGTACTAACTATCGATACTGCGTCAGTATTTGAGAATCCCTCAAACATCTCTTTTATCTCTTTTTGAGTCAAATCTTCCGCTGTTATGATGGCCTTCATTGACCCATTTTCTCTTATTATTTTTGTTAGATGTCTAGTGTCTAAACCTTTAAACCCAACTGTATTGTGCTGTTTAAGGAACCCATCCAAAGTCATTTCACATCTGAAGTTATTCGGAAGTTTTGCATCCTCTTTTATAATTAGAGCTCTAACTTTTACGGAATCTGATTCCAAATCCTCGAGGTTTACTCCATAGTTTCCTATCATCGGATATGTCATAACTACCATCTGCCCATAGTAAGATGGATCTGTAAGAAGTTCTTGGTAACCCGTCATACCTGTATTGAAAACAAGCTCACCTACACATCTTTCTCCTCCGCCAAATATTTTGCCCTCAAAAACCATTCCATTTTCTAAAATCAGTTTTCCTTTCATAGTTCCTCCTATTTTTTCTCAAAAAAAAAGGTATAGCAGACAGCTATACCAAAATTATTGGAAATATAATATATTTTAAAGGGAATAATAGAAATAATTAGATCAGAAGATATTTTTATTCCTGCTTTTACCAGATTCTTCAACCTCATCTCTCTACCTCCCTTTTTTATGTTCTAAGGGGTAGTATACTCAAATTTTAGATTCCTGTCAATTCTTTTTTTGAGAAAATTTTTAAAGAAATTTTCCAAAAATTCTATTGCTATTTTTCCCATGCCATGTTATACTCGTCAAAGTATAAAAAATTTTGTGGGAGATGAAAACATGCTAAAAAAATACAAAATCAAGAAAAAAATATTCATCTCTTCCCAATATTGTCTATTCAATTTATTAAATTTCAATTTTATATATAACATTATCTGGTGATAACAATTCCGAATTTATTTTGGAGTTGTTGTCACCATTTTTTTTAGCCAAAATCCTAAGGAGGAACCATGAACCATTTTATTTCTATGAAAGATTTCAGCAAAAATGAAATTTTAGAGATTTTAAAAAGAGCTAACTATTTGGATTCGACACCCGAAAGAAACCTATGTAGAGAAAATATTGTTTCCACACTATTTTTTGAACCTTCTACAAGAACCAGGCTCTCTTTTGTTACTGCAGCTTATAAATTGGGAGCTCCTGTACATGGTTTCGATTCTCCTGGTGGAACTTCACTTCAGAAAGGCGAGTCACTTAGAGATACTATAAAAATGGCCGAGTCCTACTGTGACACAATAGTTATAAGGCACCCAAAAGATGGATCAGCAAGATTTGCTGCTGATATCTCCAAAGTTCCTATTATAAACGGTGGTGACGGCTCAAATGAGCATCCCAGTCAAACCCTCCTGGATTTATATACAATTCAGAAGGAGCAGGGATCTCTTGAAAACATTAAAATAGCTTTTTTGGGAGATTTGAAATATGGAAGAACTGTTCACTCTCTCACTAAAGCTCTTTCACTTTTCAATGCTGAATTTTATTTTGTAGCTGCTCCTGAGATTCAAATTCCAGATTATCTTTTGGAAGAGTCGAGAGAGAAAGGAATCAAATATCAGCTTCTAGATAATTTTCAGGAAATCATAAAAAAAGTAGATGTACTCTACGTTACTAGAGTTCAGAAAGAAAGATTCCTGGATTCCGAAGTATATGAAAAAGTTAAAAACAACTATATTCTGAAAGCTGAGAATCTAGAAAATGTAAAGGAAAACCTTATCATTATGCATCCTCTACCTAGAGTGAACGAAATAGGGTTAGATGTCGATAATACAAAATTTGCAAAATATTTCCAACAAGCTGCCAACGGTGTTCCGGTAAGAGAGGCAATTATTTCCCTTGCTCTAGAGAAATTTTCTTTTTCTAGAGATGAAAAAAAACAAGAGATGATTCACGAATCTTCGGACTCCCTCTGTCAAAACAGTAACTGTATAACTAACAGTGAAAAGACAGATAATAAAATAGTACACCACCACGGAAGAGATTTCTGCTACTACTGCAGAAGAGAGATAAAGGATGTGAAGAGATAAAATGTTTTTAGAAAATTGTAAAATCATTGAAAATATAAAAGTGGATTCTCACTACTACCTTATGAAAATTGAGAGTGCTTCAATGAGTGAAGCCTCAAAACCAGGTCAATTTTTTATGTTCAAATGCAAAAATGGAATAAATATTTTGAGAAGACCTATCAGTCTTCACAATGTAGATAAAGAAAATGGAATTTTAGAGTTTTATTATGAAGTAAAAGGAAAAGGAACTGAAGAGTTTTCCAAAATGAAAATCGATGAACTCCTAGATATCCAAGGACCTTTAGGAAATGGATTTTCTCATAAGGTGAAAAACAAAACCATTCTCCTTATAGGAGGAGGAATGGGGTTAGCTCCCATGAAATATCTTCTTCACTCTTTAGCAAATGATGGAAACAGAGTTATCTTTATCGCCGGAGGACGTAATTCAGAAGCCCTTACAATTTTAGATAATTTTAATCTAGAAGAGAAAAATATAGAGCTTCATATTATGAGTGATGATGGTTCTACTGGAGAAAAAGGAAATGTTATTGAAAAAATGGGAGAGATTCTGGATAGCAATCATATAGACAAAGTTTATTCATGCGGACCTCATAGAATGATGGAACTAGTAGGAGAAATTGCAAATAAGAAAAATATCTGGTGTGAGATTTCCCTTGAAGAGAGGATGGCATGCGGAGTAAAAGCCTGTGTAGGATGCTCTATTAAAACTTTAGACGGTATGAAAAAAGTTTGTCATGAGGGACCGGTGTTTGACAGCAAAATAATAGTTGAAACTATGCCAGCCCAAGCTGAGCCGTGTTCATGCATATAATTTCAGGGGGAGAAGATGAATAGACTAAAAACAAAATTTCTAAATAGAGAGTTTAAGAATCCAATTGTTACAGCCTCAGGATGTTTCGGATTCGGAATGGAATACAAAGATTATTTCGATCCAAATGAACTGGGAGGAATAGTAGTAAAAGGAATTACTCTAGAAGCTAGAGATGGAAATATGGGTACAAGAATAGCAGAAACTCCTGGTGGAATGCTCAACTGTGTCGGGCTTGAAAATCCTGGAGTAGAATATTTTAGAGACACTATACTCCCAGATATAAAAGTTTCTGGAATCACAGCTCCCATCATAGTCAATATAAACGGAAAAGTTCTTGAAGAATATGTAGAGTTGGCTAAAATAGTAGATACTATTCCAGAGGTAGATATGATTGAACTTAATATCTCATGTCCAAATGTAAAAGATGGAGGTATGGCTTTCGGAGCTAATCCAGATATGGCAGGAAAAGTAACAAAAGAGGTGAGGGCTGTAACTTCTAAACCTCTAATAGTAAAACTTTCACCTAATGTTACAGACATTGCAGGAATAGCGAAAATAGTCGAAGCTAACGGGGCAGATGCATTGTGCCTTATAAATACTCTTTTAGGTATGGCAATAGATATAAGAAGCCGTAAACCTCTTCTTGGGAATATAATGGGAGGACTTTCAGGACCTGCCGTAAAACCAGTAGCACTTAGAATGGTGTATCAAGTTTATAAAGCTGTCAATATTCCAATTATAGGTATGGGTGGTATCTCTTCTTGGGAGGATGCACTGGAATTCATAATGGCTGGAGCGAGTATGGTATCCCTTGGAACTGGAATATTTTCCAATCCTATACTTCCTGTAGATGTTAAGTATGGACTAGAAAAATATTGTGAGGAAAATGGCTACGAAAATATAAAAGAGTTAGTAGGAATAGCACATAGGGGGTAATTTTATGAAAACAGCAGAAAGAATCATCATAGCACTGGATTATTCTGATTCGAAAGATGCCAAAAATATAGTAGAAAAGCTCGGGGATGAAGCCGTTGTATATAAAGTAGGATTAGAACTTTTTCTAAATAGCAAAGGAGAGATGGTAGATTATCTTGTAGAAAAAGGAAAAAAAGTTTTTTTAGATCTGAAATTCCATGATATTCCTAACACAACAACTATGGCATCACTTTTTGCAGCCAAGGAAAAATGTTTTATGTTCAATGTACATGCCAGCGGTGGAAAAACTATGATGAGTAAAGTAGCTAAAGCAGTTAAAGAAGTGAATAGCGAGGTTAAAGTAATCGGAGTAACTGTGCTTACAAGCTTTAGTGAAGAAGAGATAAAAGAAACTTTCCATTCAGAATTTTCTCTTAAAGATTTGGCTTTAAACTGGTCTAAACTTTCTAAAGAGAGTGGATTGGATGGTATTGTTTCCTCTCCATGGGAAGCTGAAAAAATAAAAGAATTATGCGGAAAAGATTTTCTTACTGTATGCCCAGGAGTTAGACCTAAGTGGTCTGCTGCCAATGATCAGGAAAGGATTATGACTCCTGCTCAAGCTATAAAGAAAGGCTGTGATTTCTTGGTTATCGGAAGACCTATAACTAAACATGAAAATCCAGTAGAAGCATTTAGAATGATAATGAACGAGATTGAAGAAGGAGAGAGATAATATGGGAAAATATAGAGTAGCTGAATCACTTTTAAAAACGGAAGCTGTAAGACTGAATGTAAAAACACCTTTTACCTTTGTTTCAGGAATTAAAAGTCCTATATACTGTGACAACAGAAAAATGATAGGATATCCAGAAGCTAGAACTATCGTTGTTGCCGAATTTGTTAATAAGATAAAAGAGATGGCCAACTCAGGAAAAACTTTTGAAATTATAGCCGGAACTTCCACTGCCGGTATTCCTTGGGCTGCTTTTATAGCTCAAGAAATGAATCTTCCTATGTCATATATTCGTGGCGAGAAAAAAGCCCACGGAGCTGGAAGACAGATAGAAGGAGCTGATCTCACAGGTAAAACTGTTCTTGTTATTGAAGACCTTGTATCAACTGGAGGAAGCTCAATTAAAGCTACCCAAGCAGCTCTTGAAGCTGGTGCTGAAAAAGTAGAACTTCTCTCTATCTTCTCGTATGATTTCCAAAAAGCTTTCAATAATTTCAAAGAAGCAGGGATAGAGTGGAACTCTCTTTCAAACTTCCAAACTCTTTTAGAGGTTGCAGAAAAGATGGAATACATCTCTAAAGATGAGATGGAACTGGCTTCAAGCTGGAATGAAGCACCTGAAAAATACGGAATCTAAAAATTTTTAATAGGGGGAAAGTTATGAAACTACTTATAAAAAATGCAAAAATAGTCCAGAAGGGCAATCTTGAAGTTATTACAGATATTCTTATGGAAAATGGAATTATCATCGCCATAGAAAAAAATATTGATGAGATCGGATGTGAAGTCTTAGATGCTCAAAAAAAATATGTTATTCCTGGAGTTATAGATGCCCATACACACATGAGAGATCCCGGACTTTGTCATAAGGAAGATTTCATAACAGGAAGTCGGGCTGCTGCTAGAGGAGGAGTAACAACTTTTTTAGATATGCCTAATACACTTCCCCTTACATCTAGCGAAGAGGAACTAACAAAGAAAATATTTAACTGTAAAGGAAGATCCTATGTAGACTATGGCTTCCATTTCGGTGGAATAAAAAGCGATAATAGTTCTGAAATAAAAAAAGTTGCCTCTCAAGTTGCTTCTACTAAAATATTCCTCAACGAATCCACTGGAGATATGCTTATAGAAGATAATTCCACAGTTGAAAACCTTTTCCATGAAAGCAGAATTGTTACAGTTCATGCAGAGGGAGAGAAAATACAGGAAGCTATAGAAGCTGCTGAAAAATTCAAAAAACCTCTTTATCTCTGTCATCTTTCTACAGAAGAAGAAGTTATAATGTTAAAAAAAGGTAAACTTTCTGGTCTAGAAATCTATGGCGAGGTTACTCCTCATCATCTTTTTCTCACAGCTTCGGATAGAGAACATTCTGAAAGAGATAATTTTCTATTAAGAATGAAACCTGAACTTAAAAACAGTAAAGATTGCGGTGCCCTTTGGAGAGCACTTGCCGAAGGAATAATTGATACTGTAGGAACAGACCATGCTCCACATACTTTGGAAGAAAAATTTTCCAAAACTACATTTGGAATTCCAGGGATAGAAAATTCTTTAGAACTTATGCTGAAAGGAGTATCTGAAGGAAAAATTAGCATGGAGAGACTCATCGAGGTAATGTGCAGCAATCCTGCTAGAATTTTCAATATTTCTAAAAAAGGGAAAATTGAAATAGGATATCACGGTGATTTTGTGATTTTAGATATGGAAAATCATACTCCCTTCAGAGATGAAGAGGTTATCTCCAAATGTGGTTGGACTCCTTTCCACGGTATTGAAAGAGGTGGGAAAGTTGAAACTACTATTCTCAGAGGAAATATTGTATATAATAGAGGATTTTTCTCCTCTGAACTTTTAGGAAATCCAGTTCAATTCTTTTAAGATTATCAAAATAAAAAAGGAACTCTTGTAAATTTTACATTGAGTTCCTTTTTTATTTAATTTTTAATTTTAGACTGTTTCCTCAAAATTGAATATGTATATATCAAAAGTCCGCTCCATATCAGAGAGAAAGTAACTCCGTGAGTTGTGGTGAACTCCTCTCCAAATACAAAAACTCCTAAAATGAGAACGAGAGTAGGTGTAAGGTATTGAAAAAAACCTATAGATGACAGCTTTGCCAATTTTGCTCCTGTAGAAAAAAGAAAAAGTGGAATTACCGTAACTATTCCTGCTCCTGCCAAGAAAATTTTTGTATTTAACCCGCCGGTTGCACCTGCTCCTCCTCGGATAGATATCAAATAAAGTATTGCTACCGGAAAATATATCAACGTTTCTATTGTAAGAGCTATTACTGAATCCAACTGAATTTTCTTTTTTGTTATACTATAACCTGTAAAAGTGCCTGCTATTATGAGAGAATATACCGGCAGTTTCTGATAAGTTACGGTTATATATATAACTCCTAGAGCTGCAAGAATTATTGCACTTTTCTGAAAATCATTCAATTTCTCATTAAACAGGAATCTTCCTGCTAGGATAAGAAGCAGGGGATTTATAAAATATCCCAGACTAGCTTCCAAAACTCTTCCACTATTTACCACAAATATATATGATAGCCAATTTCCGCAATTGAAAGTAGCTGCCAAAAAAATATAAAACATCATTTTTTTATTTTTAAAAACATCTAAAAATTCTTTTTTTCTTCCACTCACGCCGATAAAAATAAAAAGAAATATAAAAGACCAAATTATTCTGTGAGTTACTATCTCAAGTGCTGGAACCCCCTTAAGATTGATCCAGTAAAGGGGAAACAGCCCCCATATTATAAAAGCTCCTAGGGAATATATTATCCCTTTTTGATTATTCTCCATTATTCCTTCCCCTAAATATCCTTCATTATATCTAAAGAAGCTATCGCATTAAGATTGAGAGGAGCAAAACATTCTTTTCCTCTTTTATCAAATTTATGATAACCTGCCATACATATCATAGCTGCATTGTCTGTACAGTATTTCAGAGCCGGGTAAGTTACTTCTATCCCCAGCTGAGCACCTCTTTCTTTCAGTTCACTTCTCAATAAAGAGTTAGCTGCAACTCCACCAGCAATTATTATATTTTTAACTCCCGTCTCTTGAGCAGCTTTAAGAGCTTTTTTAGAAAGAATATCGACGGCTTTCCACTGAAAAGAAGCAGCCAGATCCTCATTTTTAAATTCTTCACCCTTCATTCTACTTTTATTAACAAAATTTATTACAGAAGTTTTTATTCCAGAAAAACTAAAATTATACCCCTCGACTTTTGGCTCAGGTATTTTTAGAAAATTCTTATCTCCATGGTAAGACATTTTATCTATTACAGGTCCACCTGGATATCCAATTCCAAGAACTCTAGCTATTTTATCATAAGTCTCTCCCACTGCATCATCCATAGTCGAACCTATATTTTTAAAATCCTGATTCTCATCCATATACACAATATTGGTGTGTCCTCCAGACACAACTAGTGCTATACAAGGAAGTTTTACATCGTTTTCTATGAAGTTGGCGTATATATGAGCTCTCATATGGTGAACTGGAATTATGGGTATATTGTGGGCATATGATAGACCTTTAGCAAATGAAACTCCTACTAAAAGAGCACCAATAAGTCCTGGAGCATATGTTACAGCAATATAATCCACCTCTCTCATGGTTATTCCTGCTTCATGAAGAGCTTCATCCAAAATTGCTGCTATATTTTTCACGTGATGTCTTGAAGCTATTTCTGGTACTACTCCACCGAATTCTCTATGAATATCTATCTGAGAAGAAATTTTATTGCTCAGCACTTCTTTTCCATCCTTTAATATAGCTATAGAAGTTTCGTCACAGGATGTCTCTATTCCTAATATTATCATTTTTCCACCTTCCTATTTTTTTTATTTTTCAAGGAAATTATAACATTTTTCTTCTCTTTTGTACAAAAAAACCTGTGAAATATATCACAGGTTTCGAATTCTATTTTATTTTAAGTCCTCTGCTTTTAAAAATTTCTCTAGCATTTTCAAGTCTTTCTTTAGAGAGAGCATCTACACCTTTAAGAGGATATTCCAATCCCATTTCATCATATTTGAATTCTCCTAAGGTATGATATGGAAGAAGTTCTACAAGTTCTACATTGGGTAGAGTCTTTACATAGTCAGCTAATTTAGCTAAATTTTCATTATCATCTGTAATTCCAGGAACTATTACGTGTCTAATCCATGTCTTTATATTTTTTTCTTTCAGATATTCTGCGAATTTAAGAGTAGGCTCTTGATCAAACTTAGCCAACTCTCTATAGACGTCAGGATCTATAGATTTTATATCCAGCAGAACCAAATCAACATATTCAAGAACTTCTTTTGCTTTATCATTGAATAGACAACCTGAAGTATCCAGTGCTGTGTGAATTCCATTTTCTTTACAAAGTCTATATACTTCTTTTATAAATTCTGGCTGCATAAGAGGATCTCCTCCTGTTATTGTCAGCCCTCCTCCATTCCTGAAGAAATTTTTATATTTAAGTATCTCTTTTACTGTCTCTTCCGGAGTCTCCTGAAACTTTCCAGATCCAAACTCCCAAGTGTCTGGATTATGGCAAAATTTACATCTCAAAGGACATCCCTGAAGAAAGAGAACATATCTTATTCCCGGTCCATCTACCGTTCCAAAACTCTCTTTTGAGTGAATTCTTCCTGTTATCATAACAACTCCTTATATACAAAGGTGAGGGTGACCAAATATCTGTCACCCTCCAATATATTTTTTATTATTACATTCTTCCGTTGATTGTTCTAGATAGAACGTCCATCTGTTGCTCTTTTGTAAGTCTTACAAAGTTAACTGCATATCCAGAAACTCTGATTGTAAGTTGTGGATATTTATGTGGATTTTCCATTGCATCTTCTAGAAGAGCTCTGTCAAATACGTTTACGTTAAGGTGTTGTCCACCCTCTGGAGTAAAGTATCCGTCCATTAGTCCAACTAGGTTGTCAACTCTTGCATCTCTATCTTTTCCTAAAGCTCCTGGAGTTATTGCAAATGTATAAGAGATTCCATCGTTTGCATCTTGGAATGGAAGCTTAGCAACTGATGCTAGTGCTGCGATAGCTCCATTAGTATCTCTTCCGTTCATAGGGTTAGCTCCTGGAGAGAATGGTGCTCCTGCTGCTCTTCCACATGGAGTATTTCCAGTTTTCTTTCCATATACAACGTTAGATGTAATTGTTAGGATAGACTGAGTTGCTCTTGAATTTCTATAAGTTTCATGAGATCTTAGGTGTTCCATAAATCTCTTAGTTATTTGAACTGCAAGATCATCTGTTTCGTCATTGTTGTTTCCGAAAGGTACATAATCTCCCTCTCTTGTATAATCAACAACTACTCCTCTCTCATCTTTTACTGCTTTAACTTTTGCATGCTTTATAGCCATTAGTGAATCAGTAACTATTGAAAGTCCTGCTATTCCAGTAGCTTGAGTTCTTTCGATTTCTAAATCATGAAGAGCCATCTCAAGTGCCTCATAAGCATATTTATCATGCATGTAGTGGATTATTTTAAGAGCATTTACGTATACTCCAGCAAGCCACTTCATAACTTGGTCAAATTTAGCCATTACGTCATCATACTCAAGGTACTCTGTTGTAACTGGTGCAAATATAGGTGCAACTTGTACTCCAGACTTCTCATCTTTTCCACCATTTATAGCGTATAGAAGAGCTTTTGGAAGGTTTACTCTAGCTCCGAAGAACTGCATTCCTTTTCCTATTTTCATTGGAGATACGCAACATGCGATTCCATAGTCATCACCGTATTGAGGTCTCATTAGGTCATCATTCTCATACTGGATAGAAGATGTATCTATTGATACTTTAGCACAGAAAGCTTTCCATGCATCTGGAGATTTTACTGACCATAGTACAGTTAAGTTAGGCTCTGGAGCTGGTCCAAGGTTGTAAAGAGTATTTAGGTATCTGAAAGATGTCTTAGTTACAAGAGTTCTTCCATCTACTCCCTCTCCTCCAAGAACTTCTGTTACCCAAGTAGGGTCTCCTGAGAATAGATCGTTATACTCTGGTGTTCTTAAGAATCTGATTATTCTAAGTTTGATTATCATCTGGTCAATCAAATCTTGAGCTTCTTCCTCTGTAAGGATTCCAGCTGCAATATCTTTCTCAAGGTAGATATCTAAGAATGTAGCTGTTCTTCCGAATGACATAGCAGCTCCATCTTGATCTTTAGTTGCTGCAAGGTATCCGAAGTAAAGGAACTGTACAGCTTCTTTAGCATCTTTAGCTGGATTAGAAATGTCAAATCCATAAGCAGAACACATATTTTTTAGAGCTTTAAGAGCATTGATTTGCTCTGTAGTTTCTTCTCTTCTTCTGATTGTCTCATCATCTAGTTCTGATTTCTCTAACATTTTTAACTGGTGTTTTTTATCTTCGATTAGGAAGTCTGCTCCATATAGAGAAAGTCTTCTGTAGTCTCCTATTATTCTTCCTCTTCCGTATGCATCTGGAAGACCTGTTATTATTCCTGATCTTCTAGCAGCTTTCATATCATCTGTATAAGCAGAGAATACTCCCTCATTGTGAGTTTTTCTATATTTTGTAAAAATCTCTTTAGTAACTGGATCTACTTTGTATCCGTAAGCTTCTAGAGCTCCTTCTACCATTCTGAATCCACCTTTTGGATAGATTCCTCTCTTAAGTGGTGCATCTGTCTGAAGTCCTACTATTGACTCAGCATCTTTATCTATATATCCTGCTCCGTAAGCGTCGATAGCCTGTGGAGTTTTAGTTTCTGCATCATAAACTCCATTAGAAATTTCAACTTTGAACATTTCCGTAAGTTTATTCCATATTTTTTGTGTATTCTCTGATGCCCCAGAAAGAAATTTTTCATCTCCGTGGTATGGAGTATAATTACTTTGAATAAAGTCTCTTACTGAAACCTCCTCTTTCCAAGCTACACCTTTAAAGTCAGACCAATATTGATTCATTTTGTCCATTTTTTCCTCCTGAATGTTTGTTTAAAATTCATCATAATCTATTTTTTCATTGTTTTGTTAAGTCCTCTTTAACACTATAGATATAATATATCAGAAAATTTAAATTTTGTCAAACACTTTGTAAAGATTACAAATTAAAAATTTCTACATTTTTTTCACATTAAAAACCTTATAGTTTTCTATTACCTGTTTTTCAACCTTTTTATGGAGGATTTTCAATTCAATATCTGTTAAGCAGGATAAAACAATTGGAGACCCAATTATAATCTTAACTTTTTTTCTCAGACATACTAACTTAGAAAATGGTTTTTGAATTTCATCACTACCTATTATAGTTATGGGAACAACCGTTCTTCCCGAATCTATAGCTAGTTTAAAACTCCCTTTTTTAAAATCACCTTCTTCTATACCAATTTTTCTCCTCCCTTGAGGAAAAATTACTATAGAATGACCTTTCTGTAGCAATATCACAGCTTTTTTAATTCCTTTGATTCCTTCACGTGGGTTTTTTCTATCTAGAAAAACCGACCCCGATTTTTTTATCCATTGAGAATAAAGAGGCCACTTTTCCATCTCTTTTTTGGCTACAAATCCTACATCTATGGGTATTCCACTCACCAATATAGGAATATCAAAATTACTACTATGGTTGGCTACAAAAACTATTCCTTCTTTCCTATCGATGCTATTATAACTATCATAGTCCCTATAAATAACTTCAACCTCAGTCTTGATAGATTTAAGAATCTGGTTACATAGCCATTTCAGTTTCTCTCTTCCCAACTTTATTCCATCATCTTCCTGAAATTTGTCCAATTTTTTTAAATAAATCAAAGTTATATATATAAAACACAATCCACCTACAATTGTAACCAATATTGCCCCTAACATCTATTCTCCTCCAGTATCTCTTTTATATCTCTGTAGGCGAATCCTTTCCTCATGAGAGATTCTATAACTTTCTCTTTAGGTTTATCCTGCATTTTAATTACCATTTTTCTGAGTTGTTCAAGTTGAGAATCTCTGCTTTCCTCTAAAAGTTCTTCTATCACTTCTTTTGAAACACCTTTTTTGATTAGATGAAAACGGAGTTTTTCAACTCCGTAATTTCCATGGTTCAGAATAAAATTTTTAGCAGAATCATTGTCGTCTATATAGCCTTTTTCAAGAATTTTTCCTAAAATTTTTAAAACTACATCACTATTTCTATAACGTTCTTGAAGTTTAATATAAAGATCTCTTTTAAAATAATTTTTTATCCCAAGAAGGTAGTAGGCATAATTTTCACAAGCTATTTCCAATAATAATATATACTCATCATTTTCTAAAAATTCTTTTTTTTTCAGATTAAATCTTGATATTATATCTCCGCTTAAAGTAAATTCAACTCCATTTTCAAAAGAAACTTTATTTCTTGAAATTTTATAATAAATCATCATCTACCATATCTTCAGCCTCTTCTCCAGCTGCCTCATCACTTGATGAGAGATCCATCTTATATAAAACTTTATTTACCTCTTCCTCTATTTTGGCAAGAAGATCAGCATCTGTTTCCAGTCTTGTTTTTACATTTTCTTTTCCTTGACCTATTCTTATATCTCCAAAACTAAACCATGCTCCAGATTTTGAAACTATATCATTACTAAGGGCTATATCCAAAATCTCTCCAACTCTAGAAATTCCTTTTCCATACATTATTTGAAAAGCTGCTTCTTTAAAAGGAGGAGCTACTTTATTTTTTGTAACTTTTATCGTTACCTCATTTCCTATAACTTCATCTCCCTGTTTAACACTTCCAATTCTTTTAACTTCCATTCTCACTGAAGCATAAAATTTAAGAGCCTTTCCTCCAGTAGTCGTAGTCTGAGGTCCAAAACCAAATCCGCCTATTTTATCTCTTATTTGATTGATGAAAATTACTGTAGTTTTAGACTTATTCATATTTCCAGTAAGTTTTCTGAGAGCTTTAGACATAAGTCTAGCTTGAAGACCCATCTGCTGGTCAGACATCTCTCCATCTATTTCAACCTTTGGCACAAGAGCAGCGACTGAATCTATAACAATTACATCTATTGCTCCTGATCTTACCAAAACATCAGCGATATCTAAGGCCTGCTCTCCGTAGTCAGGCTGTGAAATTAAAAGTTCATCTATATCTACTCCTAAGGCTTTTGCATAAATAGGATCTAGAGCATGCTCGGCATCTATAAATGCAGCTACTCCTCCTTTTTTTTGAGCCTCAGCTATTATGTGCAGAGCTATTGTAGTTTTTCCTGAACTCTCTGCTCCATAGACTTCTATCACTCTTCCTTTTGGTACTCCTCCTATTCCTAAGGCAAGATCCAACTTTATACTTCCTGTAGGAATACTTTCTACAGACATATGCTGATTCTCTCCTAGTTTCATTATAGCTCCATCTCCGAAATCTTTTCTTATCTGTTTCAGAGCTAATTCCAGTGTTTTTTCTTTGTCATTACTTTCTGATGCTTTTGCTTTTGCCATTATTTATCCTCCTATTTTTTCAATTATTGCCATCACGTCTTCAGCTTTTAGGTTTCTCATGCAGTTAAAATGTTTTTTAGGACACTCTTTATCCCCATGAAGACTGCACGGAGAACAGGGTTCCTCTCTATATATAAGAGTATCCCTTTTCCCTAGCTGAAACATCCCTGGATTTGTGGGACCAAAAATTACAAAAGTTCTACAGCCTACGCCTCTTGCCATATGAAAAGGTCCAGAATCATTGGTTACCAAAAATCTCCCCTTAGAAAGAAGTGCTCCACTCTCTTTAAGAGAAAGTTTTCCAGTAATATTGATAGCAGCTCCGCCACTTATCTCCTCTATAATTTTTGCTCTTTCATTATCTTCGGGACCTCCTATAATTAGAGTTTTCACTCCCC
>JBOFEZ010000085.1:0-29166 GCA_051648365.1 Fusobacteriaceae bacterium
CAGCTTTCTCTACGTAAACTGAAACTTGCTTTTTGTCTTTTCCATGTCTTTCGAACTTGATGTATCCGTCGATTAGAGCGAAAAGAGTATGATCTTTACCGATTCCCATGTTGTTACCAGGCATGAACTGAGTTCCTCTCTGTCTAACGATGATGTTTCCAGCTAGTACAAACTCACCATCATATTTTTTAACACCAAGGTACTTAGGGTTAGAATCTCTTCCGTTCTTAACAGAACCTTGTCCTTTTTTCTTAGCTAACAGTTGTATATTTAAAGTAAATAACATTTATTTGTCCTCCTTCTCTACAAGCTTTAAGTATTTTGGATATTCTTTTGTTAATTCTCTTAACATAAGAGCCATACTATTTAGTAGGATATTTATTTCACTATCTCTACCTCTATAATCCACCCCTCTAAGATCTGCTTCAATATTTCCATCAACAAGCTCAAATCTTGGAATAATTTCTAAGATTTCAGTAATTCCTGCTATTGGGAATTGAAGAATAGTAGAAGCCGCAGCACAGACAATGTCTTCACCATGGTTGGAATATCCTGCATGACCGGTAGCTCTATATCTCACGATACTACCATTTTTTTTTGAAATTTCAATTGTAATCATAAAATTAATCGATTAAGCGTTTATAGCTTCGATTTTGATCTCAGTCAGTAATTGTCTGTGACCTTTCTTTCTATGGTATCCAGTTTTTGGCTTGTATTTGAAGTTAACAACTTTGTCACCTTTAACTTGAGCAACAACTGAAGCTACAACTTTAGCACCTTCAACAACAGGAGTTCCAACTTTGATCTCTCCGTTATTAGATACTAAAAGAACCTCGTTTAACTCAACAGTTCCGTTAACTTCAGCATTTAGCTTCTCAACTCTTAATACCTCACCTACTGTAACTTTGTACTGTTTACCACCAGTTTTAATAACTGCGTACATTTTAACACCTCCGAGTATATAAGTAAAAATAAAATTAAATCGCTGAATAGGGTTGCTGATGACCTTATCCATGCGCAATTACAAATAAGTATATCATACCCATTAAAAGTTGTCAAGTGAAAAACTTGTAAAACCATTCCGTTGAAAAAATCAACAAAATATGTTAGAATTTGAAGATATTATCCGAGTATGGAGGCGAAGAAAAATGAAGATATATATAGCTCCCATGGCTGGAGTCACAGATTATACATTTAGAGGGATACTCTCTAAATACAATCCGGACCTTATGTTTACAGAAATGGTAAGTATAAATGCCCTGGAAATGAAGAATGATAAAACCCTGAATCAGCTCTTGAAGATACGTCCTGGAGATGCTGTACAAATTTTTGGGAATGATATAGATAAAATAGTATACAGTGCAAAATATATAGAGTCTCTGGGTGTCAAGCATATTGACCTCAATGCAGGGTGTCCTATGCCAAAAATAACAAAAAACGGCTATGGAGCAGCACTTTTAGAAAATCCTGACCATATCCGAGAAATACTACTGGCTATGCGTAGAGAACTTAAGCCAGAAACCACGATTTCTATCAAGATAAGAGTGGGAATAAAAGGTGAGAAAAAGCATATAGAGATAGCTCGTATTGCAGAAGAAACAGGATGTACCCACATAACTGTTCACGGGAGAACGAAGGAACAGCTATATTCTGGGAAAGCGGACTGGAACCTCATTAAAGAAGTAAAGGAAGCTGTATCTATTCCGGTGATAGGAAATGGAGATATTTTTACCGCCCAAGATGCTCTGGAACGTATAAAACTTTCAGGAGTAGACGGAATAATGCTGGCCCGTGGAATCTGCGGAAATCCGTGGCTTATCCGTGAAATCCGTGAAATTTTGGAATACGGTGAGGTAAAAACTCCAGTAACCCTAGAAGAGAGAATAGAAACAGCTCTAGAGCATGTGAGAATGACGAGGGAAAATAACCCTGAAAAAAGTTTTACTTTTGAGTTGAGAAAACATCTTTGTTGGTATGTAAAAGGCTTAAAATATGCTACAGATGTAAAAAATGGAATAAATCATGCCCTATCCTATGATGAGTTAATAAAAATTTTAGAGTTTGCAAGGGAATCCAATAGGAGTGTGGAGTAGTTTGAGTAAAAAAGAAACACCATTAATGACACAATATAAAGGAATAAAATCCCAGCATGAGGATTCTGTACTTTTCTTCCGTTTGGGAGATTTTTATGAGATGTTCTTTGGAGATGCTGAGATAGTCTCCCGTGAACTTGGACTTACCCTTACGAGCAGAAATCGTGAAAAAGGGCAAGAGATTCCCATGGCAGGAGTTCCCTATCATTCATCTGCATCCTACATTGCAAGACTTGTGGAGAAGGGCTACAGTGTAGCTATCTGTGAACAGGTTCAGGATCCCAAAGATGCAGTGGGAATAGTGGATAGACAGGTCGTGAGAGTGATAACTCCGGGAACAGTAATAGATACGGATTATCTGGACGAAAAAAGCAATAACTACCTTATGGGAGTAAAGATTCAGAATGAAAATGCAGGAATAGGTTACATGGATATCACTACGGGAGAGTTCCATGCAAGTGAAGTGAAGCTGATATCCCTTCTAGGAGAGATAAACAAAATATCTCCCCGTGAGATAGTGGCAGATTCCAAAAGTTTTGACTCTCTGGGGAAGATACTGAAAAACAGCGGTTCTCACACCAATATACTTCTGAGAGAGATAGAAGCTCCCAAACGTTGTGAAGAGTATTTGGAGAAATTCTTTGGAGTAATATCTCTAGAGAGTTTCAATATGCGTGGGAAAGAGCTAGCAATCCATGGAGCAGCCCTGACGCTCAAATATGCTTTGGAACAACAGAAAGGTAACTCTATTCCAGCAGGAAAAATAGAGTATCAGAACTCTGAAGAGATAGTGGAACTCAACTATACAACTCAGAAAAATCTAGAAATAGTTGAAAATAGTCGGGATCGAAGTTCATACGGAACTCTTTTTTGGGTTCTGGATCGGTGCAAAACCTCCATGGGAAGCAGAAATCTGAAAAAAATTATCAAAAACCCTCTCCGAAATATTACAGAGATAGAGAAACGTCAGAATCATGTGGAGTTTTTTATCCGTAATCCCCTTCTGAGAGAAGAGATACTGGAGAAACTAAAAAATGTCTATGATATAGAGAGAATACTGGGGAAACTCATAATGGGAACCGAGAACGGAAAAGATATCGTGGCCCTAAAAAAATCAGTATTTACAGCTTTAGAAATCTATCATATATTGAATGAAAACTCGATTCTTAGCCTAGATATGGAAAAACTTTCTGGGATTTATAGTTTGATAGAATCAACCTTGGTAGATGAACCCCCTTTCTCCATCCGTGAGGGAGGAATGATAAGAAGGGGAGTTTCAGAAGAACTGGATCATCTCCACCAAATTTCTACCAGAGGAAAAGATTATATCCTTACCATTGAAAACCGAGAGAGAGAGAGAACAGGTATAAAAACACTGAAGATAAAATTTAATAAAGTCTTTGGATATTTTATAGAAATCACAAATTCAAACAGAGATATGGTTCCACAGGACTATATTCGTAAACAGACTCTGTCTAATGCAGAGAGATATATAGTTCCCGATTTAAAAGAATATGAAGAAAAAGTTCTTCATGCAAAAGAGCGTATAGAAACACTGGAGTATACGATATTCAAGGAACTTTCAGAAACTTTAAAAGAGTACCAGAAGGAGCTTCAGGATTTAGCAGGGAAACTTGCATATCTAGATGTAATCACAGCCTTTGCAGAAATAGCTATAAGAAATGGTTATGTGAAGCCAGAAATAGGTTCAGGTTTCGAACTGGAAATAGTAGGAGGCAGACACCCTGTGGTAGAGGCCCTTATAAAAAAATCTGAGTTTGTAAAGAATGATCTTTTCCTGAATGAAAAAGAAAATATAATAGTACTGACAGGACCTAATATGTCAGGAAAATCAACTTATATGAAGCAGGGAGCTCTAATACTGATTATGGCACATATCGGTTGCTATATACCGGCAGATTATGGAAAGATTCCTCTTACTGATAAGATATTTACAAGGATTGGAGCTTCTGATGATCTACTCACAGGACAATCGACTTTTATGTTAGAGATGAGCGAAATGGCAAATATTCTCAATTCGGCCACAGAAAATTCCTTTATTATTTTAGATGAAATAGGAAGAGGAACTTCTACCTTTGACGGAATTTCGATAGCTACTTCTATTACAGAGTACATCCATGACAAAGTAGGTGCTAAAACAATATTTGCAACTCACTACCATGAGATGACACAACTAGAAAAAGAACTCCGAGGAGTTGTCAATTTTAGGATAGAGGTCAAAGAGGAAAAAGAGATAGTTTTTCTAAGGAAAATAGTGAAAGGTGGAGCCGATAAATCCTATGGGATAGAGGTTGCTCGACTTGCAGGGTTACCAAAGGAACTTCTGAAGCGTTCCAAAGAGATACTAAATATTTTGGAAAATCAAAGAGAGATAATAGAGATAAAAACAGGGATGGAACAGCTGAACCTTTTCGGAGCAGATACTCCGTTGGAGAAAAAACAGGAAAATCTTGAAAAATCAGAAAAAATCCATGAAAAACAGGAGTTTAAAAGAAACGAGGAGATAGTTTTAGCTAAAATAGGTGAACTGGATCTCAATTCTCTGACCCCTATGGAGGCTTTTATGAAATTGAATGAACTAAAAAATATTTTAGGGTAAAAAAATTCAGTTTAGGAGAGAGGGAAGATGGATAGAAAAAAACTCTATATTGCAGGTGGAATAGGGATTGTAATCCTAGGTTATCTGAACTATTACAGGGATGAAACAGGGATGAAGCCTGCGGAAAACATAGTGGAAACGAGAGATGTAAAGTACCAAGGTGACGGATTTAAAATCGATGCCAAAAAACAGATAGATTATGTAGATAAAAATGAGAATAAATTCTTAGGAGCCAAAGCTTTCCTAAAAGATATGATACTTTCAGGAGATAATGCATTTTTGGATGCGGCAAGAAACCTGGCTTTAAAATCCAACATTTTGGGAGAAAGTGCCAACGGCTGGAATTTTAAGGCAGAAGAGATAGACTATGACAAGGTAAAAGATGAACTGGTTTCAACAAAACCTGTTTCTGCCACTAACAAGGAATTGAAATTCTCCCTTGCAGGAGATAATTTCAAAACAGACAGCAAGATGAGCTATATCGAACTGAGAAAAAATGTGGTTTTGGAAAATGACAAGATAAGGGTAACAGGAGATATGGCGGATTACAACGATGCTACAAAAAAGGCTGTCCTTAAGGAGAATGTGAAGCTTCTAGGAAAGGATCTGGGAGAGCAATTTCAGGAGTCTCTAAGCGGAGATTTCGAGCAGCTAAACTACGATCTAAAAGATAAAATAGTAGAGAGCTATTTTCCATATAAAATTTATTATGGAAAGGCGATTTTATCGGCAGAGAAATTCTATTATAATCAAGAACTGGATACGATGCTTATCAGCCAAAATGTAGAAATTCTAGCAAATGGCTACAAAATAAAAATGGAAAATATCGAGAAAAAACAGGGGTCAGAACTCATATATATAAAGGGAAAAATAGCGGGAGACAATGGAATTAACTATTTTTCAGGGGATAATGGAATATATAGCCCCGATACGAAAGAGCTGACTATTACTGGAAATGTAGCTCTAACTTCAGAAACACAAGGGAAACTCCTTGGAGAACGTGCAGTTTATAACGTAGAAAGTGAGATACTGGATTTTTACGGTGAAGAGGGAGAGGTCCATTACACTGGAAAAGATGGAGAACTGAAGACTTCCCACCTAAACTATGACAAAAAAAATAGCCGTATAAAAATAGAAGACAGCTTCACTTTTAAAACTCCTGACTATTCAGGAAAAGGAAATTTCTTAGATTACAGTATGGAAGATAAAAAAGGTATTATGAAGGGTGCAGAAATCCTAAGTGATAAAAAAGTTTTCAATACTGAGCTAGTGGAGTTCCAGGATGAAAATCAGATTTTCACAATACCTGGAGAATATACCGTAAAAGATTCTGAAAGTGGAGATGCTTTACTTTCTAAGACAGCCACTTATTCAGGAGTTACAGGGGATTTCAAAAGTGATTCTCTCTTCACCCTATATAACGGAGACAACGTAGTTACCTGGACAGGACTAAAGTATAACTCTCTGACTGGAATGGGAACTCTAGAAAAGGATGTTCTCCTTCAGAATGAAAAGGATCAGCTCATAGTAAGTGGTAAACGTGGAGAAATCAAAAAAGATGAATATTTCAATCTACTACACGATGTAAAAATGAAGTTCGGAGAATATTCCACAGAAGCAAACAAAGCACAATACAGCTTCAAGAATGAAACTATAACCATTCCTGAAAAAGTAAATATAGTTTCAGCTTTAAAGAAATCAAATTTTTTAATAAGAGAACCTGTGATAGAAACTAAAATCAAAAAACTTAGAGGTAAGGATTTTGCAGGGGAAGAGGAAAGTTATAGTGCCAGCTCTCAAGATGTAATATATGATTATGAGAATGAGATTATAGAATTGAAGAAAAAGGGTGTAGTATCTGACGGAGAATCAACCCTTAAAGGTGATGATCTGCGATACAATGCGAAAGATGAAGAAATGGAAGCAAAGGGAGACTATCAGCTTATCCAGGGTAATATCCAGGGAACTGGAAAGGATATTTCCATAAATAACAAGGATGGAAATATAACAGGAGGAAAGATAAATCTCTCCACTGATAATAATGAAGAGTTCCGGGCTGACAGGATTCAGGGGAATCTTCATAAAGGGATTATAGACTTTCTAGGGAAGGCAAAAGGAAAAACCTTGGACAATGGGAAAATAACCCAGTATAATGGAGAGCAACTAAGAGTTCACCTGAAAAAAAAGGATAAAAAATACAGTGCTGAGAGGGTAGAACTACTGAAGGATTCTACAATTACCCAAGAAAATGTAACTATGTATTCCAAATACGGAGATATAAATCTAATCAACAATATAGCCATAAGTGACAGAGGTGTGAAAATAGTTATGAAAGACCCTGAAAAGGGAGAAACTGTAGTTACATCAGAGCGTGCAGAGTTCCATATGGATAAAGATATAATATATCTTAATAATGATGTGGTGATAGTAAATGAAAACCCTGAAAAGGGAAAAACAGTTGCGACAGGGAGAAAAGGTACGGTTCTAAAGGCTGAAAACAGTGTGAAACTAGAGGGGAATGTTGTAATAGATTCTCCAGATGCAGTAGTGAAATCCCAAGAAGCCACGTATAATGCCACAACTAAAAAGATAAATGCCACAGGAGATGTGGTTGTAGATTACAAAATAAAACCTTAATAAAGAGGAGATTATATGATAAATTTAGTAGCAGAAGAGCTTTCAAAATCATATAAGGGCAGAAAAGTAGTAGATGGTGTGAGTATAGAGGTTGCCAAAGGTGAGATTGTAGGTCTTCTGGGACCTAATGGAGCTGGAAAAACAACCACCTTCTATATGATAACCGGAATAGTAAAACCTGATAATGGAAGAGTTTTCTGCAATGAAAAAGAGATAACAGGGGAACCTATCCATAAACGTGCAGATATGGGAATAGGATATCTGGCTCAAGAGCCTTCGGTTTTCAGAAACCTTACTGTGGAAGAAAATATTTTAGCCATACTGGAAATGAAAAACCACAGTAAGCAGGAACAGAATGAGATAATGGAAAAACTTCTGGAAGAATTTAAGCTTACCCATGTGAGAAAATCACTGGGATATGCCCTTTCAGGGGGAGAGAGAAGACGTGTGGAGATAGCCCGTACCATAGCTAACAATCCAGATTTTATACTTCTAGATGAACCATTTGCAGGGGTTGACCCAATAGCGGTTGAGGATATTCAACAGATAATCCGTTATCTTAAGGAGAGAGGGCTGGGAATACTTATTACAGACCACTCGGTAAGAGAAACCCTCAGTATCACGGATAAAGCCTATATAATGGCCAATGGAAAAGTTCTTATAAAGGGAACTCCCAAAGAGATTGAAGCTGATGAAACAGCTAGAAGAGTTTATCTGGGAGAGAATTTCAAATTAGATTAGAAAACAAAGGAGTGCAATATGTTAACAGGAAACGAAATAAGAAAAAAGTTTATAGAATTTTTTGAAGCTAAGAAACACAGACATTATGAATCAGCTTCTCTGATTCCAGATGATCCTACTCTGCTACTTACAGTGGCTGGAATGGTACCTTTTAAGCCTTACTTTTTAGGGCAGAAAGAAGCACCATACCCAAGAATCACCACTTATCAGAAGTGTATCAGAACTAATGACCTAGATAACGTAGGAAGAACAGCAAGACACCACACATTCTTTGAAATGCTTGGAAACTTCTCTTTCGGAGATTACTTTAAAGAGGAAGCTATAGTTTGGTCATGGGAGTTTGTAACTGAGGTACTTGGACTTCCTAAAGATAAGATGTGGGTATCGGTATTCACAACTGATGATGAAGCTGAAAAGCTTTGGATAGAAAAGTGTAACTTCCCAAAAGAACGTATAGTTAGAATGGGAGAGGACGAAAACTGGTGGGCAGCAGGACCTACTGGATCATGCGGACCATGTTCAGAGATACACGTGGATCTAGGACCTGAGTATGGAGGAGATCATAACTCTAAACTTGGAGACGAAGGAACAGATAACAGATTTATAGAGATTTGGAATCTGGTATTCACTGAATGGAACAGAATGGAAGATGGATCTCTAGAGCCTCTTCCAAAGAAAAATATAGATACTGGAGCGGGACTGGAGAGAGTTACTGCTATGGTACAAGGAAAGTCTAACAACTTTGAAACTGACCTTCTTTTCCCTATTCTTGAGAGAGCTGGGGAGCTTACGGATACAAAATACGGAGATAGTCCAGAAAAAGATTTCTCTCTGAAAGTTATAACTGATCACAGTAGAGCTGTAACTTTCCTTATCAATGATGGAGTTATGCCATCATATGAGGGTAGAGGTTATGTACTGAGAAGAATCCTGAGAAGAGCCGTAAGACACGGAAGACTCCTAGGATGTAAAGAGCTGTTTATGTATAAAATGGTAGACAGAGTTGTAGAGCTTATGGGAGAGGCGTATCCTGAGCTAAAGAGCAACCTTGAGCATATTAAGAAGCTAGTAAAGATAGAGGAAGAAACTTTCTCTAAAACTCTGGATCAAGGAATTAACCTTGTAAATGAGGAAATCAAAAAACTTAAGGCCTCTGGAGATAAAAAACTTTCTGGAGAGGTAAGTTTCAGACTTTATGACACATATGGATTCCCGTTTGAGCTTATCGAAGAGATCTGTGAAAACGAAGGAGTAACTCTTCTGAAATCTGAATTTGATGAGAAGATGGAAGAGCAGAGAGAAAAAGCTCGTTCAGCTAGAAAGGTAATCATGGAAAAAGGTCAGGATTCTTTCCTAGAAGAGTTCTATGATAACCACGGTGTAACAGAGTTCTTAGGTTACTGCCATCTGAAAACAACTGGAAAACTTCTGAGCTGTCGTGAGAGAGAAGATGGAAAACTGACTCTTATCTTTGATAGAACTGCTTTCTATGCTGAATCAGGAGGTCAAGTGGCAGACGGTGGAGTTATAACTGCTCCTGGAGTTACTTGTAAGGTTCTAGATGTACAAAAGCAAAAAGATATCTATATGCATATAGTAGAAGTGGTAGAGGGAGAAATTCCTAAAGAGGGAGAGATTTACCACCTTTCAGTGGATGGATTCAGAAGATCTAACATAGCTAAAAATCACACTGCAACTCACCTTCTGCACAAAGCTCTAAAGGATGTATTAGGTTCTCATGTACAGCAGGCTGGATCAGTTGTGGATGATGAAAGACTGAGATTTGACTTTACTCACTATGAGGCTCTAACAGAGGAAGAGATAGAGTATATTGAGAAAATAATCAATACTAAAATAGCTGAAGCTTTAGATATGAACGTAAGAGAGATGGGAATGGAAGAAGCCAAAAAAATAGGGGCTACAGCTCTTTTCGGAGATAAATACGGAGATAGAGTAAGAGTCGCAGCAATTGGGGATTACTCTGTGGAACTATGCGGTGGAACTCACGTAGACAACGTATCTCAGATAGCTATATTCAACATAGTAAGTGAGTCTGGAGTTGCAGCAGGAACTAGAAGAATAGAGGCTCAGACAGGATTTAAAGCCTACGAATCTTTCTTCCACTATGAGAAAGTGGCAAGAAAGGCAGCAAAAGCCCTGAAGACAGATCTAGATTCTCTGGAAGAGAGAGTAGAGGCTATGCTGGATCAGATAAAGATGGGGAATCGTGAGATAGAAAAATTAAAATCTAAGATAGCTGGATTTGAAGCTAACTCAATGTTTGATTCAGTAGAAGAGATAGGTGGAGTAAAAGTTCTGATTAAGACTTTCGTAGGAAAGGATGCAGATTACCTGAGAGAGATAGTGGATAAAGCGAAGGACAAATTCCCAACATGTGTTGTAGCTCTGGGAAGTAATGTAGAGAAGGCTGTATTCGCTGTGGGTGTGTCAAAGGATCTGACTGGAAAACTGAAAGCTGGAGATCTGGCTAGAACAGCTGCAGAAATAGCTGGAGGAAAAGGCGGAGGAAGACCTGACTTTGCCCAGGCCGGAGGAAAAGACGGAGACAAGGTTGAAGAAGCTATGAAGGCAGTAAGAGCCCTTATAGAGAAGGGACTGTAATGTTAAAAAAATATATAGCTCTGGATATCGGAGATGTAAGAATAGGAGTTGCCAGATCAGATATAATGGGGATGTTGGCAACTCCCCTAGAGGTCATTGATAGAAAAAAAATAAAGTCTGTTCAAAGAATCAAAGAGCTCTGTCAGCAGGAGAATACCAAAAAGCTTGTGGTAGGTATCCCTAAAAGCTTAGATGGAACAGAGAAAAGACAAGCTGAAAAAGTTAGGGAATACATTGAAAAATTAAAGAGAAATATACCAAATCTAGAGATATTCGAGGTAGATGAGAGGCTTACAACTGTATCTGCTGACAGAATTCTTACAGAAATGGGAAGCAAGGGGGCACTGGAAAAGCGTAAGGTGGTGGATAAAGTGGCAGCAGCCATAATACTCCAAGCTTTTCTGGATAGCAAAAGATAAAAAAATAGGATGGAGGGATTATGAGAAAAAATACATTAGTCAAGCTGTTGTTTGTACTGGCAGTAGTTTTTGGAGCAGCATGGCTAACATTTAAAAAGCCTATTAAGTTGGGATTGGACTTAAAAGGTGGAGTTTATGCAGTTTTAGAAGCTAATCAAGAGGAAATTGCACTGGACGGGGAAGCTATGGACAGACTTGTAGAAGTTCTGGATAGAAGAATTAACGGTCTGGGAGTTGCTGAATCAGTGGTTCAGAAAACAGGAGGAAACAGGGTTATAATTGAACTTCCTGGAATTTCAAATACAGAAGAAGCTGTTAAAATGATAGGAAAAACAGCTCTTATGGAGTTTAAGATCATGAATAAGGATGGATCTCTGGGGGAGACTCTTCTTACAGGATCAGCTCTTAAAAAAGCTGACGTATCCTATGATAATCTTGGAAGACCGCAAATTCAGTTTGAGATGACTCATGAGGGAGCGGTAAGATTTGCAGATATAACAAGAACTAATATAGGTAAACAACTGGCAATTACACTGGATGGAGCGGTTCAGACAGCGCCTACAATAAATTCTGAAATCCCTGGTGGTAACGGAGTTATTACAGGAAACTATACTGTGGATGAAGCCAAGGCTACAGCTACCCTGCTCAATGCAGGAGCTCTTCCAGTAAAAGCAGAGATAGTTGAAACAAGGACAGTAGGAGCATCTCTAGGAGATGAATCCATAGCCAAGAGTATAAAGGCAGGACAACTGGCTATAGTTCTTATAGGAATATTTATGGTAATACTTTATAAACTTCCTGGAATAGTAGCTATACTTGCCCTAGGTTCTTTCGGACTCATTACTTTCGGAACTTTGAACTTTATAGATGCTACACTTACACTACCTGGAATTGCCGGAGTTATCCTGTCGATTGGAATGGCAGTAGATGCCAATGTAATCATTTTCGAAAGAATAAAGGATGAACTGAAATTAGGAAATGGTATAATGGGAGCCATAGATTCAGGATTCAGTAAAGGTTTTGCCTCTATCTTTGATGGACAGGTGACAACACTTATAATAACAGCTATACTATTTATATTTGGAACAGGAGCAGTAAAGGGATTTGCAGTTACGCTGACAATAGGTGCCATAGCATCGATGTTCACAGCTCTTACCCTAACAAAAGCAATGCTTGTTGCCTTTGTAGAGATCTTCAGACTCAATACACCGAAGCTCTTTGGAATAAAGGGAGGAGAGAAGAATGCGTAACATAGATATAATAAAGAGAAGTAAACTTTATGTTTCGATAAGTGCTGTATTTGTTGTTTTATCTCTAGGGATACTTTTAACTAAGGGACTTAACTACGGAATAGATTTTACAGGTGGAAACCTTTTTCAGATGAAATTTCAGGAAGCTATAGATCTTCCTAAAGTAAACGGTAAACTAGATGAGATTGCACGTGAGATACCTCAGCTAGATTCTAGATCTAGAAAAGTTCAGATCTCAGAGGATAATACTGTGATTATAAGAACTCAAGAGATGAAGGAAGAGGTTAAGGAAGAGTTTATAGAGAAGATGAAAGGGATGGGAGAATACTCTCTGGAGAAAACTGAAAAAGTTGGAGCCAGTGTAGGAAAAGATCTAAAAAATGCCGCTCTATATTCAATTATTATAGGGAGCATACTTATAACTCTTTATATTACCATGAGATATGAATTTAAATTTGCTATAGGTGCAATACTTACACTTATTCATGATGTTGTTATAGCTCTAGGAGTGATAGCTCTTCTAGGGTATGAGATAAATACTGAATTTATTGCAGCTACCTTGACTATCTTAGGATATTCTATCAATGATACTATCATAATTTATGACAGAATCCGTGAGAAACTGAAAGAAAAAGAGAAAAGAGGAGCTACATTTGGAGAGATACTCAATATAAGTCTAAACGATGTTATGATAAGATCTATCAATACATCGGTAACAACTCTTCTTGCAGCAGGGGCAATACTTATATTCGGTGGAGATTCACTGAAGACCTTTATTGTCACTCTAATTGTAGGAATTTTAGCGGGATCTTATTCATCTATCTTCGTTGCAGCTCCATTGGTTTATCTGATGGATAAGGACAGAGATGGAAAGGGAACTATAGAATTTAAAGATGAAGATGAAGATTATGAAGAGAAGATAGTGGTATAAGCCACTAAGATTGGAGAGGTAATGAGAGCGTGGGTGGAGATAAACCTAAAAAATTTAGTAAAAAATCTGAATACTATAAAGAGCCTCACCCAATCCGAGATTATTCCTGTAATAAAAGCTGATGCATATGGAATGGGTGCTCTTAGAATTGTGCAGGAGCTTATCCGTGAAGGTATTGAGATATTTGCAGTGGCCACTATGGAAGAAGCTGTTGAACTCCGTGAAAAAGGGATAGAAAAAGATATTCTTGTGCTGGGAGGAGTTTATTATGAGGATCTGGAACAGGCTCATAAACTGAATATCCAGATTACAATAAATTCTCGGGATCAGATAGAAAAAATAAGAGAAAAAAAACTTCCGATTCTGGTACATATGGCAGTAGAGACAGGTATGGGAAGAGTTGGATTTCTCCCCGAAGAAGCACTGGAGATAATTGAAGATTACAGAGAAAGTGAGACTCCCAAAATAGTGGGGGTCTACTCTCATTTTTCAGTATCAGATGAGGACTCAGAAAAATCTAGGAAATATACTCTTAACCAGATAGAATTATTTCAAAAATTTTTAGGAACAGGTCTTCAGTATATCCATATGCTTAACAGCGGAGGAATAATCAACTATTCAGAATATTTTCTGGGAACTCATGTGAGACCGGGAATAGCTCTCTATGGGATATTAGGTGACAGAAAAATAGAGGGGATGCACAATGTGTTTTCCTTAAAAACCAGAATACTTTTTCTAAAAACACTGAAAGAGAGGATGGATATTTCGTATGGAAGAACAGCCACTGGAGAGGTAGGAGAAACTATTGCAACCCTATCCATAGGATATGCAGACGGGTTCAGAAAAGAACTTTCCAATAGAGGATATGTAACTATAATGGGAGAAAAATGCCCAATCATAGGCAAAATTTGTATGGATATGTGTATGGTGAAGATCCCGGAAACTATAAAGGATAAAGCAAAAGTTGGAATGGAAGTTTTATGTATAGGTGAGGACATAGTTGAAAAATCAGTTATAATAGGGTGTTCTACCTATGAGATACTGACCGGAATAGGAAAGAGACTTCCTAGAGTATATATTTGATAAAATTTTAAAAAAAGCAGAAGGAGAGAAAATGGCAAGAATAATATTAGAAGAGGGAAAAGAAAAAAAAATACTTAATTTTTATCCCAATGTTTTTAAAGATGAAATACAATCTATCAATGGAACTGTAAAAAACGGGGATATAGTAGATGTATGTATGAAGGATCTGAGATTCATAGCTAGAGGTTATGTAACAGAGGAAACGTCTGCTTTTGTTAGAATTTTAACAGTGAAAGAAGAAACAGTAGATGCTAAATTTATACTTGGGAAGATAAAAAATGCCTATGAAAAGAGAAAACATCTAGCAGAGGAAACAAACTGCGTAAGAGCATTTTACTCAGAAGCCGATGGAATACCAGGTCTTATAATAGACAAGTTTGATAAATATATCTCTGTACAGTTCAGAAACTCGGGAATAGATTCTATGAGACAGGAAATAATCAATGCGATAAAAAAAGTTTTCAAACCAAAGGGAATCTATGAGAGAAGTGATGTAGAGAGCCGTACAATAGAGGGAGTAGAGCAGAAGACAGGAGTTATCTATGGAGTTATTCCTGAAAAGATAGTGATGGAAGACAACGGGCTTAAATATACTATCGATATAGTTGACGGTCAAAAAACAGGTTTCTTCCTGGATCAGAGAGATTCAAGAAAATTCATAAGACCTTATATCAATGAGCAGACAAGATTCCTGGATGTATTCTCAAGCAGTGGAGGATTCTCTATTGCAGCCTTAAAAGAAGGAGCAAAAAAAGTAGTGGCAGTGGACAAAGAGCCCCATGCTCTTTACCTGTGCAATGAAAACTACAAGCTAAATGAGTTCGAGGGAGATTTTTCTACTGCGGAAGGAGATGCATTTATGCTTCTGAAAACTATGGCAGAAAGAGGAGACAAATATGATATTATAACTTTGGACCCTCCATCTCTTGTAAAAAAGAGAATAGATGTTCACAGAGGAAGAGATTTCTTCTATGACCTATGTAATCAGAGTTTTAAGATGATGGATAAGGGAGGAGTATTGGGAGTCATCACGTGTGCTTACCACCTTTCACTTCAAGACCTTATAGAAGTTACAAGAATGGCAGCTTCTGCGAATGGAAAACTTCTTCAGGTTATAGGTGTTAATTATCAGCCGGAAGACCATCCATGGATACTGCATATCCCAGAGTCATTATACCTAAAAGCTCTCTGGGTTAAGGTGGTGGAAAACTAAGTGTATGTTGATTTGGTAATCCTGGCAATACTACTGATGTACGTTATATCAGGATTGAGAATGGGGTTTTTTGTTGAGTTTATAACTATATTTGGAGTTATAGGGAACTTCTATTTTGCTGGACGTTTTACTCCTATGGTTATGAATTTTTTACATAAAAATATAGCACAAGATAACTATCTGTTTATATATATAACGATTTTTATATGCCTCTATATTTTTTTGATGATATTTACATCACTTTTAAATGCTTTTTTCAAAAGTCAGGACAAGGGTCTTCTCACTAGATTAGGTGGGGGGATTATCTCTGGAATAAAGGGAATTTTAGTTGTTTTGGTTCTTATTACTGGATACAATTTCATGGCAAAGAAAGATGCTGATTACAAAAAATTGGGTGAAAAAAGTGTAGTGCTAGAGAGATACGATGAATGGATTCACGTTTTCTACCAGTATATTCCAGAGGAAGCCAAACTGAAAATTGATGAAATGAAAAAAAACAGACTGGTAGACAAATATATAAAAAAGATTTTCTAGGAGAATTTTATGAAGATAATAGAAAGATATATTCTTGATGAGTTAAAAATGCCTGTAATGATGGGAGTTTCTATCTTTACTTTTATATTTCTCATAGATATAATTGTGGCTATGATGGAAAATATAATAGTGAGAGGAATATCCCTAATAGATACTCTGAGACTTCTCTCCTTCTACCTTCCTCCTATTCTTTCGCAGACTATTCCCATGGGAATATTTTTAGGAGTTATGGTTACTTTTTCAAAATTCACAAGGAATAGTGAGAGTATAGCCATAGCTTCAATGGGAATGGGAATTAAAAAAACTTTGAGACCGATACTTCTCCTATCTGGAGTGGCAACTCTTTTTATATTTTTTCTTCAGGAAAGCATAATTCCAAAATCCTTCGAGAAACTCCAATATCTTACTCTGAAAATAGCAGCAGAGAATCCTGTGTTTCAGATGGAAGAGAGAGTTCTCATGGATGATGTGGATCAGTTCAGTATCTATATAGATAAGATAGAGAGAAAAGAAGGGATTGCCAAGGGAGTTCTTTTTTTTCAGAGGGATGAGGCATCACCTTTCCCCACTGTACTTGCTGGGAAAGAAGCTGAATGGAAAAATGATGCTCTGATTATAAGTGATGCTGAATTTCTGAAATTTGATAAAAATGGTAGCAAAGAGATTCAAGGTGAGTTCGGAGAAAAAGCCATTCCTCTATCAGCCTACACAAAGGATATGAAACTCAAGGTGACAGATATAGAGACCACAGGAATAGTGGAACTTATAAGAAATTATAAGAATCAGGACAACCGTGGAAAACTGGCTTACAGAGTAGAGATAAATAAGAAACTTGCGGTACCTTTGTCTACAATTCTTTTGGCGGTATTGGGATTCCTCCTTTCCAACGGTCATCACCGTAGTGGAAAGGGAACCAACTTTGCTCTAAGTATTTTGGTGATTTTTCTATATATAATTATCCTCAATTTAGGGCTGGTTATGGCTGGTCGGGGAAAGATTCCGGTTATTCCAGGAGTTTGGACTCCAAATATAATTTTAGGGATAGTAACATATACCTTATACAGAAACAAGGCCAAGGTGATGTAGATGAAAAAAATAGATATTCATATATGTAAAGGATTTTTAAAAGCTTTTCTTCTGAGTCTTGTGGCTTTTGTAAATATATTTCTTCTCAGTCAGATATTTAGAATAGTAAAACTTGTAAGTGACGGAAAAATGGCTGGGGGAGATTCCATACTTTATATTGTGGCTCTTCTTCCCAGAATAATAATAGACGTAGCCCCTCTTTCTATTTTGCTTGGGGGACTTATTTCTATGAATGTTATGGCGAGCAATCTAGAGATAATATCCCTTAAAACCTCTGGAATCAGCTTTAAGAGGATAATGATTTTTCCTGTAATCATATCCTTTTTAGTTTCAATGGGGATATTCTTTCTCAGTGACAGAATAGCTCCTAAATTTTATGAGCAGACCAGAATATTGAGAGGTTCAAAGGGAGATAGGGAGATACCTGTTGTAAAGGAAAAAGCTTTTCTTCGTGGTAAAGGAGACTATGTATATTATATGGGTCTTATAAACAGAGAAGATGGGTATGGAAGAAATATCCAGTTTATAGAGCTGAATCCTGAATTCACAGAGATAAAGAGAATAATCACAGCTCCAAAAGGAATCTATGACAGAGACAACAATGTCTGGATTTTAGAAAAAGCTAATATTACAGAAAACAATGGAAAAGAGACCCTAGGTGTTAAAAACTTTAAAGAGGTGAAGTTTGATGCAGCACCTGAAGAGTTTATTACTCTGGAAAAAGACTCTAGAACTCTTACCAACAAAGAACTAAAAGAGACGATAAAAGATATAAAGGCTGTCGGAGGAGATACAAAGGAATACATCCAGGAAATAGCTAAACGTTACTCTTACCCTTTTGCAAGTTTTGTAATTTGTTTTATGGGTCTGGCTCTAGGAAGTCGTTATGTGAGAGGTGCTTCTGCAATGAGTATAGGAATTTCTATAATCTTAGGTTACGGATATTATCTTATGGGCGGAGTTTTTGAGGCTATAAGTAAAAACGGATTTATAGATCCCTTTATAGGAAACTGGATACCTAATCTCCTTTTTCTGTCTCTAGGAATCTATTTTGTAAATAAAGCTGAATATTAAAAAAGGAGAAAAAATTGATAGAAATTAAAAAATTAAGCAATGGAATACCTCTCCTTATGGAGAAAGTATCAGATATACAGAGTTTTACAATGGGAATTTTTGTGAAAACAGGAGCCCGTAACGAATATCCACACGAGCAGGGAATCTCTCATTATATTGAACATATGATGTTCAAGGGAACAGAGAAGCGTTCTGCCAAAGAGATATCGGAAATAATCGACTATAACGGTGGAAATATGAATGCCTATACGAGCAGAGACACTACTTGCTATTATGTGAAAATGCTTTCTAGCAAACTTCCAGTAGCCATAGATATTTTTGCAGATATGTTCCTAAATTCAACTTTTACCGAGGAAAACTTAGAAAAAGAGCGGAATGTAATTTTGGAAGAGATTAAGATGTATCAAGACATCCCTGAAGAGACAATACATGACGAAAATATCTCTTTTCTCTTAAAAAACGAGTATGGAAATAATATTCTTGGGAGCGAAGAAACACTTAAAAATATAGACAAAAATATTTTTATGAATTATTTTAATAGCAAATACTGTCCTGAAAATATAGGAATATCGATAGCAGGAAATTTTGATTTTCAGGAAGTGGAACAGCTTCTAGAAGATAGTTTTGGTAAGATGGAGGAAAGAGGTGCGAGAAGGGAGATAGCTTCAGATTTCACTCTTTCCACAGGAGAAAATATCCTAAAAAAAGACTGTAATCAGGTGCATCTGTGCTTTAATACTGAGGGATTGTCTACGAGACATGAAGACAGATATGTTATGGGTATTTTAGCTGATATATTGGGTGGAAACATGAGTTCTAGACTTTTCCAAAAGATTCGTGAAGAGCGTGGGCTGGTATATTCAGTTTACTGTTACTCTACAAATTTTGAGGAAGGGGGAGCATTTACAATATATGCAGGAACTTCCAAAGAAAACTATCGTGAAGTTATAGAGCTTATCCAGGAGGAACTTGAACTGATTAAGAAAGAGGGTATACTTCTGGAAGAACTGGAAAGAGCAAAAAATCAGATAATAAGCTCACTCACTTTTGCCCTGGAAAACAGCAGAGGAAAAATGGTGAGAATGTGGAACTCTTATCAGTTATACGGTAGAATAATAGAAGTTGAAGAGGTTATAGAGATAATCTCTAAAATAGATATAGAAGATGTAAAAAGACTGGCAGAGAAATTATTTAAGAAAGAGGGATACTCAGTATCTGTCTTAGGTGATATAGAATAGGAGAAAATGTGGAAAAGGTAAAAGTGAAAATAATAAAATCAGAGGGAGTTTTAATCCCTCAGTATATGACAGAGGAATCTGCAGGAATGGATGTAAGAGCCCTTCTAGAAGAAAGTGTTGTCTTAAAACCATTAGAGAGAGCCCTTATTCCAACAGGAATAAAAATGGAGATACCTAAAGGTTATGAGGTACAGGTTAGACCCCGTAGCGGTCTTGCTATAAAAAATGGAATAACCCTTCTGAACTCTCCTGGTACAATAGATTCAGATTACCGTGGAGAGATTAAGGTAATACTAGTAAACCTTAGTTCAGAGCCCTTTGAGGTTAAAAATGGGGAGAGAATAGCTCAACTTGTAATTCAAAAAGTCTATCAGATGAGTTTTGAAGAGTGTAACGAGCTTGGAGAAACAGAAAGAAGCTCAGGAGGCTTCGGATCTACTGGGGTATAGGGTATGGAAAAAATAGCAGGAGTCAAAAAAATAAAAAGAGTGAGTTATACTCTTATGGTAAATGCCCTTTGTATACTCTGTTTGAGTCTTATAAGTATATATAGCACAACTGCCCAAAGGACTTTAGGTTTCTTTTACAGAGAGATTATATTTGGGATTATAGGAATAGGTGCCTATGTAGTTTTTTCTGTAATTGATTACAGGTATTATTCTAAATACAGCAAACTGATATATTTACTTAATATTCTAATACTTCTTTCTGTTTTTATTTTTGGAATTAAGAGATTGGGTGCACAGCGTTGGATAGATCTGGGATTTATTGTTGTTCAACCTTCAGAATTTTCAAAGATTATGATAGTTCTCACATTTTCAGATTATCTAGTAGATAACTATATTAAGAATAGAAATGACGGATTTAAAAAAATGTTTTTTTCTTTTTTCCATATCATTCCTATATTTTTGCTGGTGGCGAAACAGCCTGATTTAGGAACCTCTCTTTCTCTAGTTTTTATATATTTGGTGGTGCTTTTTATAAATGGAATAAACTGGAGAGTAGTAGTGAGTTTAATAGCTGGAGTAACAGCCTTTGTACCGATAGCCTATAACTTTCTTCTAAAACCTTACCAGCGACAGAGAGTTCTTACTTTTCTAGATCCAGAGGCGGATCTTTTGGGAAGCGGTTGGAATGTGACACAATCAAAGATTGCAATAGGTTCAGGGGGGATATATGGAAAAGGACTACTCAACAGTACTCAGAGTAAATTGAGATTCCTTCCAGAATCCCATACAGATTTTATAGGTTCGGTATATCTAGAAGAAACTGGTCTTGTTGGAGGAGCTATACTTCTCTTGATATATGCTATTCTTATATTCCAAATAATGCACATAGGCGATAAATCTAAAGATGAATTCGGGAAACTCATATGTTACGGAATCGGCGGAGTATTTCTTTTCCATGTGATAGTTAATTTGGGGATGGTAATGGGGATGATGCCTGTAACGGGAAAACCTCTCCTTCTTATGAGTTACGGTGGAAGTTCTCTTATTTTAAGTTTTGTTATGTTGGGAATAGTCCAAAGTGTGAAGGTTCACAGAGAACTTTAAACTTTTATGAATTTAATTATAAAAAAAATATATTTAAACTATATTTTTTTTTTGAAAAAGATGTTATGATAAAGTATTGATATATAAAATGAATAAAATTCAGGAGGATAAAGTGGATTTACATTACCTAAGAATATTTTATGAGGTTGCTAGAGAGAAAAGTTTTACCAAAGCAGCAAGTAGATTGTATATAAATCAATCAGCAGTATCTATTCAGGTTAAAAAATTTGAAGATCTTCTTCAAACAAAGCTTTTTGACCGTAGCTCTAAAAAAATAAAACTTACTTATGCAGGAGAAGCACTTTTTCATATGGCAGAGGATATATTTGACAAGGTGAAAAGAGCGGAAAGAGAGATAACTAGAATAATAAACATCGATCAATCAAAGATAGTTATAGGAGCCAGTTCTGTAATTGGAGAACCTTTGCTGCCAAGACTGATGAAGGAATTTTCAGAAAAACATCCTGAAATTGATTTTGAAATATTAATTTCAACTAAGGATCATCTTTTAAAAGCTCTGAAGGAAGGAAACTTAGATATTGTTATTATAGATAATGAGCATATAACTGATCCTAATCTAGAAACACTTTTAGTAGATATGGTTCCATATGTTCTTGTAGGAAGAAGAGAATACTCAAGCATGGAAAAAATGGCTTCAGACCCTCTTATTACAAGAAAAAATATTCCTAATAACAACAACGCTATAATGAGTCTCGAAAAACAGTATAAAATAGCTTTCACCAAAAGAATTGCTGTTACTGGAAATACTGAAATAATAAAAAGTATGGCAAGAGAAGGGTTAGGAAATGTAATTCTTCCATATTACTCAGTTAAAAAAGAGATTCTTGATGGAGAACTTAAAGTGCTGGAAGAGATAGACGATGTAGAAGATGGATATCAGATTGTTATAACTAAAGACAAAAGAAATCTTATGCAGATTATAAAATTTATAAAATTTATTCAAAGCCACAAGATTTAAATTGGAGGTAATCTATGAACTTAATGGAATCGTATAAAATTTTAGCAGGTATGTTAGAAAAATTTATAGTTGATGAGGAAAAAAGAGGAGAAACAGACAAGGTAGCCAAAGCTCTTGCTGAGGTTTTCCAAGGTGGGGATAAAGTTCTTATCTGTGGAAACGGAGGAAGTAACTGTGATGCGATGCATTTTGCAGAAGAGTTTACAGGACGTTTCAGAAAAGAGAGAAGACCTCTTCCAGCTCTGGCAATTTCAGATTCTTCTCACATAACATGTGTAGGAAATGACTACGGTTTTGACTATATTTTTTCTAAAGGTGTAGAAGCTTTCGGGAAACCTGGAGATATGTTTATAGGTATATCTACAAGCGGGAACTCAGCTAATGTAATAAAGGCAGTGGAAGCAGCCAAAAAAATAGGAATGAAAACAACTTTACTCCTTGGAAAAGACGGAGGAAAACTTCGTGGAATGTGTGACTATGAGTTTATAGTTCCTGGAGATACCTCGGACAGAATTCAAGAGATTCATATGGCTATTTTGCATATAATTATTGAAGGTGTAGAGAGAATGATGTTCCCTGAGAACTACTAATTTATATGTATAGTTATAATTCAAAAATAGGCAGTGAGGTCCATCCTCCTGCCTATTTTTCTAAAGGAGTAATTATGAAAAAAATTATTTTACTATTATCCCTGTTTTTTAGCCTTATAACTTTTTCTCAGGAAAAATATATCGCTTCCTTCAATACTTTGAGGTTAGGGAAGGGTGAGAAGGATTATCGAGGTCTGGCAGGAGCTATAAAGAATTTTCAGCTAGTGGGTCTAGTGGAAGTTATGAATAAAAGAGGAGTAGAAGAGCTGGCAGATGCTCTACAAAAAAGTACAGGGAAAAAATGGGATTACCACATATCTCCATATGCTGAAGGAGACAGTAGCTATAAGGAGTATTACGGATATATATGGCAGAGAGAGGAAGTTGAACTGATCAGAGGCATGGGATTTTATCCTGATTCTGAGAATCGATTTACAAGACCTCCCTATGGAGCTTTTTTCCGTATAGGAAATTTCGATTTTATAATGGTTATGGCTCACTCTATCTTTGGTAAAAATTCGAGCTTGAGAAGAGCAGAGGCCTTCAATTATGATGAGGTCTATGATTATTTTCAGAGTTTGGATGAAAAAGAAAAGGATGTACTGATAGCCGGAGATTTTAATCTTTCAGGAAATGATGAGGCCTTCGAACAACTTACGGTTCTTCATCCTGACAAGGTGATTTATGCAATAGACCCTACTCTGAAAACAACTATTGGAAATAAGGGATTAGCTAACTCTTATGACAATATATTTCTTTCTACAATCCATACCGGCGAATTCCAGGGTAAAAGTGGAAAGTATGATTTTACAGGGGGAGATTATATGAGAAGCCGAAAAGAGATTTCAGACCATCTTCCAGTATTTATAGTTGTGGATACAGAGCGGGATGATGACTGATGAAAGGAAAAATAGCCTATGTATTTCTTAATGGTGAGATAGAGGGAAGCCTATCATTTTTCAGAAGGCACATGGAGAAAAATCCTGGGGACATCTACTGTGCAGACGGAGGATACAGTCACTGTGAGGTTTTAGAAAAAGAACCATTAGAAATATGGGGAGACATGGATTCAGTAGATTCTTTTAAACTGAAAAATATTCAAGAAAAGGGTGTAGTTTTGAGAATGTTTTCCAAAGATAAAAACTTTACTGATGGAGAGCTACTATTGGAACATCTATACTCCGAGTGTTATGAAAAAATATATATAATAGGAGGGCTGGGGGGAGACAGGGCACATGAACTTACCAATCTAAATCTTATTATGAAATATCCCAACCTCATCTTTATCACGGAGAAAGAAACTATTTTTTCAGTGGAAAAGCAGTGTGTAATCGAAGGTAGAAAAGATTCAGAAATCTCTTTTATACCAATGAGCGAAAAAGTTAAAAACTTGACTCTAAGAGGTTTTAGATATCCTTTGAAGGATTATAGTCTCAAGAAGTGGGAATCTATCTGTATGAGTAATGTGATAGAAGAAAACAGTTGCTCAGTGACTTTCGATAGGGGTGTTTTGCTAGGAATTTTAAAAAACAGATAAATAAAGTTGACTCTTATGGAAATTTACTGTATAATCCATAAGGTTTAAAAAAGGAGGGATATATGCTAAAAGAGGGAATGGAACTTGTAATTGAAAAAATTGTAAATGAAAATGAAACAGCTGCTAAAGTAGCTTCAGGTGCTCTTGAAGTGTTTTCAACACCTATGCTTATTGCTTTTATGGAAAGTACAGCTTTTCAACTGGCACAGGGAGAATTGTCAGATGAGCTTACAACTGTTGGAACTTCTGTAAATATAAAGCATCTTAAAGCCAATCTTGTAGGGGATAAGCTTCTTTGTAAGGCAGTTCTGTTAAAAGTAGATGGAAAGAAACTAGGATTTTCTGTTAAAGTTACTCAAGACGGCGTAGTTGTCGGTGAGGGAGAACATAACAGATATATTATCAATACAGCTGAATTTTTGGCGAAACTTAAAGGGTAAGTGTCTACTGACACCTACTTTTTTTTTGAAAAATAAAAAATAAAAGGGGAGAAAAATGACAATCAACAAAAAAACAAAAATGATTTTGGGACTTCAGCATGTCCTTGCAATGTTTGGAGCCACAGTACTAGTTCCTTTTTTAACTGGATTAAATCCATCTGTAGCACTTTTAAGTGCAGGGGTAGGAACACTTCTTTTCCATCTTTGCTCTAAGGGAATAGTTCCTGTATTTTTAGGATCTTCTTTTGCCTTTATAGGTGCGATATCTCTAGTACTTAAAGAGGGTGGAATAGCTGCAGTAAAAGGAGGAGTTATATCTGCGGGAATAGTTTATATGATAATGGCTTATGTCATAAAGGTATTTGGAGTAGACAGGGTTAAATCTTACTTCCCGCCTGTTGTTGTAGGACCGATTATAATGGTAATAGGGCTAAGAATGAGCCCAGTAGCTCTTGGAATGGCAGGATATGCCAACGGAGCTTTCAATATGAAAAGTCTTTTTGTAGCACTTGTAGTGGTAATTTCAATGATAACGATATCGATTTTAGAAAAATCTTTTTTCAGACTGGTGCCTATCCTTATCTCTATAATTTTGGGATATACAGTGGCATATTTTATGGGAATGGTGGATCTGAATCTTCTTTCGGGGGCTAGCTGGATAGGTTTCTCTCCAGAAGCCATGAAAGATCTTCTAACTGTACCAGAGTTTTCTCTTACCTCAGTTCTTGCAATAGCACCCATAGCTCTTGTGGTATTTATAGAGCATATAGGAGATATTACAACTAACGGAGCAGTAGTAGGTAAGGATTTCTTCAAAAATCCTGGAATTGCAAGAACACTTCTTGGAGATGGAGTTGCCACTGTTGTAGCAGGACTTTTAGGTGGGCCTGCAAATACAACTTACGGAGAAAATACAGGAGTTCTGGCAGTAACAAAAGTTTATGATCCATCTATCCTAAGAATAGCTGCGGTTTATGCTATAGGTCTAAGCTTTGTAGGAAAATTTGGAGTTCTGCTTCAAACAATACCTGTACCTGTAATGGGTGGAATCTCAATAATACTTTTTGGTATGATAGCCTCGGTTGGAGTGAGGACTCTTATAGAAGCTGAGATAGATTTTTCACACTCAAGAAATCTTCTGATAGCTTCTCTAATATTTGTTTTGGGAATAGCGATAGATAACGTTATAATCTGGAGAACAGTGTCTCTTTCAGGACTAGCTATAGCAGCGGTAATAGGTGTAGTTCTTAATAAAATCCTTCCAGCAGACAGATTAGATTAGAATTAAAAAAAACAGGGAAATTAACCCTGTTTTTTTTGTCTGAAATAGGGTAATATATGGTATAGAGGGGGGGCGAATATGAAAAAATTGCTATTGATAGGAGCTATAATATTTGTAGGATTTAACGGAACTTTCTATTGGGAAAATTTCAAGAAAACAGGAGAAAGTATCCAAAAAATAGATATGGAGGTAGGGAATAGAATGTTAAAAAGAGAAGAGATAGAAGCGAAATACAAATGGGATTTAACTGATATATACCCAGACTGGGAAAGCTGGGAAAAAGATGTAGAAAGGATGAAAAAACTTATGGAGGAAATTCCCGCCTATAAAGGTGAGATATCTAAAACTCCAGAAAAATTCATAGAGCTTACCCAAAAAGATGAGGAGTTATCCAGACTGACAGACAGGGTATACCTATATCCATATCTTATGAAGGACCTCAACTCCAAAGACAGTAAGGCTTCGGAAAAACTTCAGGAGATAGAATCTCTGTATAACCAATTTCAGATAGTGACATCGTGGATAACACCGGAGATACTTACAATTCCAAAGGAGACAATGGTAGGGTGGATAGATGGAAATAGGGAGGCTTTGGAGGCTCATAGATTTTCTCTTATGGAGCTCTACAGACTTCAGGCGCATGTACTGGATGAAAAGAGTGAGAAACTGTTGTCCTATTTTTCACAGTTTAACGGTTCTGTAAACGATATATATTCTGAACTTTCCACTTCAGATATAAAATGGAACAGGGTAAAACTTTTGGATAAGGATGGAAAAGAATCCCCGGAGGAGATTCAGGTAACCAATGGAGTATATTCTAAGGTAGTGTCCACAGACAGGAATCAAGAAAATAGAAAAAAAGTTTTCGAAGCTCTTTACAATTCATTCAAAGATAACAGAAATACCTATGGGGCCATATACAGAGGTATAGTTCAGAGGGGTGTGGCTTCGGCTAGATCTAAAAATTTCAGTACGACTCTAGAGAGAGCTTTGGAGCCTAAAAATATCCCAGTAGAGGTATATGAAACTCTTATAAAGTCTACAAGAGAAAATACAGATGCTCTTCACAGATATATAGATATCAGAAAAAAACATTTGGGACTGAAGGAATACCACTATTACGATAACTCCATAAACATAGTGGACTATGACCGTGAGTTTTCCTATGATGAAGCTAAAAATATGGTTCTAGAGTCTGTAAAACCTTTGGGAGAGGAGTATACAGAGAAGTTGTCTCGGGCGATAAGTGACGGATGGCTGGATGTCTATGAAACAGAGAATAAACGTAGTGGAGCATACTCTATAAATATCTATGATGCACATCCGTATATGCTTCTTAATTATAACAAGACTATGGATGCGGTTTATACCCTTGCCCATGAGTTAGGACACACTCTGCACTCTCTCTACTCTAGTGAGAATCAACCTTATGCAACGAGTAACTATACGATTTTCGTGGCAGAGGTAGCTTCCACATTCAACGAGAGATTGCTTCTGGACAATATGCTGGCAAAAACTTCTAAGAGGGAAGAACGTATAGCTCTTATAGAACAGGCACTGGGAAATATAGTGGGAACTTACTATGTTCAGACTATGTTTGCTGACTATGAGTATCAGGTACATAAGATGGTGGAAGAAGGGAAGCCAGTAACTCCTGATATTTTAGATGGAATAATGGTTGAACTTATGAGGGTGTATTTCGGCGAAGGTATAGAGATAGATGAGCTTCAAAAAATTATCTGGGCAAGAATTCCTCATTTCTATAACTCTCCATATTATGTATATCAATATGCAACAAGTTTTGCAGCTTCTGCCCAGCTTTATAGATCAGTAACTGGGGAGGAATACAGTGAAACTCAAAAAGCTGAGGCCAGAAAAAGATATCTGACTCTTCTAAAGTCAGGTGGAGATGATCATCCTATGAATCAGCTGAAAAAAGCAGGAGCTGATCTGAGCAATCCAGAAAGCTTCAAAGCCGTAGCGGTGGAGTTCCACAGACTGTTAGATCTTTTGGAAGAGGAACTGAAAAAATAGTTCAAATTAAAAAACAGGGAGTTATTCCCTGTTTTTTTGTGACTATCTGTTTATCGTGAAAAGAACTCGGAGGAAAGAGGTAGCTATCTCAGAAAATCTTAAACTTTGGCGAGTTTTAAAAACGGGTATTCAAAATTCAAAATATAAGATATACTATAAAAGATAAAAAAATATTGAGAGGAGAAAAATTTTGGCGAAATTTGATAAAATTTATAGAGATATAGTAAAAACTGTAGATAGAGATGGAATTTGGAGTCAGGGAGAGGTGAGAACCCGTTATGCAGACGGAACTCCTGCCCACTACAAAAGTTATATAGGTTACCAGTTTAGGCTGGATAATTCAGGAGATGAGGCTCATCTTTTGACTACAAGATTTTCTCCCAACAAAGCTCCAATAAGGGAGATCTACTGGATTTGGATTCTTCAGTCTAACAATGTGGACGAGCTGAACAGATTGGGGTGTAAATTCTGGGATGAATGGAAACTGGAAGATGGAACAATCGGACCAGCCTATGGAAAGCAGATAGGGGTAAAAACCTTTGGATATCCTAGCCAGCTTCACTATGTGGTGGGAGAACTGAAAAAAAATCCCAACAGCCGTAGAATAATGACTGAGATCTGGATTCCTGAAGACCTTGACAAAATGGCTCTGACTCCTTGTGTACACTTGACACAGTGGAGTGTTGTAGGAAAAAAACTTTATTTAGAAGTGAGACAGCGTAGTTGTGATATAGCTTTAGGACTTGTTGCCAACGTGTTCCAATACTCTGTACTTCATAAGCTAGTAGCCCTAGAGTGTGGACTGGAACCTGCTGAAATAATCTGGAACATCCACAATCTTCATGTATATGACAGGCATATGGATAAACTTCTAGAGCAGGTGGAACGTGAAGAATATACTGGAGCCCTACTGAAAATCAATAATTTTAAATCTGTTTTTGATTTTAAACCTGAAGATGTGGCAGTAGAAGAATACTCCCACGGAGAAAAAATATCTTACGAAATAGCTATTTAAAAGAGGGGAATATGAAAAAAAGAGCAAAATTAAAACTGATGGTCTGTGTGGCTGAGAATAACCTTATAGGGGATAAAAATCCAGAGGGAAACGGACTTCTTTGGCATTCTAGGGAGGAACTGAAATATTATAAAGAGACAACAACAGGGCATGTGACACTTTTTGGAAAAAATACAGCCCTTTGTGTGCCGGTGG
>JBOFEZ010000086.1:0-28954 GCA_051648365.1 Fusobacteriaceae bacterium
AAGAAATCAATCTCATTCATTTTTATTAATTTTGCAAACTCTCTTGTAGTAATAACAAGATCTACATCTTTAACTCCATTTTCTTGCATCTCTTCTCTTTCAATTTCACCTTTTTTTGCAGTACAAGGCATAATTGAAACTACAAAGATATTTTCTTTAGGAATATTCATGCTGTTAGCATAATAAGATTTTGCAAGAGCTCCAAACATCTGTTGTGGAGATTTACAACTTGAAAGATTAGGTATAAAATCTGGATGTGATTGCTCTACATAGTTAACCCAACCAGGACAACAAGATGTAAACATAGGAAGATTTTCTGGCTTTTCAGTTAATCTATGGATAAGCTCTGTACCTTCTTCCATAATAGTAACATCAGCAGAGAAATCTGTACTGAATACTTTGTCAAATCCTAATTTTTTAAGAGCAGCAACCATTTTAGAAGTTGTATCGATTCCAGCCTTTATAAAAAACTCCTCTCCTATAGTATGTTTTATTGCAGGAGCCATCTGAACGATAAGATGTTTATCAGAATTTTTAAGTAATCTATTTAGCTCTACAACATGATTTTTCTCAGTAAGAGCTCCTACTGGACAAACTTTTACACATTGACCACAAGCTATACATTTAGAATCTTTAAGAAGCTCTCCACCTCTTATTCCAATCTCTTTAACACCATTTTTTTCAATTACTTTATAAACCGCGATACCTTGAAACTCTTGGCAAACAGCCACACACTTTTCACAAAGTATACACTTGTTCAGATCTCTTGTCAATCCACTTGAAGAGTTATCAATCTCGTATTTTTTAATTTCATTAGTGTTTCTATTAATAACATCATGATCATAGCAAAGATCTTGAAGCTGGCAGTCACCTTGAGATTTTTCACAAGTTAGACAGTTGTTTGGATGATTGCTCATCATATTTTCTAAAATTATTTTTCTCTTTTCCTCAATTAAGGGAGTTTTAGTTTTAATAACCATTCCATCTTGTGGATAACTCTCACAAGATTTTATAAACTCTCCGTTACACTCAACAAGGCAGACACCACAAACTTTCTGAGTTCCTAAATCTTCATGATGACATAGAGTAGGGATATTAATCCCAATCTCTAAACATCTTTCTAAAATAGTCTGGTGAGATTCTATACTTGTTAAAACTCCATCTATCTCTATTTCAAAAATCATAACTCCTCCAAATCAAACTATTTTACTATTTTCTCTAATTTAACTGCTGTAACTTTTAATTCTGGAATACCAGATTTATCATCAATATGATCTGCACCTGTTAACATATTACAAGCACCCTCTGCAAAGTGGAATGTCATAAAGAACAGATCTTCTAAGATTCCAGGAGTTGAAACAACTTTAGTCTTAATCTCTCCTCTTTTAGATGTCACTTTTACCATCTCACCATGTTGAACATCTAACTTTCTCATTGTCTCAGGATTAATCTCGATATATGATTCTGGAGATTTTTCATGCAATCCAGGAACACGACCTGTCATAGTTCTAGTATGATAGTGATAAATGTTTCTTCCATTAGTAAGTAAATAAGGATATTCGGCAGATGGATTCTCTCCTAGCATCTCTTGCTCACTTGGAAGGAAAGCTCCTTTTCCTCTCATAGGTCCAGCCTCATGAAGTATAGCTGTTCCTTTTCCTGTTTCTTTATTGATAGGCCAAGCAACCCCGATATCTTCAATTCTCTCATATGTTAATCCTGCATATTGAGGTGTAACTAAGGCTATCTCAGCTGTAATTTCTTCAGCAGTTTTATAAATCTCTTTATAACCTAAAAGGTTCATTATATCATTTATGATTTTCCAATCTGGAAGCACAGTATTGTTTTCAACAACCTGTCTAACTCTTTGAACTCTTCTCTCTGTATTTGTAAATGTTCCATCTTTTTCAGCAAAAGATAGAGCTGGAAGAACAACATCTGCAAGTTCTGCTGTTTCAGTCATAAAGATATCTTGAACAATTAAAAGGTCAAGATGCTCTAGGGCATGTCTTATATGGTTGATATCTGGATCTGAAACCATAGGATTTTCTCCCATAATGTATAGACACTTAAGATCACCATGAGAAGCTCTATGCATCATTTCTGGAATTGTATATCCAGTTCTAGATTCAAGTTTTGTATCCCAATATTTTTCAAACTTAGCTCTAATTTCATCATTATAAACTTTTTGGTAACCTGGGAATGAATCTGGAAGTCCTCCCATATCACAAGCACCTTGTACATTATTTTGACCACGAAGAGGGTTGATTCCTCCAAATTTCACTCCGATGTTTCCACAAAGAAGAGATAGATTAGAAAGACTCATTACTCCATTTGTTCCGTGTTTATGCTGAGTAATTCCCATCGCATAGAATATCGATGCAACATCACTAGCGTAAACTCTTGCAGCTTCTATAATATCTTCTGCACGAACTCCACATAGTTCAGCAGAATATTCAGGAGTATATTTCTCCGTCATAGCTTTAAGCTCATTGAAATTTTCAGTATGTTTTTCTAGGTACTCTTTATTATATAGATTCTCCTTTATAATGACATGCACCATACCATTTATAAGAGCTATATTGCTTCCTAATTTGAGCTGTAAGAATACATCTGCATTTTCTGCTAAAGGTATCATTCTTGGATCGGCAACAATCACTTTTGCACCGTTTTCCTTAGCAGTTCTTATTTTAGCTCCTATAACAGGGTGATTCTCCACTGGATTCGACCCTATTATGAAAATAACTTTTGAATCTACAACTTCCTCTATACTGTTAGTCATAGCTCCGCTTCCTAATGTAGTTGCTAACCCGGCAACTGTTGAACTATGTCAGAGACGGGCACAGTGATCTACATTGTTTGTTCCGATAACTGCACGGAAAAGTTTTTGGAAGATAAAGTTATCTTCGTTTGTACATCTTGCAGAAGTTAGACCACCAAAAGCATCAGCTCCATGGTTAGTTTTAATTTCTGTCATCTTATTTTTTAGGAATCCATAAGTCTCTTCCCAAGTTGACGGCTGAAGTTTCCCATCTTTTCTAAGATATGGAGTTTTCAAACGATCAGGATGGTGAACAAAACTAAATCCGAATTTTCCTTTTACACAAAGTAGTCCATCATTTGGAGCTATATTTGCAGGTTTTGCATCTACTATCTTGTTATCTTTAGTTAGGAAATCAATCTGGCAACCTACACCACAGTATGAACATGTAGTTCTTACACTCTCAGTTTCCCAAACTCTAAAGTTTTCCTTTCCTTTTCCTTTTGGAAGTAGTGCTCCCACTGGACACACACTCACACAATTTCCACAAGAAAGACACTTCGTGTTGTTTACTTTTTCAGAATCTTTGGCATGAACATATTCTTTTCCATTTTTTTCAGTAAGTTCTAAAATATAGCTTCCTTGAAGTTCTTTACATACAGTCACACATTTTCCACAAGCTATACATTTGTTTCCATCTATTGTAAAGAAAGGATTTGAAGAATCTATTGCGATATCTTCTTTACAATTATTTATATTTTGGTGAACCTCATACTCGTAGCAGTAATCTTGAAGTTTACATTCACCAGATTTTTCACATCCAAGGCAATCAAGAGCATGGTTGCTTATGATTCCTTCTAAAATATTTTTTCTCTCTAAAATAACAGCTTCGTTGTGAGTTTTGATTATCATGTTATCTTTGATAACTGTTTTACATGCTTTTTTAAGCGTACCGTTGATATCTACAACACAGATTCCACAATCATTTTCATTATGAGCGATTCTTGGATCATGACAAAAAGTTGGAATAGATATATCTAGATTTTTCAAAAAATCCAAGACAAGGGTATTCTCAGAAAAAGGGTAGTCTTTTCTGTTAACTTTAATACTCAATTTTATCCTCCTATATAAATAAAATATAATATAATACATAGCCAATTATAAACCGTTTAGAAAAAGTAAAATATAGAGATTGAGCACTTTTTTTTATGAAAAAATATATCTGTTTTTCAATGTATTCTGTAATATTTCAAAATTTGAACAATAAAAAATAAAACTATTATGATTAAAAGTTCAAAAAATACTTAAAAAAAGTGAAAAAAAGTGTTTTTTTCAGAAATTCCAAAAAATAAGTAGGTAAAATATGAAAAAAATAGTATACTTATATTTAGATTTTATAAAAAAAATGAGGTAAAAAAATGAATGAGAAAATAGTTTCTAAATTGGAAAAGCTTATAAAAGACCATAACAGAGAACTTTATTATCAGTACCTTAAAGTGGTAAATCTCTACAAGTACTTTATAGAAAGTATACAGGAATTTACATTAGAGGATCATCTAGAGATAGTGGTTTATTTTCATCAGAAAGCTTTAGATAAAGATTTTGATATTTATGAAATTCTGACTCGCAAGGAATCAGTTATTTTTTTTACTAATAAAACTAAGGAAAAAAATCTGAAATTAGCTCTTGAATACTGTAGAAACAGAAGTGTCTATGGAATGAATACTTTTCAAAGTATTGACTTTATAGAAAAAAACAGCCCCTATTATTCACAGTCTGTGGTTAAATTTTTAAGGAAAAATGCTGTTTTAATATCCAATGTCTATGATATCAATCGTGAAATGTTTCATGAACAACTCCAGTATTTTTCAGATGAAAAAGATTTTTATGAGATATATTCAGATGAACACTGTGATATTATTTTGATTAAAAAAAATTTTTTTCACGAATTCAATCCTTCACTTTTTTCTAGCTTTGGACTAACTATAAGATTTTGTGAGAAGGGGCAGATAGGATTTAAAAAAGATACAATTATCCTCAATGAAAGTGAAGCACTTATAACAAAGGGAATTTCTCTGGGACAATATAAGGTTTTAACCAACGATGTGAATTATTTGAATGTGCACATAAAAGAAAAATTTTTTAAGGATCTAAATATCTCCACAGGAGATATTTTTATGAAAAAAGTTCTTTGGAAAATAGATGAAAATTCCTTTAAGTTATTTGCTAACCTCAGTCTGCTAAAAAATAATAGACTTCTGGTGCTGAATTTTCTGACCAAAATAGCTCTTCAGATTATAGGGGAAGAAAGCAATCTAGATTTTAAGGTTATTTCTGAAAATAATCTTTTAAAGATAGTGGAGTATATTGACTCTAATCTAGAAAAGGGAATTACTATTCCAGAACTTCAAAATATATTTGGATTTAATAAAAATAATCTTTTAGAAATTTTCAAAAAAAACTTTGGAGTCTCACCATCAAAATATATCCTCAATAAAAAACTTGAATTGGGGTCTCTTCTCCTAATAGAAAACTCTCTCTCAGTTACAGACATATGTCATAAGTTGAATTTTCCAAGTCCTGGAAAATTTTCAACACATTTTAAAGAGAAGTATTCATATACGCCTTATCAGTTCAGAAAAAAATATAGCAAATTAAGTAAAGAGGAGGAGTGAATTTCACTCCTCCATTTTATAATCTGATTTTCCACCCTTCTTCTCCAGAAGTTTGATATCTTCTATTCTCATATTTTTATCAATTGCTTTGCACATATCATAGATGGTCAAGGCAGCAGTAGTAACAGCTGTAAGTGCCTCCATCTCTATTCCTGTCTGTCCCTCTGTTTTTACAGTGGAAAAAATTTCGATGTAATCTTCCATAATCATGAAATCTAAATCAGCTTTAGAGATAAATATGTTGTGGCACATAGGAATAATTTCGCTGGTTTTTTTTGCTCCCATAATTCCAGCAACCTGAGCAACAGCTAGAACATCTCCCTTTTTCATTTTCCCTTCTCTAACAGCCTGAAGAGTTTCTTTTTCCATAAATATTTTTCCTGATGCCCTCGCTGTACGGACAGTGATATTTTTTTCAGATACATCTACCATAACGGCACGTCCTGAAGAGTTGAAATGGGTAAAGTTTTCTTTCATCGTTTTGCTCCTTTTCTATTTTTCTTTTATGCTAATTTTGCTCTCTTCGATCTCCAGTATAAAATCACTTATCTTCTCTGCCTGCATAAAATCATGGGTAACTATTATAATTCCTTTTCCTGACTCTTTTTCTTTTATAAGAAGCTCTTCCACAAGATGGGTAGATTTTCTGTCCATACTTGCTGTGGGTTCATCCATCAGTACAAAATCATTCTGGAAAAGAAGTGTCCTTATAAACTGTATCTTGGCTTTTTCTCCTCCAGAGAGATTTTTTATATCTCTATCCAGAAAATCCTTCATCTGAAAAGATTTTATGAAGTATTCCATCCTTTCCACGGGAACCTTTTCATCTCTCAGAATAAAAGGCTGGGTAAGATTGTAACGGACAGTTCCATGGAGAAATATTTCACTCTGTGGATTATATCCTAATTCCAATCCCTCACTTCTAATTTTTCCGGAATTTATATCCTCTATTCCGTAGATAATTTTTAATAGGGTAGATTTTCCCTCGCCGTTATACCCGGTAATAGAGTAGATTTTTCCCTTTTGAAAGGTGAGAGATGGTATATCTAAAATTATTTTTTCTCCATAAAACTTTTTTATATTCTCCAATATTATCATATTAATCTATTCTCCTCAATACAGAATTGATTCCATAGGATATAAAAAAAAGAACAAAGGCTATCCCTATGGATTTTTCATAATTCCCCATGGAGGTGGAAAGTGCTATATAGGTTGTCATAACTCTGGTGTATCCCTTTATATTTCCTCCCACCATCATAACAGCTCCTACCTCTGAAATGGCTCTGGAAAAAACAAGAAGAAATATTCCTAAAAGATTTTTTCGGAGTTCTCTGAAAAAAAGATGAAAAATCTTTTTCTGAGGGACCTTTATTACTTTACAGAGAAGAAGAATTTTTTCTCCTTGAGTCTCGTAGAGGTCCATGCACAGAGTATAAGCCAAAGGGAAAAGAAGCAAAAACTGAGCAATGACTATCGCACTGGGAGTAAAAAGCAGTTTAAAACCTCCAAAAATTCCCTGTTTTGAAAGAAGAAGCAGGGCGATAAGTCCAAAAATTATTGTAGGAACCCCTGTGAGAGCCATGTAAAAACTGTCTATATTTTTTTTGTATCTGTTTTTGCTGATAAAAAGATATGTGCTCAAAAAAAATCCACCAGCAAAACTCACTGCTCCAGAGAGCAGGCTCAGAGTTATAGATAAAACAACTATCTCTAGCATCTCCATAATTATCTCCCCGCCCCTCTATTTCTTAAATTTTCTCTGATTTTTTCTAATTGGGAAGAGGTATTTACATTGTAAAGAAGCTCTTCTAAATTGAATTTTTCTCCCACGACATCTAGAACTTTTAAATTCTTATTTTGAAATATATTTAAAATCTTAAAATTTTTATCTCTGAGATTGTTTTCGATATTTGTAAAAAGAGTTCTCCGGTATATTCCGCACAGGGGATGAATCTGTCCCAGATTATCCCGGAGGATTATCCCGTCATAATCTGAACTAATCTGATTGAAAATATATCTGATAAATTCTCCCGAAATATTTGGAGCGTCGCAGGTGAGTATGAAAAGATATTCACTAGTGCTATGGAGGAAGCCTGAATGAATACCTCCTAGAGGTCCACAGTCTAGGAAATAATCTTCAATAATTTTAACTCTGTTGTCATTGCTATGAAAAGGAGTGTTTTTAGAAATGAAAATATCTACTTCTCCTTCTATCTCACTTAAAATTTTTTCTAAAAAATTCTGTTTATCATCATATTGTAATAGAGCTTTGTCCGTATAGCCCATCCTGCTCCCTTTTCCACCTGCCAAGATAAGAAAAGAAATATTTTTTTCTGAAAAATTCATAGATACCTCTCTCAATTTTTATTTTCTTCTGAGAGTATAATACCACTTAATTAAAAAAAAATAAATTTTTTTACATTTAAAAAATTTATTTGGTACTTAATAAAAAAGGTTGACTATTACTTAAAAATGTTTTACGATACTTAACAGATAACATACTTTTTAATAGTAGAAATATATAAAAATAATTTGAAACAGGAGAAAACCATGGGTAAGATATATGCTGTATGTCTCAGCGAAAAAAAAGGAATAGCCAAAAATTTTGTAGATTCAGTGGAAGTAATCGAAAACTTCGGATTAAAGGGAGATGCACATGGTGGTGACTGGCACAGGCAGGTCAGCCTTATTTCAAAAGAGAAAATTGATGCCTTTAAAAACCGTGGAGGAAAGGTTGATATTGGAGGTTTTGGAGAAAATATAATAGTCCAGGGTCAAGAGTTCTTTGACTTGAAAATAGGAGATAGGGTAAAAACTGGAGATGTAATTTTAGAAATAACTCAGCTAGGAAAAGAGTGTCATAGCCACTGTCATATCTACTACACAGTAGGAGAATGCATAATGCCTAAAGAGGGAGTTTTTGCCAGAGTTATATCTGGAGGAAAAATATCTGTTGGAGATGAAATATCTCTATGAAAAAAGAAAAAAGCAATATCTGTATGGAGGCAGCCATAAATTTAAGAGTAAACGGAAAACATATGGTAACTTTTATGTGTACTCCCATGGATCTAGATATTTTATCTCTAGGATATCTCGCTTCTAAAGGACTTATAAAGGATATATCAGAGGTGAAAAGTATCAAGCATTCTCCTCTTTTAGGAGTTGATGTTTTTTTGAACAAAGACCTTCAGCTAGAAGATGGATTTATTCCTAAACTTATTCTCAGTGGATGTGGAACAGGAATGGGATTTGACTTGGAACTCATAAAAAAATCTGCTCTAAATTTTAGAGGAGAGATATCCCTGGAAAAATTAAAAAAAAATTTCATACTTATGCTGGAGAAAGCTCTTATGTATAAAACTATGGGTGGTATGCACTGTGCTGGACTTTATCTAAAAAATGGTGAAGAGATAATAACCAAAGAGGATATAGGAAGACATAATGCAGTGGACAAAGTTATTGGTGAAGGTCTGAAAAAAGGTTGGGATCTGTCCCGAAGTGTTCTTATGGTAACTGGGAGAATCTCTTCAGATATGGTTTTTAAATCTGCGGGAAACAGAGTTCCTGTTATAGCCTCAAGGAGTATAACCAGCGACCTGGCTCTCTCTCTTGGAGAAGAATTGGGTCTCACAATTATCGGAAGAGCTACCTATGAGGAGCCTATAATTTATAGTGGAATTGAAAAAATAAGGAAATAACGGTGAGAATCTGGTATGAAAAATTTCAGAAAAATGGTCAATTATGTCAGGATATCTGTTACAGATAATTGTAATCTTAGATGTCAGTATTGTGTAGAAGAAGATGAAAAATGTGGAAAAAACAAGGATCAGCTTTCACCAGATGATATTAAAGTTCTAGTGCAAGCTTTTGCACTTATGGGAGTAAAAAAAATTCGTCTAACTGGAGGAGAACCCACTATAAGAACCGATATAGAGGAGATTATAGAAAAAATATCTTCTGTGGAAGATATAGAATCAATAGCCCTTACTACCAACGGATTAAAACTTTCAGACAGAATTGAAAATTTTTATAAAAAGGGAGTAAGAGGAATCAATATAAGCCTAGACACTCTCAACCCAGAAAAATATAGAGATATAACTAGAGGGGGCGAACTTCATAAGGTAATAGATCTTCTGGAAAAAGCCTCTCAGATAGAGGGGCTGAAAATCAAAATCAATGCTGTTCTGATGAAGGGGATAAATGAGGATGAGATTCCAGAACTGGCAGGTTTGGCCGAAAAATATGGTGCAGATGTAAGGTTTATAGAGCTTATGCCCATAGGTGCAGGTAAAGGATTCACAGCGGTTTTAAAAGAGGAAATATTAGAAAAGCTTTCTATGGATAGTTCAAATTTGATGAAAAAAAATAGTGTTTTAGATGGTCCGGCAAAATATTTTTATCAGAGTTCTTCTGGAGGAAGAGTAGGTTATATATCTTCAGTATCCCAGGAATTTTGTAGTAGCTGTAATAGAATAAGAGTAACTTCTACAGGATTCTTAAAACTCTGTCTGCATCTCAATAAGGGTATCCTCTTAAAACCTTATCTGGAAAAGGGATATGATGCCCATCAGCTTAAAGAGGTTATAGAAGAAGCTCTCAAAGATAAAAAAGGCGCTACCATGGGAAGAAAAATAAAAAAAGAAGAAGCAGAAACCTTGAAAATGTATGAAATTGGAGGCTAGAAACATGAATTTTTTCAAAACTGTTAGTTTGGAAGAGGCTAAAAATATATTGAAAGATGAAAGAGAGAGAATAAAAGGAGAAGAAAATATACATCTTATGAACTCTCTGGACAGAATTTTAAGCGAAGATATATACTCTCCTATGGATCTTCCAACATATAATCGTTCTACGGTGGATGGTTATGGAGTAGTTGCGGAAGATTGTCAGCTGGCGAGTGAAACATTTCCTACACTTCTTCACAAAAGTGGAGAGATAGGAATGGGGGAGATAAGTAATACCATTTTAAAAAATGGAGAAACTATATATATTCCTACTGGGGCCATGGTACCAGAGGGCTGTGACGGAGTTGTTATGGTAGAATATTGTGATACTCTGGGAGATGAGATACTTATAAACCGTGGAGTTTCTAAATTTGAAAATGTGATAAAAAAAGGAGATGAGATACAGAAGGGTGAGCTTCTTATAGAAAAAAATACTACAATTACTCCCTATCATGTAGCTCTTCTAGCTGCAGTTGGAAAAGAAAAAGTCAATGTTTTAAAAAAAATAAAGAGTGTAGTTATATCCACGGGGGACGAAATAATATCCCTTGGAGAAAAAATCACTCCTGGAAAAGTATACGATATAAATAGCTATAGCATAGAATCTTATCTCAAAAAAAATGATATGGAGATTATCAGTAATACTCTCGTGAAAGACGACAGACAAAAATTAAAGGAAACATTGATTGAGGGAATAGAAAAGGGAGCTGTTATATTTATCTCTGGAGGTAGTTCCGTAGGGATAAGGGATTTTACTGTAGATGTTATAAAAGAAATTGGAGGAGAGGTTCTTGTTCATGGTATAGAGATAAAGCCTGGAAAACCAACTATTATAGCTAGATGTGGTAATTCTCTGGTAATAGGTCTTCCTGGTCATCCTCAGTCAGCACTCAACGTTTTAAGAGTAATTACAGAGGAACTTACTCTGCAAAAAAAACCTGTAACATATGGAAAACTTCTAGAAAATATCTCTGGAGAAGCAGGGAAAACACTGTTTGTAAATGTGAATCTAATAGAAAATGAGAATGAAATTTTGGTGAAACCTCTTCTGAGTAAATCCAGTATGATAAGACCACTGGTTAAGTCCCAGGGATATATTATAATTCCAAACTCAAAAGAGGGTCTGTATAAAGATGAAAAGGTTAAGGTGATTTTGAATGGATAGAAATAGATATATAGATAATATGCCTTTGGAAAAAGCTAGAGATATTTTTTTTGAAAATATTGACCTAGAGAGAAAAAAAGAAAATATTTCAACTTTAGATAGTCTGGGAAGAGTTACGGCCCAGTCTATTTTTGCAAAAAGATCTTCTCCAGATTATTGTGCCAGTGCCATGGACGGAATACTTGTTTTTGCAGAAAAAGTCCAGGATGCCAATGAAGTGAATCCAGTATATCTAGAGGAAGAAATTGATTTTATCTATGTAAATACGGGAAATCAGATTGATTACTTGCTGGGGAATGCTGTTATTATGATAGAAGATGTCATTGAGCAAGAAAAAGGCAAAGTGAAAATCTACAAAAATGTAAAACCCTTTGAGAACATAAGGCCTATGGGAGAGGATATAATAATAGGAGAAATGATACTCAAGGAAAACCATTTAATAAGACCGGAGGATATCGGGGCTCTTATCAGCGGAGGAATAACAGAATTGGGGGTTATAAAAAGACCCACGGTAGCTATTATACCAACTGGAGATGAAGTAATAGATATTTTTAAGGAGGAATACAAACCTGGAAGTGTTGTGGATTCAAATTCATATATGTTCAGTGCACTGATAAAAAGTTGGGGAGGAGAACCTCACATTCTTCCGAGAGTGAAGGATGAAAAAGATGCGCTAAAAAGAAATCTAGAGGAAGCTATTGAGAAATATGATATTATTATCATAGGAGCTGGATCCTCAGCAGGAGGAAAAGATTTTTCTCGTTGGGTTGTAGAAGAGGTAGGGGAGCTGTTGGTTCACGGAATAGATATAAAACCTGGAAAGCCAACAATTTTGGGACACTACAGAAAAAAACCAATTTTAGGAATACCGGGCTATCCTGTTTCTAGCTATATTGCAGTAGATAATTTTTTGAAGCCTCTTCTAGAAATGCTGACAGGTACAGAAAGGGAAGAGATCTATATAGAAGCAACTCTTTCAAAAAGTCTAGTTTCTTCTCTTAAACATAGGGAATTTGTAAGAGTAGTGATATCCAAAATTAGAGATGAGTTCATAGCCACTCCTTTATCAAGAGGTGCAGGAATGACAATGAGTTTGGCTAAAGCTGACGGAATTTTGATGATAGATAAAAATAGTGAAGGAATCTCTGGAGGTACGAGGGTAAAAGTAAAACTTTTAAAACCTCTTCGTGAGATAGAGGATTACCTCATATCCATAGGTAGTCATGACATAATAATGGATCTTATAGGAGATAAAATAAAGCTTGTATCAACTCATGTGGGAAGTTTTGGAGGGATACTGAGTATAAAAAGTAGAAAAACACATATCGCTCCAATCCATATTTTAGATGAAAAAAGTGGTGAGTATAATATTCATATACTGAAAAAATATTTTCCAGAGGGAGACGTGGCTCTGCTGAAGGGAATAAAAAGAGTTCAGGGAATATTACTTGAAAAAGGTAATCCTTTGGATATAAGGGGAATAAGAGATATTCTGAGAGGGGATATAAAATTTGTCAACCGTCAAAGGGGATCGGGTACGAGAGTACTTTTAGATTATCTTCTGCTACAGGAAGAGATAGATTCAAAGAAAATTCAAGGATATCAGCAGGAGAGAGCTACCCATCTAGAAGTAGGAATGGCTATAAAATCTGGAATAGCTAATATGGGACTAGGAATAGAAGAAACCGCAAATATCCTAGATCTTAATTTCATACCTCTCAAGGATGAGGAGTATGATTTTTTGGTACTGAAAGATAACTTGGAAGAAGATAAGATAAAGGATTTTATCGAGTTTCTAAAATCTCAATATTTTCAGGAAGAGATAGAGAAAATGTCTGGATACAAACTAAGTGATGGAGGAAAAATAATATGTTTAAAATAAAAAATAAGAATCCATACAGGCAGTTATTGATAGGTTTGATTTTTAGTTTTACAGCTTATTCTCAGGATATTCTCATGGGGACAACGACATCTTTGGATGACACTGGATTTTTAAACGAAATGGCTCAGAAACTAAAAGCTGAAAAAAATATAAATGTGCAATGGGTAGCTAAAGGTACTGGAGAAGCTCTAGAGCTTGGAAAAAGAGGAGATGTGGATCTACTTTTTATCCACGATCCAGTAAGAGAAGAAAAATTTATACAGGATGGATATGGAAAAAAACGTCATCCTATCATGTATAACCACTTTGTACTGGTTACCTCAAAGGATTTTAACTTAGAAAACTTCCCTAAAAATATTAGAGAGATACTTTCTAAAATTCAGAGGGAGAATATCCCATTTTTTTCCAGAGGAGATAGCTCAGGTACTCACAGTAAAGAGCTTGGACTTTGGAAAGAGATAGGAGTAGAGCCGAAGTTTAAAAATTATAGGGAGATAGGCCAGGGAATGGCCAAAACACTTCATATAACATCGGAAATGGACGGAATAACTCTTTCGGATAACGGAACATTTTACTCTTTAGAGAAATCTTTCCATTTAAAAGAGATTCCCATGAGGGAGGACGACTCCTTAAAAAATATATATTCTTTAGTTGAACTTTCTCAAGAGGAAGAATCAAAAAAAGAGAGTATAAAAATAATAATAGAGTTTTTAGAATCACCTCAGGGAAAAAAGATGATTCAAGATTATGGAAAAGAAAAGTTTGGAAAACCACTTTTTAATAATATGTAAAAAAATTTCAAATAAAAAGGGAGAGATATGGAGGAATTTATACAGGGTTGTTCTTTGGATTGCTATGATCTTTGCAAAATGAAAGTTTTTAAAGAAAATGGAAAAGTAGTAAAAATAACAGGGAGTAAGGAAAACAGTTTTACCAATGGTTTTATATGCATAAAGGGAATAAAACACATTGAGAGACTCTATTCGCCCAACCGTATAAAAAATCCCATGCTAAAAAAAAATGGAGTTTTTCAGGAGATAAGTTTCCAGGAGGCACTGGAAGTTATAAAGGAAAAACTCCTAACCTACCGTGAAAAATTTGGAACTACAAGTGTAGTACACTATTCAGAGTCTGGATCAGGAGGATTTCTCAAGGGAATAGAAGATATATTTTTTAATTTTTACGGTGGGATAACAACTTCTCTAGGAAGCACGTGCTGGGGAGCAGGAACTGCGGCACAGAACTATGATTTCGGAGATATGAGAACAAACTCTATAGATGACCTAAGAAATAGCAAAACTATTGTTTTCTGGGGAAGAAACCCCTACAATACATCTATTCATCTCTATCAGAAAGCCCTAGAAGCCAAGAAAAATGGTTCTGCCATTATTACAATAGATCCAAGGAGGAACGAGACTTCTAAAATTGCAGATTGTCATATCTTGGTAAATCCTTCTGGAGACGGAGCTCTAGCCATGGCTATTACTAAAATAATTTTGGAAAAGGGATGGGAGAATAGGGAGTTTATAGAAAGGAATATAGTAGGATTTGAAGAGTATGTGGAATACCTGAATACCCTGGATATCAATTATCTTCTGGAGGAATCAGGGGTAGAGTATGAAACCGCCCAGAATCTTGCAGAACTTTTCCAGAGGGGAGCCCTATCAGCTTTTATAGGTTACGGAATGCAGAAATATTATAACGGTGGGAACTCTATAAGAGCCATAGATGCCCTCTTAAGTATAACAGGGAATGTGGGGGAAAAAGGTGCAGGGGCTTTTTATGCCAACAGGGTATACTCTTCTCTTCTGAACAGCGATCCCTATGGAAGTGAAAAATATGCAACCAGCGGAAGAAATTTCTGGGTGGCAGACTTTGTCGGCTTTATCAGAAAAATGAATTCTCCAGATTCAGAAGAGGTTCCTCTAAAGGCTATATTTCTAAGCAAGTGTAATCCCCTTAACCAATATCCTAATCTCAGCCAGTCTATAGATTCTTTCAGAGAGATAGAATTTAAAGTTTGCATAGACCAATTTATGACGGATACTGCAAAAGAGTGTGATCTTTTCATTCCATGTTCAAATACCCTGGAAACTGAGGATATAATCTACTCCTCTATGCATTGCCCAAATCTTATCTATAACGAAAAGGTGGTAGAGCCTGAAAATAAACTTATGGATGAGTTTTATTTCTTCCGTGAACTGGCAAAAATTATGGGGATGAAAGAGTATCCTCAAGTGGGTAAAAAAGAGTATCTGAACAGGGTGTTAGATCCACTGGATTTGGATGTGGAAAAACTTAAAAATATGGATTATATCCATCCGGTGCCTGAAATAGCATGGGAGGATAAAGTTTTTTCGACTCCTTCTGGTAAAATAGAGATATACAGCGACAGTGCCCTAAGGGATGGTCAGTCACCTATGCCTGTCTATATTTCTGGAAGAAAAAGAGAAGAGTCAGAAATAGTGAAGTATCCCTACAGATTCCTTACTCCACACTATAAAAGTTCACTTTTCTCCCAACATTTTATGGATGTGGATGGAAGGTCTAAACTTTATGTTTCTTTGGAAACTTTGAAAGAATACAATTTTGAAGAGGGAGAAAGTGTAAAAATCTCATCAGATAAAGGGGAGATAATCTGTGACATATATCCTGATTCTACTCTCAGAGAGAAACTGGTTTATATGTATGTGGGTTGGAACCATAAGCATGGAAATCCTAATTTCCTCACCCAAAATGGATCTTCAGAGATGGGAGGACAGGTCACTTATAATGAGACCTTTATAAACATATCAAAAATAAATTAAAAGGGAGTTCCACTTAGGAATTCCTTTTTTATGTTATATTAAGGAAAACAGTGGATATTTTCCACTATTTATAGTAATATAATATTACTGTTATATACAGAAAAAAAGAGATAAAGAGGTCTGTTTGATATGGAAAAAAAGAAAATAAATAAATTTATAGGAGCCCACTGTTCGACAGTGGGAGGAGTTCAGAATGCTCCACTAAATGCAAATAAAATAGGAGCGAAAGCTTTTGCTATGTTTCTTAAGAACCAGAGACGTTGGGAAGCAAAACCCTATGGAGAAAAGGAGATAGGGGAGTTCAGAAAAAATATTCAGGAGCTCGGATATGACCCTAAATATATACTTCCCCACGACGGATACCTTATAAATCTAGGAAATGCTGATCCTGAAAAGAGAGAGAAATCGCTTAATGCTTTTATAGATGAGATGGAGCGTGTGAAACAGCTGGGACTCCTATGCATAAATACCCATCCAGGAAGTCATTTGGGAGAGATTTCAGAGGAGGAATCCTTAAAACTTGTGGCGGAATGTTTTAATCAAGCCATGAAAAAAGTTCCAGAAGTAAAAATTATAATTGAAAATACAGCTGGACAGGGAACAAATCTAGGTTATACCTTCGGACAGATAGGAGATATAATAGCCCTAGTAGAGGACAAAGAGAGAATAGGTGTCTGCATTGATACCTGCCATACTCTTACATCTGGATATGAATTGAAAGATGAGGGTGGATATCAAAAAACCATGGAAGAGTTCGAAGAAAAAATAGGTTTTCAGTATCTTGCTGCGGTTCATCTGAACGATTCTAAATTTGACACGGGTTCTAGAAAAGATAGACATGACAGTATAGGGAAAGGAGTTTTGGGAGAGAATTTTTTCAAAAGATTTATGAATGATTCTCGTTTCGACAATATTCCAATTGTGTTGGAAACGATTGATGAGACGATATGGGAAGAAGAGATTAAATATCTTTACGGTCTCATTGATTAAAACTGAACACACAATAAATATACAAAATTGGAGGATTTATATTGAAAAATATTGAGATAAAAAAAATTGGGAAAAAAGGAAAAACTTATAAGAAAATTTTGGTTGGGCTCTCTCTTCTTACATTTTTAGGAACACTTACCACAGCCCAAGAAGAGAATGTGAAAAATAAAAAAAATATAGTAGTAGCTCAGGGATCAAAACCCCGTTCTCTTGATCCTTATAAATACAATGAATTTCCAGCTCTCATGATAACCGAGCATATATATAATAATCTGATAACCCTGGACAATGATGGTAATCTTGTTCCTGATCTTGCACTATCATGGAAAATAATATCTCCGAGAGAGATAGAATTTCAGTTAAGGAAAGGAGTAAAGTTTCACAATGGAAATGACTTCCGAGCAAATGATGTTGTTTACAGTTTTCAACGTATGAAAGCTATGCCTGGAAGTGGAATAGCTGTGGATAATTTGGAAAGTATAGAGGCTTTAGGTGAATATAAGGTAAAACTTAAACTTAAGGCTCCCTCTTCTCCCTTTATAGCGTCTCTAGCATCTCCACTTTTAGGAATTATGGATGAGGAATATTCATCTGAAAATGAAGAAAGAATAGGTTTCGCTCCAAATGGAACAGGGCCTTTTGCTTTTCAGGATTGGAAAGATGGAGAAAGAATTATATTAAAGAGTAATAAAAATTACTTCAACGGATCACCTAAGATAGATGGTCTAACTTTCTGGGTAATAACAGAAACTCATAATAGAGTTATAGCCCTAGAAACTGGAGAAGCACATATTGCTTATGCTGTATCTCCATTTGATGCGGATAAGATAAAAGATCACAAAGATATCAAGCTGGAAACAAAACTTACGGCCACTACTGATTATCTGGCACTCAATACAAATAAAAAAGTTCTACATAATCCCCATTTGAGAAAAGCTATAAATCTAGCGATAAATAAACAGTCAATAATAGATTCTATACTTTTTGGAAAGGGTCAAGTAGCTAAAAGTATTGTAAATCCTAAAATATGGGGGAGCAGTGAAGCGAATGTAGAATGGCACTATGATTTGGAAGGTGCTAAAAAGATAATAAAAGATAATAATTTAGAGGGAACAGAGTTATCTCTCTGGGTAAGTGATAATCCAACAAGGGTTCAAGTCGCACAGATAGTACAGGCCAATCTAAAGGAGATAGGTCTGGAAGTGAAAATAAATGCCATGGAGTGGGGAACTTTCCTTCAGAAAACAGCCATTGGAGAACATGATCTTCTTCTTACTACTTGGTTTATAGGAGCACCGGATGCAGACACTATACTAAGAAGCCTTATTTATTCAAAATCTGCTGGAAGTGGTGGAAATCGTAGTTTTTATCAGGATAGGGCTGTAGATGAAAAACTAGAGGCTGCTGCGCAGAGTTTTGATCCCGAAGAGAGATTGAGACTATATAGTGATATTCAGGAGATAGTTGCAATGGAGAGTCCTGTTATACCGATAGTCCATAAGTATGATACTATGGCATTAAGTAAAAAAGTAAAAAATTACCAGTATAACAGAGCAACCCTTAGAAATCTTTTTGAAGTTATAGATATTGAAAAATAATTAATATTGATGGTGGAAGGAATCTGAATAGATTTTTTCCACCTTTTTTTTAAGCTGGTGTGAGATTTGAAACTCCTCGCTCATAACATATTGAAGAGCTATAAAAGGTTTGTTTCTATAATTTTTTCTCTCACGGTCCTGGCAGTAGATCTCTTCCTCGATGTCGTTGTGAAATTCGACATATTCTCCAAGTCCAGGATCTACCGCATGATGTATCTGTCTGTTCTTGTGGTTGGAGCTATCCAACTCGACTTTTGAACGCCACTTATGGTTATCCCTGTCATACACAACAGTATAATGTATCCTAAAACTATTGAGAAGCTTTATAAACTGAGGAAGAAGGCTTTTGCTCCCACATTCTATTATGCAGTAATCATAATGGAATATTCCCAGTTCTTCTGCCAGATAGCCGAGAAGAACCTTGTCGGTCTGTCCTTCTACAAGTATAACTTTTTTACTGAAAAAAAGTTCGCCTCTGTCGCTGTTTATCCAGTAGTTCATATTAAAATTTTTAACTTCATCACCTGAAAAAAGATTGCCTCTGTACTGGAAAAATGAACTATAATCTCTCACTTTTTTCACACTACAGATTGATGCATAATGGCGAAGACCCACAAATCTGCTTGAATGAGTTTCAATAGAGATAAAAAATCCTCTTTTACTTAGTTCAATAAGGCAGTTATAGAGTTCTCTCTCTTCCTGTGGAACTAAAAACATCTCTGGATGCTCAAAAACAATATATGTTTCACCTTTTGATTCCAAATTATTTTTCTGAAGATATTTAAGAAAATTTCTGATATTTTCCAGAAGAAGATTACGGAAAAGCGCAGGACTCACATATCGGTTTTGAAATTCAGAGGATTTTTGTAATGGAAGAAAGCCTGGAAATTTTTCTTTCAGTTTATCCATGAAGTTTATAAGAGAGTCTGAAAGATGAAATATGTCTGAATCTATATGGAGAATATTTATATCTCCTAAAAATTCCATATATTCTTGGAGAGTGATAATCTCCTCATTTTTTCTGTAAATAAAAGGAGAAGAGCAGTCATAACGGAAGAGAGAGAGAGTAAACTCTCTCTCTTCTACAATAAATACTCCCTTTATCTTAAGGGGAAGAGTTTTTTCTCCCATGCACTCTGGATTGAAAGATTGTGGATTCAACAGAAATATAAGTGCTGAATTGAGAGCTGACTTTCCACTATTATTGGCACCTATAAGTATAAGAAAGTTATGGAGAAAAAGATGAGTGTGTTTTATAGATTTCCAGTTTTCTATTTTTATCTCTGTAAGTTTCATATGTCAACTCCTTTTTTTCTGAAATATTTTTGATAAACAACAAAAACTACAATAATTGATTCTACTGTCCAGTGGAGAAGTATTATTTTCCATGCAGTAGTAAGAGGGTATCTTTTTATATAGATAAAATAGGTCATAAGAGGAAGCCTTATAAACCAACTACAGAAAAATACTATATAGAAAGGTCGTCGGGTATCACCACTACCTTTCATTCCTCCTTCCAATATCATGCAAAGAGCACTTGGAATCTGAGTCAAAGCAGCAATTTTTAGACAGCTCGCTCCCAACTCTATAACAGTTCGATCATCACCGTTAAGAAAAACTCCGATAAGGATTTCAGGTATAAAATAAAAAAGAAGAGCAGGTATACCCATAATTATCATCCCTATAATGGAAGAAAAGAGCAGATATTCTCTTACCCTCTTTATATTATTCTCACCCATACTAAATCCAACAAGGGTGCTACAGGCTATGGCTATTCCATAGCCTGGCATAAATGATATGCTTTCAATAGCTACTGTTATCTGATTCGCAGCAAAGGCTTTGCTTCCAAGATTCATTATCATAATTACAGCCAAAAGTCTGGCTATACTAAAAGCTCCCTCTTGAAGTGCCGCTGGTAGAGAAAGCTTTAACAATTCTGTTCTCTCTAAACTGTCTCCACCCATCAACCCAAGTTTAAATGGAAGTTTTTTTATTTTGAAAAGAATAAAGATAAAACCTCCCAAGTTAGCAGCCACGGTTGCCCAGGCAGCTCCATCTATTCCCATCTCTGGAAAACCAAACTTTCCAAAAATTAAGAGATAATCCAAAATCAAATTTATAATGTTTATTACTCCAGCAACATATAGGGGAGTCTTTGTATCCTGACACCCTATAAAAATAGATGTGATTGCATTTCTTAGTAGGTTGAACATGACCATGAGGGAGCAGATTCTGAAATATCGTGCACCTAGGATGAGCACATCTCCTTCTGCCTTTGCTATTTTCATAATCTCATAAGAATAAAAATAAAAGATAAAAAACATAATAATTCCGATATAGAATGTTATTCTAATACCTATGTGTGAGACTCTTCTGGCACGATCTGTATCCCGTGCACCCATGGCTCGGGATACAATAGAGGTTATTCCCACTCCCAACCCCATACCCACAAAGAGATTTGTAGCCGTATAAAATATTTCTGAAGAGAGACCAACAGCTGAAACAGCGGTTTCACCTCCATAATTTCCTACCATGATGGTATCGATAACCCAGATGAGCATATAGAGCATCATCTCTCCCACAGCCGGAAGAGCTATTTTGAATATTTTTTTTATTATTTCAAACATTATTTTTCTCCCCTATAGAAAAGCCGTTACCTAGAGGATCGTCCTTATCTATAAGTATATGATTTATTCCTGTTATGTATGCCTTGGCACTTATCTCGGGAAGAATATATTTTACTCCATCTTCCTCATAAGCATCTAAAATTCTCCCCCGAAATTTGGTTCCTATAATACTGTGGTAGAAGAACTCTTCCCCAATTCCTAATTTTCCTCGATAGTAAAGAGCAGCCATTTTTGCACAGGTTCCAGTTCCACAGGGAGATCTGTCTAGCTGTCCGTTTCCAAAAACTACAACATTCCTATTTTCACTGTTGTAAAATTCTACGAGATCCACAGTTTTTATATGAGAAAGCTGGGGATGGCAAGGAGTAAAAACTCTATTGACCTCTTGCATTATGGCCATACCTATTCTCGAAATTGTTGAACTCTCTTCCCCGCAAATTGATACTCCCGCTTTTTCAGCATCGACAAGAGCGAAAAAACTTCCTCCAAAGGAGATATCTACCAGAATATCTTTTTTTAATTCAGAAATATATATTTTAAGATTTTCCTTCTGGAGAAAAGCAGGGACATTCACAAAACTCGAAAAAGTTATGTTCCTCTCTTTTAGATGCACTTCTCCCTGAACTAACCCTGCCGGAGTTTCAAGTTTTATATTTGTAATAGGTTCAACAACTTCTACTAAATTAAATTCTACGGCTGCAACTAAGGCAGCCAAGGTTCCATGCCCACACATATTGAGATAACCCTTGCTGTCCATAAATACAATTCCGAGATCAGCTTCCGATTGAGTTGGTTTGAGGAGTATGGAACCAAACATCTCACTATGTCCCCGAGGTTCTAGAAGAACAGCAGTTCTTATCCAATCTCTCTCTTCCTGAAGAAATTTTTTCTTTTCTGCCATATTTTCTCCAGGTATGAACCCCATACCGTCAATTATAATTCTGTTTGTTTCTCCTCCTGTATGAGAGTCGATGGCAGTAATTTTTTTATATTTTTCCATAATTTTCCTTTCTAGACTTTAGCTATATACTCATAGGGAAGAGAAACTATCTTCCCTGGTGTATCTATTTTTATAAGCTGTTCCATTGCATCCTTCAGAATAGCTTTCTGCATAGGAATGTTTCCTGGCTCACCTGCATTGGCGCCCATTGGAACCAGAGGAGCCACGGCCCTAGGAGAACCGCACTGTCTCACCACTGGAGGAAGAGCAGCTATTATTATGGTAGGAATACCCGATTCCTCAATAGCCCGCTGAACAATTACAGCAGACCTGTGACAGGTTCCTCACCCTGCTGTGAGGATAGCAGCATCTACTCCATGATTTTTCAGAAGTTCGGCAATTTGGGGGCCAGTTTCAGTACGGAACTTTTCTTGGTCTCCACCGCCACCCATAAATCCAATATTTATTTCTGAAACATTCTGGAATAATCCTTCCTCTCTCATCTCTTTTAGTCTGTCAATAGGAAACATACAGTTGATATCTCTATTTACATCTCCATTGTCATATCCCCCGTGGGATACCATAAGCTCTTCTGAGGGCATATCTCCTGGGATTATACGAAAACTTGTATCTCCTGCAAAATTAAACCTTTCATCATTTTTACTGTGAACTCCCGCTGCTGTAACAAGGCATATTTTCATCTCTCTGAGAGGCTTTTCAACAGAGGTGAAAATAATTTTAGGAGTCACTGGAACATATATTTCTGACTGTAATCCTCTTACTATTTTCATTTTTCATCATCCTCCTCTAAAATTTCGGGAAAACTCATATGGAAAGCTACTCTGTCTCCTAACTTGGGAGCTTCCTGGGAGATGAGCATCCGTAGAGGAATTTTGAATTTACCTAGCCTGCCCAAGAGATCCATAGTAACTGCTCCCCCTTCTATCTCTACTATAGACCCTTCCATTTTTATAAGTTTATCACCATAGTTCACAGTTCTTCACCTCTTAGGCTTTCTATTTTTTCAAGATTTTTAAATTTTATCTGTGCATTCCATTTTTTTTCAGGAGGTAAAATCTTATGCCCTTCCATAGTAGCTTTCAGCATCTCTAGGGCACGGACAGCGTCCTCATGGCATAGTGTATTGTAAGCTAATATCTCGTTTTCAATTCCTTCAGAAGTTTTATTTAAATCTACCATCATTGTCATATAGGGATTTCCTACCACAAGGGCTCCTTGCTGGGCAGAAAATGTCATTCCCACTACTGGGATACCTCTTTTTCCTATCTCTTCTATATGATTAGCAAAATCTATATGGTTATTTCCAAATCCCTCTGTGGTAACAATAGCTCCCTCTATATCCATGGATGATACCATGGTTCCGAGCCTTCCTGATACATAAAACTTTTCCCTATTAATCTGGGGACTTCCTATAAAAACCACTCCGCACAGATCCAGTTTCTCGTCCCTCATAGCTTCGATCACCAGTGGTTCACGGAAATAATGTCTGGAACACTCTTTACTGGCTGGTCCTATACAGGTAAGTGCATGGATAGCACCGTCTAGAACTTCTAGTGGAGATAAAACAACAGGAAGATTTCCCAAATCTATATTGGCCTTTGCTCCTGCAATCCCTACTGGTTCATGAGGAAGTATAAGGTTATCGTGCATCGCTCCCTGTCCCATTATCTCTTTTACCAGTAGAACTTTTCTCTCTCCCTTTCTTCTATAATGTTGGAAAGTTTCCTCCTTTAAAAAAAACTTTTCATCCAACTTTTTAAGATGGAGTCGAATGTCCTGAGTAAGAATATCTGTTACCCTGTGAGCTGCAAGAGGTCCAGGTCTTTCCATGTTCATTCCGGAAGCTATTACCACCTCAGTTTTTATAATGATATCTCCCTTATCTGGGGATCCAGGTCTGTTCCAACCAATATTTTCTGAGAGGATTCCCTCTGAAGATCCGAACTCTCCTATCTGAACTCCATTCTCATCGGTTCCGGTGACCATAATTATAACTCCATCCAGAACTCTGGTAACTCCTGTTCCTAAAGTGAAATCTCCCTCTTTCACGGCAATAGGCTGGACATCCATAATTGTCTCGCTGTACTGTGAATATTCCTCCGGGGTTATGACTTTGACCTTTACGGATTTCACAATTGAGGATTTCTCTTTGGATTTTGTATAAAAATCCCTGTCTATAGTGAGCTTTCCATCACTGAATTCTGTCTTTTCTCCCAAAACCACCTCTGGCACAGAATAATATTTTCTGATAAGTTCACCCAAGAGTTTTTCATGTTCCTTCGGTTTTTTGAGGTGAGATGATTCTATTGGAGTAAGGGATGGGAGATCTCTATTCAATTTCTTTCCCAAGACCTCTGCATATGGCAGGGCATTTTTTAAATCCAGTATTAGTGATTTTTTTAATTTTCTAATATTTTCATAGGATTCTAAATCTTTTTCAGAAATTTTTTGTCCTATTTTTTTAGAGGTTTTTAAAACTCCGTAGTGTATAGAAGTATCACATTCGGTATAATTATCCTCTGATTCCCTTTCATTTTTATTCTGAGATATCTTCAAGCTGATATCTCCCTCTTCCAATAGGTCGGAAGTTAAAGCTTGAAGAGAATCTACTGTTTTGGTAAGTTTTCTTCCGAGAGCTTCCACTATTGTAAGTGTATTTTCAGGAAGAGAAAGAAGTCTACACTCTTCCAATTCAGAAAAAAGATCGGGATCTTCCAAATGTTCATGGGAGATAATTGTGTTTTCGACAGTTCTGCAACAGGTAACCGCTTTTTTATCAAGTATTGAATCCAGTCTATCTCTATTTATTGACATTTTACCTCCTCTCTCTCCCTTGTGATTGGATAATCAAAAGTTCTATGAATATGATCTGTACTGTGATAAACTCCTATACCCATGGGAATTGCAGCCCTCATAACTGTATTTGTACAATCGGTGCAGGTAGACACTAAAACTCTAATAGCACCTGATTTTTTCAACTTAAGCACAGCTTCTGCCTGGCCTGGACATTTTCCAGGAGTCTCACACTTACCTTTTTCACCAATATTTTTACAGTGTTGAACTCCGATAATTTCAGAGTGCATTTTTACTCCTATCTCCCGTAAACGTTTTTCATTTCCTCCACAGGCACAGACTAGAAGACCGAGCTTACCCCTAAATTCAGGGAAAGGAAGTGTGAAGACTCCTCCTCCTGATGTTTTCTCTATATAGACCTCCTCTATAGAGGAACTTTTCCCTGTATTAGCACCTCCTTCCAAAAATTCTCCAAGAGGATATTCTAAGATTTTATTGAGTGCGGAAGAATCACCGGTAATTTCTTTAATCGGAAGTCCTATATCTATCCCAAAATGGGTCTTCACTTTGGGTTGGTTTTTAAAATTACCTATAAGGGTAATATCTTTATCTATAACTGGCTTACCATATTTTACAGCCATATAAATATTTTTTACTGTTTCTATGTTAAGAACTAGGGAGCTGTGCATATATGGCAATTCTTGGGACGGTATCCAGGAATCGTTTGCTCTGTTTATAAGTGCTCTTTCTTCTCCCACAGGATATATATCTTCCAATTCCAGTATCTCTATTTTCTGAAACTCCCTTTTATCTTCCATATATGTTTTGATTTTTTTTATAATTTTACTGTATATCCCTTTTATACAGAAATATATTTTTTCAGCTTCTACTGCCTGGGCTGTAAAAATACTTCCCCACAGTACATTGTGGAGAGTGTCAGAATTCTTTAAAATTTCTATATTATGAAAAAAATTGGATTCACATTCTGCTGCATTTATATATAGAGCAGAAACTTTTTTACCTTTAAGTTTCAGGTGTGTAGGGAACCCACCACCACCTGCTCCTATGATGCCGGCTTCTAGGGCAGTTTCCCAAAGTGAGTCGCACTCTCGTATTTTGAGATAATCTTTTTTTTCTAAATCTACTCTATCTACATCTACATAGATATGAGTAGATGTAATATCGGCTACAACACCATTTCTACTGCTGTGGATTTTAGCTCCTCCACCTTTGGAGTCTCCTATGAGTTCCCCTCTGAGAACTCGCTCTCCTACCTTTACTAAAGGTAGAGATTTTTCTCCCACGTGTTCAACAAGTGAGAAAGCATATCTGATTTTTCTCATATACCAACCCCCAACATATTTCGTTACTATGAGTATACGACATAAAACCCCTATTTTCAAATTTTGAAATAAAAAAAATGTCAGAATTTCTGACATTTTTTACAGTTTATATCTTTGAACGTTAGTTATTTCTTAAAATTTCTTTAATAGAATGAACAACTCCCGAGTTGTTATTGCTTAAGGTAGTATATCTTGCTATCTTTTTAATATCATCATGGGCATTTTCCATGGCATAGCTATGTCCCACAACTTTTAGCATCTCTAAATCATTGAGATAATCTCCAAAGGCAACTGTCTCTTCCTTGGTTATATTCAGAGTCTCTAGGACTTTCTTTATAGCTTCTCCCTTGTTGGAATCGGTATGCATCACATCCATCCAGTGTTTTCCTGAAACAACAACCTGAAACTTTTCTCTGTCCTGAATGAAATGGGGATAGGTATTTTCTTCTGATCCCAGGAAATCGTAGACGGCTACTTTAAGTATATCTTCCTCAACTTCATTGAAACTTACTACACTTTTACAACGGTGGTAATATTTATCCACTTGCTCAACAAACTGCGGGGAGGTATCCGTGATGTAGGCACTATCTTTTCCACAGAGAACCACACCGATATTTTCGATTCCTTCTAGTTTTTTTAGAATGTATTTCACATCCTGGGGAAGAAGACAGTTGGAGAAAAGTTCTTTTCCCTTGTGCATTACAAAGGTTCCGTTCTCAGCAATAAATATCATCTCATCCTGTATATCTTGAAATTTTTCTACTAGATTATAGTATTGTCTCCCGCTAGCAACAGAAAAAAGTATATCCTGTTTTTTCATCTGATTGAAAAGTTCCCAAAATTCGCTGTCTATCTCATGATTATCATTGAGAAGAGTTCCGTCCATATCTGTAATAATAAGTTTAATCATGCATATCTCCTTTAGCTTCTAATTTTTTTTATTATATCATAAAATTAGAGGCTACTGTTAAAATTTTTTATAGAGAATATATTCTTGTTTTCTAGATTGGAAATAAATGTTACAATTGAAAAAATGAGATAAAAGTTAGGGGGTGAGTATGGAAGAATTATTTTTAATTTTAGTTGATTACGGGTGGATAGGGATAGCAGTAGTAGCTCTTTCAGAGGCGATATTTCTTCCTGTTCCTGTGGACACGGTCTCTATTCCTATATATCTTTTAAACAAGGAAAAAGCCGTTCTTTATTCCATTATTTTAATACTGTTTTCCATGATGGGTTCATCTGTTGGATATTTTATAGGTAAAAAATTTGGAAAAAAGATTTTACTGAAGATTGCTCCGAAAAAAATGGTGGAAAAAGTGGAAAAACTTTACAGTGAAAATAGCTCAACAGCCATAATTTCTTCAGCCTTTACCCCTATTCCCTATGAGATATATGTGTTTTCAGCTGGAGTTTTCAATATCAAATTTTCAAATTTTATGCTCTATGTTCTAATAAGCAGAACGCTTAGGCATCTTCCACAGGGAATTCTTATACAGCACTTCGGAGAATATATTCTGTCACATCTCAAAAGTTACAGTGTAGTTCTCTTAATTTTGTTTTTAGTGGCTTTAATTTTAAAGATAGTTTTGAAAAAATTAAAAAATAGATAGGAGGATGATATATGAAGATAATTTTTTCACCTAGTAAAGGGATGAAGCATAGGGAAATAGAAAATTTAAGAGGAAAAAAAGAGATACTTTTTTCTGAAAAAACAGAAAATCTTCTGGATATTTTAAGAGGGTTCTCCAGGGATGAGATAGCTCAGATAATGAAAATTAAGGGTGGACTGCTGGAAACAACCTTCCAAAATTACGGAAATTTTGATACCCTCTCTTCCCATAGGGGAATAGAGCTATACAGTGGAATAAGTTACAGCAATTTGAATCCAGAAAGTTATAGTGAGGAAAGTCTCAAATATATGGAAAAGTATCTAAGAATTTTATCGGCTCTTTACGGAGTGATAACACCAGAAACTCTTATAAAGGAATACAGACTGGATATGACCATGAAAATAGGAGATTTTTCCCTATACAGCTACTGGAAAGATTCTGTGGAAAAAATTTTTGAAGAGGGAGAGATAATTGTGAATCTTGCCTCTGGAGAATTTTCTAAAATGCTGGAAAAAAAACGTTACCATATGATAGATATAGAATTCCGACAGCTTGAGGGAGAAAAGGTTAAAAATGGGAGTACAGAAGCAAAGAAAATGAGAGGAAAATTTTTGGATTTTATGATAAAAAATAGAGTGGAAGAGATAGAAGCTTTAAAGGGTTTTGAAGCATCGGGATATAGCTATTGTGAGGAGATGTCAGGAGAGGTGGAGTTGTTTTTTGTAAACATTTTTTAGTAATATTTTTACTAGTTAATAAAAAACCTTCTTGGCTGTTAATAGATTATACCCTTAACAGCCAAGAAGGCAAAATATTTTATTTTATTTTTTAAATTTACACTAAAATTGGTATACTCCCAGGGCTTTTGCTTTTTTTCTATTTTATGCCAATTTCCCTCTGTATCTAAACCATTTATTCAGACTTTCTATCTGTTCGGCTAAAAGATATTCATATTCATAAAGAAGATTTTCTCTGTTTTCTAAATTCTTATAGTATACTCCCCAGACATCATCTA
>JBOFEZ010000087.1:0-2359 GCA_051648365.1 Fusobacteriaceae bacterium
ATATATCAGGGTAGGAACTCCCCGACGAGCGTAATCAATATATCTAAGATAACTTAGGTACTTCTTACGAAGCCCCCACTTCAAAAATCATAGATTTTAAGTGGTGGGTGGTTCACGGAAGATGGAGTCAATCAAGAAACCCTAGCTGAAATCCTTTATATGGATAAGGGAACAACAGCAAGAGCTATACGGAAATTGGAAGAGAGTGGATTGATAAGGAGAGTTGAAAGCGATAGGGATAAAAGGGAAAAAATTATCTACCTCACAGAAGAGGGATGGGCTCTAGAAGAACCAGTAAAAAAAATAATGAAAAAATGGGATGAAGAAATTATAAAAAATTTAGAAGAAGAAGAAATATTATCCCTAAGAAAACTTCTAGAAAAAATTTCTGATTCCCATTCCATGAAATAAAGTATCTTTAAAATCAAAATTTTTCTAAATATGCTATAATAGAAAAAAGTAATTATTTAGGGGGATTTTGTGGAAGAAAATATAATAGAATTTAGGAATATTTCTATCGCTTTTGAAAATCGCGAAATATTAAAAGATTTTAATTTAAATGTAAAAAAAGGGGAAAAAATTTTACTTTCTGCTCCTTCAGGAAAGGGAAAGACAACCCTGCTCAGAATGCTTCTGGGATTTAACAGGCCTCATAGAGGAGAGATATACCTAGAGGGAGAAAAACTGGATGAAACTTCTGTGGACAAGTGGAGAAAAAAGATAGGCTACCTTTCACAAAAAATGAGTTTCAGAAATTTAAAGGTGGAAGAACTGATAGATGAAATATTGGGATACAAATCCAATAAAAATATTTCGGCAGATAAAAATAAAATTGAAAACCTGATGGAATACTTGAAACTTTCTCAGAATATAATGTCTCAGGAAATAAATGATCTTTCTGGAGGAGAGAAGCAGAGAATAGGATTCCTAATAGCTGTGCTTTTAGACAGAGATATCTGGGTTTTTGATGAAATCACCTCTTCTTTGGATAGGGAATTGAAAGAACTTCTAACTGAATATATTGCCCAAAGTGAAAAGACAGTTATAATGGTCTCCCACGATAAGACCGAGGCTCTGGAAAAATTTAGAAGAGTGGTGATATAATGGCACAGGAGATAAGCTATATATCTTTATTTTATTTTTTTCTCACAGTGATTCCTATTTTATTTATAATGAAATATCTAGGAATAAATCTAATAAAAAAAACATGGACAGCTCTGCTAAGAATGTCGGGACAGCTAATTTTAGTGGGACTGTACCTTCAGTATATATTTAATCTCAATAACTCCCTGATAAACATAGGATATATAACTCTTATGACCTTGGTTGCTGTATGGACAATTGCAGGGGAGATAAGATTCAAGGAGTGGAAATTGTATCTGATACTTTTTATAGGTATGATAACTCCTGTTGCAACAAATTTATTTCTATTTAATATTCTGATTTTGAAGCTAGAGAATGTATTTGATGCCATGTATCTTATTCCCATAACAGGAATGATACTGGGGAACAGCATGAATGGAACTATTGTTGCTCTAGGAGATTTTATAAAAACTTTCAGAAAAAATCAGGACGAATATCTCTTTGCCCTAGCTCTAGGAGCTAGAAAGAGTGAGGCCATAAGGCCCTATATAGCAGGTGCTATTTCACTCTCTCTCAAGCCCAATATAGCCATGATGGCAAATGTGGGAGTGGTATCTCTTCCAGGCATGATGACAGGACAGATTTTGGGTGGCTCCCTTCCAATCCTAGCAATTAAATACCAGATAGCTATTATGCTGGCAATTTTTACAGCTAGATTTTTTTCAACTTATATAGTGATGGAATTTATATCAAAATTTTATTTTGACAAATTTTCAATTTTAGATGAAAGATTTTAAATAAACTATTCGAAAATAATGAAGAGAAACAGGAAGAATACAGAAAACTTTTAGATATTCCTCAAAATTATACCCTGCATCATGGAATAGTTTTTGGATATCCAGAAAAAGAAAAACTGAACCCGAAAAAAAGAATAGGAACTTTTAATAGAATAAAATAAGAGAGACTGACTAAAAATTTTAAAAATTTTTAGTCAGTTCTTTTTTAGATCTTTACAGGATTAAATACAAAAATTAAAGAGGTGAGAAATGGTAGAGTATAAGGATAAGCAGTTTGTATGTCTTCTGGATTTAGGAGTAGAGTTCATAAGAGGAAAATGGAAGGCAGTTATATTGTGTCATCTCAAGGGAGAGCCTGTGAGATTTCTAGAGCTTCAGAGAAAAACCAAGGGTGTGACTCAGAAGATGCTCAATGAACAGCTAAAATCTCTAGAGGGTGACGGACTGGTTATAAGGAGAGTTTATCCTGAAGTTCCTCC
>JBOFEZ010000088.1:0-1042 GCA_051648365.1 Fusobacteriaceae bacterium
GTTGATGAAAAGGAAGCAAGGAAGAAAAGATGTATCAATGGAGAAAATAAAGGAAGGAAGGAAAGAGAGAGAGAGAGAGAGAGAGAGAGAGAGAGAGAGAGAGAGAGAGAGAGATAATGAATGAATGAATAGAAGAGATGAGTTGATGAAAAGGAAGCAAGGAAGAAAAGATGTATCAATGGAGAAAATAAAGGAAGGAAGGAAAGAAGGAAGGAAGGACAGATGGAAGATAAGAGGAAAGGAAATGACAAGGAAGGTAGAAAAGATGGATCAATCGAAGAAAGAAAGGAATGATGGAAGATAAAAGGAAGAAACGAAGGACATGACTAGAAGGAAGGAAGAAAAAACTAAGGAAGAAATAGATAGAAAGGATTGAAAGAAGGAGGAAAAGGAAGGAAGAAAGAAAGAAAGATAACAGGAAGGAAGCATGGAGCACAGCAGGAGGGCAGTTAGGAAGAGATGGATGGAAGGAAGAAAGGAAGGAAGGAAAGAAGACATGAATTGACAGAAGACAGAAAGTAAGAAAAAACAGATAGGAAGAAAGGAAAGAAGAAATAAGAAGGAAAGAAGATGACAGGACAGAAGGAATAAATAGACAGCAAGGAGGGAGGGAAGGAAGGGAGAAAAAGATGGATCAATAGAAGGAAGGAAATAAGGAAGGAAGAAAGGAAAGAAGGAGCATGATGGGAGGAAAGAAAGAGATGACTGGATGGATAAAAAGAAGGATGGAATAAAAGAATGAAGGAAGGAAGAGATGGATCGATAGAAGACCGAAAGTAAGGAAAAATAGACAGGAAGAAAGGAAATACAAAATAAGAGTAAAGGAAGGAAGGAATAGACAAAGAAGGAAGCAAGGAAGTAAAAAAAGGAAGGATCAAACAAACAAACAAACAGGAATGAAAGATAAAGGATAATAGGGACAAAGAGAATGTGAAAGCATTAGTGAGGAAATGAAAATGTATAGACTTGAGTGGACAGATGGTTCAAACTTCTCAGAACTGCTGTCACCGGATGGACAGAGCAAAACTTTCAAAGTAAAAAA
>JBOFEZ010000089.1:0-4534 GCA_051648365.1 Fusobacteriaceae bacterium
GTTCAAAGATTTATTAGATTACTTCTCTATTCTGTTGTTAATGTCCTTTTTCTTCGTTCACGCTTTTCGTCGTGGACAAATATAATAATACCACAACTATTAGAACCCGTCAATAGTTTTTATTGAAATATTTTAAAAAATTTTTTTTATAAATTTCTCTGTCCTTTTATGTTATAATTTTCATTAATAATAAAATAGTTAATAAAATCAATTCTAAGGAGATTATAATTTATGTTGAGTCAAAATTCTAAAGGGGCTATTTTTATGTGCCTCTCTGCACTTTCTTTTGCAACTATGGGAGCCTTTGCTAAATATTCCAAAGGATTTTCGTTTTTTCAGATTCTTTTTTTCCGTGGACTTATAAGTGCTTTATTTGTCTATTTTACAGCTAAAAAAGAAGATCTTAATTTTTTCGGAAAAACTTCTGACACCAAAAAAAAACTTTTTGTCCGTTCCTTTCTTGGAACAGCAGGAGCCGTGGCATATTTTTTTGCAATCCAAAAACTTTATCTAGCCGATGCAGTACTTCTTAATAATCTTTCTCCTATATGGGTTACTTTTTTCGCTTGGTTTTTTCTTTCTGAAAAGCCCCGTAAGAAACAACTAATTCTTCTTTTTATAATGTTGATAGGTGCTATTTTTGTAATCAAACCTAAGTTGGACGTTTCATTTATCTATGCACTTATAGGATTTTCTTCATCAATATTGGCAGGAGCCGCTTATACATATGTAAGATATCTTTCTAGAGATGAAAAACCTTCCAACTTGGTTCTCTGGTTTTCTGTTTATAATTTTCTATTTATGATACCGGGAATGCTTTTTACAGGATTCCGTATTCCTACTCCTAAAGAATTTTTCTTTCTCTGTGCTGTTGGAATATTCGCAGGTCTCGGTCAATTATTTCTAACTAATTCCTATAAACTGGCTCAAGCCAATAAAGTTTCTATTTTTCAATATCTAAACATATTCTTTGCAGGTCTCTACGGAATTTTATTTTGGGGAGAGTTTCCCGATATATACTCTTTAATTGGGATTATTATTGTTATAATTTCCGCCTTTACCAGCTATCAGATAAATAAAAAATCTTGATTACTAAATTATGATACTTTTTAGTGAGATTTTTGGTACATAATGTGAATCTCCTTCTCTGTAATATTCCGTATCCCCCTCTTTCCCATCAACTATGGTCACATTGTCTCTGGGTTTTCCCAATCCTATGAGAAGGTGTGACCTATATTCTTTCCCTATCCCAGCTATTTCTTCTATCTCTTTCTTATTATATGCTCCTATCATACAGCTACCATAACCCATCGATTTCGCTATAAGTGATATATTTTCAGCACCTATTCCAACATCCATTCCTAAAAAAATTTCAGAAGTAGTCAATTCTTTTTTTGTGCATATTAAAATATAAGCTGTTGGTGCTTCTTCTGAAACAGGATTCCATCTCAGCATCCCAGCCCATTTTGTGTGAGGAAATATTTTTTCTCTCAGATTCCTTTCGTTGATAATCGAAAATCTCAGCTCTTGAGAATTTTTTGTAGAAGCTCCCAGCCTGGCTCCCTCCACCATAATCTCCAGTTCATCACGTGATATCTCCGCTCGATAAAAACTTCTATGAGATCTCGTTTCTTTCATAAGATTCAATAGTTCCTCTGTTTTCATAGCTTTAATCCTCCTAAATATTTTTACTGCATCTCTTTTAATTCCTTAACTATAAACTCTGCAACGCCATCTTCATCGTTACTAAGAGTTTCATATCTAGCATATTTTTTTAGCTCGGGATTGGCATTTTTCATAGCCACTCCGTAATAAGCATATTCTAACATCTCTCTATCATTCATTTCATCTCCGAAAGCAGCTATTTTTTTCTGCTCTATTCCATAATAGTCAGCCACTTTTTTTAGAGCGGCTCCCTTGTTCACATCTTTATTTAGCACTTCCAGATATGTGGAGCTGGAACATGTAAGATGTACACTATCCCCTAAAATTTCTTTAAGTTCTTTTTTTAGTATCTCCAATATCTCTTTTTCTCCAATAAAAAGCGCCTTAGTCATTAGGTAGTTTTCAAAATTATAAAAAGATTTTTCTACTGGTTCTTTTCCACAGGCTTTAGCATAATATTCTGATTCCTGACTGTCTCTAGATTCTACAAACCAATCCTCTCCTTGATAAAGGTTAAGGTGTATTTTTTTTAGATGTGAAATCTCTATAATTTTTTTTACTATCTCTTCTTCCAAGGGTGCGTGATATATCTCTTTATCTTTTTCTCTGTCATATATTCTCGCACCATTATACGTTATAATTATCCCTTTAATTCCTAATTCCTCAGCTACCCATTCTGTCCCAAAATATGGTCTTCCTGTTGAAAGAACAAGTTTACCTTCTTTTTCCATATAATTTTTTAAAATTTTTTTGGTTTTTTCAGATATAGTTTTATCATTCCTTAAAAGAGTGCCGTCTAAATCTGTTGCAATAAGTTTTATCTTCATATGATTATACTCCTTTACATATTTTGTCATTTTACAAATATATATTAACATATCGATTTTTATTTACACATGTTTTTTACAGTTGACTTAAAAAAATAAAAATGGTATAAATTACATAAGAATGTATTTATGTAAATTTAGAAGTGAGGTAAAGAAAATGAAAAGTACAGCTTCTGGAATCTTTTTTACTGAAAATTCAGAAACTTTTAAAATATTATCTAATCCCGTAAGACTTCACATCCTTACTCTTTTACAGCAGAATGAGCTTTCCATCCCTGAAATTCATATTCTTATTCAGAATGTTTCCCAATCTGCTATCTCTAAGCATTTAACACTTTTAAAAATTCATGGATTTATAAAAGTAGAGAGAAGAGGACCGCATGTTTTTTATAAACTTTCTCAAGAGAAGTTAATGTCCATCGTATTTAACTTTAAAAAAATTTTTAACATGGAGGAAAATAATGTCTAAAAAAACTAACTATGTAAAAGGCGGATTCAACTGTGCCGAGTGTCTAATTGATGCTCACAATAAACATAATAACGGAAATATCCCTGTATCTCTAGGAAGTGGGATGGGAAGCGGGCTAACTGTGGCTTCTATCTGTGGTGCTGTAAATGCTGCTGCTATTGTTATCGGTGCCGTGAAAGGAAGAACTAATCCTGAAGATCCTAACGAAGCTCGTGCTCTAGTTAATCAACTTATGAAATCTGTAAAAGAAAAATACGGAAGTGAAATCTGCTTAGATCTAAAAAAGTCTGGAGTAGATTGTGCTGACATAGTTGAATTTGTCTACCAAGAACTAGATAGAATTTTAAAACAAAACTAAACATAAATTTATTAGAAGAGGGGAGAAAAATTTCTCCCCTCTCTTTTTATTTTTTTTCAATATTGAATATTATTAATCTCAACCTCTTCTACTACTTCTGAATTTTTATTTAGCTTAAAGCCTATATAAGCCAATAGGATAACTGCTCCAATAGATAACATTACTGCCATAAAGACCACCACCTTTTAATTTTCAGAAAAACGAAATTTAATTCATTTAAATACATATTAAATTTGAAGATTGATTTGTTATATTAATGATACCTCATGTTTCACATGAAGTCAATAGTATTGATAAAAAATTTAGTTGTACAGCACAAAAAAATATGTTATAATTTTAATACAATTTAATACAATGGGGATGTAAAGGTTTCGACGGGGTTGTTAGGCTATCGGTAGCAGGCCAGGTTGGTCGCTGTGAAAGACCAAACATCGTTTAGATGCAAACAACGAATACGCTTTAGCTGCATAATGTCAGCTCACCTATGATCTTTCTTTTCTGTAGGAGCGGTCAAACATGGTGTCACTTAAATACAGATTACCCTAAACGATTTCTCTAAGTTCTAGGGGACAATTACAGAGGATAGTTTCAGTTAGCCCGGTCCAGGGGAGTAACTGAGACGAAATTAAATACTGGACTAAGCTTGTAGAAGCTTATGGTGCTAGCAGTTTCGGACATGGGTTCGATTCCCATCATCTCCACCAGCAATCCCACGCACTAATCTTCTTTGAAGATGAAGTTGTGTTGAAAATAAAAAAAAGAGACCCTGTTGAATGTTAAAGTTTATTAGGGTCTTATTATTTTAAATATAATTTAAGGAGAAAGTATTAATGAAACGAAATCACACAATTGATATTGTAAAAGGATTAGGAATATTTTTAGTTATACTAGGGCATAATCCAAATCCATTAAATGGTTATATATTTTCATTTCACATGCCTTTATTTTTTATTTTAGGTGGAATATATCATTCATCAAAAGGAGAATATTTGACTTTCTTGAAAAAAAAAGCAAATGCATTATTAGTACCATATATTTCATTTTCAATATCTTTATTTTTATTTTGGTTAGTAATTGGAAGAAAATTTGGAGGAATTGCAAAACTAAATACACCTATTCTTCATTCTCTAAATGGAATTTTAATAGGAACTAATATCCCAGGACTATCTTCTATGGTGTGGGGAGGTCCATTATGGTTTGTGCTCTGTATTTTTT
>JBOFEZ010000090.1:0-1883 GCA_051648365.1 Fusobacteriaceae bacterium
TTACTGATGCCAGCAATTTTATCTCTTTTCCATAGAAACTTCCCAAAAGATCCGGGAGGTTATAGCCTTTGAACCCCCTAAATTTTGGAATCAAAGGATACAAAAGAGATAGTCCTAGAGCCCCACACAGCATAAACCATGCTCCTGCCCAGCCTTTAGAATATGCAAAAGTTACACTTCCCAATATTGCAGAACTTCCTATAACTGTAGCCAGAAGACTCCCAGTCACCTCCATAACTCCCGCATCTCGCCCTGCAAGGAAAAAATTCAGACTTCCCTTAGCTTTTTTAAATGAGAGAGCTCCCACTGTTAAAATTCCTGTAAAATATATAAAAAGTAAAAAATTCTGCATAAATTCCTCCAATTATTTTTTCAATATACTTATCTCTCCTGAAATAAGTTTTTCTATCTTTCCGTTTTCACGCTCTACTATGAGAGCACCATTTTCATCTATATCCAATGCTTTGGCTCTATAGATTTCTTCTGGAGTAATAACTTCAATCATATTTCCAATAACCCATGAACGTTCCTTGTATTCCTTCAAATATTCTCTGTCTTGAATTGTCTCCATAATTTTGAAAATCTCTTTTGTAATTTCTGCTATAAGGGTATTTCTACTCACCTGGGAAATTTTCCCATTTATGAGAGACCCTGCTTTTTTCTTTATCTCTTCAGGAAAATCATCAGTATTAAAATTGATTCCTATCCCCAGTATAACAGCTTCTATTGTTCCCGTTTCAAAATCTGTAACTCCCTCTGTCAGAATCCCACAGACTTTTTTATCTTCTAAATAAATATCATTTATCCACTTAATTTGAGGTTTTATCGGAAAAAGCTTTTCAATGGCTCTACAGATTCCCACAGAGGTTGCTGTAGTAATGAGAGTTATATCTTCCATAGAAAGATTGGGTCTCAAGATCAGACTCATATATATTCCGGAATTAGCCGGTGAATAAAACTCCTTATTTCCTCTTCTTCCTCTTCCTTTTGTCTGTTTTTCTGCCAGAACAAGAGTTCCTGAAGGAGCTCCGCTCATAGCCATTTTTTTTGCTTCATTATTGGTAGAATCCAGTTCCTTAAAAATATGGATTTTTGATACCTCTCTATTTTCTCCCAATGCGAATCTTATTTTTTCTTCTGACAAAAAGTCATTCTCTTGTGATAACACATATCCTTTATTAGTTCCTGCTTCTATCTTGTATCCCTGTTCTTTTAGATTTTTAACAACTTTCCAGACAGCTGTTCTAGATACTGAAAAAATATCTGCCATCTCTTCTCCCGAGATACAGTTTCCTTTCTCACTTTCTAAAAACTTTAAAATTTTATCTTTTAAACTTATTTTTTTTTCCAATTTCCCTCCTGATTTTTCATTATATAGGCTTTATATTACCAAAATATTTTTATATTGTCAACTCTGTAGTTTTCATTAAAGTTGACAATATTTTCTGTTTTAAATTTCAAACAAAAAAATAGAACTCCCATTTTATGGGAGTTCTAGAGGTTAAATTTTTTCTGAATCTACTTTCAAATCCAAAAAATCAAAAAACCATTGGAAACACTATGTTTTTTAAGCTTTTTAAGGAACCTAAAAAACAGTGCCCTTAGGGATTAGTTAGCCCAAATTTCATAGCTCTCAAAATGGATTTTGCAGCTTCTGCGAGGATTAAAAAACATATGTTTTTTCAGATTAGCCTATTATACAAGATCTATATCCCCTCAAAGTGATTCTTCCCTCTTTTATCTCCAGATTTTCATCCTGAGAAAGGAGTAGTTTCGATCCTTTTTCAACTTTTATGATACTCTCTTCCTTTCCGAAGTTAAGTATAACCATTGATTTTTCGCTGTTTATAAAAATAGTTTCTCCGTCATGGAATATTTCCATA
>JBOFEZ010000091.1:0-5607 GCA_051648365.1 Fusobacteriaceae bacterium
TCCATAGGAGTAAACTTCCTGATTCTTGTACAGAGACCTACCTCTTTTGCAATTTTATTGATTTCACTTTCGTTAAGTAAAAATTTCAAACATTTAGATTCCATAGAAAAAGCTCCTTTAAAATGATAGTTTATTTTATCATTAAAAGGAGCTAAAGTACTGGTTTTATTATTCTCTTAAGTTGATGGCTATAGTTTAAACACTTTTTTTATTTAATTGGCTACTTGAGAATTTCTAGATAGTGAAAATAGTCAAAATCAGCATGCAGTTTGTTTCCTGAAAGATCTTGACAGTTCATTCCTACAAATGCACCAGTAAAGAAGCCGTCAGAAGAATTTTTAGCAATATAGTCATCAGAAAGAACATTAGAATCAAGAGTAGGGCCTATTTTGGTCCATGTTATCTCATCGAACGAATAAAAATAATCTAACTTTGCGTAGTTAATTTCACATTTAAGATAAATTTTTTCCACATTTTTAGGGATTAAAACATTTGATCCCAATGTATGAAACTTTATTTTGCTGTTGACAGAAGATATCACTTCAACAACTCTTCCGTCGATTTCTTCGTTGTAAGTGATGTATAGGTAATACCAGTTATTTGTATTATAATAGTTAACTAAACCTGCCATTTGTTGGTAATTATAAGGATTAAATTCTAAACAAGTTTTTGCAATAAATTGGAAGCTTTGCCACCTTCTTGCAATGGTAGCTTGGGTATGCATAGATTTTAAAGATTCTCTACCGAAAATTCGTAGATGACCAGGTCTCTCTACAAGAGATATTATTTCCCCATCCATAGGAATTCTAAGTGCTTGAAAGTTGATATCAATTTCTTGGGAATCGAAATCCTCTATTTGGCTATTGTTACCTATTTGGGGAATATGCTCTAACGATTCTATGTTTTGGCTAGGGATTTTTCCTCCTACAACAAAAGGCCAGTCATCTTTCCAACAAATTTTTTGAATTGCTGTTTCTCTTCCTAGAGGGCAATTTCCTCTTTCAGTGAGAGGTCTTCCTGCTAAGTGTACCATAAACCATTCTCCTTCAGGAGTTTCTACCATACTTGCATGCCCAGATTTTTGTAGGGCATTTTCAGGAGAGTGAACGGCTGTAAGAATAGGGTTCTCGGGATGTAAAACATAAGGCCCCCAAATATTTTTTGATCTTGCTATAGTAACCGAATGTTCATACATTGTTCCGCCCTCTGCCGTAAGAAGATAATAATATTCATTCTTTTTATAAATATGAGGTCCTTCAGTTAGTTTAATTCCTGTTCCTTTAAAAATATTTCTGACCTCTCCTACTAATTTTCCGGTATTTTCATTAAATTCTTGAAGAACTATTCCTGCGAATTGGTTATGACAATATCCGTAAGTTCTATGATCCCAAAGTATATTTACGAAATATTTTCTTCCGTCATCGTCATGGAAAAGGGATGGATCAAATCCAGAACCATTTATAAATATAGGTTCACTCCATTTACCATCGATTGTATCACATGTAACCAAGTAATTATGACAATCTTTTCCATATCCATCGAAAGATTTTACATCAGTATAAATAAGCCAAAATTTGTTATCATAAAATGATAGACAAGGTGCCCAAATTCCACAAGAATTCGGATTTCCTTTCATATCCAGTTGTGAAATTCTTTCTAAAGGTCTTTTGATAAGTTTCCAGTTAACTAAATCTTTAGAGTGAAATATTTGAACGCCTGGAAACCATTCAAAAGTTGAAGTTGCTATGTAATAATCATCTCCTTTCCTGCATATTGATGGATCTGGATTAAATCCTTTTAATATTGGATTTTGCATAAAGTCCTCCTAGAATTTTTGTTTTTAAATTCATTTTAATGATACAATAATAGATTATAAATGTCAATAAAAAATTAAAAATACTATCAAAAAATATTTTTAAAATACAAAAAATATAAAAACAGAACATTTTATATTAAAAAAAATTGACTTTATACTTTTTTAATAGTATATTATCAGTGTAAATAAAATCATTTTAAAATTAAAAAAAGGGGGAGAAGAAATTGGAACAAATATTGGTTATGCAAGATATACATAAAAAGTTCCCGGGTGTTTATGCTCTGAAAGGAATAGATCTTTATCTTAATTCCGGAGAAATTTTAGGATTGATGGGAGAGAATGGTGCTGGAAAATCAACTTTAATGAAAATATTAGGAGGAGTTTATGATCCTACATTTGGAAAAATTTTAATAGGAAAAAATGAGTATGGAAATTTGAATCCTGAAATGGCGAAAAAAGCTGGCATAGGGTTTGTCCATCAGGAGCTTAATCTTGCGGAATCTATTACTGTTGCAGAGAATATTTTTATAGGAAGATTACCTTTGAAAAATAATGTTTTTAAAACTATCGACTCGAAAAAACTATATGAAGATACAAAAAAAATATTGGAAAAATTAGGATGTGATATATCTCCGAATGAACTTGTAAAAAATCTTACCACAGGAAAAAAACAGGTGGTGGAGATAGCTAAAGCAGTTAGTATGAATTGTAAAATTCTTATATTGGATGAACCATCTACATCTCTCTCAGATGAAGATGTAAAAAAACTATTCGAAGTTATGAAAAAATTAAAAAAAGAGGGAGTCGGTCAGATATATATATCCCATCGTTTCAAAGAGATTTTTGAAATCTGTGACAGGGCAACTATTCTTAGAGATGGTACTTATGTAGGGACTGTCAACATGAAGGAAACAAGTAAAGAACAGATGATAAAAATGATGGTTGGAAGAGAAATAAGTAACCTTTTTCCAAAAGAAAATACTAAGATCGGGGAAGTTGTTTTACAAGTGAAAAATATAAATGACTATAGTGGTAACGTTAAAAATGTTGATTTTCATTTAAAAAAATCTGAGATTTTAGGATTTGCAGGTCTTGTTGGTGCAGGGAGAACTGAACTTATGAGGCTAATTTTTGGGGCTGACTCTATGTCTCAAGGGAAAATAATTTTAAAAAATGAAAATATAAATATTGCTTCTCCTGAAGAAGCAATTAAAAATGGAATATGTCTTTTAACTGAAGACAGAAAAAATCAAGGTTTGCTTCTAAATCTCAGTGTAGAAGAGAATATTAACATAACAAAAATGGAAAAATTTTTAATTCAGAAAAAAAATACAAACGATATTGCTGAAAAATATAAAAAAGATCTTTTTATAAAAACATATTCAATTAAAGAAGCTGTAAAAAATCTTTCAGGAGGAAATCAGCAGAAAGTAGTTTTAGCAAAATGGCTAAATACAAATTCTGATATATTTATATTTGATGAACCTACTAAAGGTATAGATATTGGGGCTAAAACAGAAATTTACAACATAATGAACAAATTAGTTAAAGATGGTAAATCTGTAATAATGATTTCATCTGAACTCCCAGAACTTATGGCTATGAGTGATAGAGTCTATGTCATGTGCGAGGGTCGGATAACGGGATGTCTTGAAGATAAAGATATCGATCAAGAAAAAATTATGCAATTAGCAACAAGGAGAGTGAGATAATTGGAAATGAATAAAGAGAGTCTTTTGACTGTTGATGAAAATGACATAAAAAATACTGATAAAAAAAATAAAATTAATAAAAAAGATTTAAAAAACATAGGTTTGAAATATTCAGTTTATCTAGTTTTAGCAGTTTTGATAACATTTTTTTCTTTTTATAGTCCAGTTTTTTTAGGAAAAGCTAATATTTCTAATTTTGCAAGACAAATTCCAACACTGGGAATACTGACTGTGGGAATAACTATACTTCTCATAACAGGTGGAGTAGATCTTTCTATGGGGTCAATTGCAGCTTTTTCTGGAACAGTATCGGCTTATATGGCTTCTCAAGGACATGGTTTCATAATTTCTTTAGGACTTGGTATACTTTGCGGAGGTATTTTTGGTGGGATTAATGGATTCTTAATTACAAAATTTAAATTAGAGGCTTTTATACTTACTCTAGGTACTAATTTGATGATAAGAGGTTTAATTCTTTTTCTAACAAATGGTATATATGTAAAAGGAATTCCAGATTGGTTTTACGCTCTTTCCAATACAAGAACAGGCATAAAATATATTTTTTCAAATACCTTAATCTTTATTTTAATAGCCATTTCAGGAATTTTTATTATGAAAAAAACTAGATTTGGAAGAACAAGTTACGCGGTAGGTTCTAATATTGAAGCTGCCAGACTTTCCGGTATAAATGTTCAAAAGCATTTTATAATGGTATACATTTTAGAGGGGGGATTAGCAGCTTTGGCTGGAATACTTTTAATGTCAAGTTTAAATGTAGGGGCACCTAACGAAGCTATTGGAATGGATCTTTTCGCTTTAGCGGGAGCTATTATCGGTGGAACACAGTTTGGTGGTGGAACAGGAACAATTGGTGGAGCTATTATCGGTCTTATGACAATAGAAGTTTTCAAAAACGGACTGGCGATTATGGGCATAAATTCCTTTGTGCAGCAAGCTGTTACAGGAATGATTATTATCGTAGCGATAGTTGTAGATTATTATAGAAAAAACAGAAATTAAATGTGTATGAAATTTTGATTTATTAAAATTAAAAAATAGGAGGAATGTATGAAAAAATTATTTTTATTATCACTAGTCTCAATTTCACTATTCGGAGGTCAGGAATCTTTTGCAGCCAAGAAAAAAATTTATTATATTCCTATAGTGGATGTCGGATCTTATTGGAAACCTATGGGAGATTCTGCTAAAGCTGAAGCTGATAAACTTGGTTATGAATTAGTAATAAGGACTTCATCACCATCAGATGCTCAGAAAAATGAAAAGCACCTAGGTTTTATTCAGGAAGCTATTGAGGAAGGAGCAGCAGGCATCGCGATAGCACCAATGGATCCAGATATGTTTGATCGAAAAGTTAAAGAGGCTTTTGCTGAAAAAATTCCTGTAGTTACTTTTGATGCCGATGTAAAGACTAAAGCAAACAGAATAGCTTATATAGGAACAGATAATCTATCAGCTGGAAAAGATCTTGGAAAAAAAGGTGCAGAATATTTAAAAAATAAAGGCATAAAAGAAGGTAAAATAGCCCTAGTTGCGACAAACTTAACACAAACAACAATGATATATAGAATGAAAGGAATAAAAGCAGGTTTCAAGGAAGTGATGGGATCAGATTCACAAAATTTCAAATGGCTTGAAGAAATTCAAGATAATGACCAGGCTGCTGAATCAAAGAGACAACTAGAAGCACAGATTATATCTAATCCTGACATGATAGCTGTATTTTCTTTAGGTTCAGAAGGTCCCGATACAGGAGTTATGGAAGCTATAAAAACACAGGATGTTGCTTCTAAAGTTTCTCATTTCGGTTTTGACTATACTCCAACATGGGAGAACGGAATTAAAGATAATTTGATAGCAGGAATTGTGGATCAAGATTCTGCTACTATCGGAAAAACACTTATTCAGATTTTAGATAAAAAAATAAAAAAAGAAAATGTGAATGACAATTATCCAGTACCTGTAAAATGGATAAAAGCCGATCAAATTATAGAATATGGAAAAACAAAATAAAAAAATCAAAGAGGGTCTGTCCCAAATTTAGTGTAAATTCATTTCTTG
>JBOFEZ010000092.1:0-11629 GCA_051648365.1 Fusobacteriaceae bacterium
CAGATACTTGAGCTTATATTAAAAAGAGTGGAGTGTGTAGAAAAAGTTGGTGAATTGAAGGGAAAGAACAACTTCAGAATATACGTCCCAGAGAGGGAAAACTCTATTTTTAAAAACCTTTATGAAGTTGCAGGAAAAACTTCTAAAAAGGAAAAAATCTCCAGGGGAGATATAGAAAATATATTTACTGAAATCATCTCGTTCTGTCGTTCCAAAGAAAGGAAACTGAAGGTCTGCACTGAAGATTACAATTGTTTTTTTATTGCACAAAAAATTTTTGGAAGCTGTATAGATACGGGGTTCTATGACAACCGAAAACGACCGGAAGATTACGACTTTAAGATTATAAAATTTTGTGAAGAGAGATACAGTGAGATATTTTCAGAAGAAATATTTAAATTTATAGTATCAACCATTGATTTTTCCGGAGAAAGTTATATAATTTTAGGGAAAGATTCCAATGGAAAAGGGGAAGCATCACACACAGGAGTTCTTATTTTTTATCCTGAAGAGGGAAAATATCAGTTTGAAGAGATAAGGGGATTCCTAGATAGTGAAGAGATTGAAAAGAAGATAGAAACTTTTATCTCTTCTCCGAATATAAAGATAAAAGTATTGGGTTCATATGAAAAAAGAAAAATAGATGTGTAAAAATTTGAGGGGGATGGAATGAGATACTGGAATAGATTTATAGGAGGAATTTTACTTTTGTTAGTACTTGCCGTTACAGGCTGTACAAGTGCTTTGGATACTGTTTCAGATCTTGCAAGCAGTATCAATGTTTCTATACCTGAGAATGTTACGGCAGCAGCACTTGGAAAAATTGAGCAGGAACTGGAACTTTATGCTATAGGAGCGGCAAATTTAGGGGATGGTGGAATTACTTTTGCCAATTCCAGAGCTCTTAAAAATAGCCGGGAGAAGTTGAGAGGAGAGATAAGAAAGGAAGCAGAGATTCAGATAAGGTCCTTTATAAGCAATCAAGATAACTATACCAAAAAAATTATAACTCCTATAATACCAGATATGGTGGAATATATAATAGAAAAAGAGGCTGAAAAAGCTCAAGAAAAAGGATTTTGGGATGACGGTAGAAGAAGTTATGCTCTTCTGAGTTTGAAACGTAGAGATGTGAAAAGTCAATCAGAAAGAGTTTTTAACGGTTATATAAATGATTTAAGCAATAGAATAAAAGCTACAGTTGTTGTAGAAAGCGAGTAGATGATGAAATTAGAAAAAATAAACTACAGAAATATTTTTGAATTGAGGGAATTAAAAGAGTTTCTTGTTGGGAACGGAATAAATTTTGATGAGAGCTGTGATTATTCCGTTGTTCTTCGTGACAATGATGATAATATAATAGCTACAGCTTCCAAAAGTAGAAATATTTTGAAATGTTTTGCGATAGATGAAAAGCTTCGTGGAGAGGGAGTTTCAGGGCAGATAATTACAGCTATAACCAACAAAATGTTTGAAGAGGGATATTATTCATCCTTTGTTTTTACCAAAAGTGAAAACGGGGCTCTTTTTTTAGGAATGGGTTATAAATTAGTGGCAACCACAGACAGGGTAGCTCTTCTGGAGATGGGAATCAACTCCATAGAAAAGACTTTGGATGGTATAAAAAAAGAATTCCATCTGGAAGAGAAAAAAGAGAGAGCTATGATAGTCATGAACTGCAACCCTTTTACCTACGGACATCAATATCTAGTGGAAAAGGCGGCAGCAGAAAGTGAAGAGGTACTTATATTTGTAGTGGAAGAGGACCGTTCGGTTTTTCCTTTTAAAATAAGATATGAATTGATAAAAAAAGGGACGGCTCATCTCAAAAATGTTAAGGTCATACCTGGAACGGAGTATATTATCTCCAGTGCCACTTTTCCCAATTATTTTCTGAAAAAAGAGGATGATTCTCTTCTGGAATACACTAAACTGGATGTCACAGTGGCAGCCACAAGATTTTGTCCTGCCTTCAATATCAAGAAAAGATATGTGGGAGAGGAGCCTTTCTGCTCTATGACAGAAAAATACAACGAAACAATAAGGGAACTTTTTCCGAAATATGGAATAGAAGTTATAATTGTTCCGAGAAAAGTAGAGGGAGATAGTGCAATATCTGCCACACAGGTAAGAAAACTTTTAGGTGAAGAAAACCTAGAAGGGCTGAAGAAAAAAGTTCCGCCAACAACCTATGAATTTCTCCAGAGTCCTCAGGGAAGAGAGATAGGAGAGCTTATAAGAGGAAAGCTGAAAGAGGAGAGATAAGTATGAGATATAGAGATAATTTCTCTCTGGAAGATTTTCTTCAGGAGCGAGAAGATAGAGTAGAAAGACAGAAGGAGCTGCTGGAAAAATTTGGCAACTCGCTTTTAGTAGTGAGAAGCAATTATCCAGGTAGTAACAAAAATCAGTATCCCTCGATGGAAATAGTTGCGGTGGTGGCTAAAGAGGTTGAAAAAATTCTTCATGAAAATATAATTTATAGTGATATGAGAGAGACCTTGGAAGGGAGAATTTATACTCTTGTTGCAGATATGGAACTTATAGAATTGAAGAAAAAAATGGTGCATTTAGAAGAGAATCACCTTCTCGGAAGATTCCTAGATATAGATGTCTATGGAAAGGAAGGTCTCTCTATCTCTAGGAGGGATATAGGATACCCTTCTAGAAAATGCTATCTTTGCAATGAGGCGGCAGTAATTTGCACAAGGGAGATGGCTCACAGTCAAGAGGATATAAAAAGACATATATTGAAGGGCTATGAAAAATATCTGGAGTTTGAGAGGGAGAGACAAAGAATCGGTGAGAAGCTGGGAGACCTTGTTCTTAAGGCATGTATAATGGAGGTAAGTTGTCACCCATCATTCGGCCTGGTATCTCCCGTAAGCAGTGGTTCACATAGGGATATGGATTATTTTACATTCCTAGAAAGCTCTCTGGCTATAAAAGAGGGGCTGAAACAGATGGCTCTTCTGGGTTATTCCAGTATGGAAAGTGAGGATATTTTTAAACTATCGAGAAAAATAGGGATTGAAGCTGAAAGAGTTATGTTCAGAGCTACAGAGGGAGTGAATACCCATAAGGGGATGATATTTCTTCTAGGAGTTGTTATTCAGGTTATGGGAAAGGTTTTTTATGAGTTCAGAAACGAAAAAGAAAAGATTTTTGAAGAGGAGTTTTATAATCTAATCCAGTACAGAATCAGAGATATATCTAAAGATATACTGAAAGATTTCGAAAAAATACCTGAAAAAGAAAAACTTGGAAAAAAACTTACCAACGGAGAACTTCTTTATTTGAAACATGGATTTCTCGGGATAAGAGGAGAGGTAAAAGAGGGGCTCGCTGTGGTCTTTGAAGACGGAATAATGACCTTGAAAAACTCTCTGGAGAGTGGAGATGAAAAGAACCTAGCCCTGGTAAAAACTCTTCTGAAACTTATGAGCAAAGTGGAAGATTCCACTATAGTCAATAGAAAAGGAATAGAGGTTCTGAAAAAGGTTCAAAAGGAATCAGAGGAACTTTTTTATAATTTCAGCTTGGAAAAAGCCTGTCAGCTAGAAAAAAGCTATATAGACAGGGGAATCAGTCCCGGAGGAAGTGCTGATCTTTTAGCCGTGACCATTCTGTTACATGAGGGATATAAAGTTTTTAAGAATATTTAGATGGGAAATAGAAAATAACCAGCTACGGGGAATAGCTGGTTATTTTAGGGGGATATTGTGATTCTATGTTTAATAGAAGGTACTATAATTTACACCATAAGTGCCCTTCTTCCTTTAAAATTTTTTTAAATTTTTAAATTTTTTTTAACAGAAAAGAATCCGGAAGAGGAAGTTCAAGTTTTATCCCGAGTTTTGGGATTTCCAGATAATAGGAATGAAGCATCATTCGTTTCGAACGGATTTTAGATCCGTATTTGATGTCTCCTACAATAGGATTACCCAGTGCTGAAAGCTGGACTCGCAGCTGATGTGTTCTTCCTGAACTCAGTTGTCCCTCCAAAAGAGTGAAGCCTCCATCTCTTTTTAGAACTTTAAAATGGCTTGTGCTCTCTTTGGCACCAACTTCAAATTTATTCAGTTCTATAACCCGGTCTTCAATTTTTTTCAAATAGGTAGTTTGAGTGAACTCATCTTTTTGAATCCGACCTTCTACCAAGATATAGTATCTTTTATCAACTCTATTTTCACGAATCTCTTCTGCCAAAATTCTTGCCATAGGCAGAGTTTTTGCTCCTATCACCATTCCAGAAGTAGCTTTATCTATCCTGTTTAAGAAGGAAAAATCACTGTTTTTCAGATAACTTTGAACCATCTCTGTAAGTCCGTAATCATGTCCGGAACCCACATGCATAACCAAATTTTCTCTTTTATTGATAATTATAATCTCATCATTTTCAAAAACAATGGAATTTTTAATTTCTTCCGTCTCTTTTTGAGAAAGAACTATAAAATTTTCTTTTTTTGGAGAGAGAGCTTCCATTTTTTCTCCAGCTAGACGGAATATTTTAACTTCATCCCCTAGAGCCAATCTTGCATTTTCTTTTGTTTTTTTACCGTTTATCTTGATATTTCCAGTTCGAATACCTTTGAATATCTCTGTAAGGGGAGTATCTGGAAGCATCTTTCTTAAAAACCTGTCCACCCTCACATCTGCAAATTTTTCATCTATTTTAAATTCCATAAAAACCTCCTAATTATTTTTAAATTATACCATATTTTTCCATTTATTGAAAAGCTAAAGAGAAACTACTCTCTCTTTGATTTATTAGGAAGGGATATGGTATAATCTAGATAAAAAATAGAGGAGAAGTTATGTCAAATTCTAAAATTTTAGAGACCATGAAAAAACTTTCTACCGAGATAGAAAGATATGATTACTATTACTATTCCCAAAGCAAATCACTTATTTCAGACCTTGAATACGATAAACTGGTAAAGGAACTGGAAAAATATGAGAAAGAATATCCGGAACTGGCTAGCATAGCATCTCCGACAAAAACAGTGGGTTCAACTCTTAAAGAGAGTAAATTTTCCAAGGTTCCACACAGGGTTCCTATGCTTTCTCTTTCTAACACCTACAATATCGGAGAGGTAGGAGATTTTATAGGCAGAGTAGAAAGAGGAATAGATTCCATGAAGGGGGAGATTACCTATGACCTGGAACTGAAATTGGACGGACTATCTATCAGCCTTATCTATCAGGAGGGAAGACTTACAAAAGCTGTCACTAGAGGAGACGGAAATGTGGGAGAGGATGTAACTGAAAATATTTTGGAGATAGAGAGTATCCCCAAATTTTTAAAGGAACCTGCCACTCTGGAAGTAAGAGGCGAGATAGTGCTTCCACTTTCTACCTTCGAAGAACTGAATAGAAAAAGAATTGAAAAGGGAGAGGAGATATTTGCCAACCCTAGAAATGCAGCTGCAGGAACTCTCCGTCAGTTGGACAGAGAAATTGTAAGAGAGAGAGGTTTGGACGGCTACTTCTATTTTTTGGTAGAAGGAGAGAAACACGGTTTAAAAAGCCATAGTGAGAGCATCAGATATATTGAGAAATTAGGGTTAAAAACGACAGGAGTATGCGAAAAACTAGGGAATTTGGATGAGATAGAGAAAAGAATCAGGTACTGGGAGAAAAAACGGGAGACTTTGGATTTTGAGACGGATGGGCTGGTGCTTAAGGTGGATGAACTGGAACTCTGGGAGCAGGTGGGATACACTGCAAAATCCCCAAGATGGGCTGTGGCATACAAGTTTCCAGCTAAGCAGGTGACAACTAAACTTCTGGGAATAACATGGCAGGTGGGACGAACAGGGAAGGTTACCCCTGTAGCAGAACTGGAAGAGGTAGAAGTTTCTGGTTCAAGGGTAAAAAGAGCTAGTCTTCACAACTATGAAGAGATAAAAAGAAAAGAGATACTGGTGGGAGACACAGTATTTATCCAGAAGGCAGCAGAGATAATTCCTCAAGTGGTTATGCCACTCAAGGAGCTTCGTGACGGAAGTGAGGACGAGATTCCTATGATAGTTGCCTGTCCAGAGTGCAGAACGGTTCTTGTTAAAGACGAGGAACTCGTAGACTATAGATGCCCGAACGAGGAGTGCCCAGCTAAGATAAGAGGAGCCATAGAGTATTTTGTATCCCGAGACGGAATGAATATCTCAGGTTTTGGAATCAAAATAGTGGAAAAATTCATAGAAGCTGGACTGCTTAGGGATATTACGGATATCTACCTTCTGAAAAATAGTAGGGAAACCATGGTCACCATGGATAAAATGGGGGAGCGAAGTATAGATAAACTTCTTGAAAACATAGAGAAGAGCAAGAGTCAGGAATATAGTAAAGTTCTCTATTCACTGGGGATACCTTCGGTTGGAAAAACTACAGCCAAGATTCTAGCTTTAGCCACAGGAAGCATGGAAAGATTTTCCCAGATGAGTTCAGAGGAACTCTGCATGATAGAGGGAATAGGAGAGAAAAGTGCCCTTGAAATTCAGAGTTTTCTTCAAAATCCTAAAAATATAGGGATAATAGAAAAATTGAAGGAGCTGGGACTGAACTTCCAAAACATGGAAAAAAAATCAGAGAGCTCAGAATTTTCTCAGGAATTTCAAGGTAAGAGTTTCCTTTTTACGGGAAAATTGAACCTTCTCAAGAGGGATGAAGCTCAGAAAATAGTGGAAGCTCTGGGGGGAATCAACAGCGGTTCGGTGAATAAGAAACTGGATTACCTCGTGGTGGGAGAAGATGCAGGAAGTAAACTGGAAAAAGCAAAAACATTGGGAACGGTCACTGTTTTAACAGAAGAGGAGTTTCTTCAAAAAACCAATAAAAAATAAGGGGAAACTGTTCTATTATTTGACTAAAGAACATTATTGTGATAACATATATTTTGAAAATACAGCATAAAAAAACTAATAAAATTCATCAGAAAGGACAGGAAATGATCGAAGGAATTTTTAAGAAAATATTCGGAACAAAAAATGACAGAGAGATAAAAAGAATCAAGGATATTGTTGAAAAAATAAACATGTTGGAGTCTAAATATGAGGCTTACAGTGATGAAGAACTTCAGAACTGTACGGTTCTTTTCAGAGAGAGACTGGCTAACGGTGAAACTCTGGATGATATCCTAGTAGAGGCTTTTGCCACAGTAAGAGAGGCTTCTAAAAGAGTACTTGGAATGAGACACTACGATGTACAGATGGTAGGAGGGGTTGTTCTTCACGAAGGAAAGATAACGGAAATGAAGACAGGAGAAGGAAAAACTCTTGTAGCAACTTGTCCAGTGTACCTCAATGCTCTTACAGGAGAGGGAGTACATATAATCACGGTAAACGACTATTTAGCTAAAAGAGATAGGGATATCATGGGAAGAGTATACCATTTCTTAGGACTGACTTCGGGAGTTATACTTAACTCTATGAGTAATGACGAGAGAAAGGAAGCTTACAATAGCGATATAACTTATGGAACAAACTCAGAGTTTGGATTTGATTATCTGAGAGATAATATGGTAGGAAGCTTGGAAGATAGAGTTCAGAAAAAACTTAACTTCTGTATAGTGGATGAGGTGGATTCTATACTTATAGATGAGGCTAGAACTCCTCTTATTATATCTGGTGCTGCATCAGACCTTACTAAATGGTATGTGGTATTTTTTCAGATAGCTACCATGCTAGAGAGAAGCTTTAAGACAGAGGGAATAAAAGATGTAAAAGCTAAAAAAGAGATGGAAATTCCAGATTCAGACTGGGGAGACTATGAAGTAGATGAGAAAGCTAAAAATATAGTTCTGACTAAAAAAGGTGTAAAAAGAGTAGAGGAAGCTCTAAAGATAGACAACCTTTATTCACCTGAATATGTGGAACTTACTCACTACCTAAATCAAGCTCTAAAGGCAAAAGAACTGTTCCGGAGGGACAGAGACTATCTTCTAAGAGAGGATAAGGTAATAATAATAGATGAATTTACAGGAAGAGCTCTGGATGGAAGAAGATATTCTGACGGACTGCACCAGGCCATAGAAGCAAAAGAAGAGGTTCATATAGCAGGGGAGAATCAGACACTTGCAAGTATAACTCTTCAGAACTATTTTAGAATGTATCAAAAATTGGCTGGTATGACAGGAACTGCAGAAACAGAAGCAGCAGAGTTTGTACATATTTATAATCTAGAAGTTATAGTTATACCTACAAATCTTCCGGTACAGAGAAAAGATAATCCGGATCTGGTTTACAAAAGCCGTGGAGAAAAGCAAGGAGCTATAATAGATAAGATTGTAGAACTTTATGATAAAGGTCAGCCTGTTCTAGTGGGAACAATATCTATACAAAGTTCAGAGGAACTTTCGGATCTTCTGAAAGAGAAAGGAATCCCTCACAATGTATTGAATGCCAAGCAACATGAGAGAGAGGCTGAGATAGTTTCTCAAGCAGGAAGATACAAATCTGTTACTATCGCCACGAATATGGCAGGAAGAGGTACAGATATAATGTTGGGAGGAAACCCTGAGTTCCTTGCACTGGACGAATCTTCAAGAACAGAAACAGAAACTTATGAGGAAGCCTTCGCTAGATTTAAAGCTGAATGTGCTCAGGAAAAAGATCTTGTAAGAAGTGTAGGGGGATTATTTATTCTAGGAACAGAGAGACATGAATCCCGTAGAATAGATAACCAGCTACGTGGACGTTCTGGTAGACAGGGAGACCCTGGAGAATCCCTATTCTTCCTATCTCTAGAGGATGACCTTATGAGACTTTTCGGTTCAGAGAGAGTAATAGCTGTGATGGATAAACTGGGACTTCCAGAGGGAGAGCCTATCACTCACGGAATGATAAGTAAAGCCATTGAAAATGCCCAGACTAAGATAGAGTCTAGAAACTTTGGAATACGTAAAAATCTTCTGGAGTTTGACGATGTAATGAATCAGCAGAGAACAGTTATCTATCAGAGTAGAAATTCAACTCTTGAGAAAGAGGACCTGAAAGAGAGTGTAGTAAACATGCTGAAAAGTGTTACAGAATCAGCAGTAATCTCTAGATTTGTAGGAGAAAACAAGGAACTTTGGGATATCCAAGGACTTGCTGATTTCCTATATGAGAAGTACGAGTATGAAATCGAAGATTTAAATGACTATAAAGCACATACTATCGAAGCATATATAGAAAAGATTTTCGGAGAGCTTATGAACAAGTTCCAGGTCAAAGAGGAAGAACTGGGAACTGAGCTTATGAGAAGAATTGAAAAATATATACTTCTTGAGATAGTTGATGCTAGATGGAGAGAGCACCTGAAAAACCTGGATGCATTAAGAGAAGGAATCTATCTACGTTCGTACGGACAGAAAGACCCAGTAGTGGAGTATAAGATACTTTCTGGAGAGATGTATGGAAAGATGATAGAGACTATAAAAGAGGAAGCAACTTCATATATCTTTAAAGTTGTTGTAAAAGAGCCAGAGGATGAATATATTCCTGAGACCCATGCAGAGATGGAATATGATGATATCTGTTCATGTGGAAGCGGAAAACCTCATGGAAAATGTTGTGGAAGAGGGTAATTGATAATCCACGGATTTGGAAATTAAAGAAATACTGATGGAGGAGAGATACATGAAAAAAACAATGAATTTAATGGCAGTATTATCAATGATATTTTTTACTGCATGTTCAACAGTTTCTAAAAAAGCAGATGTCCCTGAACAAAGTTTTACCAAAGAGCAGGTAAAAAATTGGGAAGTTACAATAGATGAAAATCTTAAAAAAAATGCACAACTCCCTGAGTGGTATGGAGAGGAAAATGCAACTTTCTATATGAGAAAGACTGGAAAAATGACTCAAAAGGATTTTGACTTCCTATCTTCTCTGTCTAAAAAAAGTGAAGATAAGATAACACAAGATGAGATGGAGATGTTCAATGATCTAGTAAAAAAATATAATAAAAAACTTCCAAGAGAATTCTATCTTAACGATGAAAATATAAAAAATCCTTCTGGATTGGTAAAAAGAATGGTTTCTGAATCTTACTTAAGAATGTCAAACCCTTCTAACTATATCTTCAGAGAAGTTGCAGATACTAAAGAGTGGGATCAAATAGTGGCATGGTCTAAGCAGGATGACATGTCTGAAAAGGATGTTACAAAGCTGAGAAAACTTCTGAATAAATTTATAAAACGTAGTGAGTTTTTTGACTCTAAAGCATGGTATAACAGAGAAATCTCTGGAAGAATGAATAATATCGTGCATATAGATGCCAAAGAAAGCAAGACTAAAAGAGAGAGAAACAATGTAAATGCAAAGGCACTTTATATTGCTTATCCTGAATATTTCTCAAAAATGGATAGATGGGACGATTAATTTTAAAAGATTAGGGTGAGCAAAATTTTGTTCACCCTGTCCTTATTTAAAGGAGAGGATTATGGAAAAGGGTAGATGCCCAGTGTGTGGCAAAATGAACGGATGCCATATGGTGGAAGGAAAGGACCATGAAAGCTGTTGGTGTATGAAGGTGAAGTTTGATGAGAAGATCCTTCAACATATACCTGAGGAATACAGAGGCATTTCATGTGTGTGCATGGGATGTACGGTTGAGTTTCAAAAGAAGGGGAAAATAGCTAAAGCCTATGATATGCACTTGCACTCTATTGCATCTGATGGAACAAAGAGTCCTACTGAGATTATTGAAATGGCTTGCGAGAGAAAACTTATTGGAGTAGCTCTTACAGATCATGACACAATAGACGGTCTAGCCGAAGCCGAGGGACGAGCGAAGGAATTGGGAATAGATTTGATTCCAGGAATAGAGCTATCAGCCAATCTCTACGGGAAAGATGTACATATCCTCGGATATTTCGTGGATAGAACAGATCAGAAATTCCTGGATTTTCTGGAAGGAATAAAAATTTCCAGAGATAGGAGAAATCTACGTATACTAGAAAAACTTAAAAAATATAAGATCCATATAAGTGAGGAAGAGCTGAACAGAGAAGCGGGAGGAGAGATTCGAAGCAGACTCCATATAGCCAATCTCATTATAAATAAGGGATATGCCTATTCAAAAGCTGAAGCTTTTGCCAACTATCTTGGGAAAGGGGGAGTAGCTTTTGAAGAGCGGGTGGAATTTACTCCCAAAGTGGCTGTGGAAGCTCTTAAACAGAATGGAGCTCTCGCTTTTCTAGCTCATCCAAAACTTTATTCAGGTTCGCTTAAAGAGGTAGAATATCTTGTAAAAGAGTTGAAAGAATTCGGATTGGATGGTATCGAAAGTGAGTATTCCACTTTCACTGAACAGGACAAAAAAATGTATAGGGAACTAGCTCAGAAACATGGTCTCCTAATAAGTGGAGGTTCGGATTATCATGGACTGAACAGGGAAGAGACAGGGCTTGGAGCTGAGGGAATTACCTATTCGCAACTGGAATTTTTAAGAGAGAAACAGAAAAGGCATAAAATTTAATTTGTAGAGAATTACGAGGAGGAAAATATGATAATAGTAACAGGAGCAGCTGGATTTATAGGAAGTGCTTTTATATGGAAGTTGAACAGCATGGGAATAAAAGATATAATAGCTGTAGATAAGATGAGAGATGGAGACAAGTGGTTAAATCTGAGAAAGAGAGAGT
>JBOFEZ010000093.1:0-4275 GCA_051648365.1 Fusobacteriaceae bacterium
ATAAGCAAAAAGGATTTGTTTTTAATGACAATTGACTCCTTACATTGTGGGATTAAATAGATGTAGAGAAAGCTGGCAGAATTGAAAAGGGATAACATCATTGATGACATTATCCCTTGATTTTATTGATTAAAATTGATGATTGATACAAAAGGACATAAAAAACGACGCTATAATTTCATAGTTTTTTAGAGAGCTTAAAAATCAATTAGAGCATTGAAAATAAAGGAGTTATAGATGGTCAAGAAAATCCTTAGCGTGTTATTCCACGTTTTCCTAATGGGACCCCTATATGGATATCATATCAGTTGATAATTTATTTATCTTTGAAAAATATAGTAAAATCTGATATAATGGCAGCAACAGTCATTTTTTAAAGGAGTTGGTAGTGTGAAGTGAGTTAGCTGATTTTTATATTCTCTTAGGTTAAGAGATTTTTTTAGTTAAATGAAATTTCCTATCGATTCTTTCTTTTCAGACCTTTTCTAACTTTTCAATTTTATAAATTTCATTTGACAAAAAACGGTGCAGAGTGATGCAGATAAATTTGATTTGATAAATAAAATTATTTAACTACATAATGTGTAGTATTTTTTTGTATTTTGAAAATTATATATTAAAGGGAGAAAATTATGAAAGTAAAAACAACATCAATAACATTCGCGGCAGTGGGAGTAGCTTTAAATATAGTCCTTGCACTAATAACAAAAGGAATTAAGATGCCGTTTCTATTTATGGATACAATGGGGACAATTTTGGTAGCCTCTGTACTAGGACCATTTTTTGGAGGAGTAACAGGACTGATAACAAATATAATTACAGCTATGGTAAATAATCCGGTGGAGCTGCCTTTTGCTATAGTGAATATGGCAATAGGTATCATAGTGGGATTAATTTCAAGAAAATTTGGTTTTTCAATAAAAACAGCAGTTATTACAGGAATTCTTTTATCTATAGCAGCTCCTCTTATTGGAACTCCTATCGCAGTATATGTTTTTGGAGGACTTGCAGGAGGAAGTTTAGATATACTCACAGGATGGCTTGTAAAAAGTGGACAGAAAATTTTTACGGCGGCTTTTTTTCCAAGAATAGCTTCCAATCTTATAGATAAAACCCTTTCATGTGTGGCAGCAGCTGTTATCATCAGCAGGATTCCTGGTTCACTCTTCAACAAGATAAAGGGAGAGTAGAATGAAGAGAGGGAAAGAAATTATTTTAGTAGCCCACTGCATACTGAACCAGAACTCTGTAGTTCTCCCATACGGAAAGGAGATGAAAGAGTTCAGAGGATTTATCAGCAGATGTATGGAGGAAAATATAGGTATAATACAGCTTCCATGCCCAGAAACAGAAGTTTACGGTTTGAAGAGATGGGGGCATGTGAAAGAGCAGTTTCAACATTCTGGCTTCATAAATCCAGCTGAAAAAAAATTGAGAGAAATAGTTGACCTTATCCAGGATTACAGAAGAAATGGATATGAGATTTTAGGAATATATGGAATTAAAGGTAGCCCAAGCTGTGGGGTTTCTCTTACATGCAGTGGAGATTGGTGTGGAGAAGCATGGAACTATAAGGATTTAGAGGATATCTCATCTAGGGTAAAAATGGTTCAAGAGATGGGGTTATATATGGAGATATTTCAAAAACTTCTGAAAGAAAAAGGGATAGAACTGGAATTCAAAGATGTGGACGATGTTCTATGTTAAAGTTGGAGGATATAGAATTTTCATACCAAGAAAATAAAATTTTTGAAAAGTTCGATTTAGAAATCCAGAAGGGAGATTTTCTTATGATACTGGGAAAAAATGGTTCTGGAAAATCTACATTGCTGAAGCTTATTTTCGGAATAGAAAAGAAAAAGTCCGGGAAGATATATTTTCATGGAAAAGATTTGGATGAGGATATATATTATGGAAGAGAGAGAATGGCTCTAGTTTTTCAAAATCCAGATGAACAGATTGTTTCACACAAAGTGGAGAATGAACTGGCATTTGCCATGGAAAATTACGGTATTGCACCAGATGAGATGAGAAAAAGGATAGATGACGCTCTAGAGATTACGGGTCTCAGCCATAAAAAAACTTCTGAAATCCAGACTCTCTCAGGAGGAGAGAAACAGAGACTGTGTATAGCTTCTGCCATGGTAATGGAGCCTGAAATTCTTGTTTTAGATGAACCGACATCCATGTTGGACTCGAAGAATCGTCTAAGAATAATGGGGATATTAGGAGAGATAAATAGGATGGGAACAGCTGTTGTCATTGTTTCCCATCACCTTAAAGAGCTGGAATACTGTAGGAAAGTTATATCACTTGAAAAGGGTGAGATAATTTTTAGAGGAGATAAGATAGAATTTATAAAAGATCTGTTGATTCAAAGGGAAAAATATTCCCTCTCTCTTCCTAGTTCTTTTCAGTTAGCGAGGGAGCTCTATCAGAACTACTCTATAGATATAACTGAGGAGATTTTTAATCTTGAGAAAGCAGGTGAAAAGATATGGGATTCCTTATAAAAAATCTCTCATGTGGGTATGAAAGAGCTATTTTAAAAAATATAGATATGGAATACAGGAAAGATATGTGGCACTTTATAGTAGGAACCACAGGTACAGGAAAATCTACTTTTCTTCAGACTCTTTCAAAACTAAGAGAGCCTCTTGGAGGAGAAGTTTTTTATTTGGGAGAATCTTTGAATAAAAAAGAGGGATTAAAAAAATTCAGAGATGATAGCGGAATAATGTTTCAGTATACAGATAAGCAGTTTTTTAATCATACTATAAGGGAAGAGATACTTTTTAATCTGAAAAAAAGAGAAAAGAATAAGGATAAAAGAGAAATAAAGCTGAAAGAGATTATGCAGTTTTTGAATCTCTCTGAAAATATTCTAGAAAGATCTCCCTTTGAATTGAGCGGAGGACAAAAAAGAATGGTGGCATTGGCTTCCATAATAATAACAGATCCGAGTATTCTCATACTGGACGAGCCCACAGTAGGTCTGGATATTGAAAGCAAAGAGCTATTTTTTTCCGTGATAAAAAAACTTCGAGAGAGAGGAGTTACAGTTTTCCAAATTTCACATTTTATGGAGGATGTTATCCAATATGGAGACAGCGTAACTATTCTTTCAAACGGTGAAATAAGATACTATCCTAAAACTGATATATTGCTAGATGAAGTCACCTTGGAAAAAGCCGGACTGGAACCTCCGGAAATAGTTTCTATCACAAAAATTTTCAGAAAATGGGGATATAAAAAAAATCCTTCCAATGTAATGGAATTGATTCAAGGAATAAGGGAGGATAAACATGGGAAAATTTGATCCGAGAACAGTGCTCGTTTCAACCTTCATATATATTTTAGCCTTGATTTTTATGGATAGTCCTGGTGATATTTTTCTAGTGGGAGCTTTTATCTCTCTCCATCTCTATATTTTTAAACTGGATATGGAAAATCTTAAGAGAATTCTTAAATATTCTGCCACTCTTTTTATATCTATAGTTTTTGTAAACTATCTTTTTATGGGAAGAGATGCACTTTATATAATTTTAAGTCTTATTCGTGTCCTAGGAGTTATTTTGGTCTCTGTCTCTATACTTTCCTCTATGGAAATTATGGACATAGGTTATGCTCTTGAGAAACTTTTTTCTCCCTTGGAAAAATTAGGTATTCCTGTTCATGTGATAAGCACAATACTGGCAGTATCACTGAAATTTATTCCGCTCCTAAAAGATGAGGGAGACAGGATAGTTCTGGCTCAGAAAGCAAGAGGAGTTGATTTTTCTCTTATGAATATTAGGGAAAAAGTTGGAAATATAGGTACTCTTTTTCTTCCGGTTATAATATCAGGAATACAGCATTCTATAAATTTAGCCACTGCCATGGAGGTAAGAGGCTATGGATCAGAAAGAGAAAAAACTAGACTCTACGAGAGCAAGATGGGAAAAAAAGACTATATCTATATTTTTGTTTCTATATTGCCTCTTCTATTTGGGGTAGCTGTTTTTTTTTGAAAAAACGGGTCAAATACATTTTTTACCCAATGATTTCAAGGTATAACATCAATTTCAATGATTAAGATAAATATCTTAATAAACTGAAATGTAAAAAGTATAATCAAAAAGGATTTTTTTTAATGACCATTGAGTCTTTATATTGTGGGATTAAATAGATGTAGAGAAAGCTGGCAGAATTGATACGAGTTTCTAAAGCCACTTTTTCTAGGAACTATTATGAGGTTGTGATGAGGATTAGGGGGGAATTTTAAAGAATTGAAGG
>JBOFEZ010000094.1:0-93949 GCA_051648365.1 Fusobacteriaceae bacterium
TTCTCTATAAAAGAGAGATGGGATATGTTCAAAAAAATATACATCAGATTGCACATAATTTATCAATAATATTTCCAGCAAATTCTGATACTCATACACTTTTAGCTGATATAAAAGAGAGTTTAAACAGTTTTGGAGATAACTTAGAAATAGTAACAGGTGGAAAAGGAGTTAGAGAGGTTCAAAAGCAGGAAACTGAAATTTGGCAAGGGATAGGCTCTGGAATCCAGAAAAGTATAGGAGGTCTGGGAGACACTATTTCAACTCAACTTAAATCTGTTTTTAATGAAGGATTTATTAAAAACTTTGAAGAATTAGATAATTCATTAAAAACTACAATTGCCCAGATGCAGATTGCAAATGAAACCTTCACAAGTGTAGTTAAAGATATTCCTAAAGTAGCAAGAAGCTTTGAAACTGTAAATAGTACAAGTAATGAAATACTAAAAAAATCTCAAGAATCTATGGTAACTTATGATAAATTTTTAAAAGAAACAAATAGTTTTATAAATGCCGCAAATCTAATTTTTGAAGTTCAGAAAGGGATGAATAGCAGTACTGAAAAAATGGGTGAAATTAGTGTTAGCACAGTAAATAAATATCAAGAGATACAGAATAATATGCATCTAATGTTTGATAATTTCCAAAAATCTATTAAAACTTCTGGAGAAATAACGGTAGAAACACATAAAAATATCTCTAAAGAGATAGATGAGGTGTTGAATAAAGGAAATGAAAAAACTGAAGAATCATTGGAAAAATTTAGTGAAGCTATTGAAAGATACATTGGAAAAACAATGAGTGTAGAGCATCAATTAAAAGAGATGGTAGGAGAATTCAAAATTGCATACTCTTCAAAAGAGAGTTATTATGATGCACAGTATGACAAAATAACAGATGCTCAAAGAGAATTAGTTGAGGTAATAGAGAAAAATCTGAATTCATACGGGGATGTGGTTTCAAAAATAAACAGAGAAATGGTAGATGTAATAAAAAATATGAGAAATCTGGAATAGAGGTGCTTTATGAAAATTTCAAAAAAAAATAAATCGGAAGATGGGAATCATTTTCTTCTTTCGATAAGTGATCTTATGATGGCTATTCTTCTCATATTTGTTCTTCTTTATATGAAAGAATTTATTTCGAGGATATTAATAAATCAGAAACTTGTAAAAATAGAATCTGAGATTGCAGCAACAAAAGAGACACAACTCAAGATACAGTTAATAGATCAAATACATACAGAAATAAACAAAAAGCTTTTGGATAATTTTAAAAATGATAAAGATATAAAAATAGACACAATAAATCAAGAGTTGATACTCGAGGATTCAGTACTTTTTGGAATTAATGAGTGGGAGCTTAAAGATTATGGGAAGGAAACATTAAGAAAAATACTTCCGAAGTTTTTTGCAACATTTGTAGATGATGCGTTGATATTGAAATTTTTAGAAACACTTACCATAGAGGGGCATACCGATGATTTAGGAAACCCTAACCAGTTAAGGAACTATCTATATAATTTGGATCTTTCACAAAAAAGAGCATATGAGGTAGCTAGATTTATCTATGTAGATGAATTTATAAGTGGAAGTTTGGGAGAAAATAGGCTTTCTAAATTAAAAACTTATATATCTTCCAATGGAAAGAGTAATGCTAAACTTATATATTTTGATGAGAAATCAAAAATGGTAGATAGAAATAGAAGCAGAAGAGTAACTATAAAATATAGGCTAGATATTCAAAGATTGCTAAACACTCCACTTGAAGAATTAAAGAATTATAATAAAGGTAGTGTGAAGTGATGGATTTCAAATTTGAATTACCGAATAATCTAGATGATATGAAAAGAGAGTTGAACGATTTAAGAAAAGTAGTATACAGTGTTAGAAATCAAAAAGATTTGGAGAATTATATAAAAAAAATAGAGAACTACTCAATGTCAGATGAGATAAAAAAAATATTGATTCAAAATTTTGAAGATCGTAAAAATTATTTTTTTAGAATATCTGATTTAGATACTTCGAGAAGATTATTGAAAATCCTTAAAAATTATGAGGGTGAAAATAACTTTATAGAGTATTTAACAAAATTGAAAATGTATCTATATCTTTATACTGAAGAAAATAATGAAGAAGTACTGGAAGTTTTGAATCTTTATGGCAAGAAAATAGGGAAAGATGAATTTTATAAATATATAACCCAAAATTCGGATCGGATATTTGAAATAAAGGATTCTCCTTTAGGAGTTCTATCAAACTTTCCAATAGTATTTGGGAAAAAGTACCCATTGATAGAATGGACTTTAGAACAAGCTGAAAAAAAGCTAGAAATACCCCTTTTTAAAGAATGGGTATTAAGGCTATGGGGAACAAAACAAGATTTGAATGAATTTACTCCTGAAAGGAAGAGAATTCTAATGAGTTTTCTTCCGAAAAACCTGGTTTCAATGTTAAAATCTAATAATGTAGAGATTGAAAAGATTGAAAAAGTAAGAGACTCTGTTTTTGTAAGAGTTTCCAAGAGCAAAGGTAAGAAAAATTATATTCAAATTCAAAAAAATAAAAAAAATCTAACCTATGAGCTTTTAAGTGAAGATGAATATAAGAAAACAATAGAGTATAAAATAAGTAAATATTCTACAAAATCACTATTTTCATTGAGAAAGAGTATGGTGAAAATAGGTTACAAATTCAAGATTGAAGAATTTTTGAAGTTGATATTTAAAATAATTAAGTGGACTACAGTTATAATGGTAGTAATATTTTTGATGCTTATGGTATTTGTAAGATTAACTGATAAAAATATAGTTATAAATTAGAACAAAAAAAGAGGTGTGAAAAGTGGAAGAGGAAAGAGTATTAGAATTATTAAAAGAGAGATCTGTACTCTTAAGAAAGGAGATAGAGAAAGGAAAAATATCTCCTAAAATTGCAGCTGGATTTGCTGTAACTTTTTTTGAGGGACTAGATAAAAATTATGATGAGAAAACTATGGTGTTTCTTATGAAAAAAATCATGGAATTTTTTAATGATGGAATAAGAAATATTCCAGAATTTTTAGAAGAGAAAAGGATTAGGGAGATATTAGAAGAGTTAGAGCATATAAAAAAAAGTGGCGAAAAAACATTTGGTAAAACTATACCTGAAAATGGGGATAACGATAGCTTTGACTTTGGAAAGGCAGAAGATACTATTTCAGAGTTAAAAACTATAAAAATGAATTTGAGAGACTTAGAAGATGAAAAACCTAAAGTTTTTAAAAAAGGATGGAGAGAAAAAATCCTTCAAAATTTATTTGACCTTATAGGTATAGAAAAAAATCTTAACAATATGCTAGAGTTAAAAGAACAGAAAAATTTAATACTAAAAGAAAACTTGAAAATAAATTTAACAGAAATAAAAGAAAGTCTTAAAAAAATTGTTTTTGAAACCGACAAAGAAATTGGAGCTAAACTTGCACTTCAAGGAGAGGAAGAGATTATTGAGAATGAAGATAATTTAAAAGTTTTTGTCTATGACTCAGTTATTATAACCCTATGTAAATTTTATCAAGAAAAAAATAAAACAAGAGAATCTAGCTTAAAAGCTGAAAGGGAGGATTAGAATGGAATTTATTTATTTTATAATATACGTTTTAGTTACAGTGGCTCAATGGAAAATATTTGAAAAAGCAGATGTAGATGGATGGAAGGCACTAATACCTATATATAATATAATAGTGGGATTAAATATATTAAAACTCAGTGGTTGGAATATTATATGGTTGTTCATACCTATAGTTAATTTTTTATATTTGATATATTTGAACTATAGACTGGCAAAAGCTTTTGGAGAAGGAGTTGCTTTCGCTGCTGGGCTTTGCTTTATTCCAGGAGTATTTCATATGATATTAGGTTTTGGAGATTACAAATATACAACTAGGAATCTTTATTAAAATTTTTAAAAAAACCTCCTTTCAAAAATCTATGTTAGAAATTTGAAAGGAGGGCTATTAAATAATTCATAAGTTTACGCAACATCAAATGTATAAGTCGTCCACGAAGAATATGGATTCTCTGGAGTAATTATAAATTTAGGAAAATTCTCTTGATTGATGGCATCAGGATAACCTTGAGTTTCTAGAGCCAGTCCCATATAGTTGGCTGGAAGTGAATTTCCGTTTAGGCTGTGCAAGTTGTCCTTTAGAAAGTTTCCTGAATAGATAACTAAGGCAGGTTCAGAGGTTTCTATATTCATATGGATTCCGCTTTTTTCTTCCCAAAGCTCTACAGAGTTTTTAGAACCAAAAATAAAGGGATGGTCATATCCGTTCCCTACCAGAATATTCTGAGGATGAAGGTTAGAATAATTTCTCTCTAAGATAGCTCCCTCTCTAAAATCAAAACTTGTACCTTCCACAGGGAGAAGTTTTCCTGTGGGAATCATATTCTCTTGCAGTTCACAGAAAGTATCAGCCCATATTTTTAATTTGTGATTAAAAACAGATGAAAGATTTTTGTTAAAATTGAAATATGTGTGGTTAGTAAAGTTGGCAAAAGTTTTTCTGTCACTTTCTGCAAAATATCTGATAGTAAACTGATTTTTTTCATTCAGTTCATAAATCATTTTCACAGACAGATTTCCTGGGAATCCTCCTTCCCCATGTGGAGATAGGAGCTCCAGGATTATCTGGGCAGAATCACTCTCCAATTTTTCAGAAACATTCCAAATTCTGTTATGGAATCCCAGTTCTCCACCGTGGAGACAGTTTTCATCGTTGTTTTTATCCAACTTAAAAACTTCCCCCTCGAGAATAAATTTTGCCTGGGCTACTCTTCCTGCTACTCTTCCTATGGACGCTCCCAGATAAGAAACGTTGTCCAGATATTTTTCCAGTGTGTCAAAACCTAAGACTACATTCTGAAATTTCCCCTCTCTGTTTTTTATCCAAAACTCTCTTATTATTCCCCCATAATTCAGAATTTTGACTTTTGTACCCTGAGAGTTTTCCAGTGTATATTGAAAAACACTCTCTTTTTCCTGGAATTTTCCAAATTCTTTTTTTAAAATTTGCATAAGCCCCCCTATTTTTTATCTTTTCCCCGTAAGTTTTTTATAAAGATTCCATCTGTCGTGGAACCACATCCACTGTTCAGGATGCCGTGTGATTATTTTTTCCATCTCATGCATAAGATTTTGCATGTTTTCCTTTAAATCTTCCTTGTAGTTTCCAGTGTCGATTAGCTGAATCTCATCTGAAATATATACGGTACATGAGTTATCATCATTCATCACATTATAGCAGATAAAAAGAGGCACTTTGTTTCTGAGAGCAAGTGAAACCGCACCAGTCGGAGCGATAGTTTCCTCTCCAAAAAAGTCTACTTGTGCTCCCTTATCTCTGTGATCACTAAAAAGCGCTATAATAGAATTCTCACTTAAGGAATTCACAAGCTCAGCCCCAGTTTTTTTAGATTTTTTCAGAAGAGTGATATTGAGTTTTTTTCTATTTTGGGTTACAAAATTGTCAATATAGGGATTACGCTGGGTTTTAGCTACAGTTACAAAATGGTAGTAATCTGCCATTTTGGCAGAGGCTTCCATATTTCCCATATGCATGCATGCAACTATTGCTCCCTGTTTTTCCAACATAGTCTTATCCACTGATTCTTTGTTGACAATTTTTATTTTATTTTCATCTTTAAGATATTCGTCGAACCAGATTGTGCTCAGAAAAGCCTTGAACATAATTTTGTAGGACTTAAGAGCAATTTTTTCCCTATCCACTTCACTTTTTTCAGGAAAAGCAAGTTTAAGATTGGCAAGAGTTATTATTCTACGTTTTTTAACTGTTTTATAGACCAAAATCCCAAGTAATTCTGCAAAAGAGAATCTATTTTTTTCAGGGATAAGTTTTATTATTTTTATAAATCCCATCATAAGTAGGTACTGTAATTTATACATAAGAGAAACCTCCGATTTTTTTATCCGATATCGCTAAAATTATAACATAATTCCATAAAAAAAACCATTCTAAAATTGAATTAGTAAACAGAGTGTGTTATAATTTTTTGACAGTTATAGAATAAAAAATTTCGGAGGATAAATTATGAGAATAGGAATAATAGGTGCAATGCATGAGGAGATAACAGAGTTAAAAGAAATTATGAAAATAAAAGAAACTGTTCAAATTTCAAGTTTCACATATTATGTGGGAGAAATTTCAAACAGAGAGATAGTTCTAGTAGAATCAGGAATAGGAAAAGTAAATGCAGCAGTTTGTGCCACTCTTCTTGTAAATAATTTTAAAGTAGAAAAAGTTATATTCACGGGAGTAGCGGGAGCTGTGGACAATACACTCAACATAGGAGATGTAGTTGTTTCTGTGGATCTTGTTACCCACGATTTTGATTGTACAGCTTTTGGAATGGAGCCGGGAATGATTCCAAGAATGGAGGAATCTATTTTTAAAAGTGATAAGGAACTTTCTAAAATTGCAATAGATGCAGCAGGAAAAGTTATGGGTGTAGATAAATCATCTCTAGGAAGAATTGTAAGCGGAGATCAATTTGTAGCTTCAAAGGAAAAAATTCAATGGCTTTCAGAAACTTTCTCTGCCAGTGCAGTGGAGATGGAAGGAGCAGCAGTTGCCCATGTATGTTATATATTAGGAGTTCCTTTTGTCATAATCAGAGCACTTTCAGATAAAGCAGACGGAACTGCTCATATGGATTTCAAAGAGTTTGTTCATTTGGCTTCTAAAAATTCAAAAAACATAGTTTTAGAAATGTTGAACGCTCTTTAAAAAAAGGCGGAAAGATGAAAGAGACAGTAGAGAAAATATACAGTTATATAGGCAATGGAGAAAAAAAAGGTTTAGAAAATATGCGAATTTTATGGGAAGAACTGGGATGGAAAAAACCGACCTATAAAATAATACATATTGCGGGAACTAATGGAAAAGGATCCGTATCCACAACATTGGAATATATACTTTTCAAGGCTGGATACAAAGTAGGGAAATTCACGTCTCCTCATATACTTAGGGTAAACGAAAGAATAGCCTATAATGGAAAAGAAATAGAGGATAGCGATTTTGTAGAGCTTTTCCAGAAGATAGAAAAAGCAATAAAAAAAAGAGGCTTAACTCCTACGTTTTTTGAGATAATGACAGCTATGATGATAGAGTACTTTAGGGATAAGGAATTAGATTATTTGATTTTGGAAACTGGTATAGGGGGAAGATTAGATTCTACCAATATATTGGATGGAGATTATGGAGTTATTACCAATATAGGCTATGATCATACAGAAATGCTTGGAGATACCTTGGAGAAAATAGCTTTTGAAAAATCTGGAATAGTTAAAAATGGAGCCAGAGTAATTTTGTGTGAAGCTCCATCGTTTTTAAGGGAGGCAGTTCTAAAAAATAATCCCGCTGAGGTCATAGATGCCATGGTTGAATATCCCGGAATTAAGTACTTTTTGGATTTTAAAAATTTTAGGACAGTTATAAATATCGGAGAAAAGCAGTTCAATTTTTCACTTTTCGGAGAACATCAATTCAAAAACTTTATGACAGCATACTGTCTGCTCAAGATAATAGGAGTAGACGATGAAATCATAGAAAAAAATATTGATGGAGTAAGATTGAGTTGCCGTTTCGAAATTGTGGAAAAAAATCCTTGGGTGATTTTAGACGGAGCACATAACTCACATGGAATGAAGGCTCTAGGAGAAACCATGAAAAAAGGTTACACTCCTGATGAAGTTATGGTAATAACTGCAATTTTAAAAGATAAAGATATAAAAGAGATGGTGAAAGAGATAGAAAAATTCTCTTCTAAGATAGTAGTTACCTCACTTTTAGAAAATAAAAGAGGAACTACGGGAGAAGTTTTGAAAAAACACTTTACTGATGATAAAACAATGGTAGAGGAGAATTTTGAAAAGGCTTTAGAAATTTGGCGAAACAGTGGAAAAAAAGTTCTACTTATATGCGGGTCTTTTTATCTTCTTTCTAAAATCAAAGAGAGGATATGGAATGAATGAAAAAATTTTAAAAAGAAAAAAAAGAAATAGAAAAACACTTTTTTATACTCTTGTTTTTTTAGGAGTAACTTTCTTTACTCATAGTTACTACCTTAAAATAGTAGAAGCAAGAGAAAGTAAAAAAGATATTATAAATAGTGAAATTTTTTCAGTTAATAATAGTTTTTTAAGCAGAGAAGAGTTTTTTTATAGTGATGAGGAATATTTGAAAAAACATACTTTTCTTAAGAAAGAGTGGGAATCAGAATATGAAGGGGTAAAATTCTATGGGAAATCAGAAAGTAAGGAACAAAAATATAACCTTGCATCAACTTATGAAACACCTAAATCTCCAACCGCTAACTGAAGTAAATCTGGATATGGAGATAAATACTCCCAGTATATACCGGGTAGGTTATGAGCTTACTGGTTTTTTCGAATGTGACATGGATGAACTTTACAATTATATACATATTATAGGAAAAAAAGAGACTGTTTATCTAAAAAATCTACCTATAGAAAAAAAAGAAAATATATTGGAAAGATATTTTTCCTATCCATATCCTTTTATAGTTGTAAGCCAAGATGCGGAGCTAGATAATGTTTTTTTAGAAATAGCTTCTGAAAAGAAAAAACAGATTTTAAGATCACCACTAAAAACGACAGAAACAGTCCGTGAGCTCAAATTTTATCTCCAATCAAAGCTTTCACAGGAAGTAATATTGGAGGATTATGTATTTATGGAAGTGTACGGAGTGGGAGTCCTTATTACAGGTTATCAAGATGCTAAAGTTGGAGTAACCATAGAGCTTCTTGAAAGAGGTCACAAGATAATAACTGATGATAACCTTATAGTGAAAAAGTTTTCAATGTCTGAGCTGAGAGGGATGAACAGATTTAATAAAAATCTCCCTGACTCACATTTTTTTCTACTAAATAAAGATAATACAAAGATAGATGTAACGACTCATTTTGGAATAAAAGGAACGAGAACTTCCAAAAGAATAGATCTTATTATAAATCTTGAAAAATGGAATGAGAAAAAATTTTATGATAGGCTAGGACTGGACGAGGTCTATGAGGAGATACTGGGCGTTCCGGTTCCTAGTGTGACACTCCCAGTAAGAAAGGGAAGAAATCTAGCTGTTATAGTCGAAGCCGCAACAATGAACCACAGGCTGAAAAAAATGGGAGTAAATTCTGCTGATTATTTTTGGAAAGAAACCCAGAAAATAATTCGGGAAAATAAGAAAAAAAAGGAGAGGCTAGGATTGGATATGAGAAAAAGACTTCCACTTAAGGAATTCATAAATCACTTTTCTCTAGAGGTAGTTTCTGGAGAGGACTTTGTTCAGGATAGAGATATATTCACGACAGGTATACATAGACCATCTTTGGCACTTTCTGGTTATTTTGATATGTATGATGATGAGGGATATAATGGAGTACAAATATTTTCAGAGATAGAATTTAACTTTTTAGAAAAACTTCCTCTGGAACAGAGAATAGATAATCTGAAAAAATATCTAAACTATAATTTTCCTGTACTTATACTGACCCGTGATGCAGAGATACCTAAATATTTTTATGATATTATAGAAGAGAAAAAAATAGTTCTTTGTCGTAGCAATTATAAAAAAGTTGCTCAGCTTATGGCACAGTATAATTCGTTTTTGGAGAATTATTTTTCTCCAGAAATAAGCATGCATGGAGTTTTTCTTGAACTTTATGGATTCGGAGTACTACTTATGGGAAAAAGCGGGATAGGAAAAAGTGAAACAGCCTTAGAACTTATCCACCGTGGACATAGACTCGTAGCAGATGATCTAGTGAAACTTATAAAAACTGCCAATGGTGAAGTAGTTGGGAAAGCTGCGAAACTTCCATATTTTATGGAAGTAAGAGGTTTGGGAATAATAGATATAAAAGCACTCTACGGACTTGGAGCTGTAAGAATCTCCAAAAAACTTGATACTATAATAGAGTTGCAGGAACTAAAAACAGAGGAATATCTTACTTCTGTAAACTATATGAATACCACTACGAATGTACTGGATCTTCCTTTTCATAAGGCGACACTTTATATATCCTCAGGACGTAATGCAGCAGCTATGGTAGAGATTGCAGTTATGAACCTTATGGCCAAAAGATTGGGGCATGACCCTGAAAGAGCCTATAAAGAGGGAATGGAGCGACTTACAGAGGAAGAGAAAGAAATTTTAAACATATAGGAGCAGAGATGAACTTAAATTTGAATAGATTGGGAAAAATGATAAATGAGAAAAAAGATATAATTATAACCACTCATCAGAATCCAGATGCTGACGGATTGGGAGCAGCCATCGCACTTTTTCTTGCTTTGGATAAAATCTCGAAAGAGAAAGATGAGGACAGAAGGGTAAGAATCATAATTGACGATAGACTACCAAAAAATATAGAATTTCTCTCAGGAAGTGAATTTGTAGAGAATTATAAAAATTATAATCAGAGCAAAAGCCCTGATCTGATTGTATCTTTGGATGCGGCAAATTTAGAGAGAATAGGGAATGTCAGCCAATTTTTTGGAAAAGTCCCTGTTATGAATATAGACCATCATATAAGTAATGATTTTTTTGGAGACTATAACTATGTAAATTCTGAATTTGCTTCAACCTGCGAGATAATTTTTGAGCTTCTGAAGGCCATGGAAATCGGATTGGATGAAAATATAGCTTCAGCAATCTATGCAGGGATAGTAAATGATACTGGGAATTTTTCCCATACAAATGTTAGAAAATCTACATTTCAGATGGCAGCAGAGCTCTTAGAAGCAGGAGCAGACAACCACATAATAGTGAGAGAATTGAGAAACAGCAAAAGTTTAGCAGCCATAAAACTAATGGGTAAAGCTATGTTTACCTCGGAATATATTCCGGAGAAAAAATTTATATACAGTATTATAAGACAAAATGATTATTCAAAGTATGGAGGAGATAAATCTGACACTGATGGAGCGTCAGAAGAACTTCTAAGCTTCACAGGTGCAGATGTTTCGCTTTTTATCCGTGAGGAAGAAGAGGGGAGCTATAGGGGAAGTATGAGGACAAAATCTGAAAATATAGATCTTAATAAGGTAACAGGAGTTTTTGGTGGTGGCGGACATAAAAAAGCATCAGGTTTCTCTTCCTCTTTAACTGCAGAAGAGATAGTCGAAAAGATAATAGAATTACTTTAAAATTAAAGCAAAAGGGAGATTAACATGGAAGATATTATATTTATTAAACCAAGTAGATTCGAAGATATTATAAAGTATATGGAGTATATTGATAAAGATGTGATTGTTCATATAAATATACACGATTTGGATAAAGCTTCATCTCAAAGAGTGATAGACTTTATAAGCGGAGCTGTATATATAAAAGAAGGATCAATAATTAATCCCGGTGAGAAGAGTTACTGCATAATTCCTAAAAACAAAAAATTTACTATGCAGTATAAAAATAACTCGAACTCTCCATTGGATTCAAAGCAAGACGAAGTAGAAGAGATAGTGAGGAAATAACTTTTAAAAAAAAAGACCCTTGGGTCTTTTTTTTTAAAAGTTATGAATAGGATCAGAACTATAGAAATGTCCGGAGTAATTTTTATTTGAATAAATCAAATTCAAAGCTTCTTTCATAGAAGCTTTCTTTTTATACCCGTGAAGTTTTCTATAGCTTCTGCTCATGGGATAGTAAAGTTTTCGAACATCTCCTTTTTTATAAATCAGGTCTATGATAGGGATATAAACCTCTAGGATGTAGTTTAGAACAACCTCCATCTGAGAAAGCTTGAAGGGGTATCTACTTTGGAAAAGTATCTCATATTTTATAAATTCCAGAGTTAATTTTTCAACGTTGTCTACAAAAATCCAAGAGTTAATATATTTTTCAGGAAGAGTTGCAATTCTCTGCTCAAGAAGGGAATATCTAAAAATAAATCTTTCGTTATACCAGGTTTCTAATTTTTCTGAAAAAGATGTACCAGTAGGAAAAGGTAAAGTTTCGATTTCTCGTATCATTTTCAGAGATTTTTTTAATTCAATTCCTACAAAATTTTCAAGAATTTCGATTTTTTTTACTATCTCAAGATTTTTACCGAAATAGGAATCATATGAATCAATTTTATTTATCTGTCTCTTGATATTCTCACTGAGATAGAGATCGTGATAATCTATAAGATCTAGAATAGAACTAAGATATCCAGAGTCTTTATTAGAATTCATGAAATCTAAAACCTTCATGTAGAGATGTCCATTTGGAATATCGTGAAAAAGGTCAGTGAGATGAAAAATTTTTGTTGTGGGATTAAAAAGATTTTTTTTCCACAGAAGAGATACGGATTTTATGTCTTCTCCCCCGAGTTTCATAACATTCTTAAAGTTTTCAATTTCTTTTGTGATTCTTTCAAAACCTCCACTATATAAAAAATCAATTCCATAAAGTTCAGTTTGTTTCTGAAAAAAAAATTTTTCATTATAGATAATATCTTCTATTAGCTCGGTGTTGGGCATAAATTCAGTAACTTCAGCTTCTATTTTATTAAAATTCAAATATTTTGCTACCGATATCCTATGATTTCCGTCATAAACAAAATACTCATCTTTAATTTTATAAAGTGAAACAGGAGGAAGATTACCATCTTCTAAAAATTTGGCATATATATTACACCATCTAGCTTCGGTCACCGGATTTATTGGAATAAATTCACTGTTGAAATCTGTAGTTTTATGAACGCTACCCACAATTTTTGCTACTGGAACTTCTTGAATTCCTAGTGAAATTTTGGTTGTGGCATTTTTCTCATTCTGCATCTGTAAAAAATCTTTTAAAAAAGTTTTAGAAACTGAGAAAAAATTAAATAAACCTTTAGTAAGTTTAGCATAGGCTATTTTAGCTTCTTGCTGATAAAAACTAGTAGTTGTCATCTTTACACCTCTAACTCTATAATTTTATATCCATAGGCATTTATAAATTTGACTCCATCAATCTTACTTTCTTGAATTTTATGATGATGTTCCAAATGAATGTGGCCGTGGATCCAGATTTTTGGTTTGAAATATTTAAGAAGAAAGTGATAAGCTCGGAATCCTGTATGAACATGATCCTCAATATCGTGTATTCCCTTTGGTGGTGCATGGGATATTATAATATCAGGTTTTTTCCATAGAAGATGGAAAATGTTTTTTAAAATCATAAGAAAAGCCTGACTTTCACTGTATTGATGTTCACCATAGGAATATATTTGTGAACCGTCCAGTCCCATAATTCTAAGCCCCTTGAAATTTATTATTTTTTGATCTATATTTATACAAAAATCAATATCATGATTGGGATTATAGGTGTGATTTCCACTTATAAAAACCAGTTCTTTATTTAGGAGAGTAAAAATATAATCTAGATAATCATTGCTCAAATCCCCCGCTGAAAGCACAAAATCGATATCTCGGAACATGGATTTTATAGAATCGGGATTATATTTTTTTAAAATAGGTATATCACTTATTGCTAAAATTTTATAATTTTTTTTCACAAAACCTCCAATGCTCATCCGTGTAGTAACTTTATTTTAACTTTTTTTTTATATAAAGTCTATAAAAAATAAAAATAATATTGACATTGTCTCGGAAATGTGGTATTATAATTCTTGTCTGAAGGGACGGAATATAGCGCAGTCCGGTAGCGCACCTGCCTTGGGAGCAGGGGGCCGCAAGTTCGAATCTTGCTATTCCGACCATCTTTCTTTTGGGCTGTCGCCAAGCGGTAAGGCATCGGACTTTGACTCCGACATGCGTTGGTTCGAATCCAGCCAGCCCAGCCAATAGAAACTTAAAACGCTTTCGGGCGTTTTTTTTGTTTATATAGATTAATTTTGAAGAGTTGAAAAAATAAATTTTTGAGTTATAATCATACTGACAGAAAAATATATTTTAGGAGGCTTTATGAAATTTTCTCAATATCAATATACTCGTCCAAATTATGAAGAAGATCGTAAAAATTTTCTCCGGATAATTGAAGAGATTAAAAATTCTCAATCCTTAGAAGGGCAGTTTCAAAAAATTCAGGATGCACATGTTCTGAGAGGACATATTCAAACTGCGATGACTCTTTCAAGTATCCGTTATACAATTAACACTGAAGATAAGTTTTACAAAGATGAAAAAACTTACTGGGATAAAACAAATCCGTTATATGAAGAGATATTTTTCTTATATAATAAAACGCTTTTGGAATCTCCCTTCAAAAAAGAGTTAGAGGAGCGTTTGAGTAAGCAATTTTTCAGATTGGCCCAATTAAATATAAAATCTTTCTCTCCTGAAGTTATACCTGAACTTCAAGAAGAAAATAGTCTTATCACCCAATATATAGAGTTGATAGCTTCGGCAAAAATTAAATTCATGGGAAGAGAACTTAATATTTCTGGTCTTACACCGTATACCCTTTCTCATGACAGAGAACTCAGAAAAATGGCTAGCGATATCAAATACGATTTTTTTAAGGAAAAAGAAAATGAGATAGACGATATTTTTGAAAAATTAGTAAAAATTCGTGACAAAATAGCTAAAAAACTTGGCTTCAAAAATTTTGTCGAGTTGGGATATGCTCGAATGAGAAGAACAGATTATAACCCTGAAATGGTTGAAAAATTTAGAAATCAGGTGCAAAAATATATCGTCCCTCTGGCTTCGGAGCTCTATGAAAAGCAGAGAAAACGATTGGAACTGGATGAATTGAAGCACTATGATGAGAAATTTGAATTTTCTGATGGAAACGCAATACCTAAAGGAGATAGTAATTGGATATTGGAAAATGCAAAAAAAATGTATGATGAACTTTCTCCTGAAACTTCAGAATTTTTTTCCTATATGATGAATCACGAACTCATGGATTTGGTTACAAAAAAAGGTAAATCTGCTGGTGGGTATTGTACATACATATGGGATTATGGTTCTCCATTTATATTTGCAAATTTCAATGGAACTTCAGGTGATATAGATGTCATGACTCATGAAGCTGGGCATGCCTTTCAAGTCCATCTTTCCAAATGGGTAGGAATTCCAGGTCTCAATTGCACCTACGAGAGTGCCGAGATACACTCTATGAGTATGGAATTTTTTACTTGGCCTTGGATGGAACTTTTCTTTAAAGAGGACACAGCAAAATATAAGTTCACACATCTGGGAGGAGCTATTAAATTTATACCTTATGGAGTGACAGTAGATGCTTTTCAGCATTTTATATATGAAAATCCAGAAGCTACACGAGCAGAAAGAAAAAGTGCGTGGAGGGAACTGGAAAAAAAATATCTTCCGCATAAAAATTATTCTGAATCTGATTTCCTAGAAAGAGGTGGTTGGTGGTTCCAGCAGGCACACATATTCAAGGTTCCATTTTATTATATAGATTATACTTTGGCTCAGATCTGTGCACTCCAGTTTTGGAAAAATATGAAAGAGGATAGAGAAGGGGCATGGCAGGACTATATCAATGTTTCGAATGTAGGAGGAACTCATTCTTTTCTTGAACTTCTTGAGAGAGGTAATATCATATCACCTTTTGTGGAGGAGTGTGTACCTTTTGTGATTGAAGAGATTCGAAAAGAGTTGGAAGTTTTAGGGGAAAATTTTTAAAAAAAGGGAGTTCCGATAAATTTGGAACTCCCTTTTAAATATGTTTTAATTTTTTGTTTTCTCAATTACAGGAGTATTGGTTTTTATTTCAGGAACTTTTAATTCTCCGAAGAAAAAGTTAGCTAGAAGCACCAAAATAGTTCCTATCGTAAGGGAAGTTATAATTTGTCTGATTACCTTTGTAAACATGGTATGTTTCCACATAAAATAAAGTCCGAAAGGAGCTGTCCATATAAAGAAGAACAGGAGTAAAACGAACCAAGGTTGCTCAGTAAAAGTGCTTTTTTTATTATCCATAAATCCTCCGATTAAATATTTGTCAATATCTCTCTGGCTACGGTTTCTACTCCCAGCCTTGCTACCATTTTAGGAAATCGCTCTCCAATTTCACCGTTATTTTTGTAGAAATGTATGGCATTATCCACAATTTTTTCAGCTTGTTGAAGGGTATAAATTCCCTCCAGCTCAGTTCCGGTAATTTGAGATGCTCCGTTCATTCCTCCAATAAAAATTGCAACCATATCTTTTTTTCTTCCTGCAATCCCTAAATCAGAGATCTGAGGTTTAGGACAGCTATTTTTACATCCTGCTATGGTTATTCTGAATTTGTTTGGAAGAATCGTGTCATAATAATTTTTATAGAATTTTTGTGTAAAATCTCTTGTAAGTTCCTCGGTATTAATAAGTCCAAATCTGCAGACATCCCCCTTGCATGTGTGGATAGATCTCACACGACGACCGGTTCCACCAACAATGAGACCACTCTCTAGAAGTTCTTTCTTGACAGCTTCTATATCTTCATATTGGATAAAAGGAATCTCTACATCCAGTCTTTGGGTAAGAGAAAAATATCCTCTTCCATAACGCTGAGCTATATCTCCCAGTTTGTCCGACACATCCTTAGTTACTCTTCCTGCTGGAAGGACAACTCTTACAGCAAAAGATTCTCCGTCCTTAAGAATAAGAAATCCCTGACCTCTTAAATTATTTTGAATTTCAACTGTTAAATTTTCTTTCATAGTTCACTCCTTTGAATAAATCTAAAATTTTAATTTTTTAGGGCAAAAGCTATTCTTTCTAAACTTTCTTGAAGAAGGGTCCTCGGGCAGGCAAAATTTAATCTGATAAAACCTTTACCTGAATTTCCAAAAATCTCTCCTCCGTCTATAACGACTTTAGCTTCTTTCTCTAATTTATCTTTTATAATCTCTTCTGGAAAATTTAAGCCTCGGAGATCTATCCAAGCTAGGTATGTAGATTGGAGTTCTCTAAGTTCTACCGCAGGAAGATTTTTTTTCAAAAACTCTTTCATAAACAGATAATTTTCTTCTAAATATTCGATAAGCTGATTTAGCCAATCCTCACCCTCTCGAGAATAGGCCGCTTCTGTAGCAACTATTCCGAATAGGTTTGGAAAAGGTTTCTCACCCCATGTAAGAAGCTCGGACACCATCTTATCCCTTATAGTTGAATCAGGTACAGCTATATGGGCAGTTTTTAGGGCTGCTAGATTGAAAGATTTACTCATAGAGGTACAGATTATTGTATTTTTTAGAGCTTTTTCACCTAGTGCTCCCAGGCTTGTAAATCTGTTTCCGAAAAGTATCAGATCACTATGTATCTCATCAGAGATAAGAGTAACTCCGTTATCGGCACAGATATCTGATATTTTTTTCAGTTCTTTCTCTGTCCATACTCTCCCCACAGGATTGTGAGGATTGCATATAATCATAAGGGTATTTTTAGGATTTTTTGCCATTTCTTCCAGCTCAGGAAAGTTTATGTGATAGGAACCGTCTATATCCAGTAATCTGTTATCCACTAAAATTCTTTCGTTGTTCAGAATACAGTGTCTGAACTGAGGATAGACAGGAGTTTGAATAATTACTCCCTCATTTGGTAAAGTAAGAGATTTTACTGCTAGATTGAGTGCAGGGACAACTCCGCTCAGGGTTAGGAGCCACTCTTTTTGGAGGTGGAATCCTCTTCTTTTGTAGCTCCAGTAATTTATGGCTTGAAAATAATTTGAATCGTCCATGCTGTATCCGAAAACACCATGTTTTACTCTTTCCAAAAGTTTTTGAGTGACAATTTCAGGAACTTTGAAATCCATATCAGCTACCCATAGTGGAATACTTTTTTCATCAACATAATCAGCCATCTCATACATACCTTCCAGAGACCATTTTCTAGAATAGCTTCCTCTTCTCTCAACCACTTCATCAAAGTTGTATCTCATGAATCGCCCCCTATCTTTTTTTTATAAATTTTTGAAAATGGTTTTCACTTTTGTTTTTAAATTCTTTTTTAACCTCTTTTACATCTGATTGATTTTTCTTATCAGATTTTATTCCTAGAATTTTTTCTCTGACTTTTTCCCTGTCTGAATCTTCTCCTATGTTAAACTCCTCATAGGCTATATCATCGTCATCATCGTCATAGACCGTGACTTCTAAGAAATCATTTTTTTTGGTTTTTATAAGATTAAAATCTTTTATGTTTCTAATAACATACTCATCAGCTTCATCACTTGTTTTATTGAGAACCACCAATTCCCCACTGTTTTTCTTAGCTAATTTAATATAAAATTCTAGAATTTCTGTCAATGTTCCACGACTTACATTATATGCCATAATTAACTCCTTTTTGAATTTTTTAACTCTTCTAATTATAACAGATTAATCTGAAAAATAGAAATAAAATAGAGAAGATTTCTCTTCTCCATCTATAAAACTATCTGCAAAGATTTTGTTCTTTAGCGATTCTTTCAACTTCCAAGGCAACAGCTTCTGCAACTCTGTCATCAAATGGGTTTGGTATGATATATTCTGGAGTAAGTTCTTCCTCTTTGAGAAGTCCAGCAATAGCTCTTGCTGCTGCCATCTTCATCTCTTCAGAGATTTTCTTAGATCCAGCTCTAAGTGCTCCTTTAAATAATCCAGGGAAAGCAAGAACGTTATTAACCTGGTTAGGGTAATCAGATCTTCCAGTTCCTACAATTTTAGCACCAGCTTCCAGAGCAAGCTCAGGCATAATTTCTGGAGTAGGGTTTGCCATGGCAAAAATCAGAGGATCTTTGTTCATAGTTTTAACCATATCTTGAGTAAGAGCTCCAGCAACAGAAACGCCTACAAAGATATCAGCTCCGATCATTGCAGTAGCTAAATCTCCCTTGATATCATTTGGATTCGTAATTTCAGCCAACTCTTTTTTAGAGAAATCATAAGATTCCATTTCTGATTTTCTGATGATTCCCTTTCTATCGAGGATAAGAATCTCTCCTACACCTAAATCTTTGATAAGTTTAGCTATAGAACTTCCAGCAGCTCCTGCACCGTTGATAACAACTTTTGCAGTAGAAAGATTTTTCTCTTTTAAAAGTTTGTAAGAGTTTATAATAGCTGCAACTGTAACAATGGCTGTTCCGTGTTGATCATCATGGAATACTGGAATATCAAGTTCCTCTTTAAGTCTTCTTTCAATCTCTATACATCTTGGAGCAGAGATATCCTCAAGGTTGATTCCTCCGAATCCAGGTGCTATAAGTTTAACTGCTTTAATAATTTCTTCAGTATCTTTAGTGTCTAAACAGATAGGAAAAGCATCTACTCCAGCAAAAGTTTTGAAAAGTATAGCCTTTCCTTCCATTACCGGAAGTGCTGCCTCAGGACCGATATCTCCAAGCCCTAGAACAGCAGTACCATCAGTAACAACAGCAACCATATTTCCTTTAGATGTATATTTGTAGACATCATTAACATTGGCTGCGATTCTGTTACAAGGTTCAGCAACTCCTGGAGAGTAAGCAAGACTTAATTCTTCTTTGCTTGTAACTGGAACTTTAGATATAACCTCGATTTTTCCCTTGAATTTCTCATGCAATTTTACTGAATCATCATAAACTGACATAAATCCCCCTAAATATTTTTTATTTTTAAATATGTTGTGAATAGTTTAATCCTCAATTTTCCATTCGGCCTGACCTTCAGCATAAAGGTCCCCACCGTGGATATCATTGATTACAATAGCTGGAAAATCTTCTACATAAAGTTTTCTAATAGCTTCAGCTCCAAGATCCTCGTAGGCAATAAGCTCAACAGACTTAATTGTTTTTGCGATAAGAGCAGCAGCTCCTCCTACTGCAGCAAAATAAACTGCTTTATTTTTTAGAATGGCTTCTTTTACTCCAGCATCTCTTTTTCCTTTACCAATCATGCCCTTAAGTCCTTGATCCATAAGAATAGGAGCATAAGGGTCCATTCTATATGCAGTTGTAGGACCAGCACTTCCTATAACCTGTCCTGGCTTTGCAGGAGTAGGACCTACATAATAGATAATCTGTCCTTCGACATTAAAGGGAAGTTCTTTTCCCTCTTGAAGAAGTTTGACAAGTCTTGCATGGGCAGCATCCCTTGCTGTATAGATATATCCAGTGATAAGAACTGAATCTCCGGATTTTAGTTTATTTATAGTTTCCTCTGTTAAAGGAGTGGCAATTTTTATCATTACAGAATTACCTCCTTGTGTCTTGCAGCATGACAGTTAAGATTTATTGCAACCGGTAGAGAAGCAATATGACAAGGGTAAGTTTCAACTTTAACTGCAAGAGCAGTAGTTCTTCCTCCTAATCCCAGAGGTCCTATTCCAGTTTTGTTTATCATCTCTAAAAGATCTTTTTCAAGCTGGGCATTAATCGGATCAGGACTTGAGTCAGAAACTTCTCTCATAAGAGATTCTTTGGCTAGAAGAGCAGCTTTCTCGAAGCTCCCTCCAATTCCTACTCCTACAATAATTGGCGGACAAGGATTTCCACCTGCATTTTTGATGGTATCAACCACAAATTTCTTAACGCCCTCTATTCCGTCAGCGGGTCTCAGCATCTTAACAACGCTCATGTTTTCAGAACCCCCGCCTTTTGGTGCGACAATTATTTTCACTTTATCCGAACCAGGGATTAGTTTGGTGTGGATAACAGCTGGAGTATTATCTTTTGTGTTTACTCTGTCAAAAGGATGTCTTACTATGGATTTTCTTAGGTATCCCTTGTCATATCCACGTCTGATTCCTTCCTGAATAGCAGCATATATGTCTCCGTCTATTTTAACTTCTGTTCCAATTTCAAGGAATACAACAACAAGACCTGTATCCTGACACATAGGAACTGATTCATTCATAGCTATCTCATCGTTTGTAATAATCTGTTCAAGAACAGTTCTGGCAAGAGGTGACTCCTCTTTGCTATGGAAATCTTTGATTTTATTTAAAACATCTTTTCCAATGTAATAGTTGGCTTCTATGCAAAGTCTTTCAACTTCCGAAGAAACTTTTGCTAAATCTAAGTGTTTCATAACTCCTCCAATCGATAAATTATTTTACAAGAACTCTCATAAGAAGATCTCCGTGTTTAACATCTCCTGTAGCGACTATTTCAAGTTTTTCAACTATATCCATGTTATTGATTATAACAGGAGTAATGCTAGATTTAGCATTGGCTTTTATATAATCTAAATCATATTTCACAAGTTCTTCTCCGATTTTAACAGCATCACCAGGGGCAGCAACTCTTGTGAATCCCATTCCCTTAAGGTTAACGGTATCAATACCGAAATGCACAATCATTTCTAATCCATTTGGTGCTTCAAAACTTACAGCGTGGTTAGTTTCAAAAATATCAATATCTCCTTCAATAATAGAGTAGATTGATCCTTCAGTAGGAAGAATAGCGCATCCGTCTCCAATCATTTTTTGTGCAAAAGCGTCATCTGGAGTTTCAGACAAAGGAATAACTTTTCCATTTAATGGTGAATAGATGTTGTACCAATTTTCCTCTTTTTTCTTTTTAAAGAAATCAAATAATCCCATAAAAACCCTCCTAAAGTATTATGATGTATATATGTTATTTTTTCATATTTTTTGATTTAAATCAAGTTAAAAATGTAAAAAATTATGAAGTATTTAATTTATCTATATTTTTCTCTCGAAAAATTAACTGACTTTAAGATTTAAAGAGGAATTTATGCTATAATTTTAATAGAAATTCTTAAAATTACTTAATTTCAAAAAATTAGGAGGAAAAATGGAATTTAAAAAATTTACTGAAAAATCAATCGAGGCACTTAACAGCTGTCAAAAATTAGCTTTAGAGAATGGACAAAATAGTATAAAGCCCGAGCTTCTTGCTCTTGCTCTTCTGAAAGCTAATAACGGACTGATTCCCAGAGTCCTAAAAAAAATGGATATAGACAGCAATTATGTTATCGAAAAAATTCAAGAGGAGATAGACAGATTTCCTAAAATAAGTGGAAATAATCTTGGAGAACCTATGCTGGATAGTCAGACACATAAACTGCTTCTAGTTGCGGAAAAAATAATGGAAAAAATGGGCGACTCCTATGTGAGTGTGGAGCATATTTTTATGGCTCTAATTGAAGACACCAAAGTTCTTCAGAGATGTGGAATAAATTTAAATAGATTTCAGGATGTTATAAGAGAGATAAGAGGAAGCCAGAAAGTTGATTCTCAAAATCCAGAGGAAAAGTATGAGGTTCTGGAAAAATATGGTAAAAACCTTGTAGAGCTAGCTAGAAAGGGAAAAATAGATCCGGTGATAGGAAGAGATAGTGAAATCAGGAGAACTATTCAGATTATATCCCGTAGAACTAAAAATAATCCCATACTTATAGGAGAACCTGGTGTTGGAAAGACAGCCATAGCTGAAGGGATAGCCCAACGGATATTGAAAGGGGATGTTCCTGAATCTCTTAAAGGAAAGGTACTTTTTTCACTTGATATGGGAGCCCTTATTGCTGGAGCAAAGTACCGTGGAGAGTTTGAAGAACGTTTAAAAGCTGTTTTGCAGGAGGTAGAAAATTCTGAGGGAGGAATAATTCTTTTTATTGATGAAATTCATACCATAGTAGGAGCTGGGAAAACAGATGGAGCTATGGATGCAGGGAATATATTGAAACCCATGTTGGCACGGGGCGAAGTAAAAGTTATAGGAGCCACTACGATTGATGAATATAGAAAATATATTGAAAAAGATGCAGCTTTAGAAAGACGATTCCAAATTGTAACCGTAGACGAACCCACTGTGGAAGATACTATTTCAATACTCAGGGGATTAAAAGAAAAATTTGAAGTTTATCATGGGATAAGGATAACTGATGGAGCAATAGTTACGGCTTCTATACTGAGTGACAGATATATAACCGATAGAAATCTTCCGGATAAAGCGATAGATCTTATAGATGAAGCGGCAGCTATGATAAAAACAGAGATAGATTCCATGCCTGCTGAATTGGATACACTTATAAGAAAAGCTCTTCAGTTGGAAATAGAGAGAGAAGCACTGAAACGAGAAAAGGATCAGGAATCAAAGGAGCGACTAGCAGTTCTAGAAAAAGAGCTGAGCGAGATAAATTTTCAGAAAGATTCCCTTAAAGCGGAGTGGGATCTGGAAAAAAGAGATATGGCAAGGGTACAGGATATAAAAGCAGGGATAGATAAAGTTCGGCTTCAGATAGAGGCTGCAGAGCGAGAATATAATTTGGATAAACTTGCAGAATTGAAATATGGTAAATTAGCAAGTTTGGAAAAAGAACTTTTAGAACAAGAAAAAAAACTTCGTGAAAATAGCGAAAAAGAGAATTCAATCTATCGCCAAGAGGTTACACCTGAAGAGATAACTGAAATAATTTCTAAGTGGACAGGCATCCCAGTATCTAAGCTTTTAGCAACAGAAAGAGAAAAACTTCTGCACCTAGAAGATCACTTAAAAGAATCTGTAAAAGGCCAGGATGAAGCAGTAAAAGCTGTATCAGAAACTGTTCTTAGATCTCGTGCGGGACTTAAAGATGAGAATAGACCTATGGGATCCTTTATTTTTCTAGGACCTACAGGCGTTGGAAAAACATATTTAGCGAAGGCGTTAGCTCTCAATCTTTTTGATGACGAAGAGAATATAGTCCGTATAGATATGAGTGAATATATGGATAAATTTTCTGTGACTAGACTTATAGGAGCTCCTCCGGGGTATGTGGGATATGAAGAGGGAGGACAACTAACTGAAGCTATACGTAGAAAACCATATTCTGTAATTCTTTTTGACGAGATAGAAAAAGCTCATGGAGATATTTTTAACGTACTTCTCCAAGTTTTAGATGATGGAAGATTAACTGACGGTCAAGGGCGAATAATAAGTTTTAAAAATACCCTCATAATTATGACCTCTAATATAGGAAGTTCTTTTATACTTGAGGATCCTGAACTCTCTTCAGAAACTCGAAAAAAAGTTATGGAAATTATGAAAAATAATTTTAAACCTGAGTTTTTAAATCGTATAGATGATATTATAACTTTTAAAGCTTTAGGTTTTGAATCCATAAAAGAGATAGTAAAAAATCTTTTGAAAGGTGTAGAAGTAAAACTCAAAAATCAGAATATTCACATAAATTTTAGTGAAGATGTTTCAGAGTATCTGGTACAAAATTCTTATGATCCAGCTTACGGAGCCCGTCCTTTGAGAAGATATATTCAGAAAGAGATTGAAACATCTCTGGCTAAAGATATAATTTCAGGAAGAATCAGAGAAAGAGACACTGTAAAAGCCTCCATAAAAGAAGAGAGAGTGGAATTTGAAATTGAAGGCAGAAAAACAATAACCAGTTAAAAAAATATAGAAGTTCAGGTATAATTCTGATATAATTTTTAGGTGTTTAAAAATTTTAAAAAGGGGTTTTGAATGAATTATATTGGGGAAATGTTTGCAGTGGGGGCAGCTTTTGGTTGGTTAGGTAGTTCGGTAATGTTTGAGAAGGCATCGAAAAAAGTGAGTGGGATGAGTGTAAATATAATAAGACTTCTAATAGCTATGGTGATACTTATGGGTATTACAACAGTTACAAGAGGGCTTCCTCTTCCTACAGATGCAACAAAAAATATGCTATTTTATCTTTCAGTTTCGGGAATGATGGGACTTTTTGTAGGTGATTTTTTTCTTTATCAGGCATATAATCTTATAGGGGCTAGAATTACTCTTGTGCTCATGAGTCTATCTCCGATAATTGTTTCTCTTTTCGGTTTTGTTTTTTTAGGAGAAAAGCTTGTTGTTAAACAGCTTATAGGAATAGCTATAACCTGCACAGGGGTTATGATGGTTGTTGTCAAACCTGCTGTAGGAAGAAAAATTGAAATAAATTTTTCGAAAAAGGGTATCTTATTTGCAGTTTTGGCAGTTTTAGGAGAGTCGGTGGGAATAATATTTACTAAGATGGGTTCTGTAAATTATGATGCCTTTGCCACTACACAGCTCCGTAGTATTCCCGCAATTTTAGCTTTTATAGCCTGTATAACCTATAAAAAAGAATGGAAAAACGTAAGGCAAGCTAGTCGAGATAAAATGGGAGTCATGTATATAACTTTAGGTACGTTAGCGGCCACGCTGGGAGTTTGTGCTCTGGTAGAATCCATGAAGTATGCAAAAGTAGGAGTCGCAACTACAATTGCTTCAACAAGCCCGATACTTATTATTCCTATATCTATATTTTATTTCAAGGAAAAAATAACTAGAAGAGAGATAATAGGAGCTGGGATTTCTGTATTGGGAGTCTCTATGCTGTTTGTATAGAAATAAAAAAGGAGTACAGATTAAAATTCTGATACTCCTTTTTCTTTGAAAATTAATTCCAAGAGTTTATTCTTCTAACTGTTTCCTCTTTAGATTTTTCTAAACCTGTTATAAGCTCTGTAAGAATCTCTTCTACAGAGGCTCTTTTATTAACCATAGCAGCTACCTGTCCTGCCATTACTGAACCAGCCTGGATATCCCCCTCGACTACTGCGAGTCTAAGTTTTCCTCTTCCCATATCCTCGATTTCCTCTTTAGGAGCTCCAGCTTTCTCTCTTTCCAGCATTGCTTTAGAAAGTTTATTATCGATAACTCTTACAGGATGTCCAGTAAAGTTTCCTGTTATAACAGTAGATCTATCTTTAGCTTTAAGAATAGCTTCCTTATAATTTTCGTGAATCAAACATTCGTCAGCAGTGAGGAAAAGAGTACCTACTTGCACTCCAGCTGCTCCCATAGCTATAGCAGCTAGGAACTGTTCACCACTGGCTATTCCTCCAGCTCCTATTACAGGAATAGAGATAGCTTTGGCCACCTGTGGAAGAAGAGCCATAGTAGTAATCTCACCGATATGCCCTCCAGCCTCAAGGCCCTCAGCAATTATAGCGTCAGCTCCTATTTTTTCCATTCTCTTAGCCAAGGCAACAGAAGCTACTACAGGAATAACTTTAATTCCGGCTGATTTAAGTTTTTCCATGTATGGTCCAGGGTTTCCAGCTCCTGTAGTTACAACAGCCACTCCTTCTTCAATACATACATCTATCTGTTCAGCTACATTCTCCATCATAAGCATAAGGTTTACCCCAAATGGATTGCTAGTTATGGCTTTTGCTTTTTTTATATTTTCTCTAAGTATTTCTGGAGGCATTCCACCGCCAGCTATAATACCAAGTCCACCTGCTTTAGAAACATGTCCAGCCAAATTTCCTTCAGATATCCAGGCCATTGCTCCCTGGATTATAGGATATTTAATTCCTAATAATTTACAAAGTTCGTTGTTTTTCATTAATTGAAAACCTCCCGACAATTTTTATATAACTAGCTTATTATATACTTAAAAGCATGAAATTTCTAGTTTTTTCTTGTGAGATGATTTAGAATTGCAAAAAAAATAAAAATAAAAAGGATATTTGTGGTATAATAAAACTTAAATTAAAATATAAGGGAGATATTCGGGAGGTAGAATGGAGATTGAAAAAATAATAGTTCAGGTAATGGAAGAGGTAAAAGATAGATTAAAAAAAGACTCCAGTGGACATGATTGGTATCACACCCTCAGAGTTTATAAAAATTCTCTGAAAATATTAGATTATGAAGTTGGAAAAGGCAGAGGTGAAAATTTAGATATAGTTTTAATTAAAATATCGGCTCTTCTTCATGACATTGCAGATCATAAATTTGGTTACACGGATAGCGATAGAAATGAAATAATAGAAAAAATACTTAAAAAATATAGATTTTCAGAAGGATTTATTGAAGAGACACAGAAAGTAATAGGTAGTATCCCTTTTTCTAAGGGAGGTATTCCTGTAAGAAAAGAAGGTAGAATAGTTCAGGATGCAGATAGACTAGATGCTCTGGGAGCTATAGGAACAGCTAGAACTTTTGCCTATGGAGGGCATAAAGGAAGAAGTATGTATCTGCCAGAAAATAGTGATGGAAGTGATTCTCTTTATCATTTTTATGAAAAGCTTTTTCTATTGAAAGATCTTTTCAATACAGAAGGTGGAAAAAGATTGGCAGAAGAGAGGGACCAGTTTATGAGAATGTTCGTAGAACAATTTCTTAAAGAGTGGAAGGGTGAATAAAATTAAACAAAAATATTAATTTATATTAAAAAAGTTGCAAAAATTAATAATTTAAATTATAATTGGATAAGAGGAAATATCTGTTGGAGGTAATTGTGACAAAATTAAAAACTAATATAGGAACATTTGATTACAGAGAGCAGGGATTATTAAAAAGATTATTAAATCTGATTTGGGGAAGAAACTAAAAGAGGGAGATTTCAAAATCTCCCTCTTTTAGTTTAATTTTTCTTTTTATTGATGTAAAAAATAATAATGCCGGAAATAAAAATCATAACTATGCTCACAAGATGAGGAGCACGGAAAGAACCAATCATAAGATCTTCAGCTCTGAAAAAACTGATGAAGATTCTATTACAACTATAAATAATTATATAAGTCCACCAGATAGTTCCAGCTGGAAGATTTTCTCTTTTTTGAAGAAAATAAGAAAGAAGAAGAAAAGCAATAAAATTTAAAATACCCTCATAAAGCATAGCAGGATGTAAAGGGAATCCAGGAAATTCAGTTCCGGCAGGAGATGATTCTGGAAAAGTTATTCCCCAGGGAACAAGTTCACCATAATTCATCTGCTCTACAGTAGGAAGAGAAAGATATTTTTGAAACCATTCAGCAAATTTAGGTTTAAAGGCGAAGATAACAGAAAAAGGAGTAAAGGTAGGAACCCCGTGGACCTCTCCGTTCATTAAATTTCCAATCCTTCCCAGGGCCTGTCCCAGAACAAGGGCTGGAGCCGCAATATCCCCAAGAAGAAAAGGATTAACTTTTTTTAGTTTTCCGTAGATAAGAGTTCCTATAATTCCTCCTATAATTCCACCGTGGATGGCCATACCTCCCTCCCAGACAGCAAAAATTTTAATAGGGTTTGAAAAATAATAACTCCAATTAAAAAGTACGTAGTAGAGTCTTCCTCCTAGAAGCCCCGAAATCATGGCAACAAAAGCGTAATTTTCGACTACTTCAGGAGAGAAGCCTCTCTTTTTACCAAAATATTTGGCAATTTCAATACCTAAAAAGAAAGAGATAGCATACATAAGTCCATAATAATAGATTTTTATAGGACCGATTTCTAAAAAAATTGGATTCATAAAACACCTCACAATAAAATTACTAAGGAGATTATATCACAATTAGAGGAAAAATAAATAGAATTACAGTATATTGGAAATAAGATAGAAACTATTTTGAAATTATTACATTTATTTTGACAATTCTCCTATTTTGAACTATAATTTTCTCATATAAAAAATATTAAAATAAATGGAGGGAAAACAAATATGTATTTCTGTACAAAGATTACTGAAAAAGTTTTTTGGATTGGTGTAAACGATAGAAAAACTGAGAGATTTGAAAATTATATACCTCTTCCAGAAGGTGTAACATATAACTCATACCTTATTAATGATGAAAAGACTTGCGTCATAGATACGGTAGAGTTCGGATCTGAGTCAAGTTACTTTGATAAGATAGAGAAGATACTGGATGGAAAAAAACTCGATTATATAGTTGTAAATCATATGGAACCTGATCACTCGGGGTCCCTTGCCGATCTTGTAAAGTTTTATCCAGAGGTAAAAGTTATAGGAAATAAAAAAACTTTAGATATGATAAAAGCTTTTTATCCTAATTTCGATATAGAAAAGTTCCAAGAGATAAAAGAGGGAGATGTTTTAGATTTAGGTTATCACAAACTTACTTTTGCCATGATTCCTATGGTGCATTGGCCTGAGTCTATGGTTACTTATGATACGACAGATAAAATTCTTTTTTCAAATGATGCTTTCGGAAGCTTCGGAGCATTGGATGGAGCAATTTTTGACGATCAATTAGATATAAGTAGATGTGAAGATGAAATGAGAAGATATTACTCCAATATAGTTGGAAAATTTGGAGTTCAAACAACTAACGCTATAAAGAAGCTTGGAGGTTTAGAGATAAAATATATTTGTCCATCTCATGGAATAATCTGGAGAAAAGATATATCAAGAGTAATAAACCATTTCTATAATTGGGCTAATTTCATACCTGATGAGGTGGGAGTTGTTATTGTTTATGGTTCTATGTATGGGAATACGGCGAAAATGGCTGAAGCTTTAGCAAGAGAACTTGTGATTCAAGGGGTTCCAGATGTAAAAGTTTATGATGCTTCTAAAACAGATTCATCTTTTATTATCAGTGATATTTGGAAATATAAGGGCCTTATAATAGGGTCATGTGCTCATAATAATGCCCTGTATCCAAAGATAGAGCCGATTCTTTCAAAACTTCAGAATTACGGACTTAAAAATAGATATCTTGGAATATTTGGAAATATGCTTTGGTCAGGTGGAGGAGCTAGAGGAATTCAGGCTTTTGCTGATGCCCTTCCAGGAATTGAAGTTGTAGGGGAAACAGTTGAAGCCAAAGGGGCACCTAAAGCTGAAGATTATAGAAAACTTGAGGAACTTGCAAAGGCCATGGCAGATAAAATAATGTGTAAAAATCAAGAAAATTCTTCTGATTCTTGTGGGAATTAGGAGGAAGTAAAATGAAAAAAAGAGATAAACAGATAAAAAAAGAGGCGAAAATTACAGTTCTTCTTTATTGTTTCTATTTTTTATGGTGGTATTTTTTTGCATATTATAAAAGTGATAATCCGACCGAGTATAGCTATATACTCGGTTTTCCTTCTTGGTTTTTTTATTCCTGTATACTAGGATTCTTGGTTATAAATATTTTAGTATATCTGGCTGTAAAATTTTTCTTTAAAGATATGGATTTGGATTAGGAGGCTTTTATGAATATTACATTGATACCGATTATGATTTACCTGATGGCTATGATAGGAATAGCTTGGAGGGTAAGCAGAAGAAAAAATAATAGTGAGGGTGATTTTTTAGAGGAATATTTTATAGGAAGCCGAAGCATGGGTGGACTTGTTCTTGCCATGACAGTTGTAGCTACCTATGTGGGAGCCAGCTCTTTTATAGGAGGTCCTGGAGTAGCTTATAAATTGGGATTAGGATGGGTACTTTTGGCATGTATTCAGACTCCAACAGCTTTTCTTACTCTAGGAGTGTTGGGTAAAAAAATGGCCATCATTTCTAGAAGAATAAACGGAGTTACTATTTCAGACTATCTCCGTGCAAGATATGATAATGAACTAGTGGTGATATTCGGTTCTGTAGCCATGGTTTTTTTCTTTATAGGTGCTGTAGTTGTTCAGTTCATAGGTGGAGCCAGACTTTTTGAAAGTGTAACAGGATTGCCATATATAGCAGGTCTAATAATTTTTGCATTAGTAGTTGTAGCCTATACAACCATTGGAGGGTTTCGTGCTGTGACTCTTACAGATGCTATTCAAGGAATTATAATGCTGGTGGCTACAGGAATCCTTTTTATCTCCCTTCTGAACAAAGGGGGAGGAATGGGAAATATAATGAAGACTATCTATGATATAGATCCCAATCTTCTGACACCTAGTGCAGGTGGACAGATATCTAAGCCGTTTATACTTTCGTTCTGGATGTTGGTAGGAGTAGCGGTTCTAGGACTTCCTCCGACAGTTGTGAGATGTATGGGGTTCAGGGACACCAAAGCCATGCATAACGGAATGATACTGGGGACGTCTGTGGTAGGTGTACTTATGTTAGGAATGCATCTGGTGGGATTTATGGGGATAGCTATAGATCCCACTATAGAGATAGGAGATAAAGCTATTCCGATTTTAGCTATGAATAATCTCCATCCTATAATAGCTGGAGTATTTATAGCTGGTCCACTGGCTGCAATAATGTCTACGATAGATTCGCTACTTATCTTAAGCTCTGCAACAATAATAAAGGATTTTTATATAAGATATATTCTTAAGGGGAGAGAGATTTCAGAAAAAAAAATAAAGATGGTTTCCCAAATGATATCTTTAACTCTTGGAGTAACAGTATTTTTTCTAGCATTAAACCCTCCAAAACTTCTTGTTATGCTCAATTTGATGTTTTTGGCTGGTCAGGAAGCAATATTCTTCTGTCCTATAATATTCGGGTTATACTGGAGAAAAGCAAATGCTACAGGAGCACTATCGGCGATGCTTGTGGGACTTGGTTCCTACCTTTTTCTTTTTCTCAATAATATAAAAATATTTGGAACCCACCAGATAGTTCCAGTTATATTTTTTGCGATAATAGCTTTTGTTGTAGGATCTCTTTTGGGAAAACCCACACCTGAAGATAAATTAAAAATATTTTTTGAAGATGAGAATAATTAATTAGGAGGAAATATGTTTCAAGATTACTTGAGAGCTTTGTCTCTAATACTTTTTGCTGAAATGGGAGACAAAACTCAGATAATAGCTATGACTTTTGCCATGAGATATGCTATGAGGGATATACTTGCAGGAGTGGCTCTGGGCGCTGGTTTTAATCATGCAATAGCTATAGTTTTAGGAACTTTACTTACAAAATTTATAAATGTAGATTTTTTACAGTTAGTAGCAGGAATGGTATTTATAGTTTTTGCCATGCTTTCCTTGAATATAGAAGAAGATGATGAAGATGAAGAAAAAAATAGGCAGATGAGTCCTATTCTTACTGTGGCTTTTGCTTTTTTTATGGGAGAGTTAGGGGATAAAACCCAAATTTCAGCTCTCACTCTTTCTCTAGATAGTAATCATCCTCTTTTTATACTCCTAGGAACAACTTCAGGAATGATTCTTACAAGTCTTTTGGGAATAATAATAGGAAGTAAATTGGGAAAAAAAATACCGGAGTTTCATTTGAAGGTGGCAGCTTTTATGATATTTCTTATTTTCGGATTGGAAAAATTTATTAATTCTCCATATCTTACATACTTCGGAAAAGGAATAGGATATGCAGGGATTATATCTGTAGTTCTTTTTGGTTTAACAAGGTTTTATAAATTTTATCAGTTTGAAAAATCTGAACCTAAAACTTCTCTAAGAACTCATGCAGAGGAGCTTTATAAGATTAAGCACACAATCTCTAAAACTCTTCATGAAATGTGTCTCAATGACAATGCTTGTAAGGACTGTGTGGGAGAAGGGTGTATTGTTAACTATATGAAAAAAATTACAGAAGAAGCTATCAACAGCAGCCAACCGTTGAAAGAAACTGATCTTTCAGAGGTATCCCATATGGTGGTGGATAACACTCATGAAAAGTCGAATGCTCAAGAAATTTTGGAAGAGATAGAACTTTATCTAGAAAAATTTCCCTCTGAAAAAAATAACATCTATATTCAAGAGATAAAAAAAACTTCTGAAAAAATAATTTCAGATGACTAATCTCTTGAATTTAAGAACAAATCATGGTATTATAATAAATGGATCGGCTTCTTAGCTCAATTGGATAGAGCATCTGACTTCGGATCAGAGGGTTATGGGTTCGAACCCTGTAGGGGCCGCCATTAGAAGAATTTAATTTCGTCATCGAATTGATGGCGATTTTTTTTATTTTTAGAGTATATGAATTTAAAATTCACTGATTAATAGTGTTGACAAATAAAAATTTCTAGTATATCTTATTTGTAGTATAAGGTTTTTTTAGAACAAATTATAATTAAATTGGGGGAAAAAATGGATTTGAATACTATTGCAAAAGAAATTGTAGCACATCTAGGTGGATCAGAAAATCTGGCTGTTGTTGCCTGTTGCATGACAAGACTTAGAATCACTGTAAAGGATAGATCTCTAGTGAATATAGAGGGACTAGCTAAAGGCAATGGAGTAATGAAAGTTATTGAAGAAGAAACAATTCAGATTGTTGTAGGCCCAGGAAGAAGTAGAAAACTTATGGACATCATCAATGGAAATTATTCGATAAAAGAAAATGTAGCTACGGATTGGGAAGAAAATAAAAAAGAGATTAAAAGTAAACAGGAAAAATCTAAATTCAAAGATATTTTAAGAATGATAGCAAATATATTTGTTCCGCTGATACCTGCAATTATAGCGGCGGGTCTTCTTAACGGAATTTCAGGTTACTTTATAAATGTATATAAGATGGGAGGAATCGCAACTCCATTATGGATAACGTTTATGCAGACTTTAGGAAGCGGACTTTTTGCATATTTTGCAATTTATGTTGGTATTAATGCAGCTAAAGAATTTGGAGCTACTCCAGGACTTGGGGGAATTATAGGAGCTGTAACTATAAGTTCTAATATAAATATATTTTCTAAGGCATTGGGACTTTATAATGAAGCAGTACCATTGAATAGTATTCTTACAACTGGAAAAGGTGGAATTATAGGGGTTATTTTAGGTGTGGGAATCCTTGCCTGGATTGAAAAAAAAGTAAGAAAGATAATGCCAGATATGTTGGATACAATAATGACACCTTTTATATCTCTTACTATAGCAGGAGCTCTTACAATATTCATAATAATGCCTGTAGCAGGATATGTTTCTGATATTATTATCATGATGCTAAGTACACTTATTATGACACAGGGACCTATGGCTGTAGTTTCAGGTTTTGTTCTTTCAGCTCTTTTCCTTCCTTTGGTTGTTGTAGGACTTCACCACGGACTTATACCATTTTATGTTGTTCAATTAGAAAAATTTGGTAGCATAGCTCTTTATCCGATTCTTGCCATGGCAGGAGCCGGACAAGTTGGAGCAGCGATTGCTCTTTATATAAAAGCTAAAGATGACTATAAGCTGAGAGATATAATAAGGGGAGCACTTCCAGTTGGTATTCTTGGAGTTGGAGAACCACTTATTTATGGAGTTACCATGCCTCTTGGAAAACCTTTTGTTACTGCGGCTATAGGCGGAGGATTAGGAGGAGCTTTTTGTGCCCTGACTGGAGTAGCCTCAGTAGCTTTTGGCCCTTCAGGAATAACAGCTATTCCACTTATTGTTCCTGGAAAAATAATGTTTTATGTAATAGGATTATTTATATCTTATGTAGCTGGATTTATAATTACGTGGTTTTTTGGAATCCCCAAAGAATTTACAATAGAATAAAAAAAATGCCGGATAACCTATCCGGCAATTTTTTTTAGACAAAGTGACTCCCACCCCTTGTAGGGTGATCCACTCCGGAGCCCTATGATTGCAGGAGTAGCCATGAGTATCAGCTCAGTTCCAGTAATCAGTAATGGCATGAGGTTGAAAAAGTTTAAAAAATAAAGTATACTATTTTAATGGAAATAAAAATCAAAGAAGGAAGTGAACGATAGTTATGCTGAAAAATAGTAACTTAAATGATATTTTAGAATTTAATAGAAATTTTGTTAAAAATGAAGAATATAAAAAATACGATACGACAAAGCATCCAGATAGAAAAATGGTAATTGTTTCTTGCATGGATACTAGACTCACCGAGCTTTTACCACAGGCCATGTCAATAAAGAACGGAGATGCCAAAATCATAAAAAATGCAGGAGGAGTTATAGTACATCCTTTTGGAAGTGCCATGAGAAGTATACTTGTTTCTATTTACGAATTCGATGTAAATGAAATCTATATTGTTGCCCATGAGGAATGTGGAATGTGCAACTTGGATACAGAGGACATAGTAGAAAAAATGAAGAAAAAGGGAATATCAGATGAAATGATAAATACACTTTATAATTCTGGAATAGATGTCAAAGAATGGTTGCACGGATTTTCATGTATTGAAGAATCTTTGAAAAAAAGTGTGGCAATAGTAAAAAATCACCCTCTTCTTCCTAAAAATATAGCTGTCCATGCACTGATAATAAATCCGACAACAGGAGAATTACAGCTCGTAGAAGACGGTAGTAAGAATTAAGCTTTAAAATGTATATATTAATTCGTTAAAAAGGGAGCTTCCACAATAACAGGAACTCCCTTTTTTGTTTATTTTTTCACGAAAAATCTCGTTTCTATAGGTTGGAAATCTTTTTCTCCAGGCTGAGCAGTAGGTTTTCCGAAAGGCATCTGGGCTATAAGTTTCCATGAAATAGGAAAGTCCCAATTTTTCTTAACTTCTTCTTCAATAAGCTCATTATAATGCTGCAAAGATGCTCCCATTCCTTCAAGTTCCAAAGCTGTCCAAGTTGCAAACTGGTGCATAGCACTAGTATGGTGTGACCAGGTTGGAAAGTTAGCACTGTAAAGAGGGAACATCTCCTGAAAAGATTTTACAACATCCATATCCTCAAAGAAAAGGACGGTTCCATATCCGTTTTTAAAAGAATTTATTTTAGCTTCACTATCAGAAAAGTTTTCCGGCGGAACAATTTTTCTCAGAGCTTCTATTACGATATTCCATAATTTTTCATGTTCTCCTGGAAGCAGTAGACAAATTCTTGTACTTTGGGAATTGAAGGCGGAAGGGGTGTTTCTGATTATTTTCCCGAGAATATTCTGGAGATTCTCATCCGTTGTTGTACTCTCCTTACCTATATTATAATATGTTCTTCTTTTTTCAGCTAAATTTAAAAAATCTACTGTTTCTTTTTTCATAACTTTAACCTCCATTTCAAATAATTAAATTTCATCATATGAGTATACTTTAAAAGGAGTATAACTTCCTTTAAATGTTTTGTGGTAATAAGTAAAAAACTATTTTAATAAAGACAGATTGGAAAAGATATGGTATAATTTAAGGTAAACTCAGATTATGGAGGTAATTATGGAAAATAAAATAAACTTACTTAACTTAACAAAGAATGAATTAGAGAAATTTGTGGTAGAAAATGGAATGAAAAAATTCTATGCAAAACAGATTTATCAGTGGTTACATCAGAAAATGGCAAGAGATATCAACGAGATGACGAATATATCTTTAAAGGACAGAGAGAAACTTTCAGAGACATCATACATCCCTCTTCTTAATCTTGTAAAATATCAGGAGTCTAAAATAGACCGTACAGAAAAATTTCTATTCCAATTAGAAGATGGAAACAGTATAGAAACTGTTCTTATCAAATCTAAAGATAGAAATACTTTATGTATCTCTTCACAGGTTGGATGTGCTGTGAACTGTGATTTCTGTGCAACAGCTATAAATGGATTTGCAAGAAATCTAAATCTAAGTGAGATTCTGAATCAGGTATATACAGTAGAAAGAAGACTTCTAAAAAAAGGAGAACATCTGACTAATATAGTTTATATGGGGATGGGAGAACCTCTTCTTAACCTTGAGAATTTAATAAAATCTCTAGAAACATTCTCTGACGAATCTGGAATCAACATTTCCAAGAGAAAGATAACAGTATCGACTGCAGGAATAGTTCCAGCTATTGAGAAACTTTTAGAGCGTAAAGTACATATAGAACTAGCTATATCTCTTCACAGTGCAATGAATGAAAAAAGAGACCTTATTATGCCGATAAATAAGGCATATCCTCTTGAGGATCTACACACAATACTTAAAGAATATCAAAGACAGACAAAAAGAAGAATAACTTTTGAATATATCCTTCTGAATAATGTCAATGCATCAGATGCGGATGCGAATGCACTGGCTGATTTTGTTCATGATTTTGACCATATTGTGAATATCATTCCTTACAATCCAGTAGAAGGAAAACCTTATGAAAGACCACTGGATAAGAAAATAGAGAAATTTGTAAGTGTTCTGGAAGATATCAGAAAGGTAAACGTATTTGTAAGAAGAGAAAAAGGAACAGATATTGACGGTGCTTGTGGACAACTTAGAAGAAAAACAGAAAAGTTAAAGTAAAATTATTTATAGGGGTAAAGATGAAAAAAATAGTTGTGAGAATTTTAATGGGAATTTTTGCTCTTATTTTCCTTCTTGGAGCTGGAGCAGCTGTATGGGCAGGAACCTTTGTATATAAAAATTATAAAGAGCTTCCCAATATAGAGGAGCTTGTAACAAATTATACTCCCTCTGTACCCACTACAATTTTTGATAGAAATGGAGTGCTTATTGATAGTATTTACAGAGAAAAAAGGGAACCTGTAAATTTAGAAGATATTTCTGAAAATCTTAAAAAAGCTGTAGTGTCTATAGAAGATAAAACTTTTTATAATCATTATGGTCTAAATATAAAGAGAAATATAGCTTCTGTAATTGCTAATATTTCAGCAGGAAGAGCTGTCCAAGGAGCCAGTACCATAACTCAACAGTTGGCTAAAAATGCATTTCTTACCTCTGAGAAAAAACTTTCTAGAAAAGTAAAGGAAGCCCTCATCACTTTCGAGATAGAGAGCATATTTACGAAGGATGAAATACTGGAAAAATATCTCAATGAGATAAATTTTGGGTCAGGTTCCTACGGAATAAAATCAGCAGCATACAGTTTCATGAGAAAAACCCCTGCTGAACTTAATCTGGCAGAGTCGGCAATGCTGGCAGGAATGCCTAACCGTCCCGAAAAATATAATCCTAGAAGAAATTTGAGCGAAGCTCTGAAAAGAGCCCACCTCATACTGGGAGAGATGCTGAAAGATGGTGTTATTACCAAAGCTGAACATCAGGAAGCCATAGGACATAAATTTATAGTTTCTAATGAAAAAATAGATTTGAAAAAAATAGATAAAAAAATAACAACACTAATATATCCTAAGGAAGCTAGAACAGAATCCAGTGTTCCAGATTTTACAGATCTAGTCCATGAATTTTTAAGAAATGAAAAAAACAATGATGGGGAAAGAGTTTTTACTGATGAGATGATATATTCAGAAGGGTTGAAAGTCTATACCACAGTGGATATAGAAATTCAAAAAACTGCTAAGGAACTCTTCAGTAAAAGCCAGTTCTTAAATGCAAGACCTGGTTTACAGTATGGAATGGCAACTATAAACTCAGAAACAGGGGAAGTCATTGCTGTAATTGGAGGTAAAGATTATAAAATAGGAAACTTTAATCGTGCTGTAATGGCTAAGAGACAGTTAGGATCCTCTGCAAAACCTTTTCTTTATTTTACTGCACTTCAAAATGGAACAGAGATGAATGCTATCATAGATGATAATAAGGTAAAATATGGAAACTGGGAACCAAAGAATTATGGAGATAGATATAATGGAAATATAACTCTGTTGGATGCTCTGGATAAATCTTTGAATATGGTATCTATAAAGCTTCTTGAAAAAGTTGGAGTTCCTGCTCTTAAAGAGACTATAAAAAAATTTGGAACAGAATTTAAAATTCCTAATAATCTGACAGCTTCTCTAGGTACTTATGAAGGAACACCTTTAGAACTTTCACAGGCTTATGCAGTTTTTGCTAACGGAGGTTATTCTGTAAAACCTGTAATAGTGAAAACGGTTCAGAATAGATTTGGAAATCAAATTTACCACTCAGAAATCAAAAAACAGAAAGAATTTGATCCAGTAGATGTAAGTCTTATCACTTATATGTTAGAAAGTTCAGTGAAAAGTGGAACTTCCAAGAGAGCTGAAGTGAAAGATAAAAATGGAGACAAGATATCTCAGGGGGGAAAAACAGGAACTACAAATCAGAATAGAACAGTTTGGTTTGCAGGAATAACTCCGAAGTATACAACGACCATATATTTAGGTTACGATGACAATAGAGAAATCAAAGAAAATCTTACTGGTGGAAATGGACCTGCCCCTATTTGGGGAGAATTTTATAAAAAATTGTTGGATAAAGGTCTTTATACACCGGAGAGATTCCAGTTTGTAGATGACAATATAAGAAGAGGAACACTGATAACACAAAATCTTAATTCTAAAAATGGACTTATTGCCACTTCAGGAGGAAGAGAATTCCTTGTTAGAAGCGGAAGAATATCTTTAGAGAGAGATACTAAATATTCCAATGGAATAGCGGGACTATTTTATCGTCCGGAAGTCAGTGTACCAATTTTAGGAGACGGAATTTCCAGTGAAAAACAGGAAGGTAGCCTTGAAAAAGAGAGCAACATCTTCAAAAGGTTGTTCGGTAATTAAACTTTAAAAACTAATAAAAAACAAAAACCACGTCATTTGATGTGGTTTTTTAATTTTAAAATGTTGAAGCCCTTGATTATTTATTAAAAATATAGTATCCTAAGATTATTGGAACAAAAAAATGGGGGGATAATATGGGAAACGAACTAATTCTTGGAAATGAAAAATTAACTTTGGAAAATTTTATTAATGTAGTGCGGCACAGAAATACTGTCAAAATTGCTGATGAAGCATACTTGAGAGTTGAAAAATCCAGGGTTTATGTGGAAAAGCTTATAGACGATTCGAAAGTTGTATATGGACTTACTACAGGTTTTGGAAAATTTTCAGATATAGTTATATCTAAAGATGAAACTTCAAATCTTCAGAAAAATCTTATTATAAGTCATTCTTGCGGAGTAGGGGAACCATTTTCAGAAGAGATAGCGAGAGGAATGTTGCTTCTCAGAATAAATAATCTTATCATAGGAAATTCGGGTATTAGAAAGATAACTGTGGATAAAATGGTAGAGATATTGAACAGTGACGTAGTTCCTGTAATTCCAGAAAAAGGTTCCTTAGGAGCATCTGGAGATTTAGCTCCCCTTTCCCATATGGTTTTAGTTGTTTTAGGAATGGGGGAAGCCTTCTATAAAGGTCAAAGGATGAACGGAGCCGAGGCTCTTTCGAGAGCGGGAATAAGACCTTTAGAATATCTATCTTCTAAAGAGGGTCTGGCCCTTATTAATGGGACTCAAGCCATGACTTCGGTAGGTGCCTTAGCAACTTATGACGCTATAAATCTTATGAAAACTTTGGATATAACAGCAGCAGTTACCATGGAGGCGTTAAATGGGATAACTTGTGCTTATGATGAGAAGGTTCATAAAGTTCGTGGTCATAAGGGTCAAATAGATTCAGCGGCAAATATACTGAGAATTTTAGAAGGAAGCAAGATGACTACAAAGCAGGGACAGCTAAGAGTTCAAGATCCATATACTCTGAGATGTACTCCGCAGATTCACGGAGCAAGTAAAGATACTATAAACTTTGTACTGGATAAAATAGAGATAGAGATGAACGCAGTAACAGATAATCCAATTATATTTCCTGATCATGAGCAGGTTATATCAGGGGGTAATTTTCATGGACAACCCATGGCACTACCTTTTGATTTTTTAGGAATAGCATGTTCAGAGATGGGGAATATATCTGAGAGAAGATTAGAAAGACTTGTAAATCCACAACTTAATTTTGGATTACCTGCATTTTTGACTCCTCATGGAGGACTTCATTCAGGTTTTATGATTGTTCAGTACAGTGCAGCATCTCTTGTATCTGAAAATAAAGTTTTAGCTCATCCAGCCAGTGTAGATTCTATACCATCCTCAGGAAATCAGGAGGATCACGTATCTATGGGAACCATAGCAGCAAGAAAAGGATATGAAATACTTAAAAATTCGAGAAAGGCTATAGCAATGGAACTAATGGCAGCATGCCAGGGAGTTGATCTGAGAGGAAATCTAGGTTTGGGGAAGGGAACAGCAGCAGCCTATGAAACCGTAAGAAAACATATAACTAGACTTGAAGAGGACAGAGTTATGTATTTAGATATAAACACAGTAGAGAAATTAATTGCAGATGGAGAAGTAGTTAGAGCTGTTGAGTCTGCAATAGGAAAAATAATAGTTTAGGTTTTGGGAGAAAAAATATTTGGAGGGAATAATGATAAATAATAAAGAAATAGCAGAAGCGATGACTATAAAACTTACAGAAATGGATATTCCAAGAGCAATTCCAAAGTTCGATTCTAAATTGAGAAGAGCTCCTAAAAGAACTCTCACTCTAACTAAGGAAGAGATAAAGCTTGCTCTAAAAAATGCACTTAGATATATACCTGAGGAGTATCATGAAGAATTAGCTCCAGAGTTTTTGGATGAGCTTCAGGAACATGGAAGAATTTATGGATATAGATTTAGGCCTGAGGGAAGGATTTGGGGAAAACCTGTTGAAGAGTATAAATCAAATTGTGTAGAGGGAGCAGCAGCCCAGGTTATGATAGATAATAATTTGGATTTTGCCATAGCTCTTTATCCTTACGAGCTTGTAACTTATGGAGAAACAGGACAGGTATGTCAGAACTGGATGCAATATCTACTTATTAAAAAATATCTAGAAAATTTGACTCAAGATCAAACTCTCGTAGTATCATCAGGACATCCTGTAGGACTTTTCAAATCTACTCCTCATGCTCCGAGAATAATAATAACAAATGGACTGATGATAGGATTGTTTGATGATCCTGATAATATGGCGAGAGCTACAGCCCTAGGAGTTGCAAATTATGGGCAGATGACAGCTGGTGGATGGATGTATATAGGACCTCAAGGAATAGTCCACGGAACATATTCTACTATTCTAAATGCAGGAAGGCTTTTCTGTGGAGTTCCAGCAGAGGGAGATCTTGCCGGAAAACTTTTTGTAACATCAGGACTTGGAGGAATGAGTGGAGCTCAAGGAAAAGCAACAGTCATTGCTAAAGGAGTCGGAATAATAGCCGAGGTAGATTTATCAAGAATTCACACAAGACTAGAGCAAGGATGGATAAATAAAATTGCAAAAACCCCGGAAGAAACATTCTTGATTGCAAAAGAAAAAACAGATGCAAGAGCACCGTATGCTATAGCTTACCATGGTAATATAGTAGATCTGTTAGAATATGCGGCGCAAAAAAATATAAAAATAGATCTGCTATCAGATCAAACTTCCTGCCATGCTGTATATGAAGGAGGATATTGTCCTGCGGGGATAACTTTTGAAGAAAGAACGAAACTTTTGGCTACAGATAGAGAAAAATTTAGAAAACTCGTGGATGAAACTTTAAGAAGGCACTATGAAGTTATTAAAAAACTTACTAAAGCAGGAACATATTTCTTTGACTATGGGAATAGTTTCTTAAAATCTATATATGATGTCGGAATTATGGAAATATCTAAAAATGGAATAAATGATAAGGATGGTTTTATATTCCCGTCATACGTGGAAGATATATTGGGACCTGAACTTTTCGATTACGGATATGGACCTTTCAGATGGGTGTGTTTGAGCGGAAAACATGAAGACCTTTTGAAAACAGATGCAGCAGCTCTAAGTCTTGTAGATCCTACGAGAAGGTATCAAGACAGAGATAACTATCAATGGATAAAAGATGCAGATAAGAATGGGCTTGTAGTAGGAACTCAGGCTAGAATTTTTTATCAAGATGCTATGAGTAGGACTAATATCGCAATAAAATTCAATGATATGGTAAGAAGGGGAGAAATTGGTCCGGTAATGCTTGGACGTGACCATCATGATGTATCGGGAACAGATTCTCCATTCAGAGAAACATCTAATATTAAAGATGGAAGTAATGTCATGGCGGAGATGGCAACTCACTGTTTTGTAGGAAATGCAGCACGTGGTATGAGTATGATAGCTCTTCATAACGGTGGAGGAGTAGGTATCGGTAAATCTATAAACGGAGGATTCGGCATGGTTCTGGACGGAAGCCATAGAGTAGATGAGATTTTAAGAACAGCTATGCCGTGGGATGTTATGGGAGGAGTAGCTAGACGTGCTTGGGCAAGAAACAATAACTCTATCGAGACAGTTATAGAATATAATAGGAATAATGAAGGGCAGGATCATATTACCCTTCCGTATATAGCAGAAGAAGCATTGATTTCAAAGTTAGTAGATAAAATTTAATTTAGGAGGAGTCATGGGGAAAGTTGTACAGTGTGTTCCTAACTTTAGTGAAGGAACAGATTTAGGAAAAATAGCTAAGATAGAAGCAGTTTTTAAAGGGAGAAGAGGAGTCACTCTTATGGGCTGTGAACCTGATAAAGATTATAACAGGACGGTAATAACTATTCTAGGAGAGCCTGAAGCTGTGGCAGAAGCTGTGATAGAAGCAATAGGAGTTGCCACAGAAATTATAGATATGAGAGTTCAGAAAGGTGAGCACCCAAGAATGGGAGCGACAGATGTGGTGCCTTTTATACCTATCAAGGATATGGGTATGGATGAGTGTGTAGAACTTTCTAAAAAAGTGGCACAAGAGGTAAATCGTAGATACGGAATTCCTATTTTTTTATATGAAAACTCAGCTTCAGCACCTAACAGATTTTCTCTTCCAGATATAAGAAAGGGACAATTTGAAGGTATGTCTGAAAAAATTCTTCTTCCGGAGTGGGGGCCTGACTATGGAGATAGAAAAATTCATCCAACTGCAGGAGTTACTGCTATAGGTGGAAGAATGCCTCTTATAGCTTATAATATAAATTTAGATACTCAAAATGTGGAGATAGCTAAAAAAATAGCTGCAGCTATAAGATACTCAAGCGGAGGTTTCAGATTTATTCAAGCAGGACCTGCTGAAATAAAAGAAAAAGGTTTTGTTCAGGTAACGATGAATATAAAAGATTACAAGAAAAATCCGATATACAGAGTTTTTGAAACTGTAAAAATGGAAGCTAGAAGATATGGTGTGAATATAATCGGAAGTGAAATAATAGGAGCTCTGCCTATGGATGCAGTAGCAGAATCACTAGAATATTATTTAGGACTAGATCATGGGACTACTGTGGATAAGGTAATTGAGACTGAACTTTTAAAATAAAGGGGAATTTTAAAAATATGAAAGCAAACCTTGTTATTGAGAATATAGGACAGATTGTCACAGGGAGAGGAGGGACCCCTCTCTGCGGTGAGCATATGAAAAATATAGATGTTTTGAGAAACTGCTATATAGTTATAAGTGAAGATATGATAATAGCTGTGGGTGAAGGAGAGTGTCCGGACGAATACCTAGGAGAGAGTACGTTAAGAAGAGATGCCGGTGGAAAACTTGTGACACCAGGTTTTATAGACTGTCATACCCATCTTATCCATGGTGGTTCACGTGAAAATGAATTTCAGATGAAACTAGACGGAGTTCCCTATCTAGATATTCTTGCAAGGGGAGGAGGTATTCTCAGTAGTGTAAGAGCTACTAGAAGTGCCAGTTTCAAAGAGTTGAAAGATAAAGCTAGAGCCAGTCTGGATAGGATGCTACTTTTGGGGGTTACCACCGTGGAAGCAAAGAGTGGATATGGTTTGGATTTTGCAACAGAAATAAAACAGCTTGAAGTTGCAAGATTTCTGAATCAGAATCATCCTATAGACATAGTTTCAACCTATATGGGTGCTCATGCCATTCCAGAAGAATTTCAAGGAAAAAATGAAGAGTATGTAGAATTTGTAATAAAAGTGATGCAAATTATAAAAGAAAATAATCTAGCAGAATTTTGTGATATATTTTGTGAGAATAATATATTTTCTGTAGAGATGAGCAGAAAAATACTCCTAGCCGCAAAAAAAATTGGTTATGATTTAAGAATTCATGCAGATGAGATAGTGTGTCTAGGAGGAGCAGAGCTAGCAGGAGAGATAGGGACCAGGACAGCTGAGCATCTTTTGGCTGCCAGTGATGAAGGGCTTAAGAGTATGGTGAAAAGTGGAGTGACTTCTGTTCTCCTTCCCGGCACATCTTTTAATTTGGGGAAAAATTATGCCCCAGCTCGGAAAATAATTGAATATGGAGGGGCTGTGGCTATAGCCACGGATTACAATCCTGGCTCATGTCCTACGGAAAATCTTCAGTTAATTATGCAGATAGCTGCATCTCAGATGAGGCTATCCCCAAAAGAAATACTTGCAGCTGTAACTCTGAATGCTGCTTGGGCTGTAAATAGATCTCTTTCAGTGGGAACTATTGAAGTCGGAAAAAAAGCTGATATCAATATATTCAACTCCAATAATTTAGATTTTATAATCTATCATTTTGGAATTAATTTTATAGACTCGGTTTATAAAAATGGTAGACTGGTAGTGAAAAATCAGCAGTTATGTTATTAGGAGGAAGTTATGAAATTAATAGAATTAACTATAAATGAATTTCTAAGTGAGGTAGATTCTCCATCACCTGCTCCAGGAGGAGGCTCAGTTTCGGCACTTGCTTCAGCTTTGGGTGTATCACTTATAAGAATGGTTGGACATCTCAGTTTTGGGAAGAAAAAATTTGAAGGATTAGATGAAGGGATAAAAATGGAGTTTAAGAGACGTTTCGATGAACTTCAAGGAATAGAAGAAGAGCTTAAGAATTTGATTGATAAGGACACTGAAAGTTTTAAGTTGTTTATGGCGGCTATGAAAATGCCCAAAGAAACTGATGAGGAAAAAAAAATTAGAAGTGTGGCAATGCAAGATGCTACAAAAAATGCCATAGAGACACCTCTCAGAATAGCTCAGCTTTCAAGTGATGTTTTGCATCTGCTGGATTATTTTGTAACTTATGGAAACAAAAATGCGATAAGTGATGTTGGTGTAGCAACAACTCTACTATACTCGGGTTTAGAAGGCGCTGTGATGAATGTTCGAATAAATCTTCCTAGTCTTTCGGATGAGATGTTGAAAGCTGATTTAGAAAGAAAATCTTTTGAACTGAAAAAGAGAGCAAAGATAATAAAATCAGGACTTTTGGAAGAGGTATATAACTTTCTTTAGGATTGACAAAACTTTGGGAAACTGGTTTAATATTAAAAATATTCTAAAGAATATAACGAAATAGTGAAGGGTGGAAAATATGAAATCTGATATTCAAATAGCACAGGAGGCAAAGTTACTTCCAATCATAGAAATTGCTAAAAAAATCGGTATCGAGGAAGAAGATTTTGAGAATTACGGAAAATATAAGGCAAAACTTAATTTATCAATATTAAAAAAAAATCAAAATAAAAAAGACGGAAAATTAATACTGGTAACTGCCATAACACCAACTCCAGCAGGAGAGGGAAAATCTACAGTTACAGTTGGACTTACTCAAGCACTGAATAAGCTTGGGAAAAATTCCATAGCAGCTCTTCGTGAACCATCTCTAGGTCCTGTTTTTGGAATGAAAGGTGGAGCAGCCGGAGGAGGGTATGCGCAGGTAGTTCCTATGGAAGAGATAAATCTTCATTTTAACGGAGATTTTCACGCTATAGGAGTGGCACATAACCTTGTATCTGCATGTATAGATAATCATATAAAACATGGAAACCACTTGAATATTGATATTACGAAAATAACATGGAAGAGAGTTGTAGATATGAATGACAGATCTCTTCGTGACATAGTTATAGGATTGGGAGGAAAAGAGAATGGATCGCCACGTCAGGATTCTTTTCAGATAACTGTAGCTTCTGAGATAATGGCTACTCTATGTCTTTCAAACTCATTGATAGAGCTTAAAGAAAAAATTGGAGAGATGATATTCGCATATAACAATATAGCAGAACCTCTGAAGATAAAAGATCTTAAAATTCAAGGAGCTGTAACAGCTCTTTTGAAAGAGGCGATAAGACCTAATCTTGTACAGACTCTTGAAAACACACCAGTTATAATTCACGGTGGTCCTTTTGCCAATATAGCTCATGGATGTAACTCTATTCTTGCTACAAAAATGGCACTTAAACTTTCAGATTACACAGTGACAGAAGCTGGATTTGCTGCTGATTTAGGTGCAGAAAAATTTTTGGATATTAAATGCAGAAAAGGAGGATTAAATCCTAATTGTGTAGTAATAGTTGCTACAGTGAGAGCTCTTAAGCATCATGGTGGATTAAAAGATCTCAATCAGAAAAATTTAGATGCTCTGAAAAAAGGAATGGAAAATCTAGATAAGCATATAGAAAATCTTCATAAGTTTGGACTTCCGGTAGTAGTTGCTATGAATAGATTTCTAGGGGATACAGAAGCTGAGCTCAATTTGATAAGAAACCACTGTGAATCTATGGGAGCTAAAGTTGCTCTTTGTGATGTTTGGGCAAAAGGTGGTGAAGGAGGAAAAGAAGTTGCAAATCTAGTTCTTGAAGCCATTGAAAAAAATGAAGATAACTACAGACCTTTATATGAGCTGGAGCTTCCTATAAAAGAGAAAATAGAAAAAATTTCTAAAGAAATCTATGGTGCAGATGGAGTTACATTCTCTGTAAAAGCTAGAAAAATGATGGAAAAACTTACTGAACTTGGATATGGAAATCTTCCTATCTGTATGTCTAAGACCCAAAAATCTATATCGGATAATGCGACACTTCTTGGAAGACCAAGAAATTTTACGGTCCATATAGATGAGATAAAAATAGCAGCAGGAGCAGGATTTATAATAGCTATGGCAGGTGGAATAATAGACATGCCTGGATTACCAAAAATCCCTGCAGCAGAACTTATTGATATTGATGAAAATGGAGTAATTTCAGGATTGTTTTAAAAAAAAATCCCCTCGGGTTATTAGGCTGAGGGGATTTTTTTTATTTTTTAAATTTTTTGTAGAGAAAAAGTACAATAAAGGCCCCGGCTGTAGCTGTGGCAATACTACCAAAATTAAGACCTTGAACAGAACCAAATCCTATCAGTCCACCTAGAAAACCTCCCACAAGAGCTCCGACAATACCTAATCCCATAGTGACAAAAAATCCTCCGCCATCTTTACCAGGCATAATAAGTTTAGCTAAAGCACCAGCTATGAGTCCTAATACAATCCAAGATAAAAATCCCATTTTTTTCCTCCTTATTAATATAATTACTCTAAAATAATATTCTGTGGAGCCAAGAATTATCTTTTTATTTTTTAAAAAAGATTTTTAAAATAAAAAAACCGGAAAGAAAATTTTCTTTCCGGTCAGATAATTACATAAACATTTGAACCCCTGGTCCGATTGGTAATCCAGTGTAAGACCAGATAACGAACATAAGTGACCATGAAATTAAGAACAGTATTGAGTATGGAAGCATCATAGCTATAATAGTTCCAACTCCCATATCATCATCTTTTTCAGCATACTTAGAAGCAAATCCAACTATGATTGGGAAGTAAGTCATTAGAGGAGAAATTATATTTGTAGTAGAATCTCCAATTCTATAAGCAAGCTGAGTATATTCTGGAGTCATTCCTAATTCTGCGAACATTGGAATGAAAACTGGAGAAAGCATTAGCCATTTAGAAGAAGCTCCTCCGATGAAAAGGTTAACAAAAGCAGTAAGGAATATTAGACCAACTGCAGCCCAGATTCCAGAAATACCTAAACTCTTTAAAATTTCAGCAAGGTTAACAGCGATTACGATACCGATATTAGATTTGTTAAATACATATACGAACTGTGCTGACATAAATATGATAACAAGAACTGGTCCACATGATGACATAGCCTTGTTAAGAGACTTGATAACATCTTTATGAGAAGTTACAGTTTTAGCAGCTATACCGTAGAATAGTCCAGGTATAAAGAAAGCAAGCATTAGTATAAATACGATTGATTCTCCGAAGAAAGGCTTTAGTAATTCCATAACTTCAGGCTGTCTTCCGTTAGCTTTAACAAAAGCTGCGATTTGGTCAGGAGTAAGTTTAAGTATAGCATTCTCAGGAAGTACCATTAAACAAACAATAACAATAAATATTAGGAAAGAGATTAAAGCAGTTCTAAGTCCTTTTTTCTCAAGATCTGTAAGTTGTGAGTGAGAATCTCCCTCTAACTTAGGACCTTTATATTCTCCAAGTCTTGGTTCAACAATTTTATCTGTGATGAAAGCACCAAGGATAGTTATTAGGAATGTTGAAACGAACATGAAATAAAAGTTTGCAGTTGGATCAACACTGTATCCAGGTAGTGATATCTGTGCAGCAGTAGTAGTTATTCCTCCAAGTAGTGGATCTGTACTTCCGATTAAAAGGTTTGCAGAGAATCCACCAGATACTCCAGCAAAAGTAGCAGCAATACCAGCTAAAGGATGTCTACCGAAAGAAAGAAATATTACAGCACCAAGAGGTATAAGAACAACGTATCCAGCATCAGAAGCAACGTTTGACATAACTCCAGCAAAAACAGCTATGGCAGAAACCATTGATTTTGGAGTAGAAAGAACCAGCTTCTTTATACTCGCTGACATAAGTCCAGTACCTTCAGCAAGACCTACACCTAGCATAGCAACAACTATTGATCCTAGGGCAGCGTGATTAGTAAAGTTTTTTATAGCAGTGGTAAAAACACCGTTTATTCCACTTGCAGTTAAAAGATCTTGAACTGTTGTAGTCTTTGTTATAACTTGATTTGTAGCTCTTGAAATTTCATTGTAGCTAACAGAGATACCCATTTTAGCTAAAACGAATGAAAGTCCCATAGTTACTACGAAAAAACCAAAGAACATAGCAACCGGGTGTGGTAGTTTGTTTCCAACAACTTCAACGAAGTTTAGAAACTTCTCAAAAGCAGTTTGCTTTTGTTGTTTAACATTTGACATGATAAAGCCTCCCATTGAATAAAAAATATATAGAATTTGATTGTAGCGTATTCTGAATTAAAAGTCAAGTTAAAATGTTGCAAAGTCGGAACAAATGTCATATAAATTTCACAATTAAAACTTAAAAAGTGTTGGAAATATAGCCAGTAAAGTAAAAATAAAAATTATAAAAAGTCTAAAAGATAAGATTTTCAAATTATAATTTTTGAATTGTTGAAAAAGAGGTATTCTTTCATTTATTATAGAAAAAAAAGCGGATAGCAGAGCTAGAAAAGCCCCTCCTATAAAACAATAAATATCAGTTAAATCAAAAGTGCCAACTAAACTTCCGTGTCCTCCGAATCTCATTTGGAAAAATTCAAAAACAACCATAAAAATTGTAATTACTCCAAAAAATAGAGAATCCCAAATAAAAAATCTACTTCTGTAAAGAAAAGCTATTCCGAAAGAATAAATCCAAAGTCCATCAGGAAGAGAGTATATAACCCAGTTAGGTATAGCTTTTCTATATCGCCATAGAATAATACGATATTCTCGAATGTCTTCATCTACATTCAAAATGTGAAAAAAATTATAATAGAAAAGGTTTTTGCTACGGAAGAAAATATATATGAAAATACCAAGCAAAAGAGGGATGATTATTAAAAAAGCTTTTTTTCTGTTTATCATTATTTTTCTCACTCCTTTTTGATGATAATATAAGTAACAGGAATATTTTATAAAATATTGTATCATTAAAGAAAGAAAAAGTAAATTAAAGAGCTATTTTATTGACAAAAGAGAATTATTCATATATAATTTAGTTTCAGTTGTTGTGACTGATTAGTCAAAATGATTTTGGAGGTGTTTATGAATAAGAAATCAGATATTAATAGAGAAAAAAAAAGAGAGATTATAATTCTCTCAGCTAAAAAACTTATTATTGAAAAAGGGTATCAAAGAACGAATGTAGAAGATATAACATCTAGGATAAACATAGCTAAAGGTAGTTTTTATACCTATTTTAAAAGTAAAGATCAACTGATAATAACAATATTAAATGAAGCTGCCAAGTCTATAGCTAAAAGAAATCGAGAAACAAGAAAGGGGGGACTTTCTTTTGAAGAGTTACTTACCTATTCGGTGAAGAAAAAATTTGAAGTAGATGAGGAGATAGCTTTCAGAACACTTTTCTTTTATCACCTTGCCTTAAATTTAGAATCTTTGAGTGGAGAGATAACTAAAAAACTTATCGAGATAAAAAATTTAAATCTAGAACATTGGTATGAAATTCTTCAAAAATTTAGTAGTGAACTTAACTTTAGAGATGAAAAAGATATAAAAAGATATGCTGAGTATATAGATGAATTAGTTAATTTAACACTGAAAAATACTCTCTATTATTCACAAAATGAAAATGGAAATATATTTATTTCAAATATAGATTTTGTATTACAAAAAGTTTCTGAAAAAAGTATAAATAAAGAAATGGAGTTTCTTATTAAAACTCTCAAAAAAATTTTTAAGTAATTATTATTTAGATAAAGGAGTTAAAATTATGAAGAAGAGATTTATATTTTCTTTTCTAGTTTTTATTAATTCTCTTGCGTTAGGAAGAACTTTAACTTTGGAAGAAGCTATAGATTTTTCCATAGATAAAAGCAGAGAGATAAAAATAGCTGAGAAAAACCTTGAAATTTCAAAAAAAAATGTAAGTTCAGCCTTTAAACTAGCTCTTCCCTCGGTAGTTTATAGTGGACAATATCAGAAGGGAGAATACGAACGTGGACTGGGTGTGAATAGAGAGCTGAATGATAAAACAGGTTATACTCAAAGTCTTGGGATATCACAACCTCTTTTCCAGGGGGGGACAGTTATAGGAGCTATAAAGGGAGCTAAAGTTTATCAGTCAAGTGCTAATCTTGAATATCTAGCATCTAAGAGAGATATCCGTTTAGAAGTTGTAAATATTTACTCGTCTATTATAAAAAACGAAAGAGATATACAGGCTTTTGAAACTTCTCAAAAAGAACTTCTAGCTAGATATGAGAGGCAGAAAACACAGTTTGAAATGAAACTTATTGTGAAAACAGATCTTCTGAAAACAGAGTTTTCTCTTTTAGATGTGGAAGCTAAAATAGAAAAATCTGTAAATGAGATAAAAATCTTAAAAGAAAATCTGAAACTAAAACTGAGAATACCTTCTGAAGAGGAGATACAGCTTACGGAATTCCGTGTGAAAGATAATTTGACGGCTGAGATAAATTATGAAAATGATTTAAGACAGGCAAAAGAGGAAAGTATATCTGCACTTTTAGCACAGAACAGTGTGGAAATATCAGAGGTTGAAAAAATAAGAAAGCGTGCAGAACTACTTCCTAAAGTTGACGGATTCATGAAGTTTGGAACTTTTGCTGAACAACAGAAATATTCTCAAACTTTAGATGAGGGAGAATGGAGAGGAGGACTTTCTGTAAACTGGAACGTTTTCCAGTTTGGTAAAGATTATGATCTATATAGTGCCTCTAAAATAGAAGTTGAAAAACAGACTCTCAACCAGGATATAACTAGAGATAATATTGAGTTAAATCTTAATTCAGCATATCTCAATATGTTAAATCTTGAAAAAATAAAAATATCTCAGTATAAAGCGATGATGGCTGCTGAGGAAAATTTTATGATGGATGTAGAAAGATATGAGGCAGGAATAATAACTACGGTGGATTACCTTGCTTCTGAAACTCAGTTGAGAGAAGCTCGTGTAGCATATAACAAGACTATAGACGAATACTATCTAGCATTTGAAAAATATAGATCGATACTTATTTAATGGGAGGAAAGTAATATTATGCATATTAAAAAAATTACAGCTCTAATTTTAGGTCTTTGTCTCCTTTTTACGGGTTGTAAAAAGAAGATAGCTGAAGAAGTAAAAGCTGAAGAGGGTAAAAAAATAGTAGCTACTAAAATAATCAGAAGAGAGCTGACAGATAAATATGAAGCTGATTCTGTGGCAGTGCCTAAAGAAAAAGTTAACTATATAGCTGAGAGTGCTGGAATAGTGACGAAGATAAATAAAAAGAATGGAGATAAGGTAAAAGCAGGTGACGTTATAATGGAACGTACAGATGCCACAGTAGAAGCTGAATACAGTTCTGCTCGTGCTGCATATCAGGCTGCTAAAGAGACACTTCAGACTGCTACCAATAATCATGACAAATATAAGAGACTTTACGATAAGGGAAATGCATCTGAAAAGGAATATACAGATATAAGAAATAGATATACAGATTCCGAGGGAGCTTTTCTTACTAAAAAAGCCCAGCTTGAAGATGCTCAAGATAGGTATAATAAACTGAAAAGAGTTTCTAAAAATGACGGTATAGTTGGAAATCTTTTTGCTAAAGTTGGAAACAAAACTGAAAAGGGTGACATACTTTTCACAGTAATAGATGAAACAGAGATGGAAGCTCTTGTTGATTTTCCAGGAAAATGGTTCTCTAAACTTCTTCTTGGAGGAGAAGCGGTAGTTATAATACCGGAACTAGATAACAGAGAGCTTAAGGGATATATAAAAGAGATAAATCCTATAGCAGACCCTGAAACAAAAAAATATAAAGTTAAAGTTGGAATTCCCAATATAGATCCTACATCTCAGGGAGCTATGATAAAGGATGGAATGTATCTGAAAGCTATTATTCCAGCTGGAAAAAGAAATGCTCTTATGGTGCCTGAAAAATCTGTTCAGGTGAGATCTCTTCTAAGTTATATTTATATTGTAAGAGATGGTGTGGCAAAGAGAGTTGAAATAATGCCAGGAACAATTAATGCTCCTTTTGTAGAAGTATCTTCAGAAGCTATAAATGAAGGTGAAGGCGTAGTTGTTGATGGGATTTTCGGATTAAATGATGGAGATAAAATTCAAGAGATTGAAAACAAGTAATACGAGGAGATAAAAATGACATTAGCTGGATTATCCATAAAAAGACCAGTTGCTACAACCATGTTTATGATTTCTATGATCTTTTTAGGATTTGTGGCACTGCTGACACTTAAAACAGAGATGCTCCCTAACATAAATATTCCCCTTGTTATGGTAGAGACTCAGTGGGATGGAGCTGTACCGGAGGATGTAGAGAGTCAAATAACTAAAAAAATAGAAGATGTACTTCCCAATGTAGAGGGAATAAAAAAAATTAGATCCACTTCCGCTTTCGGAAGTTCAACTATTATAGCTGAATTTGATTATGGAAGTGATTTGGATCAAAAAAAAGGAGATATACAGAAAGAAGTTGATACCATAAAAGGTGATCTTCCAAAATCTGCTACAGACCCTTCAGTTAAGAAAAAACAAGCTGGTATGGGAGTTCTGACTATGCAAGTTATAGCTTCGGGACCAAACATGATAGAACTATCTACCTTTATAGATGAATATGTGAAACCGAGACTTGAGAGAATTCAAGGTGTTGGATCTGTAGATGTCGCAGGTACTGCTGATAAACAGATTCAGATTCAATTTGACAGTGATAAACTGGCTGCTTTTGGACTTCTCCCTACTGAAGTTTACGATATTGTAAAAGCTTCCAGCTTGAATCTTCCATTGGGAGTTATAAAAACTGGTGGTAAAGAGATAGTTGCAAGATTTATGGGAGAGTTTAGTCAGCTGGATGATTTTAGAAATATGATTATCAAATCAGGTGGTAAAACACTGAGACTTGGTGATATAGCTGAAGTTATACTGACTACTGAAGATGCAGATTCTTTTACTAAGAGAGACGGACAGTATGCAGTTTCGATAGGTCTTAATAAATCAGTAACAGGAAATACATTGGATATAAATAAAAATGCCAAGAAAAGTTTAGAGGATCTGAAACTTTATGCACCTCCAGGGGTTGAGACAAACGTAGTTTTTGATGCCTCTGAATCAATAAATTCAGCGATTTCAGGAGTAAAAGGAAATGCTGTGGCAGGACTGGCTCTTGCAACAGTGGTGTTACTGTTTTTCCTTAAGAATATCAGAGCTACAATGCTGATAACTTTGGCACTTCCTATATCTATAATGTTTACTTTCGTATTCCTATATTTTCAGGGAGTAACGATAAACCTTATCTCTCTTATGGGACTCTCCATAGGAGTTGGAATGCTAACAGACAACTCGGTTGTTGTTATAGATAATATCTATAGACATATGACAGAGCTAGATGAAACAGTGAGAGATGCATCGGAATTTGGAGCAACAGAAGTTACAATTTCAATACTCGCTTCAGCAGCTACAACGATGGTTGTTTTTATACCAATATTATTTATTCCTGGACTAGCTCGTGAAATATTTAGAGATATGTCTTATTCAATAATCTATTCTAATCTGGCAGCAATCATAGTTTCACTCACACTTATGCCTATGGTTGCAAGTAGATTTTTGAGCTCAAAGGCTACAGTTACTACCGAGGGAAAAGTTTTTAAAGTAGTGAAAGCTAAATATACAAAACTTATAGATTTTGCTTTCAGAAACAGAGTAAAAACAGTTCTTATTGCGGTGGTAACATTTGTTGCTATGATGATAATAGGTCCAGCCCTTGTAAAAACAGAATTTTTCCCTAAGCAGGATTTTGGAAAATATTCCCTTGTGGCAGAGTTGCCTAAGGGACTTTCCGTAGAAGCTGCTGAAGAGATAGGGGAAAAACTAGTTAAAATAGCAGAAAATAACAGGTATACAAAAAGTTATACGTCACTTATTGATAAAAAGAAAGTTATTCTGAATGTGGATATAGGCTCTAAGGATGGAAGAGACCGTACAGTATTCCAGATAATAGAGGATATGCGTCCATTGGCAGCAGGTATACCAGATATAAAACCCTCGGTAGTAAATGATTTTCAGACGGATACACCAGGAAAAGCAATCGAATTCAGAATTAGTGGAGACAATCTTCAAGAAATAACAGAGATTGGAACTAAAGTTCAGAGTATAGTTACTGGAGCACCGGGTGTAGTTGATGTTTCATCGACGGTGGAACCTGGAAACACAGAGGCTAAAATAATTATGGATAGGGAAAAACTTAAGAGTTTTGGAATAAATCCTGCTGAACTTGGAAAAGTTATATCATATTCTTTCTTGGGTGGAAACCGTTCTAAAGGAGAAACTGTTACGGTTAAAACTGGAACAGAAGAGATAGATGTACTGATAAGACTTTCCGACGCATCCCGTAGAAAAATAACTTCTCTTGAGCAACTCAATGTAAAAACTGCTGAAGGGAATTTTATAAAAGTATCAGATGTAGCATCTATAGTTTATGGTGAAGGAACTTCAGAAATAAATAAACTGGATAAAATATATACGGTAACGGTCAAAGCTAATGATGGAGGAGTAGGACTGGGAAAAGTTCAAAAAGTATTTTTAGATGCTTTTGAATCACTAAATCCTCCAAAAACTGTTACATACGGATGGGGAGGAGACTCTGAGCTATTTGGAGATGCGGTAATGCAAATGGGAGTAGCACTGCTGATATCTATATTTTTAATATATGCTATACTGGCATCTCAATTTGAAAATTTCACACTGCCATTTATAATAATAGGTTCAATACCGATGGCTATGATTGGTGTTTATACAGGACTTATTATCTTTGGAAAATCTTTTGATATGATGGTAATGATAGGGATAATAATGTTGGCAGGAACAGTTGTTAATAATGCAATTATCCTAATAGATTTTATTGAAATTTTAAGAGAACGTGGAGACGAGAGGGATGTAGCTGTAAGAGAAGCTTGTCGTACAAGACTCCGTCCTATACTCATGACGACTATGACAACAGTTTTAGGGATGGTCCCTATGGGATTGGGACTTGGAGAAGGAGCTGAACTCTACGGCGGAATGGCTATAACAGTAATGTTCGGGATGTCTTTTTCGACAGTTCTTACATTGGTTGTAATTCCGATTCTTTATACATTGGTTGAGGATTTGAATAATAAAGTTGCAGGATTTTTTAAAAAAATATTTAGAGTGGCATAAAGAATTAAGTTTACAGGGAGAGGAACATGGATAGGAAAAAAATATCAGAGGAGAATGGAAAATTCTGTAGGGATTATTATTCCGCTAATTTTAAAGAACTTTCCATATATATCAATGAGAGTCAGAAGAGTGGTCTGATTTCATTTTTAGAAAGCGTAAATTTCTATGGTTACACAATAGTAAAAGATCTTGAATCCAACTGGAGTAAAAAAATGAGACATATGAATTCTCATGCATGGCCAGGATCAGACTGTCTTTTTATAATGTCAGTGAGAGAAGATGAGTTGGAAGATTTGTTGAAAAAATTGAAAGAGTATAGAATGACTCTTTCTGAGAATATAGTTTTTGCTCTAGGGATAATTCCTGTGGAGAGAATAATTCCTGATCTCTACAACTTTGATATTTAAAAAATAAGAGAGGCCGACCCTGGAGGTAGAAGAATCTACTTTCAAGGTCAGCCTCTTTATTTTTATTTGAAATCTAACCGTTTATACCCGGGCAGTCTTTTGTGTCGATTATAAGAGTAACCGGACCGTCATTGAGCAGTTCGACTTTCATATCTGCTCCGAAAATTCCAGATTGCAGAGGTATTCCAATTTTCTCGATATTAGACTTAAATCTTTCATATAAAGGAATTGCGCAATCGGGTCTGGCTGCCAGAGAAAAACTAGGTCTTTTTCCCTTTATACAATCTCCATAGAGAGTGAATTGAGAAACTACCAGTATACTTCCACCGACATCCTTCAGTTCTTTGTTCATTTTTCCATTTTCATCTTCAAAAACTCTGAGCCCAGATATTTTTGTGGACATCCAATCCAATTCTTTTTCTGTATCCCCATCTTTTATTCCAAGAAGAACAAGAAATCCATCATCTATCTTTCCGACTATTTTCCCCTCTACTGTAACTGAAGCATGTTTTACTCTTTGAACTACTGCACGCATAAAAACCTCCTAAAAAAATTACTAAAGATATTCTATCTTAAAAAATTTAAGAATGCAACCGATAGAAGGAAATGAATTTAATAAAATTGATAAAAAGAGAAAAAAATGATATAATTTCATGAAAAACAGAAATTAACAGGAGTGGGGGAAGATGAGAAAGAGAGTACTTCTGCATGAATTTGCAAAAGTTATAAATTCAGATAGATATCAGTATACGGAAAGTGACGTTTTGATAAACCAGGGGCTTCAAGATAAAATTGCAGTTTTTGATATGTATTTCCGTAGTACGGAAGATGGTGGATTTGCAGTAGTTTCTGGAGTTCAGGAGGTAATAGAGCTTATAGAAATTTTAAACGACACTCCTGAAGAGATAAAAAGAGAGTATTTCGAAGCTGTTATACATGAAAAAGAGCTAGTTGAATATCTAGTAAAACTTAAATTTACAGGTGATGTTTATGCCATGAGAGACGGAGAGATAGCTTATCCCAATGAACCGGTGATAACAATAAAAGCACCCCTTATTCAAGCAAAAATTTTGGAGACACCTATATTGAATATTATGAATATGCAGATGGCTATTGCAACAAAGGCATCCAGAGTAACAAGAGCCGCGGCTCCTGTGGGAGTGTTGTCTTTTGGTAGTCGTAGAGCTCATGGTTTTGATAGTGCGGTGGCAGGGAACAAGGCAGCAATAATTGGAGGATGTATTACCCATTCTAATTTAGCTACAGAGTATAAATATGGAATTCCAAGTGTTGGAACAATGGCACATTCATATATTCAAATTTTTGGAGTGGGATCTGAAGCTGAAAAAAAATCATTTGATGCATTTATAAAATGTAGGAAAGAGAGGAAAGCTAACTCTCTATATCTGTTGATAGATACATATGATACTTTAAAAATAGGGATTGGAAATGCTATTCAATCTTTCCGTGATAATGGAATAGATGATTCTTATCCTGGAAGTTATGGAGTGCGTATAGATTCTGGGGATTTAGCTTATCTTTCTAAAAAAACCCGTGCTGAACTGGATAGAGCGGGAATGTATAAAGCTAAAATTATACTTACCAATGCTCTCAATGAAGAGGTTATAAGATCCTTAAAAGAACAGGGGGCAGCCATGGATATACTAGGAGTGGGGGATACAATAGCTACAAGTAAATCGAGACCATGTTTCGGGGGAGTTTATAAGATAGTAGAGATAGATGGAGAACCTGTGATAAAGCTTTCAGAAGATGTGATAAAAATATCAAATCCTGGATTCAAAGAAGTGTATAGAGTATATGACAAAGATGGTTTTGCCTATGCTGATCTTATAACACTTGTAGGTAGAGACCGGGATAAAGAGCAACTACTGAAAGGTGAAAGAGTAGAATTAAGAGATGAGAAATATGATTTCCAAACCAGTATTTTAGAAGAGGAAAGCTACACGATAAAAAAACTTACAAAACATTATGTTAAGGGGGGAGAAATATCCTCTGAAGCAGATGAACTCTATGAGATTTTTGAGAGTAGAGCGTATTACCTGAAAAATTTAGATAAACTTTCAGAAGAGCGGAAAAGACTTGAAAATCCACATAGATACAAAGTGGATTTATCTTATAATCTTTTAGAACTGAAGTACTCACTTATAAAGAAAATAAAAAACACTCTAGATTAAGAGAGTGCTTTTACAAGAAGATGGGCGGTAGCTATATTTGTAGCAATAGGTATTTTGTGTACATCGGCAAGACGGATAAGAGCTGTAATATCTGGTTCGTGTGGTTGAGCCATAAGAGGGTCTCTTAGAAAAAATATTGCAGCCATTTTATCCATGGCAATTTCTGCTCCTATCTGTTGATCTCCACCAAGAGGTCCAGAAAGGAATCTATGAATTTTAAGTCCGGTAGCTTCGGAAACACGTAGACCTGTAGTTCCAGTAGAAATTATATTCTGTTTCTGAAAAAAATCGAGATGAGTAGTTACAAAATCTATCATGGTTGGTTTCATATTGTCGTGAGCGATGATGGCAACTTTTTTCTGCATGATGTAATACCTCCATTAAATTGTCTTAGAAAGAGTATACTTGAAAAAAAATAGTTTTGCAAGAAAATATAAGGAGGAAAAATGGAATTTAAAGAGATAAAATATATAGAAAGAAAAACAGGAGAATTAAAGCAGGAAAAGGTTCCTGGAGAAAATTTTCTAAAATTTTTATACTATAATCCCTTGGGAGAACTTTCTCTTAATGGTGTAGTAAAAAGAAAACTGCTTACATCTTTTTATGGAAAGCAGATGGATAGCAAAAAATCTGTAGAAAAAATATTAGATTTTGTCAAAAATACAGGAATAGATATGAAGGAATCAAAAAAATCTATAGAAGAGTTTCAAAGTTTCAATGACTTTTTTATAAGGGAGTTAAAGGAAGAGATGAGACCTATAGATACTGATGAAAAGGTATTAATCTCTCCAGCGGATGGAAAAATATTTGTCTATGATGATATGGATGATTTGAAAAAATTTTTTCTGAAAGGAGATGAATTCACTCTAAAAGAATTTCTAAAAGATGAAGTTCTTGCCGAAAAATATAGAGGAGGGGTCTTTATGATAGTGAGACTAGCTCCGGTAGATTATCACAGATTCCATTTCCCAGCCCAAGGGTATATATCTCCAAGTTCACTTATAAAGGGATATTATTATTCTGTGTCTACCCATGCTATAAGAAAAAATTTCAGAATATATATGGAAAATAAACGTGAATATTCAACATTGAAAACTGAAAATTTTGGAGATATACTTATATCAGAGATAGCAGCTACTATGGTAGGAGGAATAGAACAGACCTATAAGCCTGACACCTTTGTAAAAAAAGGTGAGGAAAAGGGGTATTTCTATTTTGGAGGTTCTACCTGCATACTTCTTTTTCAAAAGGGGAAAGTCCTGATAGATAAAGACCTTCTTGAAAATAGTCAAAAAGGAATAGAGACAAAAGTTTATATGGGAGAAAAAATAGGTCTAAGCTTAAGAGGCAAGGATGAGGAATAAGGTCGAAGGAAGATTTTTTAGAAAAGGAGATCTTCTGATTTATCTCTTTCTTTTAACTTTTTTTCTGAGATTGGGCTACAGAGGTTATATCATGGAAGATATAAAAGGTTCCACGGCAGAAATTTATGTGGATGGAAAACTTAAATATATTCAAAAACTTCAAGATGAAGAAAAAAATATATTTGTTGAAACGGAACTAGGGGGAGTAAATGTTCAGATGCAGGATAAAAAAGTAAGAGTCACTGCATCAAATTCACCCAAAAAACTGATAGTTAAGCAAGGATGGATAGCCCGGCCTGGAGAGATCCTTATTGGAATTCCAGATAAAGTCATAGTTAAAATAATAGGAGAAGGAGCTGATGAATTAGATTATGTTGCAAAGTAGAAAAGGCTTTATGTTGAAAGTAGGAATACTTCTTATAACAGTTGTTGTTTTTCAAAGTTTTCTCCAAAATGGAGCAGAGCTTAAAAATATATTAAATACAGTGATGGGGTATATAAAGCCATTTATATATGCTATATTTATAGCCATAATACTCCACCCGATATCTAAACTTCTAGAAGATAAATTCAAAATGAAGAGATGGCTAGCTATAACACTTTCGGTAGTAGGAGTCATTTCTATTCTTGCCGCACTGATACTTGCAATGGTTCCAGGACTTTCTGCGAGTATTAGAGAGATAGTGGAGAAAGCCCCAGAGTATGAGGTTACGTTGACACATTGGATAGAAAAAGCTCTAGAACTTCTTAGGGCGAAAGGGATAATTGCAATAGAATCAAATCAGCTTAAAACAAATATAGATACTTTTCTTTCTGGAAATAAACTAAATATATTTAAAAGTATAAGTGTAAGTTTCATGGGTATGATTGTTATAATCGGACAAGTTACTCTTGGTTTTCTTTTGGCAATATTTTTTATAAATGACCGTGAATATTTTGAAGAACTTGTATATAATGTGATATATATTGCTATGGATAAAAAAAGAGCAAAGGAAGCAATAGTTTTTCTAGATAAATCTAGAATGATATTTCTTAATTACATGTGGGGAAAAACTCTTTCTTCAGCAGGAGTCGCAATAATCGCATTTTTAGCAATGCTCTTTACCGGTGTACCTTATGCTGGTCTTATAGCCGTACTTCTTGGAGTTGGAAATATGATTCCTTACGTGGGGGCAATATTTGCAGTCACAGTTGGACTGGTGTTGGTTCTTATAGCCGATCCAACCAAAGTTGCTTATCTGTTTATCGCCAATGGAATATCGCAGCAGTTAGAATCTATATATATAAGTCCTAAAATAATAGGTAAAACAGTTGGACTTAGTAGTTTTTGGGTAATAACAGGAGTGCTTCTAGGAGGAGCTGTCATGGGGCCTCTTGGAATGATATTCGGAGTTCCAGTAGTTGGAATTTTAAAATTGATATACTCCATGAGATTGGAAAAAAAGAAAAATAGGAGAGTGGAAGAATGAATCAGAATAAGATAACGCTTATAGCCTCAGCCTCTATGGGAATTGAGGGAATAGTAAAAGATGAATGTAAAAATTTGGGGTTCGAAAATGTAAATACCCACAATGGAAGAGTAGAGTTCGATGGAACATTGACAGATATTCCTAAAGCAAATATAAATTTAAGATGTGCAGACAGGGTTTATCTAAAGATGGGTCACTTTAAAGCTAGATCTTTTGAAGAACTATTTCAAGAGGTACTTTCAATTCCTTGGGAAGATATAATACCTATAGATGGAGAGTTCCCTATAAGTTGGGTAAGTGCTGTAAATTGTAAACTTTTTTCAAAATCAGATATACAAAAGATAGCTAAAAAAGCTATAGTTGAAAGACTTAAGAAAAAATATAGACAGATAGTTTTCAAAGAAAATGGAGCTAAATATGCTATAAAAATACAGGGTCTTAAAGATGAATTTCTGATAATGATAGACACAAGTGGAGAGGCACTTCATAAAAGAGGATACAGATATCTTCATAATGAAGCTCCTATAAAGGAAACAATGGCAGCAGCAATGGTCTATCTTTCTCACTGGAAAGGTGGAGAACTTCCTATGCTAGATCCAATGTGTGGAACAGGTACTATCCCTATTGAAGCCGCTATGATAGCAAGAAATATAGCTCCAGGAGTAAATAGGAATTTTGCTGCTGAAGCATGGGATATAATTCCTTTAGATATCTGGTTAGAAGCTAGAGATGATGCTATGAGTAAAGAGGATTATGAGAAAACAGTAAAAATTTATGGTTCGGATATAGATGAAGCTTCAATAAAAATTGCCCAAAAAAATTCAGAAAAAGCCGGGGTACAAGATGATATAGTATTTGAAGTTAAAAATGCACTCACTTTGGAACCAGAAGAGAAAAAAGGTGCCATAATAACAAATCCTCCTTATGGAGACAGGCTTATGACAGAAGAAGCTGTCCAAAGATTATACACTCTTCTTGGAGATATCTATAGAATGAGATTCAATAGATGGTCCATGTATATTATAACTTCTTATGAAGAGTTTCAAGAATATTTTGGGAAAAAAGCTACTAAAAACAGAAAACTTTACAACGGTGGATTGAAGTGTTATTTCTATCAGTACCATGGGGAGAGATAATATGGATTTAGAAAATTTTAAGAAGTATGCCAGTGAGATAGCACTTGCTGTATTAGCGTTGGGAAAGTCTAGAATAGATAGCTTGAGGGAAATAGGAGATCTTTCTGGTGCAGAGATACTGGAAAGGGATTTTATTCCCAAATATGAAAAACTTTATTCAGGGTTGGAAAGTGAAGATTTCAAAAAGGCTTTTGAAGAGGATAGCTCTTCTTTGGAAAAACTTTTCAATGACATCATGGAAAAAAATGGATTTACAAAAGAGGGGATTCTTGAGAAAATAGAGAAACGTAAAACTTTAGGAGAAAATAACGGAGCTCGGTCTGTGAAGCAGTTATTTCAACACGAACTTTCAGAGATAAAAAGAAGGAAAAACAGATATATAGAAGAAGCTGATGAAGTTTTAAAAGAAGAGTTTATTATAAATACAGAACTCAGTAACAGTATCCAGCAGGAGGAACAAGAAGAGATTATATATAAGCTTCACCCTCTTCGTGAAAAATTTAGAATGTTAGATGGAAAACTTATAGAGCTAGAAAAAAGAGAACAAGAACTGGAAGAACGAATTCAAAAAAAATGGAACTATGAAATTTATGGAACTCTTTCTCAAGAAGAACTAAAAAAAGTTTTCGGAGAACAATACGGGAAGGTAGACGATGAAAAGAATGACTAATATAATAATTTTATTGATAATAATTGTAGTGATACATGTAATAGCTCAAAAAATTAAAGGTGGAAAGCCCTTTGATTTTAAAGATAATAAAAAAACCATAACACAGGAGGCAAAAATCATGACAAATATTAATTTAGGTGCAGTTATCAAAACAACTAAGGGTGATATCCATATTAAATTTTTCCCAGAGATAGCTCCAATGACAGTTACTAATATGGTAACTCTTGCAAAAAAAGGGTTTTATGATGGGATAAAATTTCATAGAGTTATAGCTGACTTCATGATTCAGGGAGGAGACCCTACAGGTACAGGTTCAGGAGGACCAGGATACAACTTTGGAGATGAATTCCATAAAGATTATAAATTTACAAAGCCTGGAATACTTGCTATGGCTAATGCAGGACCAGGAACAAACGGTTCACAGTTTTTCATAACTCATATACCTACTGAATGGCTAAATAATAAGCATACAATATTCGGAGAGGTAGTTTCAACAGCTGATCAGGAGATAGTAAACCTTATTCAGCAAGGGGATCTTATTAATACAATAGAAATTACTGGAGATATTCAAGAATTTATGGATGCTAATGTAGAAGTTGTATCTCAGATCGAAGGTATGGTAAAAAAATAGTCACCCAATAAAATAGAATTTCCTGAAAATCAGAAAATAATATATTGATTTTTTGAAAATTATAGGGTATATAAGTAGTATAATGCTTTATAGATTTTTCAAATTATCTTTTTTCTAATTAAAGGAGAGGTGGGTATGGAAAAATATTTGGTAACAGAAGTGGAAAAACAGGAAGCGGTGAATAAATTCCCAGTACTTTCATGTAAGTATTCAGTAGGAGTAGACTATGGCTATCACTTTTCGGTAAAGTGTACAGCTTTTTTAGGAACGTGTACTTATATGTGTGCAGGGGAAAATGGAAATAAAGACTGTGTTGTTTTAAAAAGAGCTGCAACCTAATCCACTTCTTATAATTGGAGGACAGATGAATCTGAGAGAATTTTATGATGTGGGAATGAATTTTGAGATGTTTGTAGGAACAGGAAGTCGTAGTGAGAGAGATAGAATTCCTAAAAACTACAGTAGAATATCGATATTGCCTGAAGATGTTGAAAAAATAAAGAGTTTTGGAGCTGTAAAATTTCTGATAGTAGGAGAAATATGGTGTTTTGATGTGCAACTGAACAGCTCAGTTGTAAGAAAATTTTGTGAAATTAATCATAACTTTGATATGAGAGTGATAACAAAAGGAAGAGGAGAAAAATTCCTTAAACCGATGTTGGAACTGGAAGAACTAAAAATTCCTCTTATCCTTATACTGAATAAAGAGGGAGAACTTCTAGGGAAATTTCAAGAAAGACCTCAAACTGTAAAAGCTCATGAGGATTTCCAAGAAATAAAGATGGAATATTTAAAGGGAGCTTACTTGAAAGATACAGTAAAGGAACTTATAGAACTTATAGAAAAATCAGAAATTTAAGAAAAATAGAGGCGAGAACTTCGCCTCTATTGTTTTTTTTTTGAAAATCCTATATAATAGGGTAGAAAAAAAGAAATGAGGAAAAAATATGAGAATATCAATACTTGGCAGCGGAAGTTCTGGAAACCTAACTTTTATTGACGGTGAGGGAGTTAAGCTTCTTGTAGATGCAGGCTTTAGCTGTAAAAAAATTGAAGAGAAACTGAATGAGATAGGAGAAAAACTGGAGAATATAGATGGAATCTTAGTTACCCATGAACATGGAGATCATATAATGGGAGCAGGGATAGCCTCAAGGAAATATGGTATACCTATATATATAGCGGAAGAAAGCTATCGGGCAGCAGAACATAAATTCGGAAAACTATCTCCTGAAAATTTGATATTCATAGAGGGCAAGTTTAGTTTAGGAGAGGGACTACTGATAACTCCTTTTGATGTTCTTCATGATGCAGAAAGAACCTTAGGATACAGAATAGAGTCACCCAGTGGAAAAGTAATGGCGATAGCTACAGATATAGGCTATGTGGATAATAGTGTCAGAGAACAATTCAGAGATATAGACCTGATGGTTATAGAGTGCAATTACGATTATCAGATGCTTATGGAATCCCCATATCCTTGGGATCTTAAAGCCAGAGTTAAAGGCCGGAATGGACATCTCTCTAACAATGATGCGGCCAAGCTCATAAGGGATGTATATTCAGAGAGACTGAAAAAAGCTTTTCTTGTCCATGTAAGTAAGGATAGCAACAAATATTCTTTGGCAGTGGATACAGTTAGAAAAGAGCTCAGCGAGAATAATATAGAGCTGGAACTGGAAGTGGCAACTCAGAATGAGGTTACATCAGTATGGGAATACTAGATAACTTGAAAAAATTGGAAATAGTAGGAGGAAAATATGGATATAGAATCTCTATGGGAAGAGATGGTCTTTGAGGTAGGAACAATTGGAAAACATCTTAAAGATAAAAAAACTCTTATAGGAGCTGGAAATCATTTTACAGCCGACATTGTTTTTATAGGAGATGAATCAGAACTTTTTATGGACGAGGAATTTAGGACAAGAGAGGGATCTTCTGGAGAGTTTCTCAAAAAACTCTTAGAACTCCTTGAATTGGAGCAAGAAGACTACTACCTGACAACTCTTTCAAAATCTAATTACAAGTTTCTTACGTTTAGTGAAGAAGATCAAGAACTTTTATTGGAGTATCTGAAAATGCAGATTTCCATAATAAAACCTAAAATTATAGTTGCTTTTGGAGGAGATGTAGGGAGCTATATTCTAGGAAGAAATTTAAATTTTTTGGAAGAGAAAGGAAAGCTTTTGGATCTTGCAGGTGATATGAAGCTTTTAATTACGTACGCACCTGGATTTGCTTTTAAATCTAGAAATGAAGCGGGAAAAAATTCCCAGGTAGCTAAGGAGTTTTGGAATGACTTAAAACTTGCAAAAAGCTATATGTTGGAAGATTAGAAGAGAATCCTTGTTGAAAAAAAGAGAAAGTGTGATATAATTATTTTACATAAACTAAAAATAAAATTTACAGGGGGAAAATAATGAATGAATTAATTGCAAAATATGGTGGAATGGTATTTACTTTTGTTATATGGATAGCTGTTTTCTACTTCTTACTGATACTTCCAAATAAGAAAAAACAGAAAAAACATGATGAATTATTGAATTCTCTTAAAGAAGGATCAGAGGTTCTTACTTCTGGAGGAATAAAGGGTACGGTTAGTTCAATATCGCCTGAGTATATTGTTATCAGAGTAGATAAAGGTGTAAATATTACTGTAAAAAGAAGTTCAATTGTAACGATTTTAAAATAAAGAGTAAAAAAAAAGCGGGTCTAACTCCGCTTTTTTTAGTGGGTATTTTTATATGTTTTTACAATCTGAAAAGTAGATCTTCATAAGTAGGAATAGCCCAGAGGGATTTTTCAACATGTTTTTCGATACTATCCACACTTTCTCTAAGTTTTTTCATAAGAGGAACAATTTCATTTTCTAAAAATACAATCTTTTTATACATATCATCTACAAGATTAGATTCTTCATATTTCTGTTCTAACTGAGAAAGAAGGGATAATACTTCATTTTTTGTTTTAAGAAGGTTAATTAAGTTTTCTTTATCCCCAAAAGTAAATTCTTCTGTATCTAGAGCTTTTGAAATAGTACTGATAGAACCGGCAATTTTAGATGTGTATTCAACTATAGCTGGATAAATCTCAGTTCTCACCATTCGGATAGCTGTTCCAATTTCAATATTAATCTGTTTTGTATATCTTTCGCAATAAACTATATACCTAGCTTCCAATTCAATTTTAGAAAGGACATTTGCTTTGGAGAACAGATTTATAGTATCTTCTTCCATATAAATAGGAAGAGATTCTACAGTATTTTTAAGATTTTGAAGTCCTCTTTTGCCAGCTTCTTCAACCCAAGCTTGTTCGTATCCGTTTCCTGAAAAGACAATTTTTTTATGTTTAGCATAATGCTCTTTTATTAATTTTAATATATTTTTTTTGAGTTTTTCGGGTGGAACACACTCCAATAAGTCTGCATATTCTTTGAAAACAGCTCCAATTATGGTATTCATTATAAAAATAGGAGTTGAAGCAGAAGCACTGGAACCAGGCATTCTAAATTCAAATTTATTCCCTGTGAAAGCAAATGGAGAGGTCCTGTTTCTATCAGAAACATCCTTTGGAATTTTTGGGAAATTCTTTATATTGATCTCTATGGTTTCTTTTTCACTAGTTTCTAAAGGGATTTTTCCAATATTTGCATATATCTGCTCAAGTTCAGAACCTATGTAGGCAGAGATGATAGCTGGTGGAGCCTCATGCCCGCCTAGTCTGTGATCATTTCCAGGGGTTGCTGTGGAAACTCTTAGTATTCTGGCATATCTGTCTACAGCTTCTAATATTCCCATCATGAATACAAGGAAATCTAAATTGTCTTCTGACAGTGAAGAAGGGTCTAAAAGATTTTCTCCCTGATCTGTAGATAGAGACCAGTTGCAATGTTTACCTGAACCGTTAACCCCTTTAAAAGGTTTTTCGTGAAGAAGAGCAGCTAAGTTTCTACGTTCTGCTACTTTTTTAATAAGATCCATAGCTAGTTGATTTTGATCAACCGAAACATTTGCACTTGTAAACATAAGAGCAATTTCAAATTGATTAGGGGCAACTTCGTTATGCTTTGTTTTGGCCATTATTCCTATTTTCCAAAGTTCACTATCAAGTTCGGCCATAAAGCTTTCAACACGCTCTTTGATGGTCCCGTAATAATGGTCATTGAGTTCTTGTCCCTTAGGTGGGAGAGTACCAAAAAGTGTTCTACCTGCCAACATAAGGTCTTGACGTTTTTTCCAAAACTCTTTTTCAACTAGGAAATATTCCTGTTCAATTCCTAGAGTGTTTTCTATTTTTTTTACATTTTTGTCACCTAAAGCAATTTTTAGTCTCAAAGTCTGTTCTGTTAAAAAATCGATAGAACGAAGCAGAGGAACTTTTTTATCCAGAGCAACACCGTTATAACCAAAAAAAGCTGTGGGGATATAAAGTGATTTAGCTAATCCCTCTCCTCTTAGAAACATAGGAGATTTCAAATCCCAAGCAGTATAACCTCTAGCTTCAAAAGTTGCTCTTGTTCCTCCGTTGGGAAAAGAAGATGTATCCGCTTCACCTTTGATAAGTTCTTTTCCTGAAAATTGAGACAGAGCAGTTCCGTCTGTAGAGATGGATATAAATGATTCATGTTTTTCAGCAGTTAATTCTGTAAGTGGCTGAAACCAATGGGTAAAATGTGTTGCACCGTTGTCTACTGCCCAGTTTTTAACTGCTGTTGCAATAACATCAGCAACATGTAGTGAAAGTGCTTTATCCCCGTTCTGTACAGATTTAAATTCATTAAAAATAGAAGTTGAAACTCTTCTCTTCAACTGATTTTCATCAAAACAGTTAATTCCAAAAACTTCTAGCATATTTTGCATAAATAATCCTCCCTTATTTTCAAATGTTCGTTTTTTAGCTCTTCAAAATACTGCCTTAAAATTTCTGAAAAGTCAAATGTTTTATTTTGAAAATATAAGTGTTCTATTAATGTTTTTATGTCTAGAGTTTTTGGAATTGCTTTTAATACATATTTTTTATTGAGATTCTTTTATTCTAAATCTTTTGTCACGGATGTCGTAAGTAGTAAAATCTAATTTTTTCAGCAGAGCTTTATCATGAGTTACGATAATCACAGCTCCAGGGAAATCTAAAAGCATGGTAGCTATAGCATTTCTTGAGTAATCATCCATATAGGTAGAAGGCTCATCGACTATAAGAAGATCAATTTCTGCAAGAGTGTTGGCAAAAATCTCTAATCTCTTTTTTTCTCCTCCAGAAAGCATGAAAATACGTTTATCACGAAATTCAGGCTCATCATTATATAGAGTGTCTACTGCTATTTCAATGAAGTCTTCTGAGAGTCCTGTTTTGTCTTTCAGATAGTCTATTATGGATATTTTTTCATTCTGAAAAATTGTTTCCTGATTAATAAAGGAGATTTTAGCACGGGAATTAACAAATATTTCACCACTGCTTACCTCTTCTTGACCTGTCAGCAATTTTAAAAGTGTAGATTTACCTGACCCATTTTCTCCAACAATAGCTATTTTACTATCTTTGGACACTGTTAGGTTAAGATCCTTATAAAGTAATTTATCTGAGAATTCTTTTGAAACATTTTTAAGTATAACTATTTCTGAATCAATCTCTCCAGAAGAGATAAAGACCTCTTTAGGAGCTTCAGTGTATTTATATCTGTATTCAGGAGAAAATTCGATTTTGCTATTTTCTAATTTTTCTAACTCTCTATCCATTCTTCTTAAAATTACAGCTTGAGCATGCTTGTTTCCGCATTTTTCAAGAAGAGCAAGTTTTTTGGTAGAGGCACGATTAGTTTTCTCAATTATCTGCTCAGTGGAGATGTTTATTTTTTTAGCTTTAGCAATGATAAGCTTCTTCTCTTTTACATATGTTGGATAGTTAGAATCGAAGGCGGATACTGTGAAATTATCCACATCAAAAATTCTGTTGGCGAAAGATCTTATAAAATCCACATTATGAGAAACTACCAGAAAAGCTTTTCTACTATTGGCGATATATTCAGATAGCCATGCAGTTCTTTTTCTATCAAAGAAAGATAGAGGCTCATCTAAGATTATTAAATCTGAGTTACTGAAAAGAACTACAGCTAATCTTATGTATTGTTTTTCTCCACCACTTAGTTCGCTGAATTTCTTTTCTAGTTTATCTCCCAATTCAAATACATCTATAAATTCTGATTGAACATGGATATATGAATATCCTCCCATGCTTTCAAAACGGTCAGAGAGCTGGGCATATTTATCGAGAAGTATTGTATTTTCATCATCATTTTCAGTGAAGAGGGTAGCTAGGTGCTCCAATTCATTCTGAGCATCGATGATATGTTGGAAAGGAAGATTCAGAAGATCTTTAACCCTCATACTCTGATCTATACTTCCGAATTGGTCAAAACAAGCTATTACGGCTTCTTCATTTATGAGTACTTCTCCTTCATCTGGAAGCTCATCATCCTTAATAAGTTTAATAAAAGTAGATTTCCCTGTACCATTATTTCCTATAAGTGCGATTTTATCACGGGAATTAATCTCAAGATTGATATCGGTATATAGTTTCTGTGTAAAAAAAGATTTAGAAACATTTTTAAATTCTATTATATTCATTTTCAACTCCTTAATTATAGATATACATATTTTACTATTATATCATATTTTCAAAAACATTTCATGGATTTTTTTGTGAGGTGTTTTATTGTGTTGACTTTTTATGTAGGATATTATATAATAATAGCTAATATAAATAAAATAAAAGAAAACAATTAAATATAATACTCATATAAATTTGGAGATACGGTCCAAAAGTTTCTACAATCTCACCTTAAAGGAGATTACTATGGGCAGACAGATACCTTGAAAAAGTGTAAATTCTACCCAGGTGGAGTTTATACTTTTTTTGTTTTCAAAGGAGAAGTATCAGATGAATTTCAAAAAAGCTTTAGACAGACATTTTAAAATCCATGAAAGACACAGTACAATTAGACAGGAGGTTATAGGTGGAATAACTACATTTATGACTATGGCCTATATTATTTTTGTAAACCCTGCAATACTTTCAGATGCTGGAATGGATAGGGGAGCACTTATAACTGTAACAACTATCTCAGCTGCCATGGGAACTCTGATAGCTGCACTTTTTGCCAATGTTCCCTTTGCACTTGCACCTGGAATGGGGCTCAATGCATTTTTTACTTATTCACTCGTAATTGGACGTGGAATCCCTTGGGAGACAGCCCTGGGAATTGTTTTTCTTTCAGGAGTTTTCTTTCTACTCTTATCTCTCGGAGGTATTCGTGAAAAAATAGCCAATTCTATTCCTCTTTCTCTTAAAATAGCTGTGACAGGAGGAATAGGTCTTTTTATAGCTTTTATAGGATTGAAAACTTTAGGTGTGGTAACATCGAATCCAGCGACACTCGTGGGAATTGCAAAATTTTCTCCAGAGATTATGATTGGAATTCTAGGGTTATTTATTGCTGTAATTTTAGAGATAAGAAAAGTAAAAGGAGGGATTCTTATAGGGATAGTTGCCTCGACAGTAATCGGGATGATGACAGGATATGCAGAGGTACCTAAGCAAATAGTCTCTCTTCCTCCAAGTATAGCTCCAATAGCTTTTAAGCTGGATATTTTAGGTGCTTTAAAACTTTCCCTACTAGGACCTGCGTTCTCCTTTATGTTTGTGGACCTGTTTGATTCTTTAGGAACACTTATTGCTTGTTCTAAGGAAATTGGTCTTACAGATAGAAAAGGAAAGGTAAAAGATCTTGGAAAAATGTTGTATACGGATGTAATTTCAACAATATTTGGAGCGTTTTTAGGAACAAGTACAGTTACAACTCTTTCAGAAACAGCAGCAGGAATTGCTGCAGGTGCACGTACTGGACTTGCATCTGTTGTAACAGCAGGACTTTTCCTATTGGCTCTTTTCTTTACTCCAGTTGTTGCAGTGGTTCCAGCATATGCGACAGCACCAGCTCTTATAATCGTTGGAGTATATATGTTCAAAAATATCTGTGAACTTGATTTTAAAGATTTTAAAACGATGTTTCCAGCTTTTATAACTATAATCATGATGCCTCTTACTTATAGTATAAGTATAGGACTAGCTCTAGGATTTATTTCTTATATTGTTATCCATCTTGGGATAGGAGAGAAGGATAAAATAAACAAAACTTTATATTTTATCGGAGCATTATCGGTTTTAAGTCTTGTGGTTTAAGCTGAAAATAAGATGATTTTATCTGTATCAAAAAAGGATGAGAAGCCAAATTTGACTTCTCATCCTTTTTTCTACATAAGTATAAAGTACCCAACAAGAGGTATACTTAAGAAAATTATTGGAGCATTGAGCTCTTTATATTTTCCAGTTACAATTTTTATAATCACATGGGAAAGTATTCCTATACTCATTCCTGTGGCCATATTGTCAGTGAAAATTGTGAACATTATGGTTATAATCGCAGGAACAAAATCAGTCATTTCCTCCATGTCTATATATTTTAAACTCGTCATCATAAGAATTCCTATAAAAATAAGAGCAGGTGCTGTCGCAGCTGAAGGAATTATATAAACAATAGGAGTTATAAAAAGCGTCAGTATAAAACATATTCCGGTGGTGATAGCTGTAAGTCCAGTACGTCCTCCTTCCTCAACGCCAGCGGCAGATTCAAGGAAAGTTGTGATGGTAGTTGAACCTAAAATAGAACCTAAAATTGTAGCGATGGAATCTACCAGAAAAGGTTTGTCGATTTCAGGAAGATCTCCGTTTTCATCTAAAAGATTTGCTTTAGCAGAAACTCCTAGTAAGGTTCCCAGTGTAGAAAAAAAATCTCCTACAAAAAAAGTAAAGATAAGAGGGAAAAAACTCCATTTAAATGCTCCCATAATATCCAATTTAAATGCTATAGATCTAATAGATGGTGGTAGTGAGAAAAAGCTCTCTGGAATCTGAGTAATCCCCATTGGAATTCCAAGAAGTGTTGTAATAAGAATTCCTATTAAAACTCCGCCACGAACTTTGTTGAGCACAAGAGCTATCGTGATAACTAATCCTATCAGAGAGAGAATTGTATTGGGGTTTGAAAAACTTCCCATAGCTATAGTGTTGTTGGAGATACTCATAATATTTCCATTTTTGAAACCAACCATGGCTATAAAAAATCCTACAGAAACTCCGATGGCAAACTTAAGATTTCTAGGTATAGCCCGTACAATTATTTCCCGAAGTCCTAAAAGTGTAAGAAGAAGAAATCCTATTCCAGAAAGAAAAACCATTCCTATTCCTATTTCCCAAGTTACCATTCCGGTTGATACCAGAGTATATGCAAAAAAAGCATTTCCTCCCATGGCAGGTGCCATAGCAAAGGGTCTATTGGTATAAAGCCCCATTATGATTGAAAAAACAGCTGAAAGCAGAGCAGTTACAATTGTAACTGCCCCCGTATCCATTCCAGCAGCACTCATGAACAGGGGTTGAACTATTAAAATGTAGGCCATTGTCATAAATGTTGTGATTCCTGCAGTTATCTCTGTAGTAACTGAGGTATTGTTTTCGCTAAGTTTAAAAAAGCTATCCAGGTAGCTTAGCACTCCCTTTTTTTGTTGCAATGTTACAATTTTTTCCATTAAAACCTCCTAATAATAAATCATTTACGGTGATTTGTAGAAACTCCTGACCATATTACAGGATTATACTAGTAAAAGTAAAAGAAACTTTTACAGAGTATTGTATAACAAACTCTAATATTAGTCAATTGAAATTAAATTATATATATTTAACTGTCAGAAATTTACAAGGATTTTTGTGCAAAATAGAGAGTCTCTGTGATATAATAGAAGTAAGAATTCTAACGGTGAGGTTATTTATGAGAAAAATTTTGGTATCTGTTCTTATGCCCTTGATTTTTTTGATGGGGTTTTCAAATAGTTTATTGGTGAAATCGGTAAATTCATCTTCCAATGGAAGGGAAATTATAATTAGTCTAAACAGTAGCAAGATAAAACCTATTTATAGAAGCAACTACGATTCAAGGAATCAACTTATTTTTTTGGAAATAGACAATGCTAAAGGTTCATCAGCGGCAGTTTCGAAAAAAATATCCACTAAATATGCTGAAAGTGTAAAAATGGTCTCCACAGGAAAAGGAACTGGAATTTTTATAAAACATAGAAATAATCTCAATTATAAGATAAACTATAAAGGGAATGAAATTAAGTTGACCTTTACCCCGGTGAGCAACAAAAAAAACTTTACTATAGTTATAGATTCTGGACATGGAGGAAAAGATCCTGGAGCTGTGGTAGGAAGTCACAGAGAAAAGGATATCGCCCTTGGAGTTGCAAAATATCTTCAAGCTAACTTGAAAAAAGATTTTAACGTGATAATGACAAGAGATAAAGATGAATTTATTGCACTTTCTCAAAGACCTAAAGTTGCAAATGCCAAGAAAGCAGATATGTTTATAAGTCTACACGTAAATGCTGCAACTAATACCGCAGCTAAAGGTATAGAGGTATTCTATTATTCCAAAACATCATCACCATATGCTGCTAGAGTAGCAGCTTATGAAAATAGTTTTGGAGAAAAATATGGAGATAAGGTAGGGGACATATCCAAAATTTTGGGAGAACTCGAATATAAAAAATATCAAGAGCTATCAGCAAAATTGGCTAGGGGAATAAATGATTCTTTGGCAAAATCCATGAATATGACCAATAGGGGAATACACGGAGCTAACTTTGCCGTACTTAGAGGACTTGGAAGACCTAAAGTTATAATTCCAGGAGTTTTAGTCGAGTTAGGTTTTATAACCAATACGAGTGATAGGGGAAAAATAGTTAATAAAAATAATCAGAAAATTATGGCAGACAAGATAGCTGAACAGGTAAGAGCATATTATTAAAAGGAGAGGAAGAGAATGAAAAAAGGGTTGATGATAATTTTAACTGTATTATTTACCGGAGGAGCTTTTTATTCAGGGATGGCTTATTTTCTTCTAGAGCAGGAGAGCAGGGAAATTAATGAGATACTTATAAAGAATAAAAATGGAGTGGAATCTGAAGTGCCTAAAATAAAGAGAACTCTCTATATTCCGAGTCAGAATTTTTTATCTCTTGAAAAAATGGAAATAGATATTGCTGTCGAAATTGGCAGAACGGAACTGGTGAAAGTGGTATATAATCAATTTTTCCAAAAAATCAAAGAGGCAAAAGGGGAATTTTCCCAGCCAGAACTCCTGAATGTGTACTGGGCTGACAGAGATCTTTATCTGAATTTAGGGAAGAGTGATTCGCTTACTCGGGATGAAAATGAAGCTCTTATAATTTTATACGGAATAACCAACTCAGTCACTGAGATAGGGGGAGTAAACAGAATCAAGTTTCTCATAGAGGGAAAGGAAGCGGGAGGAGTATTTTCTTCTCACTATGAGAGAAATCTGAAAATATAAATTGCAAGGTGTGAGAGATGATATTAGCTGACATTGAAAAAGATTTGGAAGGAAGAGTTTCTTTAAAAAGATATAAGCATGTGCTTGGAGTGATAGAAACAGCCCAAAAACTAGCCTTACATTATGGAGTTTCTACAGAAAAAGCAAAACTTGCAGCCCTTCTTCACGATATAATGAAGGAAGAGAGGTTGGATGTTCTAAATTGTTTATGTTCTAAAAAAAAATTTAAAGAGACAACAAAATATGAAAAATCTAACGAGATTCTTCATGGATTTGCAGGAGCAGAATATGCAGAAGAAAAATACGGCATAAAAGATGAGGAGATTCTCAATGCTGTCAGGTACCATACAGTGGGAAGAGAGAATATGGAGATTTTGGAAAAAATAATCTATATAGCTGATGGGATAGAGCCTGGAAGAGAGTATAAGAATGTGGATAAGATAAGAGAACTGGCTTTTAAAAATTTAGATGAAGCTATACTATATGAAGTAAATCAAAAAATTATCTATCTCATAGAGACAGATAAAATTATCCATATAAATGCTCTTAAAATGAGAAATTTCCTACTAAAAAAGAGGTGAAAGATGAAAATAGATAAAGAAAAAGAAAAAATATTAGAGCTTTTTAAAAAGAATAATTCATTAAAGTATGAGGAGATAATCAAGCTGGCAGGTTGGTCGAAAAAGCTTAAAGGGGATAATAAAAATATCTTGGACCAAATGGTAGCAGATGGAGATCTTGTTAAAAATCAGAGAGGAAAATACTCTTCTCCGGAGCGTCATGGTTTTGTAAAAGGTGAATTCAATATAATAAAGGACAGATTTGCTTTTGTGGATACTCCGACTGAGGGAATATTTGTTCCTAGAGTTCATTTTAATGGTGCTTTGGATGGGGATATTGTTATGATCCGTGTAAAAGAAGGGTACTATGACAAGAGTAAAAAAGAGGGAGAAGTAGTAAAAGTTATAAAAAGAAACCGGGATACAGTAATAGGAGTTTTCCAAAAAATGGAGAATTTCGGATTTGTAGTTCCTACTCATTCTTTTGGTAAAGATATATTTATTCCTTACAAAGCTATGGGGAAAGCAAGGCATGGAGAGCTTGTAGTTGTGAAACTTGATTTCTGGGGAGATGAAAAAAAGAAACCAGAAGGAACAATTATTGAAGTTATAGGAGATCCAACAAACACAGACAACATGTTAGAAGCGTTAATAAAGCGTGAAGGTATGAGTGAAGATTTCCCAGATGAAGCTCTGGCTGAAGCTAGAAGAATCCCTATAACAATTGAGGAAGATGAAATAAAGCGAAGAAAAGATTTGAGAAATCTTAAGATAATTACCATAGATGGAGCAGATGCAAAAGATTTGGATGATGCTGTATATGTGGAAAAATACGAAAATGGAAATTACCGTCTACTAGTTGCTATAGCTGATGTAAGTCATTATATTCCAGTAGGCTCTAATCTGGATAAGGAAGCTGAAAAACGTGGAAACTCTGTATATATGGTAGATAGAGTTTTACCGATGTTTCCCAAAGAAATTTCCAACGGAATATGTTCGTTAAATCCAAGAGAGGACAAGCTGACTTTCACTTGCGATATGCTTTTTGATTCCAAAGGTAAAATGATAAGTGCAGACACTTATAAATCTGTAATCAGAACTGTGCACAGAATGACTTATGGGAATGTGAACCGTATCTTAGCAGGTGATGAAGAAATGGTGAAAGAATACGAAGATATCTTGGAAGAGATAGGAGCTATGACTGAGTTATCTAAGCTTATAAGAAACCTTAAGTACACTAGAGGAAGTATAGATTTTGATATTCCAGAAGCAAAAGTTATCTTGGATGAAAATGGGAAAGTAAAAGAAGTTAAAAAGATAGAGCGTGGAGAATCAGAAAGAATAATAGAAGATTTTATGATTGCTGCCAATGAAGCCATAGCTGAAAAACTTTTTTGGCTAGAAGTCCCATCTATATATAGAATTCACGAAAAACCAGATGCTGAAAGAATTCAGATACTAAATGAAATATTGGGGAAATTTAAATATAGAATCCATGATCTAGAAGATGTACATCCGAAAAGATTTCAAAAAATAGTAGAAGATTCCAAAGAGAGAGGGTTGAACCTTATAGTTCACAAAAGTATACTTATGGCTCTAAAACAGGCTAGATATTCCAAAGAAAATTTAGGTCACTTCGGTCTAGCATCGGGATTCTATACTCACTTTACATCTCCAATCAGAAGATATGCCGATTTAATGGTACATAGAGTGTTGGCACTGACTCTTAACGGATACCCTGAAAAAAAAGCTCTAAAGGGATTGGCTGAAAGGTTGGAAAATATAGCTCTGCATATATCTAAAACAGAAAGAGATGCTATGGGAGTAGAGGACGAAAGTAAAAAAATTAAGATAGTCGATTATATGAAGGACAAGGTGGGAGAGGAATACGGAGCTACCATTATTGGATTTAATAATAAAAAGGTATTCTTTGAAACAGAACTGAATATCGAGTGTTTCTGGGATATTACATCAGCTCAAGATGATTATTATGAATTCAATGAGCATGAGTTCACTATGACAGGGAAAAATAATGGAAAAGTTTATTCACTGGGAGATAAACATAGTGTGAGAATAGCTAGAGTAGATCTTTCGAATCTTGAGATTGAAGGGATACCAGTGGAAGATGAAAACGAACAGGAGTAGGATGTTATGATATTAGCGAATAATAAAAAAGCATTTTTTGATTATTTTATAGAAGATAGATATGAAGCTGGAATAGAGTTAGTAGGAAGTGAAGTTAAATCTATAAAAGCGACTCAAGTAAGTATAAAGGAAGCCTTTGTAAGAATTATAAATGGTGAAATATTCATAATGGGCATGAGCGTAACCCCTTGGAGATTTGGAAGTGTATATAACCCAGAAGAGCGGAGAGTGAGAAAACTTCTCCTCAATAAAGCTGAGATTAGAAAAATTCACGAAAAGGTAACCCAAAAAGGATATACGATAATGCCTCTTAACATTCATCTTTCTAAGGGTTATGTGAAGGTGGAAATTGGGGTTGCTAAGGGTAAGAAAAATTATGATAAAAGAGACAGTTTAGCAAGTAAGGATCAGAAAAGGGATATAGAGAGAGCTCTCAAAGAAAGAATTAAATAAAAATATTATAAAATCACAGGAGTTGGTCAGATTTGGTAAAAAAAATCTGTTTTATATTTATTATTTTAAGCACCTGTTTATTCTCGAACTTGCAACCAACTATCGAAAAATCTCTGTTACACATGAGTGATGGAATTTTTAAACAAGAGGGAAGCAAAACTCCTTTTACAGGTATGGTGACGAATGAAATGGATCGGGAGTTTTATAAGGATGGAAAACCTCATGGAAAGTGGATAAGTTTTTATGAAAATGGAAATTTGAAAAGTATTGAAAGTTGGAAAGATGGTATTCTCAATGGAAAGCATATACTGTACAACCATGAGGAAAAAAAACTTTCGGAAATATATTACTGTGAAGGGGATGAAGATGGGAAATATATCCTTTTTCATGATAATGGAATTCCTTATATAGTGGGAGAGTTCTTAAAGGGAAAAGCTTCCGGAGTTTGGTATTATTATAATGAAAATGGCAAACTTACTGGAAGTAATGATTTTAGAAAAAAAAAGAGAGATAGAATCTGATTCTATCTCTCTTTTTTATAGGTTAAAGAAAAAAAGAGCACCGAAGAGTACTCTTTAAATCTATCAACAAGTTAATTACAGTGCGTTAACTCTTGCAGAAAGTCTTGACTTCTTTCTAGAAGAAGTATTAGCTTTGAATACTCCTTTAGTAACTGCTTTGTCAAGCTCTTTGTAAGCTACAGATAGAGCTGCTTTAGCTGCATCTAAGTTTTTGTTCTCAACTGCAACTAAAACTCTTTTAACCATAGTCTTAACTCTTGATTTGATTGCAACGTTTCTTTCTCTGTTTCTCTCGTTGATTAATATTCTCTTTTTTGCTGATGTTGAATGTGCCATGTTTTAAAAACCTCCGTTAATTTACAAATCTCATAATAAACATAATAACATAAAAATCCTAAAATGTCAATATGATCGTTTAAAATATGCACAATGGACCTAGAATAATTATATCATAAAAACAGAAAAAGTCAAATGTAAAATAAAACTTCATGTAAAAAATAATTAGGAAGAAATTTAACCTTTGATAAAAATGTAAAAATGGGGTATTATATAATGTAAATAAATTGAAAAAAATAAGAAAATGTTTAATTATAGAAAGGAACTTTATGAATATAAAAGAGAAAATCTCCCTGGCGGCGGTAGCCCTCATAAGGGAGGAGATAAAAAACTCCCATGGAAACGAAGTTTTTTTCAGAGGTATGATAGATGAAGATGGTGTTGTAGATAGAGTGGAAGCTATAGCCCGTGGAAACTCACATTCAGCACCAGCTATATTAAAAAGAATGAAAAAAGGAGAGGTTATAATTCATAATCATCCTTCGGGTTTTCTTTATCCTTCAGATGCTGATATTGAAGTAGCTTCACATTATGCTAATAAGGATAATGGTGGTTTTTATATTATAAATAATGACGTAACAGATATTTATGTCGTGGTAGAGGTATATGATGAAAAAAATATTCCTATAGATATAAAACCCTATTTTGAAGAATCAGGAATAATTTCTCAACATTTTAAGGGGTTCGAGTACCGTGCTGAACAGCTGGAAATGGCGGCCCTAATTGAAGAAGGATTGAATGGGGAAAAAAAAGTTATAGTAGAAGCAGGAACAGGAACAGGAAAAACTATGGCTTATCTCATTCCTGGGATAGAGTGGGCTGTAAAAAATAAAAAACGTATAATTTTTTCGACAAATACGATAAATCTTCAGGAACAACTTCTGAATAAGGACATACCATTGGTAAAAAAGATTCTAGGCTATGATTTTAAATATATGCTTGTGAAAGGGAGAGGGAACTATCTCTGCAACAGAAAATATTATAATCAGCTTATGGGAGAAAAGCCCGACATGGGCGAGTACTCGATAGGTCAGAAAAATCAGTTTGCCCAAATTCTTAAATGGGGAGGAACGACAGAAAAAGGAGATCGTGCTGAACTAACTTTTGAGGTTGATTCTGTAGTGTGGGAAAATTTTCACAGTGAAACTGATATCTGTGCAGGGAATCGTTGCCAGTATAGGAATGAGTGCTTCTTTTTTAAAGTAAGAGATGAAAAAAAGAAGGCGGATGTGTTGATAACCAACCATCATCTTTATTTTACAGATTTGGCCATTAGGAAAGAGATAGGATTCTCTACGGAATACTCCATACTTCCAGAATACCATGCTATAGTTTTTGATGAGGCACACAATGTAGAAAAAGTAGCTCGAGATTATTTTTCGAGTGAGGTGTCGAAACTTGGATTTATAAAACTTCTGAATAAAATAGAAAATCTGGATAGAAAGAAAAAAAATAATGGAGTATTGCAGATTGTAGAGAGGGAATGTAGAACTCAAAAATCTGATCAAGGAATCGCCCTAATTGAACAACTGAGAACTCAGCATAGAGAGCTTTCAGATGAGATAAAAAAATATTTTAATGAGATCATAGGAATATTTACGAGTGAGAGACAGGAAACGGCTTCTATAAGATTAAAGCCTAAAGATCCTCATCATGAAATAGGAATAGAAAAGTTAAGAGACCTCACTAGAGAGTTTATGATAGTCCATAAACGATACAGTAAAATCTCCAGAACTCTGGTAAAAATTTTAAAAGAGCTGGAAGATGAAGATGGAAGTATCAATGAACTTACTAGATATCTAGAAAGAGTAGACGATACTGCTGCCGCACTTAAGAGTATAGATCTTATGGAGGATGAAGAATCTATATACTGGATAGATGTAAACCGTAGAAAAGGATATGCAAAAAGGGTTGCTACTCCTCTAAAGATAAATAGTGAACTTCAGAAAAATCTTTTTATTAATCTGAAAACGATAATTTTCACATCTGCAACAATAGCTATAGGAAAAAGTTTTAAATATTTTAAAGATTCCATAGGACTAGTGGAGGATTGTATAGAAGGAGTTATTCATTCGCCCTTTAATTATAACGAACAGATGGAAGTATATATAACAAAAGATATGCCCGATCCAGGTTCAAGAGAGTTTCCAATTGAAGCAGCAAATTTTTTAGCAGGCTTTCTTTCGGCGAGTGGAGGACGTTGTTTTGTACTTTTCACGGCATATTCAGCTCTTAACTTTATATATTACTCTATTCGTGACGAGTTAGAAGCTCAAGGAATAGAATTTTTTGTTCATGGAACAGCACCTCGTACTCATCTAGTAGAGATGTATAAAAAAGCTGATAAACCAGTGCTGTTAGGAACTGATTCCTTTTGGGAGGGAGTGGATATTAGGGGAGAAAAACTTAGTTCGGTAGTTATAGTCAAGCTTCCATTTAAAGTGCCGAATGATCCTGTAACTGAAGCTATAATAGAAAATCTTACCCAGCAGGGACGGAATTCATTTACAGAGTATCAGATACCTGAGGCTGTAATAAAATTCAAACAGGGAATAGGAAGACTGGTAAGAAGTAAAAGTGACAGAGGAAATATAACTATACTGGATAACAGAGTTATTACAAAAAGATACGGGGAATTTTTTAGAGAAGCGATACCTACCTCAAAAATAGAATATATAGAAAAAAATAATCTCATAAAAAAAATAGCAGGGGGAGTGAAATTGAAATGAAAAAAATAGATATTTTCGGCTTTCAGATCTCACTTGGAATCGAGAGAAAAAATTGGGACGATCCGGAAATATATTCCAGTGAAACTATTTTTAGAGAAAAAATATTTTATTTTATCATAATTGCATGTTTTTTTGTTTTGAGTAAACAGGTAAGTAATTTTCTGGGAAGTGAAAATTATAAAGCTGGAGATGCTGTTAAAATGGACCTATATGCTCCTAGAGATATTGTGTTCCGGGATGAAAGCGTAAAAAACAAAATAATAGAAGGTCTTATTTTAGGGTCAGGAAAAGAGTATTTTTTTGTTGCTAATGCAGGAAAATATTATCTTCAAAGTTTTGAGAACTTTTTTCAGAAGATAGAAACAGCTCATGAAAAAAAGATAGCTTTTAATAATCAGGCCTTTGAAAAAGAAACTGGAATAAGAATTCCTCTTCAGCTTTCGGCTGATTTTTCGACTCTTTCAAAAAAAGAGTTAGAAAAAAGAAGAAAAACTATAAGAGGAATATTAGAAACTGCATATAAAGAAGGAATATTTCAGGAAAATGAAAAAATAAATATTCCTGAGAATGTAAAATTAGAAATAGAAAAATTGGAAACTTTGGACATAGAACTTGTAAGACTTTTTATAATCCCAAATTATATATATGATGTGGAAAAAACAAAAAAATCTATTAAAGAAAAAGTGAATCAGATAGGTGATCAACTTGTAACCATAAAAGGAGGAGACCTCATTGCTGAAAAAGGTGAGCTGCTCACAGATTCTAAAATAAAATTTATGGAAGCTGCCGGGATTTACTCTTTTAAAAAGAATGTATTTATGATGATTTTAAATGGAATATACCTCGCGATAGTCTCCACCTTATTTTTTATGTTAAGTAAAATTACTCTAAAAAAAGAGATACTGAATAAAAATATCTATCGGAGCAGTTTGTTAATAATAGGGGCTATGTTTGCTTTGTATAGATTTGTAGGGAACCAATATGTTTTCTTGGTTCCGTTTGATGCAGTATTATTTCTATTGCTTATTCTAACAAACGGAAATTATACCTTTGTTTTACTTATATTTCAGATGGGGCTTCTTCTTCCTATGATAGATTTTAATTCTAAATTTTTTATAATAAATCTGCTGACAATCATGTATTCCATGTATCTGATAAAAAAAATAAGGACAAGATCGGAAGTTTTGAATATAGGAATAAAGATTGCTATAATAAAAGTTATGCTTTTTTTACTTTTAGCCATATTCTCAAAAGAAGATCCATCTAAGCTAGTTCTTGTAAGTTCAGAAATACTCGTTTCAGGAGTACTATCGGGAATGCTGACTCTGGCTTTTATTCCATATTTTGAAAGGACTTTTAATCTTTTGAATATTTTTAGACTTCTTGAATTGGGAGATCTTTCTAATCCGATATTAAAAAGATTGTCAACAGAAGCTCCGGGAACATTTCAGCATACACTGATGGTTGCTACAATTGCAGAGAATGCAGCAGAAAACATAGGAGCTGATCCTATTTTCACAAGAATAGCAGCATATTATCATGATATAGGAAAACTTAAGAGACCTAAATTTTTTGTAGAAAATCAGTCTAATGAAAAAAATCCTCATGATGACATATCTCCATTTATGAGTAACCTCATAATAAAATCGCATACAAAAGATGGAGTAGAACTGGGAAAAAAATATAAAATACCTAAAGAGATAAGGGATATAATGTGCGAACATCAAGGGACGACCCTTCTGGCATATTTTTTTAATAAAGCTAGAAAAATTGATCCTAGTAGCAAAAAAGAGGATTTTAAGTATAGTGGACCAAAACCTAGAACCAAAGAGTCTGCGATTATTATGCTGGCAGATTCCATAGAAGCTGCAGTTCGTTCTATCGATGAAAAAACTCAGGGGAACATTGAGGCTATGGTTGAAAAAATAATAAATTCTAAGATAGAAGATACTCAACTTTCAGAAGCTGATCTTACTTTCTGTGAAATAGAAAAAATAAAAAATAGTTTTGTAAATACCCTGGTATCCATGCATCATGCAAGAATAAAATATCCGGGACAAAAATAGGAGGAGTTATGGAATTAGTGTTGGATCTATCTGTTGAAGTAGATGGATATGAAAAGCTTTTAAATGAGGAAAAAATATCTAAATATATAGAGGAAGTCATAAGTGATGAGTTCACTCCTGAAAAACCTGTATATGTTTCCCTAGCTGTGGTAGACAATGAAAGAATTCAGGAGATAAATAGAGATTATAGAGGAAAAGATTCTCCCACAGATGTGATTTCATTTGCTTACCATGAGACAGAAGATTTTGATATAGGACCCTATGATACCTTGGGAGATATAGTAATCTCTATAGACCGTGTAGCAGAACAGGCTTCTGAATACAATCATACAGTAACTAGAGAGTTTTATTATGTCCTAACACATGGACTCCTCCATCTTATGGGATATGACCATATAGAGGCAGAAGATAAGGAGGAGATGAGGAGGAGAGAAGAAGAGATACTGGAGAAATTCGGTTATGGAAGGGATTGCAATGAAGAGGAATAAAATTACAGGAGAAAAATACGACATCATTCAGAGTTTTAATTATGCCATAGACGGTATATTTGAAGCTATAAGAAGCGAAAGACATATGAAATTTCATGGTTTTGTGACTATTATTGCCCTTATGATATGTATTTTTTCAGATATAACAAGGTATGAGATGTTGTCTCTAGGCCTATGTATAACTATGGTCTGGCTAGCTGAACTATTAAATAGTGCAATAGAAGCCGTGGTGGATATGGTTACTGAAGAATACCATCCTCTAGCTAAGAGAGCTAAGGATATAGCGGCAGGAGCAGTATTTGTAACAGGACTCAATGCTCTTTTTGTGGGATATATAATTTTCTCTAGAAGAATAGCGTTTTATATGAATAACCTGTTTTTCAATCTAAGAAGTTCATTTCAAAATACTCTTATGCTCATTTTAATAATTGTAGTTGTACTTGTAATTTTGATAAAATCATACTATAAAAAAGGTTCATATCTGAGAGGGGGGCTCCCAAGCGGTCACAGTGCACTGGGAGCTTCAGCTTTTACTGCTGTAGCTTTTTTAACTCAAGACTCAAAAGTTTTCTTTTTGACACTTATACTCCTAGTATTGGTTATGCAATCTAGAGTTGAAGGCAAGATACATACTGTAAAAGAAACTATACTGGGAGCAATGCTTGGATCAGGAGTCACATATATAGCTCTAAAAATAATAGGTTTTTAAGAAGGGAGAGGATGAGACTGTCTGAAAGAGAGTTTTTAATAACAAGCATGTTGGCTTATCTTAATTTTGAAAAAAAGCATATAGGCAGAGAATTGCTCGAAATATTAGGAAGTAAGGATATTAAGCTAGATGAGAATGAAACTATGAAAATACTGAAAGCTGAAAATTTGGAGATAACTCTAGATTTTTTCAGAGAAGATTTAGAGGGATGGAAAATTTTTCATATTGAAAATAGACGGGCACTTTCAAAATCAATATTTAACAGGAATGATAAGACGGGATTTTATTCGGTTTCGTTTCAGAAAGATGATAAAGTTATAGTGGCCTACAGGGGAAGTGAAACCTACCCAATAGAGGAAGCATATAAAGATTTTGTGGAAAATAATTTTGCTCTAGGGATAGGAAAACGTCCGAAACAGTTTAATGATGCAGCTTATGTCATAGATTATCATGTGAAAGAATTGGGGATTAAGATAAAAAATATGGCTATAACAGGACATTCGTTAGGTGGGGGGCTGGCTCAATTCGCAGCTCTTTATTGTCATAAGGCCCATGGAGAAATTCCTTTTACTTCCACATGGAATGCGGTAGGAATAAACCGTGGAGGAGTTATTCAGATGCAGGATTTTATAGATTTTGATGAAATTCTCCTAAAAAAACTGGATTGTTCAAAAAAAATGGTAGAGATATTACGTCCAATAAGAGATGAGTATATCAATATGCTTAACAACTATGATGTTGATGCTGGGGAAGAGTTTATCTCTCTTTTAGAAAAAAATAGTCGTGTTGAGATGATAATAGAGGGACTGATAAGAAAGATTTATCTGAACCCCGATGCTAGAAAAGAGTTTCTTCAAAATTTTATTTCTGAGTTCTTCAGGGACGGAGAGATTTTGGAAAAAATATATCGTGGGAAAAAATTTATAAAAAATATACAGGAAAACAGTATATACGGAGAAAATATAAAAAATTTCGGACACTCTGAAGATCTGACCAATATAATATTTAACCATGTGGGAGATATTAATCATGTGGATTTAAAAAAGACCGGAAAAAAACGTGAATCCAATATGGTGAAATCACTTTTTTCTATAAAAAAAGCGGCGGTAAACTATCATTTTGAAGATGTATTTATTCCATATTTAAAAGATAGACATGAAGAAGATATGTTTTCTTCTGAACTGAATCTAGAATATATAGCGAGTTCTCTCAGAATGATAATTTATAATGAGAAAGGATTTTCGAACCAGTTTCTTGCATCGTACTACAGCTGTTGTGGGATAGAATCGGAAAATTTTGAAGAGATCAGAAACTTGATAGTGGAAGGATTAAAAAAAGCTAATAAAAATATTGTATATAGAGATGAAATAATATTGGTTTTAGAAAATATGGAGATGGTTAGGTTCACTGAACTCTGGGAAAAATTAAAGGAGAGAATGCCTTCTCCTTTTAGAAAAAAAGATATATTTGATGTGATTGTATATTAGGAGAGTAGAGAGATGTCAGTTTTTAATAGTGAGATAATAGAGATAATAGAAAATTCTTTAAAAAATAAAAAATTTAAAAAATCAGTTTTTTCATCAGCTTTAAAAGGTGAGATAGAAAAACTCCAAATAAAACCAATTTTGATAAAAGAGAAAATTGCATATCAAGTGGAGGAGTTCCGTGATAAAAAAGCTTACCACAGAAATATGGATGAGTCCGGAGTTTTTCAATATATTCTGAGTATGGGAGAAAATTTTAAAAATATAAACTTTTTTTCGAGTGATGTGGAACTTTCTATGATTAACAACGGCAAAAAAATTCATGTGAAAAGAAAAAATATTTCGGGAGAAGTGGCTTTAGAAATAAAGAACCACAACAGGGATAAGAAATATATTATTCCAGAGGGAACTCCTGTCCCTTTTCTTCAAGACCTTGGAATCATGGATAAAGATGGAAAAGTTCTGAAAAACTCATATAGTAAGTTTCGTCAGATAAACAGATATCTAGAATTTATAAGAGATGTAATAGATGAGTTAAAAGAAAAAAATAGCTTGGATGATAAGATAAAAGTTGTAGATTTCGGAAGTGGAAAATCATATCTAACTTTTGTTCTCTATTACTATCTGAAATTTATAAGAGAGATGGATGTTTTGGTTGTAGGACTAGATCTGAAAAAAGATGTTATGAAGCATTGTGCAGGACTAGCAGAAAAATATGGATTCCAAGATATGAAATTTATCTATGGAGATATAAAAGATTTTAATGAGCTAGAGAGTGTGGATTTGGTATTTTCTCTTCATGCCTGCAATAATGCCACTGACTATGCACTGCAGAAAGGTCTGGAAATGAATGCTAAAGCGATACTTGCTGTTCCGTGCTGTCATAAAGAATTTAATCAAAAGATTTCGAAGGTAAAAAAGAGTCCTATGGAGGAATCTTTACCACTACTTTTGGAGCATGGCATACTCCAAGAAAAGTTCAGCTCTCTTCTCACAGAAAGTTTTAGGGCAGGAGTTTTAGAGATGTGTGGATACCGTAGTACAGTTATGGAGTTTATAGATACAGAACATACACCTAAAAATCTTCTTATAAAAGCCATAAGGGATAAGAGTGTGGAGAAGAACTTCAATAAAAAACAGGAGCAATGTCTAGGATTCTTAAAATTTGCAGGTATAGAGCCTATGTTCTACGAACTTATGAAACCTTATTTTAAAGGGGGAGCTTAAATGCTTTATTTTATACATGGAGATGGAGCACCGCTACATCTAAAAATAGATGAGATACTGGAAGAGACAGAAGCTAAAAATCCTGGAATAAGGAAAAAGAGCTTTGATTTTTCCATTGGAGAGATAGATAGTTTTATCCAATCTGTATCTCAGAACTCTATGTTTGACCCGAAGGAACAACTATTAGTAAAAAGATTTGAAAGAGTAAAACATTCTGATAGGGAAAAAATCATAAAGATACTGGGCGGATTGAATCTATCCACTAAAGAGATAATATTTTCTTATGAGGAAGAGATAGATGAATTTGGAAGGCGAACAGATGAACAAGGAGATGAAAAAAAGAAAAAGGATAAGCTAATAAAAGGTTTTAAAGAGATAGGAATAGTTATCTGCCAAAGAAAAGAGAATCAGCTCAAAAGTTCAATCTTTTTTGCTTCTAGAGAACTCAATATCGGTGAACGTGAAGCAGAAAAACTAGTAGGTATAGTAGGAGAAGAGATATTTAAACTTCGAAACGAGATAGAAAAGATAAAAAGTTTTCTCGAGGGAAGAGATTACTCTCTAGAACTGGTGAAAGATATACTTTCCCAGAGCCGTGAGTATAAATCAAAAAAAATACTAGAAACGATGATTGAAAAAAAAGAACCAGGGGAAGTATTGGGGTATCTCGAGCAGGAAAAAGAATATTTTTCTGTTTTGTCTGGAATTTTTGAAGAATTTTTGAGTATGTATAAGATTAAACTTTTAGAATCAGAGAGAGAGATCAGTCTCAATATGAGTTACAATGATTTTAAAGGAGCAACCTATGAAAAGATAAAAGAGAGATTTTTAAATCCTTTTACATGGAGACCTTTAGCTGCTTATCCAATTTTTTTGAAATTTAAGTTTTGTAAATCGTATACTGTCCAGGAACTGGAGAAGGCTCTGAAAAAAATCGGAGAGATAGAATATAATCATAAAAGTGGAGAGTTACCCATAGAGATTTCTCTTCCATTATTTTTAATAGAAACTTTTAGGAAGTAGGAAAATGACAGATTTAATAGACATAATAAATAAAATTTTTGGAAACAAAAATTTAGTGGGAGTAATATCCTCATCTCTAACTCTTATAGGTTTGGGAATATATGCAGGAAAAAAAAATATCTTGAAAAAAGAAGCAGCAGAAATACTGAGTAACATTGTACTTAATTTTTCTATTCCTGCTCTGTGCATAACAGCTTTTTTACAAGAATTTGACAGAAGAATTTTAAAAGAGGGATTTAATCTTATTATCTGGAGTTTTATAATTCATATAATTCTTTTAGCCGGAGTCAAAATATTTTTTCTTAAATATAAGGGAGATAAGAAAACTACCCTAGAAATATTGACAGCTTTTGGAGGCGTTACTGTTTTTGGAATTCCTATAGCGCAAGCCCTATATGGAGACACCGGAGTAGTTTATGCTTCAATATACTCCATAGCTTATAGAATTTTTTTATATAGTTATGGATATGCAAAAATGGCAGATATCGGAATAAAAAAAGAAAATATTTTAAGTATATTCCTGAATCCTGTTGTAATTATAACTTTTATAAGTATGGCCCACTGGGCACTTCAAGAACAGATGCCACAAATTATTGTAGGAGAAAAAAGTTATTCCCTGTTCAGAATAGATAAAACTATGTTCTGGATTTTTAAGCCACTATCTTACCTAGCAGGGCTATGTTCGCCTTTGGCATGGTTGGCCACTGGACTTAAACTTTCAGAGAATCCTTTTAAAGAAAGTTTTAGGAGTGTAGATGCTTGGTATTATTCCTTTGTAAAGGTTATATTTGTACCAGTATTATTTTATTTTTTCCTAAAAACTTTTTCAGAGGCTGGATTTTTCCCCTTATCCACCCTTGCCCTAAGAGTGACAATAATAATGCTAAGCACCCCAGCTGCCTCTGTAGTTATAGCCTATGCTATAAAATATGAGAAGGAAGCAGACACAGCATCCAACTGCTCCTTGGTTTCTACCTTGATAAGTATAGTATTTCTTCCATTTATAATAATACTGCTGCGTTAAATTTTAGTGCAAAAGTTTAAAAAATGTGTTATAATATCGAATAATAATTTATGGAGGATTGATATGTCTTATATTCTTGTGTTCGGTTCATCGGTAGTTGATATTTTTGGTTTTTGTGGAAATAGATATAAACAATCAGACTCTATTCCAGGAACAGTGAAGATCTCTTTTGGAGGAGTTTCAAGAAACATAGCTGAAAATATGGCAAGAGTGGGAGTAGATGTAAAGTTTATATCTATACTTGGTGATGATGAAATAGGGAGATCGATGTTATCTCATTCTAAAGAAATAGGTTATGATATGTCCCAATCTATGATAATAAAGGACAGAGCAACACCTACCTATATGGCGATACTCAACGAAGAGGGAGAAATGGTTTCTGCTGTAGCAGATATGTCTGTAATAGAAGCTATGACAGAGGAATTTATCAACTCTAAAAAGAAAATGTTTCAAGAGGCTGAATATACATTCTTGGATGCAGATGATCCTAAAATTTTAGAATATATATTGACAACTTTTTATGGAAAAACAAAATTTATACTGGATCCAATATCGTGTTCAAAGGCTTGCGGAGTAAAGCACCTACTTAAATATTTTCATACTATTAAACCAAATAGACTGGAAGCAGAAGTTATGGTAGGGTTTAAAATAGAAAATGAAGAAGACTTAAAACGTGCAGGAAAAAATCTCTTAGATTTAGGAATAGAAAATGTTTTTATAAGTTTGGATGAAGACGGTATATTTTATATGAATAGAGAGGTTTCAGGAAGAGTAAAAGCTAAAAATGTGACTGTGAGAAACGTAACAGGAGCAGGAGATTCTTTTGTTGCAGGACTTGGTTACGCATACAGCTATAGACTTCCTCTTATTGAGAGTCTTAAGTTTGCAATAACGATGTCTACAATTACGATTTCGCATAAGGAAACTATTCACCCTGAGATGGGATATGATAAAATTATGGAAGTTCAGAAAGAACTTCAGTGGGAAGAGAAAACTTTTTAGTTTTCTCTTTTTTTTCTTAAAAATAGGAAAAAATATTAAAAAAATATATACTTCATAAGAAATATGATATAATAATTTTAAGTTTTATTTTTTTAATTTTCAGGGTGTTTTTAATTATGGTTTTTTCACTAAAACAGTACAAAATAAATAGAATAATATTTTTTCCAGGGTTCATGGTTTCGGTTTTAGGAACGGCTTTCTTTTCTTTTTCCACAGGTCTTTATTTGTTGGAGAGTACGGGAAAAGGTTTGTTTTACGGTTTGAACATTTTATTGTTTACCCTACCGATGATAATTTTTGGACCTTTTCTAGGAAATTTGGCAGATCGATTTTGTAAAAAGAAATTGATTCTATGGGGTGATTTTTTAAATGGAATTTTAATGATAGGTATATATTTTCTTTGGGATAATTTGGATAAGATACTGCTAATCTATCTGGGAACATTCCTAACCAGTTTATTCACTTCAATGGTATCCATATCTTTTTCTGCAGGAGTTCCAAAATTTTTTGGAAGAGAGTGGATGATTCAAGCAAACTCTCTTTCCCAAATAATAAACTCCCTTGCAAAAATAATGGGACCATTCCTAGGAGGTTTAATATATGGTTTGGGAAATATAAAGTTTTTTATACTTTTCAACGGACTATCTTTTTTTATTTCTATGGCTTTTGAAATATTTTTGAAAATTGATCCTGTATCTGAGGAAGATTCTGAAAAAAAACACAGAATACGAGATGGAATAGATTATTTGGAGAGTAATAAAGAATTAAAAATTTTTGTTATAAAATTTGCTCTTATAAATTTTGCAGCGATAACAGCCATAGTTATTCCTGTTCCTTTTATTGTGAATCAAGTGTTAGGTTTAGGCAGTAAAAATCTTGGATTTATTCAGGGTTCTCTTCCAATAGGTGCCATTGTTGGTGCGATTTTTGTAAATAGGAAAAAATTTGATTTAACTGAAAAGATATTTACAGAAATATTCCTTGTTTTTCTCATGACATGCATAATTATATATTGTATATCCCATGATTCAACTATAGATGGAACTAGAAATGGATATGTATTGGGATTAGCTATGTTTATCTCTGGAATAGCCTTTGGAGTTTTAGATGTAACTGCAAGTACGTATTTCCAGAAAAATATTCCTGAAAATATAAGGGGAAAAGTTGTAGGGACTATAACAGGAGTAGTAAAGCTAACTATGCCCCTAGCTTTTATAATATCAGGAGAGATTACAGATTTATATTCTCCCTTTGGTAGTGTAGCTCTCGGTGGAGGGATAATATTGTTATCCATTATTGTTTTTTTTAGGAATTTTGGATGGAAAGAAAAAGAAGCAAAAAGTATTTCAGAAGTTATATAAATAAAAATTATAATCCCAGAAATGGGATTTTTTTTTATTCCACCCATAAAGTTGCATATGCAACTTTATATTGATAAAGGCACTAATTACCTTCACAATTATTTCGATAATCGAAATAATTGTGAAGGGGTTAATTCGTGATATTAATTTTAATATTTTTTATTTTAACAGTAGTTTCTACCAGGGTAGGAGTAGCAGATTCTTCTAAATTGGGAATACTGATAGCACTAATTTTTTTTCCTGGGGAATCACTTATGGTAAAAATGCTAGTGGCAACAGTTTTTTCTCTGGGAGGAACTTTTCTTTTTTTAGCCAGCATAAAAAAAATCCAGGGAGAAAACAATGCTTTAGTTCCATTAATGGGAATCATGATAGGAGGAATTTTAAAAGGAAACTATGAATTGTTATATATTTTGATTCCCTTAATAATAGTAGCTTTTACCTATTCCAAGCAGTTTACACTTTCGGGAATGGGGGAAGATTTTGCAAGGAATTTGGGAATAAATTATAATTTCATAAGGAATTTAGGAATGGGAATAGTTTGTGTAATATCTTCCCTTATTATGATTACTGTGGGAGGCATTCCATTTTTGGGTCTGATTATTCCAAATTTAGTTTCTATTTTTTATGGGGATAACTTGTCCAAAACATTGATGAAAACTGGAATAGTAGGAGCTGTATTTCTATTAATCTGTGATATTTTGGGAAGAGTTTTGATTTATCCCTATGAAATTCCTATTGGGCTTATTACAGGAGTAATAGGAAGCGGAATATTCTTAACTCTTATCCTTAGGAGGTTGAAACATGAATCATAAATATAAAGAGATAGAAAAAAATATTTTTAATTTAATACTACTTACAGGAATAATAATTTTAGTAATAATGTTTTGGGGAGTAAATAGCGGTAACGTAAAATTTTTAGTAACAGTTTCCCAGTGAGTATAATGATAAACCTCCTAGGTGGAAGCTATCTTATGTATATGATTTTAAAGGAGAGAAAAGTAGCATGATAAAAATAGCTAACATAAGTAAAAAATATGGAGATCACCTTGTGGTAGAGGATGTTTCTTTAGAAATTCCCCAGGGAAAAGTACTCTACTATCCATAATAAGCAGACTTGTAAAAGCTACTTCTGGGGAAGTCTTTGTAGATGGAAAAAAAATAGAGCTTTGGGATAAACGGGAACTTTCTAAAACACTGTCAATTTTA